>NZ_LZLJ01000045.1 GCF_001668625.1 Mycobacterium sp. 1274756.6
AATCGACCCGAACGTGCATGGCGCTCGGCGTCACGGCCTCGACAGAGCCGATCTCGTAGCCCATCTGGGTGACCGGGTTTCCGACGTAGAGCCCGGTGGCATCGGACATAGTGGCACAGTGGACGCGCCCCTGGTCTCTACTCGGAAGTGAACATCCCCCGGTCACCCAGATGGGCTACGAGATCGGCTCTGTCGAGGCCGTGACGCCGAGCGCCATGCACGTTCGGGTCGATTTCCGACTGCGTGAGACTCGGCGACTCCCGGCTGATGTGATGGCGGTCATCCGCTCCACATCGATTCTTGCGGATCGATCCCTGGAATTGGTCGGCAACTACGAGGGCGGTCCCGAATTGGGCTCCGTCGAGTGTATTCCGTTGAGCAGGTCGGCGACCCCGAAAGGGTTGTCGGAAGCGATCGGGTCGGCAACGGAGATGCTCAATGCGATTACCCCGGACACCTCGGCGAATCTCGCGAACACCGTTCGTGGACTCGACGCGGCGACGCACGGAAGCGGTCCCGAACTCAACGCGCTGATCACGAGCACGTCGTCGCTACTGGACAGTCCGGATCAAGTCTTCAACGACCTCGGCTCGTTGGTGATCAACCTAGCTGAACTGACTTCGTTGTTGACCGAACTACGTGAGCCGTTGAAGGGAATTCTGAACGACGCGACGGAAACGACGTCGCAACTCGACACAGCCGTTCTGGGCGCTACCCGCGTAGTGGAAGGGGTGACGTGGATTGCACCGATGATTACCGATGTCGAGAACAACTTGGGCGAGGAGACCCAGTTCACGTTGGACGCGGTGGCGGTCGCACTCCGAAAGCTGAGTGCCCACGCTCCGCGTACAGCCAACCTTCTCAATCCGCTGCCGTGGTGGATCAACACCGCGGCCAATCACTTTAATGCCCGGCCGTTCGACCCCATCCGGTACCGGCCCCCGATGTACCGGATCCGCACCCCGGACGGAGTGGCTCTCTGCAACATGATGAACGCCCAAACACCGGGTAGTTGCGCCAACGTGCAGGGGCAACCTTATGCCGCTGACATCGCGTTACTGCAGTATGTCTTGACCGAGGCGGCGCGGCGATGAACGTCCGGCGATTCCTCGGCGCTCTGATGCTGGCGTTCACTGCGGTGTTTCCAGGCTGTGCCTCGCTCACCGTTGATGCGTTGCCGCAACCCGGAAGCTCTTATCGCGATGGGTATGACGTCATCGCTGAATTCGACAACGTCTTGAATCTTCCGGAACGCGCGAAGGTGACGATGGACGGAAGTGCTGTCGGTCTGGTCACCGGGATGGAACTCACCCCCACGCACGTCCGGGTGACGTTGCGTATAGATCGTGGTGTCCGCATTCCGTCGGACATCTACGCCTCGGTGCAGCAGGCAACCGTGCTCGGCAATACCTACGTCGCTCTGGACCGGTCGGCGGCGAACGCCTCGACGTCGCAACTTCACGATGGCTCGCGGATTCCGTTGGAACAAACCACTTCACCGCCTCAGTTGGAGGACACGATCGCTCACCTGGCCAATTTCGTCACGAGCGGTTCGATCCAGCGACTCCAGAATTCCATTATCGGCCTCAATCGAGTGACACCGTCCGGAGACACTGCACGCCAGATTGCGCACCGGGTGGCGGCAGACTTGGCGGATCTGTCCGAAGGCATCGAGACGGTCGACCACTGGCTTCGTGGAGTATCGGGGACCGGAACTGTCCTCAAAGACCGCCTTACCGTCTTTGACGAGTGGTTTTCGCCAAAAGGGATGCTCGCCTTCGATCGAATCAGCACCGGGATGTCGTACGTGGGCACGCTCCTACCGTCGGCCGGCAGCGTCTACAGCGGTGGCTACTGGCTGGTCCCACTCCTGAGTTCGGTGGCGGACATGTTCGGGGCGATGCAACGAGACAAGCAGGCTTTCGAGGAGGAGGTGCCGGCATGGCGAGAGTTCTATTACGATTATTTTCTGCCGCTCGATAAGTTTCCGGCGATGAACATAACCTCCATTATCGGTCCCGACGGTCGTGAACTTTCAGGAGATGTCCAAGATGTCTTGCGCATAATCGGGGCGGCGCCATGAGACTGCGTGACGTGATGTCGTTCGCGGCGTTCGCCGCGATGACGTTGTTCGCGCTTGGTTACATCGGTTCACTGGGCGTGCAATCCGGATTGCCGCCGGACCGTACGGACGTGTCGATACAAGTCGCTGACGTCAATGGTCTTGTGGCCGGATCCAAGGTGTTGTTCCGCGGCGTGCCGGTTGGTGAGGTGACGCATGTCGAGGCCGCTGTCGACGTCGCGACCGTTGACTTCTACATCAGAGAGCCTTTCCAAATCCCCGTAGACTCGGACATTCGGTTGGAAAATCTCTCGGCTCTGGGGGAGTCCTACATCGGCTTCCGGCCCCGCAGTGAAGGCGGGCCAACATTGCGCAAGGGCCAGCGGTTCAGTGCTGACCGGGTGACCCAGCCGCCGTCGGTTTCTGAACTGGCGACCAGCGTCGTACGGGTTCTTGATCAACTCGATCCTGTCGCGTTGGGAAGAATCACCCAGGAACTGGATACCGGCTTGCCGGATCCGAACATGGTCTTGCCTTCTCTGGGGCACGCCAGCAGGGTGCTGCGTAATGTGACGGCAGGGATGGACGGCCGCGGACAGGTCCTACTTGGAAATTTCCAAACCCTGCTCCGCAACGCGGATTGGCTCGGCCCAGTCCTCGGCGATCTTTCGCCCAAGGTGGATTCGCTTGGCCTCGGCATCCGCTCTATGTTGAGTGCATTCCCGGCACTCGTCGATCGGGGTGCCCCGGAGAACCTGATGAAGTTCAACGCCTTCCTGGCCCGGGTGCAGGGTTTGCTCGACAATAATGGCGGGGATCTCAAAGTCATCGGTGAGAATTTCCAGCCGCAGGTCACGGGCATCGCTGGCGCCCTGCTGAACTTCGATACCGGTCAACTGCTGGAAAACATGTTGGCCGGAGTGCCGGCCGACGGAGCGATCACCTTGCACGTCACCGTGCCCGACAAATAGCTAACAGGAGCCACGCTTATGACTTCAGAAGACTCAGAACGCCGGGACTCCGACGAAGCCCCCGCCTCGGCAAGCGCGGAAGAGGCCGCGACGCCGGAGGAGTCCCCAGCCCGAGCGGCAACGGGCCAGCCCGCCCCCCACAGTGGGCGCCAGGTGCGGTTGACGGTCTCACTGCGTGGTCTCGCTATTGGGAGCATCATCGCCGTGCTCGTTGTTGCCGTGGCTGTTCTGGCGTGGCTCTACCGGAGCGCCCAGGAGAAGGTCGATGAGCAAACTGAACGCACACAGAATTATGCACGCGCCGAACAAGTTTCTCTTGACTACGCCGTGGAAGCCGCCGCGATGGATTTCGCCGACCTCGACTCATGGAAGTCGAAGCTCGTCGCCGGTACCAGCCCGGAGCTCAACAAGCGGTTGAGCAAAGCCGCTGTCGACATGGAACAGATTCTCGTGCCGCTGGAGTGGACATCCACGGCACAGCCACTGGTGGCCAAGGTACGTTCCGAGACCGACGGGGTCTACGTTGTCGACTGCTTTGTCAGCGTCCTGACCACGACGGTGCAAGCCGATGGACCGTTGCAGTCGACCGCGACGTACAGCGTGACACTCGATAGCGCGGACAACTGGCAGATCACCGACGTCGGCGGCATCGGCGCCGTGGTCGGTGAGCGGTAAGGGCGCGCCCGGACGATTCGAAGGAGCACCGTTGTCGCGAAAGTCCCGTGATCCCCGGTCGATTGTGACCGCGGCGGCTCTAGGGTTGGGTGCCCTGGCCTGCAGTCTTATGCCTGCGGCCGTTGCTGAACCCTACCAACCGGCGCCCGACGACGACATCATTCGACCGTTCCCGGTCATCACCCCCACCGAGTCGGATTGGGAACCGAAGTTTCCGTATCCCTATGACCAGACGCGTGATCAGGTCTCCGTCGCCGACATTGATGCGGAACGTGAGATGTGCCAATGGTTCACCGCGCAGTACGATCCGCTCAAGCGGCAGATCGACCGCCTACAGTTCATCCGCATTACGCCCGACGGGCCGGGGGTGATCAGCGGTGCGGGCAGCGACTGGGATTACAGCGTCGGCGATCTGCAGCGGAAGGTCGACATCGTCGCGGCCAACATCGGCCAGTCGCTTGCGTTTTTGACCCCCCGGGTGGAAGCCCTCACCAGATCGCAGAACTACGTTGGTGATGTGTACTTCCCTATCTACCAGGGCGACAGCTTCCACCGGCTGTGGCAGCAATTGTCAAACGTTCAGGCTGGTATCGAAGCGCACCAGCCGGGTTGGTTCACCGGGCCGTCGGTCCAGCAGTTCAAGCGGTGGGGTAGCAAGATCCATCGGTCGCGGGTCTGCGAGTAGCTACCGATCCCGAAACTGTGCGTCGCTCTAATGCGTGCCAAGCTGCGCTATGACTTGAATGACGTACTGCCGTAACAGGTCGCGTTTCCGACATCTAGCGTGTTTTGACAGCGGAGGACACCATCGATATAGATACGTACCGTGACCCATTTTCCGGGTTGCCACACCGGAGCGGCGATGGTGTCACGCCAATCGGCTCGGATTTCGGCGCCATCGTTCGACAAGCTGCGGGCGTCCGCGATCGCCACGTTGGTGCGCCATGGCAGCGTGACATGGTCGAGTCGCCGGTTCTCGGCGCCGTCGTAGTATTCGATCGCATCGACGGAGTCGAGAGAACTGGAGACGACCTCATAGGTGACGTCGTCGGCGGCGCGCGCCGGCGGAGCGACCGCAATCGTCGCCGCGGCGGCGCATAAGGGCACGGCAGCTAGTCGGACCTTGAGTGTGAGACGCAAACGTTCCTCCTGCTATGGCCCGGCCAACAGAACAGCGGTGAGGTAATAACCCTTGTCGGTGTTCATTCGGCTGCTGACGCCGAAATCGGTGAAAGAGCAATCCGGGATCGCATCGTAACCCTCGAGTATTGCGCCCTTGATTGAGAGTTCCGCGCTCCGATGTGCGCCTTGGAGGAGATGCACCGATTGGCCCTCGTAGCCTAGTTCTCGAAGCCCGTCCCGCGGGTCGGTAATGGGGACCTGCGACGCCGCGTGACTCAGATACTCGTCGGTGGATCTGTTCACCGCTTCCGCGGCCTCTTCAACCACCGGGTTATACGTCAGAGGGGGGCAGCTGGTCTGAGCGCGTTCCGCGACCACCGCCGATCGGAGGTCGCTCGTGGGCTCGGCACCTGACGCAGGTGCTGAGGCGATCCCGGTGACTCCGATGCTCAGGCTTGCGCCTACGTGGAGCAAGAGGAGCGCCGCTCGTGAGCTGATTCGGCTCACACTGGACTTTCGGCGCGCCTGCAGCCGGCCATCCCGCGCCGGCACTGACGCGTTGTGGCGGTTGTCGTTAACCATCCTTCGTGCTATCCGCGTAGCGCTGACAAGAAGATTTTCGGTAACCGGCCCCACCGCGGGTCAGCTGCAAACGAGGTGAGTAGCCGTCCGGTGGACGCCGCCGTTCTGTTGTTCACGAACCACGGCGGTTTCGGCGAGAGCGCAAGCTCTCCGCGAAGAAGTGAACGTGGAGCCGGCCGGAACGGCCCGCGCACCACGGTGCGTTCCACATCGTCGATCAACCAGGCGTTGTGCACAATGCCGATCCCACTTTGCACATCGGCCAACGTATGCCCGGGAAACGCCCCCCAACTCGCCGTTGGAGTCAGATAGCCGAGTCCGGTCCACGCGTTGATCGCGACGGTGCCATAGCGCAGTTCGGCGACGATGGAGTCGAAGGTGTCACCCAGGTTGCGGATTGTTCTCGGATGGGCGATGACGTTGACACCGAGAGTACCGCTGTAAGCAGTATTTGCGGCGTTCACGGCAGCATGCGCGAATTTCCGCTCGGATCCGGATATCTCGACGACACCTAGGACCGGAGAAAAGGTTTCGTTATCAAGCAGCGGCTCGTTGCTATCCGGTTTGATGCCCGTGATCAGCAATCGCTCGCCGCGGGCGCCGAGTTGCTCGGCATCCGGATACGCAGTGCGCGCGCGTGCGACGCGCTGGTCACTTCCCGGATAGTAGGCAGCGCGCTGAGGAGCGTTGTGGACAGCTTTCCGCAAGGCGGTGAGAAACTGATCTTTTTGGCCCCAGTCCGCGGAGAGAATGACCGCCTGAGCCGCTACGCAATTGTAGCCGCCGTTGTGTAACCGTTGGGTGGCGATGTGTTCTGCTTGGAACGTCAGATCACGTTGGCTCCACCGACCAGGCAGGACGATCGTCGGCGAAACCCCGCCCAGTTCGCTGGTGACGTCTTTGCTCAGGAGTGGGTTGTTCTGGCGTTTTCGCACTGCAGCGTCGGCGTCCTGGCCCCAGACGATGGCGTCGTGAGTCGCTGCGCTTCCGGTCATATGGACGTGGGATACCAGTTGGTGCCGAACGAGGTAACCGCCGACGTCTGCATCTCCAGTGAGAAACCGGATCGCACCGAGGTCGATCAAAGGCGCGAAGATGTTGTTGAACACCGGTAATAGTGGATCGGTCAGGGGGTTGAGTTTCACTGCGACCACGCGATTGTGGGCAATCAACTCGTACAGTGCGTCGAGCGGCGCGATGGAGGTGATGTTGCCCGCTCCCAGTACGGCGCCGATTCCGCCGGTGACCGCGGGGGTGCGTTGAGCCAAACCAGCGCGGTCCCGAGCATCGGCCTCGTCGACACCGGGCCGCAGCCAGACATCGGCGCTGAATCCGTTCAAAAGCAGCGTGTCGAACGTGCCGGTGGGCAATACCTTGATCGTGGTGCGCCCGGCACGCGTTCCGAAGCCAGCTTTGTCCAGCGGGCTTATTCCCTTCGCCAAATTCTCCAAGGACCCAGCCAGATCGCGAAGCGCAGCTGCCAACACGTAGGGGCCGGTCAACCATTCTTCGCCGACGAGCGGGGCGCGCGGGTCGAGGCGCTTGATCCGACTGGCGGTCGCCACCCAGTCGTCGGCATGTCGCAGAGTCAACGCCCGCATCTCATCGAGCAAGCGGCGGCGCTGGCCGAGCGCGAGCGACGCCCACCGGCGCTCACCGTCGGCGAGTTCGGATAACGCCAGGTCGACGGCGCCCGTTTCGGCCGACATCCTCGGTTCTTGAGCCATGCAAACTCCGTTTTCGCAAGATCGTTAGCAAGCGGGCCGTCCCATTCTCGCTGTGCGCGCGCACCAGCGCTACGTGCACACGTTGCGAATCCACCCTCCGGCTACTGTGCGGGCGCACAAGAGAGGCGTGTTGTACCTCACGGTGGGCGCGGTTACGCTGCCCCCATGAGTGCCAGCACGTCGGTCGCGTCCGGGATTCCACCTCAAATGGTGCAGGAACTCCTCACCGCAGTGCAGGGTATGTCCCTGGCCTTGGCCCCACAGATCGCGATGACCGATCGCTTCTATTCCGATTCCCCGTTGCTCAGCGGTGAGGAGCTTCAGCGGACCTGCCTCGCCAATCTGACCGCGATGGTCGAAGCGTTGGCCGGCGATCGGCCGGTCTGCCTGGAACCGGCGTACGCGGCGGGAAAACTCAAAGCCGAGCTCGGTATCCCGATCGCCTCGTTGCTGCACGCCTACCGGTTGGCCGGACGACTGATATGGGAGGAACTTGCTGCTCGAGTTGCCGCGCCCGACTCGCCGAGTATGCACCACTCGTTGACGCGCATTTGGGATGTCGTCGACGCTTACTCGGTCGCGGCTGCGGAGACCTACCGTGAAACGGAAAATTTGTTGTCCCGCGCGGACGCGCAACTGCGTACCGAGTTGGTGCGCACGCTGTTCGAAGAGTCGACCAGTTCTGGACGAATACTGGATGCGCTCCGCTCCTTGGGCCTGCCGGAGGTTGGCTTATTCGTCGTTGCCAGAATCGAGGCGAGCGAGCAGGGCGAACCGTTACTGCACAGCAGTCTGACCGGGATGCTGCAGGTTTTGGGTGCGCACTCGGTCTGGGACTCCCAGATAGACGCTCATGTCGGTCTGCTCGCGGCGAGCACTCCGGAGTGCATTGATCGCGCGGCTGAGAAGTTGACGACGGTCGCGGACTCACGGGTCGGGTTCAGTACGACATTTCGAACGCCGTACGAGATTTCCAAGGCGGCTGCAGAAGCGCATCTCGCTTGCCGGAGTGCCCACCGACAGAGCCGGCGTGCGATTCGATTCGGCGAGGAACCTCTAGCACACCTTTTGGTTGCGCAACCTGATGTCAGTATGCAGGCGGCGGTCCAAATTCTGGGTCCCCTGTTGACCTTGCCGACAGCCGACCGGAAGGACTTGTTGGAAGCACTGGGGACGTGGTTCGAGTGTGGTGGTTCGGCGGCGGCTGTCGCCAAGAAACTGCACTGTCATAGAAACACGGTGCACTACAAGATGCGGAAGATCCGGGACTTGACCGGCCGCGATTTTACTCAGCCGGCGCACGCGGCGGAGTTGTATTCCGCCTGGCTGGCCATCGCTTTACTCGATGAGTGACTTGCCACGTAGGCCTGTGCGGAGTTCTACTGCAGCAGTGCGCGGCTCATCACCACCCGCTGGATCTGGTTGGTGCCCTCATAGATCTGGGTGATCTTGGCGTCGCGCATCATCCGCTCGACCGGGAAGTCGATGGTGTAGCCGGCCCCACCGAACAGCTGCACCGCGTCGGTGGTGATCTCCATGGCCACATCCGAGGCGAAGCACTTGCTGGCCGCGGAGATGAAGCCCAGATCCGGCTCGCCGCGCTCGGCGCGCGCCGCGGCGGAGTAGACCATCAGCCGGGCGGCCTCCAGCTTCATCGCCATGTCGGCGATCATGAACTGCACACCCTGGTTGTCGGCGACCGGGCGGCCGAACTGCTTGCGGTCCTTGGTGTATTCGATCGCCGCGTCCAGCGCGCCCTGCGCGATGCCGACCGCCTGGGCGCCGATCGTCGGGCGGGTGTGATCCAGCGTGCGCAGCGCGGTCTTGAACCCGGTGCCCGGCTCCCCGATCATCCGGTCGCCGGGGACGCGACAGTCCTCGAAGTACAACTCGGTGGTCGGCGAGCCCTTGATGCCCAGCTTCTTCTCCTTGGGCCCCACCGTGAAACC
>NZ_LZLJ01000046.1 GCF_001668625.1 Mycobacterium sp. 1274756.6
GCATCCGCGGGATCAGTCCCCAGCGCTGAAACGCCGCGCAGTTCGCGCGTTGGGTGTGCTCGTCGCCCGCCCCGCCGCCTGCGCCGGGTGCGCCGCCCGCGCCGCCTGCGCCGGCCCCGCCGCCCGCGCCGGTGAACTTCGGTAACTGAGCTCAGGTCGTTTGCCCGGCCCGCGGGCCGGGCAACCCTGAGTCATGGCGTTCGCGCAATACCAGGACGAGATCTACCGCGATGGCCGGCACGGGGAGAACCCGGCGCTGCCGATCACGTTCGCCGGACTGGAGGCGGCCGCGGCGGCGGCGATGTCCCCGGCGGTCTGGGACTACGTCGCCGGCGGGGCGGGCGACGAGCACACCCAACGCGCGAACTGCGCGGCGTTTCAGCGCTGGGGACTGATCCCGCGGATGCTGGTCGCCCCCACCGAACGGAACCTGGCGGTGGAGATCTTCGGTGTGCGGTTCCCGGCACCGGTGTTCCTGGCCCCGATCGGCGTCATCGGGGTGTGCGCCCAGGACGGGCACGGTGATCTGGCCAGCGCCCGCGCCGCGGCCCGCACCGGGATCCCGTTCATGGCCGGCACCTTGTCGGCGGACCCGATGGAGCAGGTGGCCGCCGAATGCGGTGACACGCCCGGCTTCTTCCAGCTCTACACGCCGCCGGATCGGGAGCTGGCGGCCAGCCTGGTCGCCCGCGCCGAACGGGCCGGCTTCCGCGGGATCGTGGTCACCCTTGACACCTGGGTGACCGGTTGGCGGCCCCGCGACCTCAGCGCCGGCAACTATCCGCAGGTGCCGAGCCGGTGTCTGGCCAACTACACCAGCGATCCGGTGTTCCGATCCGGGCTGAGCCCCGGCGCCGACCCGGTCGAGACCGTGGTGCAGACCCTGCCGATCTTCGGCGGCCCGGTCACCTGGGCCGACCTGCCGTGGCTGCGGTCGCTGAGCGACCTGCCGCTGATCCTCAAGGGCATCTGCCACCCCGACGACGCCCGCCGCGCCAAAGACCTCGGGGTGGACGGCATCTACTGCTCCAACCACGGCGGCCGGCAGGCCAACAGCGGCCTGCCCGCCCTGGACTGCCTGCCTGACGTGCTCGAGGCAGCCGACGGTCTTCCGGTGCTGTTCGACTCCGGGGTCCGCAGCGGCGCCGACATCGTCAAGGCGCTGGCGCTGGGCGCGACCGCGGTCGGCATCGGCCGCCCGTACGCCTACGGCCTGGCCCTCGGCGGCGCCGACGGGGTGGTGCACGTACTGCGCTCGCTGTTGGCGGAGGCCGACCTGCTGATGGCGGTCGACGGGTACCCGAGCCGCGCGGACCTCACGCCCGGGGCGCTGCGCCGGGTGGACTGAGCCGCCGCGCCCGCCCGGCAAGCGCTGAGACCCCCGCGTCTAGTCAGTGCGACATCGCAACCCGCGGCGCGTCGTCCAGCGGCTCGTTGCCGGGCACGGCCCGATACCCGACCCCGCGGACGGTCTCGACTAGGTGTTCGTGGTCGTGGCCGAGTTTGGCGCGCAACCGCTGCACGTGCACGTCGACGATGCGGCGGCTGCCGGCCCGGCCCCAAACCGCGTTGAGCAACCGGCTGCGGGTGACGGCGTGACCGGCGTGTTCGACCAGGAAGCTGAGCAGTTTGAATTCGGTGACCGTCAGATGCAGCTCCCGGCCGTGCAGGCTCGCCGAGTAACTCGCCGGGTGCAGCGCCAGGTCGCCCAGTTGCAGGGTGCTGTCGACCAGGTCGAGACGCCGCGAGATCGCCAGCCGCAGCCGGGAGTGCAACTCCGCGGTGCTGCAGGTGGTCAGCAACACCTCATCGAGTTGCCAGTCCAGGTCGACGGCCACCAGGTCCTCGGGCAGCACCACGGCGACCACCGCGATCTGCGGGGCATCGGCGGCCATCCTCCGGCAGGCGCGCCGGGCGGCGGTCAGATCCGCGCGCCCGTCAACGATGACGACATCGACATCGCGATGACCGGCCCCGCCCGGCTCGGTCAACGAGGTGCGCCGGATTCGGCGGGCGATCACCGGCAGCGCCGGCAACACCGACGCCGGGTCGGCGTCGTCGGTCACCACCAGCACATCCACCGACATCGACCATGCTCCCTTCGCCGGGGTGGTCGCTGATTACCCCGCTCGGCGCAGGGTTAATCCCGGGCCCGGCCGGGGGGGCCTCAGGGCTTCAACAGCACTTTGACGGCGCCGTCCCGCTTCTCCTGGAAGATGCGGTAGCCGTGGGCGGCGTCCTCCAGCGGCAACTCGTGGGTGGCGAAGCTGTCGACGCCCAGCGGGTCGTCGTCGGTGAGCAGCGGCAGGATGTCGTCGACCCACGGTTTGACGTTGGCCTGGCCCATCCGCAGCTGAATCTGCTTGTCGAACAGGGTGAACAGCGGCACCGGGTCGAGTTTGCCGCCGTAGACCCCGATCAGCGAAATGGTGCCGCCGCGGCGCACGGTGTCGATCGCGGTGTACAGCGCGGCCAACCGGTCGATGCCGGCGTTCTGGATCATCGGCTGGGCCAGGCGCCGCGGCATCAGCGCGGTCAGCCGCTGCACGGCACGGGCAGCTCCGGAGCCGTGCGCCTCCATCCCGACCGCGTCGATGACCGCGTCGCTGCCCCGCCCGCCGGTCAGTTCCCGCACGGCGGCGGCGACGTCGGTCTGGGCGCCGGCGCCGATGGTTTCCACCCCGCGGGCGGCGGCGCGCGCCAGCCGGTCGGCCACCAGGTCGACACCGATCACCCGGTGGCCGAGATGGCTTGCGATCCGGGCGCACATGTCCCCGATCGGCCCGAGGCCGAGCACCGTCACCGACCCGCCGGGCGGGATCGCCGCGTACTGCACCGCCTGCCAGGCGGTGGGCAGCACGTCGGAGAGGTAGACATACCGGCTGTCCGGCGGGTCCTCGGGCACCTTGATGTGGGTGTGCTGGGCTTGCGGCACCCGCAGGTACTGGGCCTGCGCACCCGGAATCTGGCCGTAGAGCTTGGAATAGCCGAACAACGCCGCGCCGGTGCCGTACCGGTGGACCTGGGTGGTCTCGCACTGGGTGGTCAGCCGGTCCCGGCACATCGCGCAGTGCCCGCAGGAGATCTGGAACGGGATCACGACCCGGTCACCGACGGCGAGGTTGGTGACCTCGCGGCCGACGTCGCAGACCACGCCGATCGGTTCGTGACCCATGATGTCCCCGACACCCATGAACGGGCCCAGCACTTCGTAGAGGTGCAGATCGGATCCGCAGATGTTGGTGGTGGTGACCTCGATGATCGCGTCGGTGGGTTCCTCGATCACCGGGTCGGCGACGGTGTTCACCTCGACGCTGCGGGTCCCCTGCCAGGTCACAGCACGCATCGGCGTTCTCCTGCCGTCGTCGGTCGGGCCGGCGTGCGCCCCGCCGCATCCGGCGCGACGAGAGATACCGGTCCCGTCACGCCATGGCTATTGCCGGGCGGCCGGCCGGTCAAACCCGCGGGTGGCCGCTGGGGGAGGGGGGCGTCGTTTGCCGATGGGCGCCCCGGGTACCCAACCGGCGAATCCCTATCCGGAAGGAGACGCCGTGGATCCCAAGCAGCAGCAGTTGGACGGCTACCGGGTGGACCGGGAGTCGGGCTACCTGACCACCCAGCAGGGGGTGCGGGTCGACCACACCGACGACGCGCTCAGCGCCGGGGAACGCGGGCCCACGCTGCTCGACGATTTCCACGCGCGCGAGAAGATCACCCACTTCGACCACGAACGCATCCCCGAACGCGTCGTGCACGCCCGCGGAGCCGGCGCCTACGGCCACTTCGAGACCTACGACGACTGGCTGGCGCCCTACACCGCCGCGCGGTTCCTGACCACGCCGGGCAAACAGACCCCGGTGTTCGTCCGGTTCTCCACGGTGGCCGGTTTCCGGGGCTCGGCGGACACCGTGCGCGACGTGCGCGGGTTCGCCACCAAGTTCTACACCGAGCAGGGCAACTACGACCTGGTGGGCAACAACTTTCCGGTGTTCTTCATCCAGGACGGCATCAAGTTCCCCGACTTCGTGCACGCGGTAAAACCCGAACCGGACAACGAGATCCCGCAGGCGCAGTCGGCCCACGACACGCTGTGGGACTTCGTGGCGCTGCAGCCGGAGACACTGCACGCGATCATGTGGCTGATGTCGGACCGGTCGCTGCCGCGCAGCTACCGGATGATGCAGGGCTTCGGGGTGAACACCTTCCGGTTCGTCAACGCCGACGGCCAGGGCACCTTCGTCAAGTTCCACTGGACACCCAAACTGGGTGTGCACTCGCTGATCTGGGACGAATGTCAGAAGGTGGCCGGCAAGGACCCCGACTTCAACCGGCGCGACCTGTGGGACGCCATCGAGGCCGGCCAGTACCCGGAGTGGGAGCTGGGGGTGCAGCTGGTCCCGGAAAGCCAGGAGTTCGACTTCGACTTCGATCTGCTCGATGCGACGAAGATCATTCCCGAGGAACTCGTGCCGGTGCGTCCGGTCGGCAAGATGGTCCTCAACCGCAACCCGGACAACTTCTTCGCCGAAACCGAACAGGTGGCGTTCTGTCCGGCCAACGTGGTGCCGGGCATCGACTTCACCAACGATCCGCTGCTGCAGTTCCGCAACTTCTCCTACCTCGACACCCAGCTGATCCGGCTCGGCGGACCCAACTTCGCCCAGCTGCCGATCAACCGCCCCGTCGCCGAGGTGCGCAACAACCAGCACGACGGCTACGGCCAGATCGCCATCCCGAAGGGCCGGTCGAGCTACCACAAGAACTCGATCGGCGGCGGCTGCCCGGCGCTGGGCGCCGGCACCGACCCGGACGTGTTCCGGCACTACACGCAGAAGGTCGAGGGGCACGCGATCCGCAAGCGCGCGGAGAGCTTTCAGGACCACTACAGCCAGTCCCGGATGTTCTGGAAGAGCATGACGCCGGTGGAACAGGAGCACATCGTCGCCGCGTACGGCTTCGAGTTGGGCAAGGTCCGCTCCGGCGAGATCCGGGCGGCGGTGGTCGAGCAGATCAACCTCATCGACCATTCGCTGGCGACCCGGGTGGCGGCGCTGCTCGGCTTGCCCGAACCCGACGAGCAACCCGTCGACGACAAGATGGCGGCCTCCCCGGCGCTGTCACAGTTGGGCACCGGCAGCGGCGGTGTCGAAAGCCGCAAGATCGCGGTGCTGGCCGCCGACGGTGTCGACGTCGAGGGCACCCGCCGGTTCATCGAGGCGATGGCCGAGCGCGGCGCCGTCGCCGAGGTGCTGGCGCCCGTCGCGGGCGGCGCGCTGGCCGGCGGATCCGGTGGCGAGTTGCCGGTGGACCGGGCGATCACCACGATGGCCTCGGTGCTCTACGACGCGGTGGTGGTGCCCTGCGGCGCCGATTCGATCGCCACGCTGAGCGGCGACGGGTACGCACGGCATTTCATCACCGAGGCCTACAAGCACCTCAAGGCGGTGGGCGCCTTCGGCGCGGGGGTCGATCTGCTGCGGGAGATGGACCTCGGTGCGCGCCTCGCCGAGGACACCGACGTGGTCGACGCGCACGGCGTGGTGACCACCGCCGCGGCGGCCGAAGACCTCGCCGAGCCGTTCTTCGGCGCGTTCACCGCCGCGCTGGCCCGGCACCGGGCCTGGGAGCGGCGCACCGATGCTGTGCCGGCCTGAGCGCCGGCGCCATCCGGCGGCATAGGCTCGAGGGCGAGTGCGCCCTCGTCGAGTGAAGCCGAGTGAAGGGGATGTTCGTGTCCGACCAGACTCCGTCGCCGAACGGGCAGCCGAGACGACGCGGCCCGGTCCTGCGCAACGACCCGACGGTGCGGGTGGCCGCGCGGTTCGCGTTGCTGATCACCGTGGTCGGCGTGGCGGTGTTGATCGCCGCGGCCTGGTGGGCCAGCGGCTGCGACGCCGGCGCGATGCCCGACGCGGCTTGCGGCGTACCGCAGCGTGCGGCGTTGGCGCTGGCGGCCCCGGTGGTCCTGTTCGCCGGCGCGACGCGGGCGTTCGTGCGGACCTACCGGCGATACCGAGCCGGTGAGCAGTGGTGGGGCTGGCAGGGCGCGGGCTGGTTCCTGCTGATGCTCTGCTTCGCGATCCTGCTGATGTCCGGGGTGCCCATCGCCGGTCCCGGGCTGTTCGACTGAGCCGGTCCCGCCGAACCGGAGGGGAACAGACAGGAAAAGGGCCCAGCCTCTGCGGCTGGGCCCTTCTCGCGGTGATGGCTGGCGGGACCGATCAGCTGTCCGGGTCCTGGCTGGCCTTCTGACGCTGCTCATCGACCTTGGCCTCGGCGCGGGACTTCTCGGCCTCGGCCTCCTTCTTGGCGGCGTCGCGCTCGGATTCGGCCTTGTCCTGCTGCGCCTTACCCTCGCGGATAAGGTCGTCGCGGCCGGTCACCGTGCCGACGGCCTCCTTGGCCTTGCCCTTGGCGTCCTCGACGACACCCTTGATGGCTTCCTCGGCCGTGTTCTTGTCGCTCATAATCCACCTTCCCAGTGCTGCTAGTGGTTTCGCAGTTTCGCGATGAGCTTGCCTTTGGTCAGCTTCGAATACCCTGACATGCCAAGCTCTTTTGCCCGCTTTTTGAGCTCAGGGACGGTCCAATCCTGGTAGGAGCCAGAACGGCCACCGCGTTTGCCGACCTTCGAGCGGCCACTCGACGCGGCGGCGTTGGCGATCCGGGCGGCCTTCTCTTTCGAGTCGCCCTTGTCGCGCAGATCCCGGTAAAGACGCTCGTCCTTGATCGACGAGTTCGGCATCGCCTTCTCCTTTCCGCGCTGATCTTCCCGACCCACCCATCGGTGTGCCCACCTCGGCGGGGAGCTAAACATCCGCATCCCTGGTGTGGATTAGCCGCAGCTCGAAACGGGTATCAAGGCGGCGGCGCGGAAGCGCGCGGAGGCGCGCGCGCCACGCGATAATGTCGCGGCGATAACCTCGAGGAGACGACGGCCGGGAGGGACCCACGTGACAAAAACCAGCATCCAGGCACGCCAGAACGAACGCACCGACCGGTCGATCGAGTTGCGGGTCGCCGCCCTGATCGACAACGTCGCGGTGGTGCGCACGCTGGCCGGCGCCATCGGGGCGCTCGAGGATTTCGACCTAGATAGCGTCGCGGACCTGCGGTTGGCTGTCGACGAGGCCTGCACCCAGCTGGTGTGCGCCGCCAGCACCGGCGCGACCCTGGTCACCGTCGTCGACCCCGACGACCAGGCGCTGAGGATCGAGGTCGCGGTGAACTGCGCCGGCGACGGCGACGTGGTGGTGCCGGGCAGCTTCGGTTGGCACGTGCTGAGCGCGCTGGTCGACGAGGTCGGCACCTTCCGCGAACCGGGCGACGCCGGCGGCCAGGTGTTCGGCATCGTGTTGACCAAGCGTCGGGCGGAGTGCGATTGATGGCCTCGGGCTCGGGATCGCGGTCGAGTTCGGAATACGCCGATGTGCCCGACATGTTCCTGCAGCTGGCGGCGCTTCCGGAGGAGTCCGCGGAGTTCAGTGCGCAGCGCGACAAGATCGTCGAACGCTGCCTTCCGCTGGCCGATCACATCGCCCGCCGCTTCGACGGCCGCGGCGAGTCCCGCGACGACCTGGTCCAGGTCGCCCGGGTGGGGCTGGTGAACGCGGTGCTGCGGTTCGACGTCGACACCGGCTCGGATTTCGTGTCGTTCGCGGTGCCCACGATCATGGGCGAGGTCCGCCGCCACTTCCGGGACAACAGCTGGTCGGTCAAGGTGCCGCGGCGGCTCAAGGAGATGCACCTGCGCCTCGGCTCCGCCACCGCGGAGCTGTCGCAGCGCCTCGGCCGCGCCCCCACGCCGTCGGAGTTGGCCGCCGAGATGGAGGTCAGCCGCGGCGAAGTGGTCGAGGGCTTGGTCGCCGGCAGCTCCTACAACACCTTGTCGATCGACAGCGGCAGCAGCAGCGGCGGCGAGGACGATGTCCGGGCGATCGCCGACACGCTGGGGTCGGTGGACGCCGGGATGGAGCGCATCGAGAACCGGGAGACGCTGCGGCCCCTGCTGGCGGCGCTGCCGGATCGAGAGCGAACGGTGTTGATACTGCGGTTCTTCGAGTCGATGACCCAGACCCAGATCGCCGAACGGATCGGGGTCTCCCAGATGCACGTCTCGCGGCTGCTGGCCAAATCGTTGGCCCGGTTGCGTGACCAGATGCCCTGAGGGAGTCCGGCGAAGAGGCCGTCCGGCAACGAACTCTTCCCGGCAAAGACGAAAGCAGAGACAGAGGCAAAGATAAAGCGCTGGGGCGAAGCCTTGACCGCTTCGCCCCAGCGCCTTCCCCCAATAGTCGGGCCTCAGCCCAGCAGTCGCAGCACCCGGGTCTCCTCCACGAACCCCAGCGCCTCGGTCATGGTCGCCGACGTGGGCAGGGCGGTCTCCGGGTCGCAGATGCCCAGCAGGCGGGAGACCGCCGCGCTGGGCACCATCGTCCACTGCATCTCACCGTCCGCGAGGTCCTCGATGTGCTGCAGTGCGGCGAATCCGGCGGTTCCCATGAACTCCAGGTCACCGAGATCGAGCACCAGCCACTGGCAGTGCGGCGTGCATTGACGCACGCACTCCACGAGGTGGTCGGCGTTGGCGGCGTCGATCTCGCCGCGCACCACGAGCACCAATCCGCCGGCGCCCCAACGCGCCTCGAACTGGGCAGTGTGGTTCTCCCAGGCCGTGGCCGGGAAATCGATCGCTGTTGCGGGGAGCGGCCCGGTAGGGCTCGCAATGCGCGTCACAGTCATGTCCATCGCTCCATCAGTCGACATATTCGTTCCTGTTGGATCGCGTCGAGGAGCCGTTTTAACGAAAAACCCGGGGAGTTCCACCTCCCCGTGCGTCCCCGACGCGTTTCCGGGTGGCTGTGAACTCAACCTGTGGGCGACGTTACTCCAGTAGCCGACGTTTGACAACGGTTCGGTAACGGCTCCCGGCGGTTCTCAACAAACCCTTATCGAGCGTCCAGTCACGCTGCCCCACGAAAGAAGCGCTTCGCTGGCGGGCGGTCAAGGTCGGGCGCAAGCTCCCGGGGCGGAGCCGGCGCCCCCGCCGCCGCGCACCGGAAAACCCCTAACCTGCCGAGGTTTTGCCCGCTACGCGCGGGTTCTCCCGACGGCGTTTAGGGACCACTTCTCGGGGTATCGACTGCCTATGCGAACGCGGAATCGGCAGCCTCGGCTGCGCACGATTTTGCTGTGGCATGTCCACGGCGCGTGGACGCAGGCCTTCGTCGCCGGCGGGCACCGCTACCTGATCCCGGTCAACGACGACCGCGACACCGACGGGCGCGGACTGTGCGGCCGGGACTGGCCGCACGCAGCCGAGGCCACGCCCGCCGAGTTACGCGCCACCGACGTCGACCTGGTGGTGTTGCAGCGGCCGCACGAGGCGCGACTGGTCGAAAGCTGGCTGGGCCGGCGCCCGGGCGTCGACCTCCCGGCGATCTACGTCGAGCACAACACCCCCCGCCCGTACGCGGTGGACAGCACCCACCCGGTCGCCGACCGCACCGACATCCCGGTGGTCCACGTGACCGACTTCAACCGGCTGATGTGGGACAACGGCCGGGCGCCGACGACGGTGATCACCCACGGCATCGCCGACCCGGGTCCGCTGTACAGCGGGGAGCTCCCCGCCGCCGGCGCCGCGATCAACGAGCCGGTCCGCCGCGGCCGCACCGTGGGCACCGACCTGTTGGCCGAACTGAGCGGCTATGCCCCCATCGACGTGTGGGGGATGGGCACCGAGGAACTGAACCGGCCGGGCCGGCAGCGACCCGGCGTGGTCGGCCACGGCGACCGGCCCGGGCCGGCGCTCTGGGCCGAGCTGGCGCGACGGCGGGTCTACCTGCACACCGCCCGCTGGACCTCGCTGGGCCTGTCGCTGCTGGAGGCGATGTACCTGGGCATGCCGGTAGTGGCGGTCGCCGCCACCATGGCGCCGCTGGTCGTCCCCGCTGAGGCCGGCGTGGTCAGCGCCGACCCGGCCGTGCTGGGGCGCGCGCTGGCCGAGTTCGTCGCCGACCCCGAGCACGCCCGGGCCACCGGTGCGGCGGCCCGCGAGTTCGCGCGCAAGCAGTTCGGGCTGGACCGGTTCCTACACGACTGGGACCACCTGATCGAGGCACAGTGCGCGTGACCCGCCCACCGGCCTCGAACGACAAAGTGAGGAGAGCGACGCCATGAAAATCGCGATGGTGTCCGAACACGCCAGCCCGCTGGCGGCCGCGCTCGGCGGAGCGGACGCCGGCGGACAGAACGTCCACGTGGCGGCCCTGTCGGCGGGTCTGGCCCGGCAGGGCCACCAGGTGGAGGTGTTCACCCGGCGGGACGACCCCGACCTGCCGGAGCGGGTGACGACCCCGGACGGCTACACGGTGGTCCACGTCGACGCCGGGCCGCCCGAGCCGTTGCCCAAGGACGAGCTGTTGCAGTACATGGGGCAGTTCGGCCGGCGCCTGGACGCCGAATGGACCCATGAACGCCCCGACGTGGCGCACGCGCATTTCTGGATGTCGGGCATCGCCACCCAGCTGGCGGCGCGCCGCCACCGCATCCCGGCGGTGCAGACCTTCCACGCCCTCGGTGTGGTCAAACAGCGCCACCAGGGCGCCGACGACACCAGCCCGCCGGACCGGCTGCGGCTGGAGACCCTGATCGCGCGGGAGGCCACCTGGGTCACCGCCAGCTGCACCGACGAGGTATTCGAGCTGCGGCGGCTGGGCCGCGACCGCACCCGGATCTCGGTGGTGCCGTGCGGCGTAGATCTGGACCTGTTCTCACCGCAGGGGCCGTGCGCGGAGCGCTCCGAGCGGCGCCGCATCGTCTCGGTCGGCCGGTTCGTGCCGCGCAAGGGCTTCGGCACGCTCATCGAGGCGCTGCCCGCGATCCCCGGCGCGGAGCTGGTGATCGCCGGCGGGCCCGCCGCCGCCGACCTGCCGGACGACGCCGAGGCTTGCCGGCTGCGTCGGCTGGCCGACGACCTCGGGGTGGGAGACCGGGTGCGGCTGCTCGGCGCGGTCGCCCACGAGGACATGCCGGCGCTGCTGCGGTCGGCCGACGTCGTGGCCTGCACCCCCTGGTATGAGCCGTTCGGGATCGTGCCGCTGGAGGCGATGGCCTGCGGCGTGCCGGTGGTGGCGACCGCGGTCGGCGGCATGCTCGACACCGTGGTCCACGACATCACCGGGCTGCTGGTCTCGCCGAAGAAGCCCCGCGATTGCGCCGGGGCGATCAACGCGATCCTGCGGGACGCGTTCCTGCGGGACAGCCTCGGGGCGTCCGGCCGGGACCGGGCCCGGGCCCGCTACGCCTGGGACCGCATCACCGACGACACGCTGCGCGTCTACCGCCGGGTCACCGACCGCACCCTGATGTACCGTCCGCTGCGCAGCACGAACCACTCAGGCGCCCAATCGGTTTCGGCGACCACCTCGGCGGAGTCCGGCTGAACGCAACCGGGCTACAGGATCGGCCGGCCGCCGGTGACCGCGACCCGGGCGCCGGAGACATAGCTGGCCTCGTCGGACGCCAGCAGCACATACACCGGCGCCAGCTCCGCGGGCTGGCCGGCGCGGCCCAGCGGCACGTTGTCACCGAACGTCGCCACCGCCTCGGCGGGCAGGGTGGCTGGGATCAGCGGAGTCCAGATCGGGCCCGGCGCCACGCTGTTGACCCGGATGCCCTGCGGGCCGAGCAGCTGAGCCAGGCTGGCCGAGAAGTTCGCGATCGCGGCCTTGGTCGCCGCATACGGCGCCAGCGTCGGGTTCGGGGCGTCGGAGTTGACCGAGGAACTGCCGATGATCGACGCGCCCGGCCCCAGGTGCGGCAGCGCCGCTTTGACCAGCGAGAAGTAGGCGCCGACGTTGAGGCTGAACGTGTAGTCCCACTCCCGGTCGCTGATCTCCGTCAACGTCTCGTGGGTCATCTGGTAGGCGGCGTTGCTCACCAGCACTTCGATGCCACCGAGGTCGCTGACCGCCCGCTCGACGACGTGACGGCAGTGCGCCGGATCGGAGAGGTCCCCGCGGACCAGCACACAGCGGCGCCCGGCCTGTTCCACGAGGTCGGCGACCGCGCGGGCGTCGTGGTCTTCCTCCAGGTAGGCGATCAGCACGTCGGCGCCTTCCCGGGCGAACGCGATCGCCACCGCGCGGCCGATGCCGCTGTCCCCGCCGGTGATGATCGCCCGTTTGCCGGCGAGTCGCCCCGACCCGCGGTAGCTGTCCTCGCCGCAGTCGGGCGCCGGGTCCATCCGGGCCTGCGATCCGGGCGGGCGTTGCTGCTGCTCGGGAAAGCCCATCAGGAGCCTCCTGCAGCCGGGCCGGCGGTGGGCACATCCGGGTCGTCGTCGGCCGGCGGTTCGGGATCCCGCCACTCCTCGACCCGGCTCGGCCGATTGCTCTGGAGGGTGCCCTGTAGCTCCTTTTTGAGCGCGTCGTCCTCGGGCGGCCCGTGTTTGGCGCTTTCCCGTTCCATCATCGGCCCCCTGTTCTCGCCCGGCTCGCGGCCGGGCGCATCGGTCTGTGGGGACTGCGTACCCCGCCGCCACGGCGCGTAACCTGGACGGCAGTGTCGGGGCGAACCAAGGGGATACCGGTGCAGCTAACGCGCACGGTGGTCGGGCGGCCCGGAGTCGAGGTCGCAGAAGAGCCTCGGGTGACGTTGATCAGGATGGTGTCGAACAGCGCGGCGAATTCATCGGAGTTGGCGTGCAGCACATCCAGATAGTTCTCCAACGAGTCGGGGCCGATCCGGCTCATGCGGTGCCGCGCCCGGTGCATCAGCGAGGCGCGTTTGTAGCCGGTGAAATCCGCGCCGCGCGAGTCACGTATGTACCGCAGCAACGCCTCGGACGCCTCGTCCGTGTGCTCGTCGATCTCGCCCTGTCCGCCGACCGTCTGCCGAGGAAAAGGCCCTACCCGTCGGCGGAGTCGCCGTCAGGGCCGATGACCGCCCACACCGTCTTGCCCGAGCCGGTGGGGGTGCTGCCCCAGGCCCGGGACAGCGCGGCGACCACCCCCAGTCCGGAGATGCATTGTTTGGTGCCGGCCGGGGGCTCGCGGCGGACCGCCGGGGCGACGGCGTGGTCCTGCACGGCGATGGTGACCGTCTCGCCGTCGGATTCAGCGACCACCACCGGTCGGCTGTCGGTGTGGGCCAGCACGTTCTCCACCAAGACGTCCACGACGATCTTGGCCGCGGGGACCAGGTCCTCCTGCGCCCACCCGGTCAGCCATTCGGCGACCAGTGCGCGCGAGCGGTGCAGCGCGACCGTTGACGCCGGCAGGGTTGCCTTGGTGCGCCGGCGCAGCGCGGGCCGGAGGTCGACCAGCGAGCGCAACGCGGTGTCGGCGCTGGGATGCACCGGCACGTAGCGGACCACGCCGTTGGCGGCGATGGTGGCGGCCACGGCCGGGCGCCGGCAGATCAGCATGATCGGCACATCGGGCCAGTGGCTGACATGCCAGCGGGCGCTGGTGAACACCACCCAGGCCGACGGCGCGGGCACCGCCAGCGCGTCGACGTCGACCAGCACGGCGACCGGCTCGTCGAGGGCGGCCTTGATCACCGCGTCACGCACGGTGAGATAGGTGGTGCCGTCGAGCAGGCCGCGCACGGTCAGCAGGCAGGCCCCTTCGACGGTGCCGCGGTCCACCTGCATCGGGCTGACCCGATCACGCATGACGCTGCTCCGGCCGCCGGGCCGCGTCGGACAGTCGATTGCCGAGCACGGTGATCGCGTGCTCGGCCGGGGCGGGAGCGGGCAGCCGAGCGAGCAGCTCGCCGATGTCGGCGGCGGTGCGGGCCGGCAGTCGGCCGCGCCGATCCAGGACGCGGGCCAGCACACTGGACGCCCCGACGGGCAGGTGCAGCGCCACCAGCACCGGGTGCGGCAGGTCGGCGGGCAGCCCGGCGACGAACCTGCTCAGCGCCGCAACGCCCCCGGCCGAAGCCCCCACGGCGACGATCCGGCGGGTGTCGTCCACGGTCGAGTCGCGGCTCATAGTTGGCGGATACCCGCCGGGGGCGGACGGCAACCGGACGCTACCGGCCGCGGTGTTTCAGCTGAGGGTGAGCAGGGCGTGGTCGATCCGGCTGACCGCGTCCGGGGACATCCGGCCGGTCACCGCCGCCACGAACCGCGTCGCGAAGTCGCGCACCTTGATGTTGGTCTCCTGGGAGCGCCACACCAGGATGTCGAACGCCCGCTCGGCGGAGATGCCGTGGGCGGCCATCAACACGCCCTTGGCCTGCTCGATCACCGCGCGGGATTCGGTGACCTCGGAGACCACCGTGGTGACGTCGGACTGCAGCGTGTCGGTGACGTCGACGTAGAACCCGGCGGTGCCGATCACCGTGGCGCCGTCCTCACCGACCATGTAGTCGCCTACGACGATCACCCAGCGGGTGCGTCCTTCGAGGTCGATGATGCGGTGGCGGCTGCTGAACGGCTCGCCGGCCTGGACCCGGCCCAGCACGGCGGCGACTTCGGGACGGTCGTCGGGGTGCTTGTGCTGCAGCAGCAACTCGGTGGTCGGGGTCACCGCGCCCGGCTCGTAGCCGTGCATCCGGGCGACGGTGTCCGACCAGACCCAGCGCTGGTCGGACAGAAAGTACTGGAATCGGCCCACCCGCTGCGGGTCGCCCTCGCCGAGGAAGAGCTCCATCGGGTTGAGGCCGTCGTCGGGTTCCGCCCCACCGGTTTCAGCCGTCGCCGACTGGCGGGGGAACGGAGCATCAAGGTCGCCGACCAACGGACACCTACTTCTTCGCAAAGAATCAACGGGTGAAAGCTGAACGGCGCTGCTGCTGAACGCCGGGGTCAATTCTAACGCACACGTGAGCACCCCAGCACTCGGTGGGCGAGGCCGTTCGGCCCCGCCCACCGGTTCATTGCTACTGGTTGGCTTGCTGACGCTTCTCCGCGGCCTCGGCGCCGCCGCGCGCGGATTCGGCCTCGGCCTCCTTCTTGGCG
>NZ_LZLJ01000047.1 GCF_001668625.1 Mycobacterium sp. 1274756.6
GAGCTGCGGGCGGCGATCCGGGCGCTGGCGGAGAAGGAGATCGCCCCGTATGCCGCCGAGGTCGACGAGCAGTCCCGATTCCCCGAGGAGGCGCTGACGGCGCTGAACTCCTCGGGGTTCAACGCGGTGCACGTGCCCGAGGAGTACGGCGGGCAGGGGGCGGACTCGGTGGCCACCTGCATCGTCATCGAGGAAGTGGCGCGGGTGTGCGCCTCCTCCTCGCTGATCCCGGCGGTGAACAAGCTGGGCACCATGGGGCTGATCCTGGCCGGCTCGGAGGACCTCAAGCAGAAGGTGCTGCCGGGCCTGGCGGCGGGGGAGACGATGGCCTCCTACGCGCTGTCGGAGCGCGAGTCCGGCAGTGACGCGGTGGCGATGCGCACCCGGGCGGTGCCCGACGGGGACGACTGGGTCCTCAACGGCACCAAGGCGTGGATCACCAACGGCGGCAAGTCGACCTGGTACACGGTGATGGTGGTGACCGAACCGGACAAGGGCGCCAACGGGATCTCGGCGTTCGTGGTGCACAAGGACGACGAGGGTTTCACGGTGGGGCCCAAGGAGAAGAAGCTGGGCATCAAGGGCTCGCCGACCACCGAGTTGTACTTCGAGGACTG
>NZ_LZLJ01000048.1 GCF_001668625.1 Mycobacterium sp. 1274756.6
ATCTACCGGCATTTCCCGAACAAGGAAGCGCTGCTGGTGGAGTTGCTGGTCGGGATCAGCACCCGGCTGCTCGACGGCGTGCGGGGCCGCTGGGGCGGCGGGGGCGCGGGCAGGCGCGGCGACGGGGTCAGTGTCGGGGCGGCCGTCGGCGGTCCCGACCGGTCGGAGCGGGAGTCGTTGCTGATCAGCACCGCGATCACCAACGCCACCACCAGCAGGATCGCGGCCCCGGCCAGCAGCCACAGGCCGCGGGAGGACCGAGGCGGCTCGGGCGGCGGCGGCCCGGACGAAGCCGGCTGTTCGGGCTCGTGGCGGGGCAGCTGGCGGGTCGGGTCGGGCCCCGGCGGCGGATACCCGCCGCCGTAGGGGTAGTGCTGGCCGGCGTACGCCGGGTCCGGGTAGAGCGGGTAGTCGGCGGGGGTCGGTTCGGACCCGTACGGCGAGCGCCGGGCCCAGGCGTCGTCGTCGCCCCAACGTGGATCGGTCATGCCCACCTCATGGGGGGCAGAGTACCCGCGCGGTCGGGGATCAGCCTCGGAGAGCGTCGGTGCTGCGCAGCGCGGCCAGAGTCATCGCCCGCATCAGCGACCGGGCGGACTGGTCGCCGCAGGCCCGGCCGCCGGGGGCCTTCATGCTATGCGGCGTGGAGTTGAGCAACCCGAACGCGGCGTGGGCCATCAACCGGGCCTCGGCCTCACCGACCGCCCCGCCGACCACCGCTCCGGGAGCCACCTCGACCGTGGGCTACCAGGTCAGCGGTGAGGGCCGGGCGATCAGCATCGCCTACGTCGGCGCCGGCGGAGTGCTGCGCACCGAGTTCAGCGTGACGCTGCCGTGGAGCACCGAGGTCGACCTCGACTCCGCGACCGCCGAGACCGCCATGGTGACCATCATCACCGCGGGCAACGAGGCGACCTGCACCCTCACCGTCGACGGCGCCCAGGTGCAGCAGCGCAGCGGAGCGTTCGTCACGATCTGCGCGAACACCGGCTGATCCGACCCGACGGGGCCCGCACCCCGACGAGCCCGGCCAGGCCCGCCCCGAGCACCAGACACAACCCGGCCAGGCCGGCGCGATCGGCGTGGAAGACGTCGACGAACACCGAGAACAGCCACGGCGCCAGGAAGGTCACGGCCCGCCCGGTCATCGTGTAGAGGCCGAACGCGACGCCCTCCATGCCGTCGGGCGCCATGCGCAACAGCAGTGTGCGCGAGGCTGATTGGGCCGGCCCGATGAACAGGCACAGCACCAGCCCGCACGCCCAGAACGCCACCGGACCGGAGAGTGCCAGCAGCGCGATCCCCACCGCGATCAGCACCGCCAGCGACCCGACGATGATGGGTTTGGAGCCCAGCCGGTCGTCGAGCAGACCGCCGAGCACCGCGCCGATGGCCGCCACCACCGCCGCAGCCCCGCCGAAGAGCAGGACGTCGGCCGAGGACAGGCCGTAGACGTTGACGCCGAGCACCGCGCCGAAGGCGAACACCCCGACCAGCCCGTCCCGGTAGATCGCGCTGGCCACCAGGAAATAGACCAGGTTGCGGTCGCGTCGCCACTCCCCGCGCAGATCCGACCACAGTTTGCGGTAGCCGCCCAACAGCCCGTAGCGGCGGGTCGGCACCGCTGGGCCATCCGACCAGTGCCGGCCCGCCAGCAACGGCAGCGCGAACACCACCAGCCAGCCGGCCGCCAACAGCATCGCCAACCGCACGTTGTGCCCGTCGTGCGGCGACAGCCGGAGTAGCCCGCGGGTGTCCCCGCTACCGGCGAAGAACCCCAGGTAGACCACCAGCATCAGCACCACCGCACCGGCGTAGCCGGCGGCCCACCCGAACCCGGAGACCCGGCCGGCGGTACGCGGTGTGGAGACCTGCCGCAGCATCGCGTTGTAGGGCACCCCGGCCAGGTCCACGCACGCCGCGGTCATGGCCAGCAGCGCCAGCCCCGGCACCAGATACCCCGGATCGTCGCGGATCAGGCTCATCGCGCAGGTCAGCGCGGCGGCCAGGCCGGTGAGCACCGCCAGCGCGGGCCGGCGCCGTTGCGGGGCCTCGACCCACACCCCGATCAGTGGCGCCAGCAGCGCGACCGACACCCCGCCGATGGCCATGGCGCGGCCCAGCCAACTGGCCGACGCGGTGGATCCGGGGCTGACCGCCCCCACGGTGCCGGTCAGGTACACGGAGAAGACGAAGGTGACCACGATCGCGTTGAGCCCGGCGGCACCGCAGTCCCAGACCATCCAGGCCAGTACCCGCGAGCGCAGCACGCCGCCCAACGTCCGAGACCCGCCCGGGCGGTCTGGCCGTGATCCCGGGCTGCCCACGCTGGGGACTTTAAACGCTGTCTACGATTGGCGCATGCCCGTTCCCGTTCCCAGCCCCGACGCCCGCGCCGTGGTCACCGGCGCCTCCCAAGGCATCGGCGAAGCGCTGGCCACCGAATTGGCCGCCCGCGGTCACCATCTGATCGTCACCGCCCGGCGCGGTGAGGTGCTGGCCGCGCTGGCCGCCCGCCTGACCGAACGATACGGCGTGCAGGTCGAGGTGCGCCCGGTCGATCTGGCCGACCCCGCCGCCCGCGCGCCCTTCGTCGAGGAACTCGCCGGCCGCAACATCTCGATCCTGTGCGCCAATGCCGGCACCGCGACCTTCGGTCCGGTGGCCAAGCAGGATCCGGTCGAGGAGCGCGACCAGGTCCAGCTCAACGCGGTCGCGGTGCACGACCTGGTGCTGGCGGTGCTGCCCGGGATGATCGAGCGCAGCGCCGGTGGGATCCTGATCTCCGGTTCGGCGGCGGGCAACTCGCCGATCCCCAACAACGCCACCTACGCGGCGACCAAGGCGTTCGCCAACACGTTCAGCGAATCGCTGCGCGGTGAGCTGCGCCGATCCGGGGTGCACGTCACCTTGCTGGCGCCCGGCCCGGTGCGCGCCGAGGCCCCGGACCCCACCGAGGCGTCCCTGGTGGACAAGCTGGTCCCGGACTTCCTGTGGATCTCGGTGGAGCACACCGCGAAACTGTCCCTGGATGCCTTGGAGCGCAACAAGATGCGCGTCGTACCCGGGGTGACGTCCAAGGCGATGTCGGTGGCCAGCCAGTACGCCCCGCGCGCGATCGTCGCGCCGATCGTGGGCAGCTTCTATAAGAAGTTGGGCGGCGACTGAGCTAACGCCTGCGCTTGCCGGTGCCCATCATGCCGCGGGTGATCTCCCGTCCGGCCGCGGTGCCGGCCGAGCGGGCGAAACTCTTCGCGGCGGGGCTGCTGAGCAGCTCTTTCCACCACTGCAGGAAGCGTTTCCACCAGCCGAGCTTCTTCGGTTCCCCGGGCGTCCGCTCGTCGCCGACCGACTCGTCTTGGCCCAGTTTGCCTTTCAAGATCTCGTAGGCCGATTCCCGGTCGATGCT
This sequence comes from Mycobacterium sp. 1274756.6, assembly GCF_001668625.1. GTDB lineage: Bacteria > Actinomycetota > Actinomycetes > Mycobacteriales > Mycobacteriaceae > Mycobacterium. The sequence goes on from NZ_LZLJ01000048.1 coordinate 3,410, forward strand.
CTCACCGTATTTGGCGTACAGGGAGCTGCCCCGGGCGGCGGTGCGGATCGCTTCGGCGCCGATGGCGTCCATCAGCGAGCGCGGGGCCCGCAGCCGCGTCCAGGCCACCGGGGTGGGCGCGCCGCGCTCGGAGAGCACCGTGATCACCGCCTCGCCGATACCCAGTGAGGTCAGCGCCGATTCCAGGTCGTAGACCTTGGTCTTCGGGTAGGTGCGCACCGTTTTGGTGAGCGCCTTCTGGTCGTCGGGGGTGAAGGCGCGCAGCGCGTGCTGCACCCGCGCGCCGAGCTGGGACAGCACCGCATTGGGCACATCGGTGGGCAGCTGAGTGCAGAAGAACACGCCCACTCCCTTGGAGCGGATCAGTTTGACGGTCTGCTCCACCTGGTCGAGGAAGGCCTTGGAGGCGTCGCTGAACAACAGGTGCGCTTCGTCGAAGAAGAAGACCAGCTTGGGCTTGTCGATGTCGCCGACCTCGGGCAGCAAGGTGAATAGGTCGGCGAGCACCCACATCAGGAAGGTGGAGAACAGCACCGGGCGGGCGGCCTGGTCGCCGAGTTCGAGCAGGGTGATCACCCCGCGGCCCTGTTCGTCGACGCGCAGCAGGTCTTCGGGGTCGAGCTCGGGTTCCCCGAAGAACGTGTCGGCGCCTTCGGCTTCGAGGTTGATCAGCGCCCGCAGGATCACTCCGGCGGTGGCTGTGGATACCGCGCCGAGTGCCTTGAGGTCGGCTTTGCCCTCGTCGCTGGTGAGGTGGGTGATCACCGCGCGCAGGTCCTTCAGGTCCAGCAGCGCCAGGCCCTGCTGGTCGGCCCAGTGGAAGATCAGCCCGAGCGTCGACTCCTGGGTGGCGTTGAGTCCCAGCACCTTCGACAGCAGGATCGGCCCGAAGCTGGAGATCGTCGCGCGCACCGGCACGCCGATCCCGTCGGTGCCCAGCGACAAGAACTCCACCGGGTAGGCGGTGGGCTCCCAGGAGTCGCCGGTGTCGTCGTTGCGTTCGGTGATCTTGTCGTTGCGCGTCCCGGGGCGCGCCAGCCCGGACAGGTCGCCTTTGACGTCGGCCATCAGCACCGGCACCCCGGCGGCGGAGAGCTGCTCGGCGAGGACCTGCAGAGTCTTGGTCTTGCCGGTGCCGGTGGCGCCGGCGATCAGGCCGTGCCGGTTGACCGTCGCCAGCGGGATGCGGACCGGCGCCTGCGGGTCGACAGTGCCGTCGACGACGACGGTGCCCAACTCCAGTGCCTGCCCGCCCACCTGGTAGCCGGCAGCGATCTGCTGGGCAGGGTTCTCTGCCGATTTCGTGCTCATAGAACCGCGTGTCCTTAGCTGTCGCTCGAATGACGGAGGTGGGGTTGTCGCGCGTCGGCGCCGACGGCGCCCCACGTTCAGCTGCTCAGATTACTTGGCCGCTGACCGGGCGCGGCAGCCAGCGGCTAACGTGGGCCTACTGTGAGTGCTGTGCGCGATGAGCTGGTGTGGATCGACTGCGAGATGACCGGGCTCGATCTCAGCTCGGACAAGCTGATCGAGATCGCGGTCGTGGTCACCGACGGGGACCTGACCCCGGTGGACGACGGTATCGACATCGTGATCCACGCCGACGACGCTGCCCTGGATTCGATGATCGACGTGGTCACCGAGATGCACACCCGGTCCGGGCTGATCGAGGAGGTGCGGGCCGCCACCGTCGACGTGCCGGCCGCCGAGACGATGGTGCTCGACTACCTGCGCCGGCACGTCAAGCAGGCCAAGACCGCGCCGCTGGCCGGTAACTCGATCGCCACCGACCGCGGGTTCATCGCCCGCGACATGCCCGCCCTGGACGCCTTCCTGCACTACCGGATGATCGATGTGAGCTCGATCAAGGAGCTCTGCCGGCGCTGGTACCCGCGGATTTATTTCGGTCAGCCAGCCAAGGGGCTGGCGCATCGGGCGCTGGCCGACATCCACGAGTCGATTCGCGAGCTGCAGTATTACCGGCGCACCGCGTTCGTCGCGCCGCCGGGCCCGTCGACCAGCGAGATCGCCGCGGTGGCGACCGAGTTGGGTGCCGCCGACCACACCGATTCGGCCTCCGAGAACCTCAGCGGCTAGTATCGGGGGGCTGCCACCAGCCGGTCGGCAGCGATGGTGGCTGTAGTTCAGTTGGTAGAGCACCAGGTTGTGATCCTGGGTGTCGCGGGTTCGAGTCCCGTCAGCCACCCCAAATTTCGCCGTCGGCGGTTGCGGCGGCCGCGGGTCGGGCCCCTACCGGGTGGGCTCCGGTGGCGCCCCGCACTTACGGTAGGGTCGCCCTGCATGGCGTCGAGTGAAATCTTTGCGGCATGACCCTTCCCGCCGACGACAGCGTCGACCCCGAATGCGACGTAATCCCCGAAGCCGGCCCGGCGAGATCCGAGGACGACCGTGCCGCGAGCCGGCCGAGTGACGGTGAGACGGCGACCGAATCCGACGAACACCACGCCGCCATCGAGCCGGTCGGCGCTATGCGGCCGCCCAGTTCGTCCGCGAGCTGGCGGCTCGATGCCCTCGGCGAGCAGCTGAGCCGGTCGCATGCGGAGTTGAAGTCGACGACAGCGCGCTACGGCGAGGTGGCCGGCCGGATTCCGTCCGACATCAACGACATGAAAGACCGCCTGTCCACCATCCTGCGGGCGGCAACCGAGGAAGCCGAGGCGATCGTCGCCGATGCCCGCCAGACGGCGACCAAACTTCGTGAGGACGCCACCGCCCTCGCCGAGGAGACGGCGCGCGCACACCGGTCGGCCGAAAAGGACCGCGACGAAGCGGCCAAACTCGCCGCCGAAGCCAAACGGGAACACCAATCGGTGACCGAGATGCGGGCCACGTTGGAAGCGAAGACCAAACAGTTCGAAGCCGAAACGACCCGGACTCGAGACGAGGTCGCCCGGGAGTCCGCCGAACTGATGCGCAACGCGGAGGCTCGCGCCGAAAAGACGCTGAAAGACGTTCAACGCGACATCGACAGCCATATCGCGGAAGCCGAGGCCAAGCTGGCCGAACTCAACCGGATCCGGGAGGATATCGTCACCCAGATTCGGGCGTTCTACGACCGCTTCAGCATGCTGGAGTTCGCCGGCGGCGGATCCGGCGGAGCCGGCACGGTTTCTCCGGTGGTCAACGTCGCCTCCTTCGCCCGCTCCCAGCGCCGGGGCGACGCAAAGTCTGCCCGACCCGCCGCACCAAGCCATCCGCCCGGCGGTGATCGCCGGTTACCCGGCGGCGCTTGATATCCCGATCACGTCAACTAAACCAGGAGAACGCCCGTGCCAGCACGAATCCCGGAGTTTCAGGTCCAGATGCGTGGCTTCGACCGCGCCGAAGTGACCGACTACATCCAGCGGCTGCACAACGAAATCGATTCGCTGCGTGACCAGATGAACCAGGCCCATCAGTCCGCCCTCACCGGCGACGCGGAGCGCGACCGCCTCGCGGGCGAGGTCACGCAATTGCGTGAGGAGGTCGAGCGCCTCTCGGGTCCGATCGAATCGGTCGAGAACATGTCGGACCGGATCGCGCGGATGATGCGGGTCGCCTCCGACGAAGCACACCGCACCAAGGAGATGGCGCGCGAGGAAGCCGCCATGTTGACCACGAAGCTCAACGAGGAGATCGAGGCCGCCCGCAAAGAGGTCGAGGGGGCCCGCCAGGACCGCGCCACCGCCAACGCCGCTCTCGCCGAGTTCCAGGCTGTCACCGCCGCCCGCCGTGAGGAGATCCTGACCGAGGCCCGCACCGAGGCCGAGGAGGTGCTGCAGGCCGCCTACGCCGAAAGTGCCCGGTTGATCGAGGAGGCCGAGAACGCGGCGCGGGTCCGCCGCGAGACCGACGAGAAATGGCGCCGCGACGCCCAGAAGCGGCTGGATCAGCAGATCAAGGCGGCCTGGGAGCAGGCCGAGAAGCACGCCGCGAACCTGGAGAAAGACGCGCGACTCAAGGCCACCGACCTGGTGACCGCGGCCGAGAGCGAGGCCCGGCTGATCACCGAACGCACTCAATCCGACATCAAACTGCTCCACGAGGAGCGCGCCGGACTGCTTACGGCGCTGGCGGAGATCCAGGGCCGCGTCGAAGACACGCTGCGCCGCTCCCGGATCAGTGTGGTCAAGGATGCCCCGGACAGCGAGCAGTTCGGTGACGTCGACGAAGTCGAGGTCGAGGAGGCCCGGGCCGAGCAGGCCTAGCCGGCCCCGGCCCGCCGGGTACTCCCTGAGATCGACATCCAAAGCGGGCTAAGACCGCTTTTTCGGCGCTATCTCGCCGCTGGCGCGTCGATTTCAGGGGGACTCAGGCGTTGGCGTTGCCGGCCGACCACTGCGACCAGGGGATGTTCCAGTCCCCGAGCCCGTCGGTGCCCGACAGGGTGCCGCCGACGGTGTTGACCACCTTGACGATGTCGCCGCGCTTGAAGTGGTCGTAGAACCACCGCGCGTCGGTCGGGCTGACGTTGAGGCAGCCGTGGCTGGTGTTGGTGTTGCCCTGGGCGCCGACCGACCACGGCGCGGAGTGCACGTAGATGCCGCTGTAGGACATCTGGGTGGCCCAGTTGACGTCGGTGCGGTAGCCGTCCGGGGAGTTGACCGGCACGCCGTAGGTCGAGGAGTCCATCACGAGGTGCTGGAACCGGTCACCGATGATGTAGGTGCCGTTGTCGGTGGGCGTACTGTCCTTGCCCATCGAGGTCGGCATCACCTTGGCCACCTCACCGTTGATGCGCACGGTGATCATCTTGGTCTTGTCGTCGGCGGTGGCGACGACCTCGTCGCCGACGGTGAACTGGGTGCTGGCCGAGTCCTGCCCGAACACCCCGTCACCGAGGTCCACGCCGTAGGTCTTGGCCTCCACCGTCACCTTGGTGCCCGGCTTCCAGAAGTTCTCCGGACGCCAACGCAGTTCCCGGTTGTTCAGCCAGTAGAAAGCGCCCTCGACCGGCGGCTCGGTGGTGACCGTCACCGCCTTCTCCGCGGCCACCCGGTCGCCGATGTTCTCGTCGAAGCGGATGATCACCGGCTGGCCGACACCGACGACCTCGCCGCGGTTGGGCATCGCGTAGGGCATCGCCAGGTTCGCCGGCGAGTGGGTCCGGAAGCTCAGGTTCTTGCTCGACTCCCCCGCCAGCCCGAGCGCGGTCGCCTTCACCGTGTAGCGCTTGTTGTAGCCCAGCGGCTCGGTGGTCGACCAGGCCAGCCCGTCGTCGCTGAGCTTGCCGTCGACCTGCTTGCCGTACTCGTTGACCATGCTGACCGAATCCAGCACGCCGTCCTCGGCCTTGACGGTCACCGGCGCGTCCACCGCGACCCCGACCGCGCCGTCATTCACCGAGGCGGTCAGCTTCGGGATCAGCAGGTCGTCATAGGGGGTGCCCTTGTCGGCGATGATCTCCAACGGTGCCGGGCCGGAGTCGGCCCCGCAGGCACTCAGACCGAACACCACGGCCGGAACCATCAACAAGGTGACCAAACAGGACCGAACGCGGCGCGAACGCACCACCGAAACGACCTGCCCCATGACGTGCTTTCCCTTCACGCTCGCGGTGAGCGACACCGATCGGAATTCCCCCGGGCTCTAGTCTAGAGGGGTGAGCGCCTCTTCAGCGACACCGTCGTCGCGAGGCCGGGGCGCCGTGCGCAGCGGATTTCGCGGCGTGGCGGAATGCCTGTTATTCTCGCACAGCCTGCGCCGTTAGCTCAGTTGGTAGAGCAGCTGACTCTTAATCAGCGGGTCGAAGGTTCGAGCCCTTCACGGCGTACAAGCGAAATCCCCTGCCGCGGCAGGGGATTTTTGCTGTTCGGGCCTCGCGCCGCCGGGGCCGACAGTGACAACAATCACTGTCGGCCCCGGCGTGCCGTCAGAAGACCCGCACCCAGTCGACGAGCATCTCGGCCGGGTAGTCACCACCGGCGGGGTCCCCGCCCCCGGACCCGGCCACCGCCAGGTTCAGCACCGGGAACATCGTGTAGCCGGGGTTGTTGAACGGCCACTCCTCGATCGAGAACGCCGGCACCTCGAAGTAGGGCTTCTTGCCCGGGGCGTAGTCCTGCCAGAAGTACAGCCCCTGCTCGTTCCAGGTGACCCGCCAGGTGTGCCAGTCACTGTCGACCGGGTACGGGTGGGTCGCGAACGAGGTGCCCCACGGGTTGGCGTGCACGGTGGTCCCCGACGGCCATTCCCCGTTGCCGTACCACTCCATCAGGTCGATCTCACCGCCGACCTTGGGGTCGTCGCTGTTGGACAGCCACCAGGCCGGCCAGCAACCGGCGGTCAGGCAGTTGAGCTTGATGCGGGCTTCCCAGGTGGTGCCGATGCCGCCGCGCCAGGGGCTCTGCACCTTGCCGCTGACGTATTTGCCGTCGTCGTTGCGGGTGGCGCGGATGACCAGGTTGGAGTTGCCGTCGACGAAGACGTGGTTGCGGTCGTCGCGGTACTGGCCCATGTTCTCCGGGCGGTCCCAGAACACCGGGTTCTTGATGGTCTCCCGGGCGGTGGCCACCGACCACTTCGCCGGGTCAGGGGCCGAACCCGCCTCCCCGTCGAACTCGTCGAAGAACAGCAGGGCAGGGGCCGCGCCGGCCGGTTCCGCGGGCAGCGGCGCGCGGGGGGCCTGCGGCCGCGCGGGGCTGGCCTGCGCGGCGGGGGCGGCCAGGGCGCCGGCGGACAGCAGCCCGAGACCGGACATCAGCATCATGTTGCGACGGTTCATCTCTTGCACAGCTAGACCATAAAGCCTGTCGAGCCGGATCGCTGAATTCGGGTGGCTTTCCGGGGGTGCGTCGCCGCGCCGGTCAGCGGTTGCGGATCTTGCGGATGACCAGCACCACCGTCAGCGCCCCCACCCCGACCAGCGAGATCGTCACCGCCGGGGTTTTGACGATCTGCACCGCCTTGGCCTTCGCATCGTCGGCGAGGCGGCGCGGGTTGGCCCGTTCCGCCAGCAGGTCGACGGTGGCCGCCAGCTGATCGCGAGCCCGGTCGATGTCCTGTTTGATGGTGTCGGGGTCACGCTCCGCCACGGTCACCTCCGCTTGCTCCGCTTGATGGGACGGTCCGACCTACCCTAGAACAGCCGGCGCCGTTTCCGGCGCTGTGGGCAAACCCGCGAGCAGAAAGGGCCCGACTTGACCGACACCGTGCGGTTGCAACCCGGCGACACCGCGCCCGACTTCAGCCTTCCCGACGCCGACGGCAACGCGGTGTCGCTGAGCGACTACCGGGGCCGGAAGGTCATCGTGTACTTCTATCCGGCGGCCTCGACGCCCGGCTGCACCAAGCAGGCCTGCGATTTCCGCGACAACCTCGGTGAGCTCAACGAGGCCGGTCTCGACGTCGTCGGGATCTCACCGGACAAGCCGGCGAAGCTGGCCAAGTTCCGCGACGCCGAGCAGTTGACGTTTCCGCTGCTGTCCGACCCGGACCGTGCGGTGCTGGCCGCCTGGGGCGCGTTCGGCGAGAAGAAGATGTACGGCAAGACCGTGCAGGGCGTGATCCGCTCGACGTTCCTGGTCGACGAGGCCGGCAAGATCGCCGTCGCGCAGTACAACGTGCGGGCCACCGGCCACGTCGCCAAGCTGCGTCGGGATCTGGCGGTGTAGCTAACGAGCGCCCAGGCGCTCCAGCAGCAACGCCTCGGCGGTCGCGGCGCGTTCCAACACCCCGAGGTGCAGGCTCTCGTTGACGCTGTGCGCCTGGGTCGCCGGGTCCTCCACCCCGGTCACCAGGATCGTGGCGTCGGGGAACGCCGCGGCGAACTCGGCGATGAACGGGATCGATCCACCCATCCCCATGTCGACCGGTTCGGCGCCCCAGGCCTGCCGGAACGCGGCGCGGGCGGCGTCGTAGACCGGCCCGGTCGGGTCGACCGCGAACGGCTGACCGATCTCTCCGGGCACCACCCGCACCCGCGCGCCCCACGGCGCCCGCTCTTCCAGATGGGTCCGCAGCGCCGCCAGGTGCGCGGCGGCGTCCCCGCCGGGGGCCACCCGCAGGCTGATCTTGGCCCGCGCCGACGGGATCAGGGTGTTCGACGCCGCCGCCACCGAGGTGGTGTCGATGCCGATCACGGTGATCGCCGGTTTGGCCCAGAGTCGTTGCGGCACCGAGCCGGAGCCGATCTCCTGCACCCCGTCCAGCAGCCCGGCGGCGGCCCGGACCCGATCGGGCGGGTAGTCGACCGCCGGTGCGCTGCTCTCGTGCAGCCCGGCGACGGCGACGTTGCCGTCGTCGTCGTGCAGGCCGGCCAGCAGCCGCACCAGCACACTGAGCGCGTCGGGCACCACCCCACCCCACAGCCCGGAGTGCAGGCCGTGGTCGAGGGTGGCCACCTCGACCACGCAGTCGACCAGGCCGCGCAGCGAGACGGTCAGCGCGGGCACGTCGACGCTCCAGTTGTCGGAGTCGGCGAGCACGATGACGTCGGCGGCCAGCGCGTCGCGGTGCGCGGCCAGCAGCGCCGGCAGCGACGGCGAGCCGGACTCCTCCTCACCCTCGACGAAGACGGTGACCCCGACCGGGGGTGCGCCGCCGTGGGCGCGGAACGCGGCCAGGTGCACGGCGATGCCGGCCTTGTCGTCGGCGGTGCCGCGGCCGTAGAGGCGGCCGTCGCGTTCGGTGGGCTCGAACGGCGGGGACTGCCACGCCGCGGGGTCGCCTTCGGGTTGCACGTCATGGTGGGCGTAGAGCAGCACCGTGGGCGCGCCGGGCGGCGCCGGATGCCGGGCGATCACCGCGGGTGCTCCCCCTTCGGCGACCACCTGCACGTCGGGAAAACCGGCGTCGCTCAACAGGTCTGCGACCGCAGCGGCACTGCGGTGCACCTCGGGGCGGCGCTCCGGGTCGGCCCAGACCGACTCGATGCGCACCAGTGCCTCCAGATCGCGGCGCACCGAGGGCAGGACGGCGTGGACCGCGGTGACCAGATCGCTCACGCGTTCAGGCTAAACGTCGCACCCGCGCGGCGGTCAGGACGTCTCCAGGATCGCCACGGCCGCGGCGGTGTCGTCCTCGTGGGTCAGCGAGACGTGGATGGTGACGTCGGCCAGGTGCCGGGCGATCTCACCGGAGAGCCGCACCCGCGGGCGGCCCCACATGTCAGTGACCACCTCGATGTCGCGGTGGATGCCCTCGGGCAGCACCGGCCGCTGCGCGAACCGCGACCCCGACCACGCCTTGATGACGGCCTCCTTGGCCGCCCAGCGGGCCGCCAGGTGCCGCGCCGCGGAGGAACTCTTGTCCGAGGCGTCGCGGCGCTCCCCGGGGGTGAACGTCTCGGCGAACACCGTCCCGGGCCGGTCGACCTGGTCGGCGAAGTCCGGGATGTTGACCAGGTCGATACCGACTCCGACGATGCTCATGGCGCGGCTCTTCCTGCCGGGCGGTCAGTTTCGGCGCTCATAGCCGGTAACGCTAGCGGATGTAGACGTCGCCATCGCCGAGCCGGGCGGCCGCGTTGATCAGCATCGCGGCCTCCTGCGGCTTCTCCGAGACCTCCTTGTCGAACCGCCGGTTGGGGGGGCGTTCGTAGAGCGCCGGCCCGCCGGCGATCGCCGACGCCAGCCGCCGCTGCCCGGCCACCACCCGCGCCTCGGCCCGCTCGAGGTAGTCGCGGCGCTGCGCGGGATCCAGGGCGGCCACGAACGCCTGCGGATGCACCAGCGCCACCAGGCCCGACACGTGCCCGAAGCCCAGGCTGGTGACCAGCCCCGCCTTCAGCGGGAGCTTGTCGCCCAGCCGCAGGGTGTCGCGCACCCACACGAAGTGGTCGGAGCTGGCCAGCTCGTCGTCCACACAGTCCAGGCTGCGGTTGGGGGGGATCACCCCGTCGCGCAGGATCTGGCACAGGCCCATGATCTGGAAGACCGCCGCGCCGCCCTTGGCGTGCCCGGTGAGGGTCTTCTGGCTGATCACGAACATCGGCGCGCCCTCGGAGCGGCCCAACGCGTCGGCGAGCCGCTCGTGCAACTCGGTCTCGTTGGGATCGTTGGCCAGCGTCGAGGTGTCGTGCTTGGAGACCACCGCGATGTCGTCGGCGCCCACCTTCAGCTTGGCCAGCGACCGGGCCAGCAGCGAGTCGCGTCCGCCGCGGCCGGCGGCCAGCGCCCCCAGCCCCGGCGCCGGGATCGAGGTGTGCACCCCGTCGCCGAAGCTCTGCGCGTAGGCGACCACGGCCAACACCGGCAGACCCATCTTGGCGGCCAGGTCGCCGCGGGCCAGCAGGATGGTCCCGCCGCCCTGCGCTTCGACGAAGCCCAGCCGGCGCCGGTCGTTGGCGCGGGAGAACTTCGCGTCGGAGATGCCCTTGGCGCGCATCATCTCGGTGTCGGCGGTGGCCGCCATGTCACCGAAGCCGATGATCGCCTCCAGCGTCAGGTCGTCGAACCCACCGGTGACCACCAGCTCGGCCTTGCCCAGCCGGATCTTGTCCACCCCCTCCTCGACCGAGACCGCCGCCGTCGCGCAGGCCGCGACCGGGTGGATCATGGCGCCGTAGGAGCCGATGTAGGACTGCACGACGTGGGCGGCCACCACGTTGGGCAGCACCTCCTGCAGGATGTCGTTGGGCTTGTTCCGGCCCAGCAGGTTGCCGTGGTACATGGTCTGCATCGAGGTCATGCCGCCCATGCCGGTGCCCTGCGTGCTGGCCACCAGCGACGGGTGCACCCAGCGCATCAGCTCGGTGGGGGTGAACCCGGCCGACAGGAACGCATCGACGGTGGCGACGATGTTCCACAGCGCCACCCGGTCGATCGAGGTCGCCATGTCGGCGCTGATGCCCCACACCGTGGGGTCGAAGCCGGTCGGGATCTGGGCGCCGACGGTGCGGGACAGCTTGGTCTTGCGCGGGACCCGGATCTCGGTGCCGGCCTTGCGGGTGACCTGCCAGTCCGACGAGTCGGGCACCGGGCGCACCACGGTGTGCTCGGGGTCGAACTCGACGAACGCGCGCGCGTCGGCCTCGCTGGACACCACGAACGTGAAGTCCTTGTCGAGGAAGACGCTGACCAGCAGCGGCGAGGCGTGGTCGGGGTCGATCGCGCCGTCGTCGACGAACTCGCGGATGCCGACCTTCTCCACCACCGCGTCGTGGTAGCGCTCGACCAGCTCCGATTCGTCGACCAGTTCCCCGGTTTCGCTGTCATACCAGCCCGGAGTCGGGTCGTCCTCCCAGTGGATCAGCCCCGTCGTCCAGGCCAACTCCAGCACGCCGGCCGCCGACAGTTCGTCGTCGACCTCCATCTCGAAACGGGTGCGCGAGGAGCCCAGCGGGCCCAGCTCCGCGCCGCCGACGATGACCACCAGGTCGGCCGGGTCGACGTCGAGGTCGTCCCAGGCCGGTGGCGGCGCCGGGGTGTGGCCGCGCGGCGGACTCGGCAGTGCGGCGATGGTGCCCTCGGCGGGCTCGTCGTCGGCTGCAGCCTCGGCCGCCATCTCCTCGCGGGCCTTGGCGGCCAGCTCGGCCATGTCCAGGTCGACCTCGGCCAGCCCGCCGGTGAGGTCGGCCTTGATCGGCGCGCTGGCGGCGGCCACCTTCGACTCGACGTCGCAGAGACCGACCAGCATCGCGGCCATCTCGTCGGTGGAGTAGGTGGTCACCCCGGCTTCCTCGACGGCGGTGACGATGGCGTCGTTGTGGCCCATCAGCCCGGTGCCGCGCGTCCAGCCGATGAGTGCGTGCGCCAGGCTGACCCGCTCGGCCCACGACGACTCGGCGTTCCAGCGGGACACCACCGCGTCGAGGGCCGATTTGGCCTCGCCGTAGGCGCCGTCGCCGCCGAACATGCCGCGGTTGGGCGAGCCGGGCAGCACCACGTGCAGCCGGGAGGCGATGTCGCGCTCGGCGCCGATCTTCGACAGGCCGCCGATGAGCCGCTGCACGGCCCACAGCAGCACCTTCATCTCCATCTCCGAGCGTGACCCGGCCTCCGACAGATCACCGGCCACCCGCGGCGCGGCGAACGGGAACAGCAGCGTCGGGGTCTGCGCGTCCTTGAGGTGGATCGACGCCGGCCCCAGGTTCTCCACCTGCTCGCTGCCGACCCAGTCGATCAGCCCGTCGATGTCGCTGTAGGAGGCCATGTTCGCCGGCACCACCCACAGCGTCGCCCCGAACCGGGCGTGGTCGCGGTAGAGGTTGCGGTAGAACGCCAGCCGCTCGTCGTCGAGGCGGGAGGTGGTGGCGATGACGGTGGCCCCGCCGTCGAGCAGCCGACCGGCCACCGACGCGGCGATCGAGCCCTTCGAGGCGCCGGTCACCACCGCCACCTCGTCGCTGTGCACCCCGCGGCCCGGGTTCTCCGCGCCGGCGGCGATGCGGCCGTACAGCGCGGCGTGCGCCTGCCGCCCGGCGGCCAGCGCCTTGCCCTGCCACCAGGTGGCCTGGGTGGCCACGGTGTGGCCCGCGCCCTCGAAGCGCTCGGCGAGGCGGGCCCAATCGGCGTCGATCTCCCCGTCGTCGGCCAGCCACAGCTTGACCAGGTCCTCGCGGGCGCTGGCCCAGCGGTCGTCGAAGACGACGGCCTTGCGCCCGTCGAACACCGGCGCCACCAGCCGCGGCCAGTCCGCGCCCAGTTCGGCGGTGACCAGGTCGATCAGCTCGGCGTCGGTGGCCGCCGGCGGCGCGCCGGCCGGCTCGTCGAGCCCGAGCTGGCCGAGCACGAGGCGGGCCGCGGAGGCCAGCACGCCGTCGCGGCCGGTGATCTGCTCGGTGAACTCGCCGAGTGCCGCGGCGTCCACGGTGGCGCCGCCGCCACCGCCGGCCGACGGCAGCGACACGGCCACCCCGTTGCGGGCGGCGACGGCCGCCACCGCGCTGTCGATGACCTTGTCCACCGCGGCCGCGTCGGCCAGCGCCCCGTCGTGCAGGCCGCCGAGGTCACCGCCGCGGACACTGCTGCCCTCCCGGGTGCCGAGCGCCACCTCGACGGTGACGTGCTTGACCCAGCCGTCGCCGAGTTCCCAGGTCTTCTTGACCCGCTCGGCGATCGCGGCCGGCCGCTTGCCGGACGGCCCGAGCACGGTGCGCAGCTGGTCGTTGATGGCGTCGGAGAGCACCGGCCCGAACGGCTTGTAGGTGCGGGCCAGCTTGGTGACCTGGCTGCGCAGCCCGGCCAGGTCGGCCTCGGCGGCGCCGTCGATGGCGCCCAGGTTCAGCTCCGAGCCGAGGTCGACCAGCAGCTGGTTGCGTCGCGAGGACGCCCCGTCGGTGATCGACTCGATGGAGTCCAGCGGCTCGATCTGGTCCAGCCGCATCTTCGCCGACAGCGCGATCAACGCCAGGGTGGCGTCGGCCGCGTCGAAGCCCAGATCGTCCGGGCGCGGGCCACCCGACGGGGCGGCCGGCTCCGCCGGGGCGGCAGGCGCGGCCGCCGCCGGCGCCGCCTCGGCAGCGGGTTCGGCGGGGGTGTCGAGTTCGAGGTCGTCCTCGGGTTCGGGGTCGGTGTCGGTGGCGAAGAGCACCCCCGCGTCCCGCTCGCAGTTGAGCACCTCCACGGTGCTGTGGGCGTATTCGGGGAGCTTGAGGGTGTTGGTGGCCAGCCCGGCGACCGTCGGGGCGGACTTCACCCCGATCTCGACGAAGCGTTCCACCCCGAGACCGCCGGCGGCCTCCTCGATGAACAGCAGGTCCTGGGTTTCGATCCAGCGCACCGGGCTGGCGAACTGCCAGGCCAGCAACTCGATGACCACCTTGCGGCACAGCTCGCGCGGTTTCTCGTTCCGCCAGGTGTCGTAGTCGGCCAGGATCTCGTCCAGCGGCTCGGCGGGCACCAGGTCGCGGATCTCCTGGATGAACTCGCGGTCCAGCGAGAACGGTTTGGGCACCAGGTTGGGGATGTAGCGCCCGATGATCAGGTCGGGGTCCTTGTCGCGGGGCATGACCCGTTCCAGCGAACGCCGGAAGTCATCGACGCCGACGCGCAGCACCTTGGAGTGGAACGGCACGTCGATGCCGGGCACCATGATGAACGACCGGCGTCCCCCGGTGCGCTCGCGGCGCCGCTCGACCTCGGCCTCCAGCTCCTCCAGACCGCGCACCGTGCCGGCGATCGCGTACTGCGAGCCGCGCAAGTTGAAGTTCACGATCTGCAGGAATTCGCCGGTGCGCTCGGCGATCTCGGCGACGAAGTCGGTGACGTCGGCGTCGTCGAGGTCGATCTGCGACGGCCGGATCGCGGCGAGCCGGTAGTTGGACCGGCCCAGCGCGTCGCGCGGCACGATGTCGTGCATCTTCGACCCGCGGTGGAACACCACCTCCAGCAGCGCTTCCAGCTCGTAGACACCGGACACGCAGGCCAGCGCGGTGTACTCGCCCACGGAGTGCCCGCAGGCGATCGCGTCCTCGACGAAGGCGCCCTGCTCGCGCATCTCGGCGACCTGGGCGGCGGCCACGGTCGCCATCGCGACCTGGGTGAACTGGGTCAGGTACAGCACGCCCTCGGGGTGCTGGTAGTGCACGCCGGATGCGATCAGCGACGTCGGGTTGTCGCGCACCACGTGCAGCACCGAGAAGCCCAGGGTCTCGCGGGTGAACTTGTCCGCGGAGTCCCACACCTTGCGGGCGGCCTTGGAGCGGGCGCGGACCTCCATGCCCATCCCCTTGTGCTGGATGCCCTGCCCGGGGAAGGCGTAGACGGTCTTGGGGGCGGCCAGCCGGGCGGTCGCGGCCATCACCAGCTCCGAGCCGATGCGCGCGGCCACCTCGATGACTTCGGCGCCCTGGTCGATGCCGACCCGCTCGACGCGGAAGTCGACCTCGTCGCCGGGTTTGACCATGCCCAGGAATCGCGCGGTCCAGCCGACCAGCCGGGCCGGCGGGCGGGCCTGCCCGTCGGTGGCGGTCACCGCGTGCTGCGCGGCGGCTGACAGCCACATGCCGTGCACGATCGGCGAGTCCAGGCCGGCCAGCAGCGCGGCGGCGCGGTCGGTGTGGATCGGGTTGTGGTCTCCGGAGACCACCGCGAACGGCCGCATGTCCACGGGTGCGGTGACCGCAACGTCGCGGCGGCGCCGCCGCGGGGTGTCGGTGGCGTTGTCGGAGACCGCGCCGCCGGCCCGGACCGGGTCGGTGAGCTCGGCCGGTCCGGTGCGCCCGCGGATGGCGAACCGCTCGGCGAGGGTGGCCACCACGGTGCCGTCGGCGGCGGTGACGGTGACCTCGACCGGCACGACCCGGCCCACCTCGGTGTCGGTGGCCGCGCCTGCGGTGGCGCGCACGGTCAGCTCGGTGGGCTCCGCGGGCAGCGCGGTGTCCAGCCGGGCGGCGTGGTCGAGGTGCACCAGCGACAGCAGGCCCTCGACCACCGGGAAGCCGGTGTCGGTGGCGGCGGCGCCGATCGCCGCGAACACCGCGGGCCAGCAGCGGCCCACCAGCGCGTCGGGCACCGGGGTCAGGCCCGCGGCCAGCGGGGCGCCGAACACCGCGGTGACCCCGGTGTGGTCGGCGACCCGTTCGGGGTCCCAGTCGACGGTGACGGTGGCGGCGCCGTCGGCGACCGCGGGCAGCGCGTCGGGCCCGTCCACGCCGGCGGCGATCGCCAGCACGGCGCGCATGGCGGTGGCGGCGTCCTCGGTGGCCACCACCGGGGTGCCGCCCTCGACGGTGACCGGCGGCAGGCTCAGCGGGATCTCGATCCAGGTGCCCGACAGCGGCACGCTCAACACGACCCGGTCCGTTCCGCCGTCGGCGGTCTGCACCTCCAGCCGCGCCCCGGTCGAGGGGTGGGTGGCCGACCGGTTGTCGCTGCCCTCGCGGATCTGCCATTCGTCGGGGGCGCCGAGGCGGTGCACCGGGTTGGCGACGGTGCGCCCGGCCCACAGCACGTCGGGGGCGTCCAGGGCGACCGCCAGCGGACCGGCCACGTCGGTGCGGCCGGCGCGGCGGGAGTGCACCGGCCGCGGTTCGCCGTCGGTGGCCAACAGTTCGTCGACCGCGGCCTGCTCGAAGCGGTCGAGCAGTTCCCCGACCGGCTCGTCGACGCGGGTGATGCCCGCGACCGCGGCGGTGCCCGGGATGATGCACACCTGGTCGGCGGTGTAGCGGGCGTCGTGGGCCTGCCACAGCGAGTCGCTGCGCCACCAGCGCCGCACGTCCTTGTCCATGACCGGCACGAAGTTCACCGGCTTGCCGGGGGTCTTGCACAGCTGGGTGAAGAACGGCACGTCGGCGGGGTGCAGCACGACGGTCTCGGCGTCGGGGTAGCGGGCCAGCAGGGTCGCGATCGCCTCGTCGGGGCGTTCCAGCAGCTGCGGGTCGGCGAAGAGGGTGTCGATCGGGCCGTGGTCGGCCGGGTTGAGCCGGGCCTCGGCGCGCTGCAGCATCGAACCGAACCGCTCCCGCCAGGTGTCGGCCAGCCAGGGGCTGTCCGGGGAGGCGGTGTCGGCGGTGGAGTCGCCGGCGCCGATCGCCAGCTCCACGTAGCGGCGCAGCCACTGCGCGTAGGTCATCTCCCCGACGTCGCCGAAGTAGGGCTTGGCGGTGGGGGCCATCGCCGCGATCAGCTCGTCGCGGCGGGCCGCGACGGCGTCGGCGTCGCCGGCCACCTCGTCGAGGAGGCGACCGCAGCGGGAGGCGGCGTTGTCGATCTCATGGATGTCGGCGCCGAGCTGGCTGCGGCTGGAGGCCATGCCGCCCTGGGCGGTGCCCGCGCTGATCCAGCGGTCGGTGCCGGCGGTCTCGACCAGCATCTGCTTGACCGACGGGGAGGTGGTGGCCTCCTTGGTGGCCATCGCCGCGGTGCCGACCAGGATGCCGTCGACCGGCATCGACGGGAACCCGTAGCTCTGCGACCAGCGGCCGGTCAGGTACTCCGCGGCCCGCTCGGGGGTGCCGATGCCGCCGCCCACGCAGACGGTGATGTTGGGTTGCGAGCGCAGCTCGGAGTAGGTGGTCAGCAGCAGGTCGTCGAGGTCCTCCCAGGAGTGGTGGCCGCCGGCGCGGCCGCCCTCGACGTGCATGATCACCGGCTTGGTGGGGACTTCGGCGGCGATGCGGATCACCGAGCGGATCTGCTCGACGGTGCCCGGCTTGAACACCACGTGGCTCAGGCCGACCTCGTTGAGTTCGTCGATGAGCTCGACGGCCTCCTCCAGGTCGGGGATGCCCGCGCTGACCACGACGCCGTCGATCGGGGCGCCGGACTGCCGCGCCTTCTGCACCAGCCGTTTCCCGCCGACCTGCAGCTTCCACAGGTAGGGGTCGAGGAACAGGGTGTTGAACTGCACGGTGCGGCCGGGCTCGAGCAGCCCGGTGAGCTCCTCGATGCGGTCGGCGAAGATCTCCTCGGTGACCTGGCCGCCGCCGGCCAGCTCCGACCAGTGCCCGGCGTTGGCCGCGGCGGCGACGATCTTGGCGTCGACGGTGGTCGGGGTCATGCCGGCGAGCAGGATCGGCGACCGGCCGGTGAGCCGGGTGAACTTGGTGTCGAGTTTGATGCGGCCGTCGGGCAGGCGCACCGTCGACGGGGCGTAGCTCGACCACGGCGGCGCGACCTCGGGCACCGCGCCGACGGTGAACAGGTTGCGCTGGCCGCCGCGGGTGGCGACCGGCACCACCCCGATGCCCAGGCCGCGGATCACCGGCGCGGTCAGCCGGGTCAGGATGTCGCCGGGCCCCAGGTCGAGGATCCAGCGGGCGCCGGCGCGGTGCAGCTCGTCGATCTCGTCGACCCAGTCGACCTGGCGGACCAGGATCGCCTCGGTCATCTCCCGCGCCAGCTCCACGTCCAGACCGACCTGCTCGGCCCAGCGGCCGACCAGCTCGATGCCGTCGGCCAGGCGCGGCGAGTGGAACCCGACCTCGACCTGGACCGGCTCGAAGACCGGCGCGAACACCGCGCCGCCCCGGATCTTGTTCTTCCGCTCGGCGGCTTCCTTCTCGGCGATCTGCTCGCAGTACAGCTCGAAGCGGGACAGCTGTTCGGGGGTGCCGGTGATGACCACGGCGCGCCGGCCGTTGCGGATCGACAGCACCGGCGGCAGCACGGTGCGCACGTCCTGCGCGAACTCCTCGAGCAGCTGGAAGATCCGTTCCGGGTCGACGTTGGCCACCGACACCATCGGCGGGCGCTCACCGGAGACGGTGATGCCGCGCCGGCGGGCCACCAGCGTGCCCGCGGCGCCGATGAGCTGCGCCAGCGCCAGCAGCTGTACGTCGGCGGCGCCGCCGGCTTTCAGCGACGCCACCCCCAGCACGCCCTGGGAGTGCCCGGCCACCGCGACCGGCGGGGTGGCGGTCATGTCCAGCCCCTGGCGGGCCAGCGCCCGGGTCGCCGCGATCTGGGTGAGCAGCACGCCGGGCACCGACACCGCCGCGGAGGTCAGGTGGTTCGCCGCGGGCGCCGGGTCGTCGGCGGCCAGGGCGCGCACCCAGCTCAGCGGCTCGAACCCGACCGGGCGGACCACGACCAGTTCGCGGGCGACGGGCTCGAGCAGCAGTTCGGCCTCGCCGGCCAAGGTGGCGAGTTCGGTTTCGATCCCCGCCGAGGAGACCAGCTCCTCCAGCGTCTCCAGCCAGGCGCTGCCCTGCCCGCCGAACGCCACCGCGTACGGCTCGCCGGCGGTGAGTCGATCAACCAGAGCATGAGTACTGACGGAGGCCCCGTCCCGGTCGGCGGACATCCGGTCATGCTCGTAGATCGTCACGTTGCGTCTCTCCCTGCTGCGAAATTCGTGCTGTGTCGGTTCGTCGGTTCTCGGCGGCGGTTCTCGGCGCGGCCGCGTCGGTTGGGGCGCCCGCCGCGGCCACGAGGATTCCTCGTCGAATCCCCCGCCCGCGCGGCTTCGCTGCGCCCCGGGAGGCGGCGGATACCGCGCGGCATCTCATTAAGGGTGGCATAAGAATCCGGTCCGTTCGGCACCCCGATTGGTTACTCGCGAGTTCTACGCATCGGTAACCCGTGCCCTGGGTAACAGCGCCTCTGACCACGGTAGATACCCCGTCGGTCAAACGTCCTGCATGATCGTGGTTACGCTGGAGTAAGGTTCGCGCGCCGGTCAATTCAGCATCGTTATCAAATCGTTATAATCTATTTCGGGCGGTCGAGGTCAACCCGCCGTCTCCACGGTAGCCATCCGGTCGGCGCCCCAGCTGCGTTGGATGTACCCCACCACCCGATCGAGCTCGTCCTGGGTGACCGCGGCCGGAGTGCCCGGCTCGAGCGGATCGAAGTGGAAGATGTAGAGCCGCGAGGCGAACTGCTCGAACGGCAGCGACGCCTCCCCGAAGCGTTCCCCGTGGCCGGCGGTGCTGACCACCACCCCGTCGCCCCAGTCCTGGCCGCTGTCGTTGTTGGGGTTGTAGAAGTAGACCCGCATGGTCTCGTTGGGGTCGAGGCTGACCCGCAGCACCGCGATCGCGTGCCACCCGATGAACCGGGCGGCGCTGTCGGTGACCGCCACCCCGGCGGGCTGGGGGTGGATCAGCGGCTGGTTGCCGTTGTAGAACGGGTGGTAGGCGCCGTAGAAGTGGCGCAGGAACCCGTCGAGGTCGACCAGGTCACCGGTCTCGACGTCGACGTTGATCCGGAATCCGCGGCCGGCCCACCAGCCGTGGAACTCCGGGTTCACCCAGCGGTGTGGATCGCCCTCCCGGCCGGCGCAGCGCCGGCCCATCTCGGCGTAGATGCGGTCCAGGTGCGGCACCACCAGCAGCGACACCGGGTCGAGGTCGACCGGAAGCTTGGTCGCCACCCCCGCCACCGAGTCCCGCGAGGACAGCGGCTGGCCCTCGAAGTGCATGACGATCTCGTCGTCGCGGGCGGCCCACACGATGGTCTGCAGCAGGTAGTCGGGATCGTTGTACGACCACATCGACAGCGCGCGGGCGGACTGGCAGGTGGGGTTGTCGCCCTGCCCCACTCCCAGCGGCAGCCCGAGCATCGACAGGGTGCCGGCCAACAGCCAGGTGAGCGGCTCCTGCTCGGTGCCGAAGGCCAGCGCCAGCCGTTCGCGGGAGTACGCCGAGAGCGGCAGCGCCAACTGGCGCCACAGCGAGGGCGCCACCGCCGGCTGATAGAGGATGCCGCGTTCGAGCAGCAGCGCCAGCCCGTAGATGCACTGCGCGGTCTCGGTGTGCACGGCGGCGGTGATCAGCGCGTGCACCAGGTCGTGGTAGCACAGCAGGCAGTCCCGGCCGGTGCTCGACAGGCCCAGCGCCTCGGCGAGCAGATAGTCGCCCTTTTCCAGCAGGAACCGCAGCAACACCGCGTGGTACGGGGAGACCAGCCCGGTGTCGTGCATGGAACGGGCGAACCCGGCCGCCTCGTATTGCAGGGTGGGCTCGTCCATCGACTCCAGGCGGCTGCGGTAGACGTCGACGCCGGGGTCCTCCCGGCACGCGTCGGTGGTGCCGAACAGGCTGGTGATCAACCGGTCGACCCCGCGGCCGCCGGTGCCCAGGTCGATGTCGGGGTCGTGGATGGCCACCGCGATCTGGGTGATCATCTGCTTGATCTGGTCGACCTGGATGGGGCGCTGACGCAGGATCCGCCAGATCTCGTCGACCAACCGGTCGAGCACCCCGTCGTAGCCGATCTCCTCGACGAGGTAGGCGAACAGGTCGCGGGTCACCTGCGCCATCCGGCCCTGCTGTTCGCGTTCGGCCTCGGTGGGCGGGGTGAACAGCAGTGACAGGTTCAGCGCCAGGACCTGCGAGAGGTGGTGGCGGGCCTGTTCGGCGGAGACCAGCGGATGGATGTAGTCGCCGTTGGCCACCGCCAGCAGCCGCAGCTCGTTGACCGCCTCGAGCACCACGGTGTCGGCGTTGTCGCTGTGCAGCGCCCCGCCGCTCAACGCGGGCAGCAGGGTCTGCGGCGCCCCCCAGTCGGTGCCCAGGAACAACCCGGCGTTCTCCAGCGCCTGGGTGCGGGCGCGCACCGCGGCGCACCCACCGGGTTGCAGCAGCACCAGCCTCAGCCCGTCGATCACCCGCCGGATGCGGGTGACCTTGCCGACCTCGCCCGCCTCGTCGAGCACCCGGATGCCGTCGTCCAGCGACGCCAACCGTTTCTCCAGCGCCGCGCCGTCGGAGCTCACGCCGCCATCCAAACCGGGTTCCTCACCACGATCGACGTACACATCGGTCACATCGGTGTACATGAATCAAACGTAGAAGTCGAGTTCTTCCTGTCGCTTGAGCAGGCGCCGCATCTCGTAGGGGTCGTCACCGAAGAAGTACACCAGGCCCCAGTGCGTCCCGAACGCCGTCCGCTTGGTCACCGTCTCCTCCAGCGGGGCGGTGAGCTCGTGGGACTCGAAGTACTCGTGGTCCTCGGTCTCCTCGGGCATCGCCAGCCGGTTGACCACCCGGCGCCGCGGATACACCCCGAAGCAGCCGGCGTGCCCCTTGGCGTCGACGACCTCCTTCGGGAAGAACGCCTCAAGCTCCTCGTCGGTGGCCTTCGGGTCGAAGGCGAGCACCAGCGCTTGGTAGGCGTTGAACCCGTAGACGCGCTCGATCAGTTCGAAGACCTTGAAGCCCGGCGGCCGGTAGGCGACCTCACCGAAGTACATCTCGCCGTCGCTGGTGACGAAGTACTCCGGGTGCACGAAGCCGAAGTCGATGTCGAAGGCCTTGATCAGCTTCTCGACCTGGCGGGTGATCTCCGGGCGGTGCTTCTCCAGCTCCGGGGAGGCCGGCACGAACACCGAATAGCCCAGCGTCACGTATTCGGAGATGTTGAGGAACCGGATCTTGCCGTTGTGCACCCAGGCCTCGACGGCGAACTCCCAGCCGTCGAGGTGGGACTCCATCAGCGCCGGGAACTCCTCGTCGGGGATCGCGTCGACGTCGTCGGGGGTGCGGATCACCCGGTGGCCGAGGCAGCCCGCCTTGTCGAACGCCTTGATGTGGATCGGGTCGTTGGGGTCGCCGTCGAGTTTCAGCAGGGTCTGGTTGACCCGCTTGAGAAACCGGATGACGTCGTCGCGGTCGAGGGCCTCCTCGAAGATGCCGACCCGGATGCCGCCGAGTTGGGCGCGGCGCTTCATCAGCGACTTGTCCCGCAGCAGCATCGACTGGCCCAGCAGCCGGGGGTTGTCCAGCAGCACCGAGTTGATCGCGCCCGCCCACTCCACGGTCTCCTCGAACAGCGGGATCGCGACGTCGACGCCGCGGTCCTGGAGGGTCTCGGCGATCTCCATGGAGCGTTCGTTGAGCCGCTCGAAGTTCCAGGGGATGTAGGGGATGTTGTGTTGCTGGCAGTATTCCTCTGCCCAATCCGGGGCGACCACCACATAACGCCGGTCGAAGCGTTCCAACGCGTCGACGGCGTTGAGGCTCCACCCCAGCAACGCCACATACCCCTTGGTGGGATCGCGGTGGCGCTCCGGGCGCGCGGCGGTCGACTGGTCGGTCGGGTTCGGCAAGAGGCCTCCTCGTTTTCGACGTTTTCCGTGCCTGTCCGGCGAGCGGCAGTGCCCACGGTTCTCCCGTTCCCGGGCCACTCCCCCGGTGGCGACCACCGACTTCGACGGTAGCGCGGAAAGTCGGTTATGCCCACCGGTGCCCGGGCAGGCACAATCGACGGGTGCGCGCCTGGATTGTGTGGTCGACCGGGCTGATCGCCTACATCGTGGCCGTGCTCAACCGCACCACGTTCGGGGTGTCGGGTCTGGACGCCGCCGACCGGTTCGCCGTCAGCCCCGGGGTGTTGTCGTGGTTCGTGGTGCTGCAGGTGATCGTCTACGCCGCCATGCAGATCCCCGCCGGGGTGCTGCTGGACCACTTCGGACCGCGGCGGATGATCGCCTCCGGCGCCGCGGTGATGGCCGTCGGCCAGCTGGTGATGGGCGTCACCGGATCACTGCCGGTGGCTATCAGCGCCTATGCGTTGGTCGGGTTCGGCGATGCGTTGACCTTCATCGCCGTCATCCGGCTGATCCCCAACTGGTTCCGCTCGTCCCGGGCGCCGCTGATCACCCAGCTGACCGCGTTGTGCGGCCAGACCGGACAGATCCTGTCCGCGGTGCCCTTCCTGGCGCTGCTGCTGCACTCCGGCTGGACCGTCGCCTACGTCTCGGTGGCGGCGCTGAGCGTCGTGGCCTTGGCGCTGACGTTGGCCCTGGTCCGCGACACCCCGCACGGACACGAGACGCACGCCGAGGCACCGCGGCTGCGCGAGCGGCTGGCCGCGGTGCCCACGGTGCTGGCTCGCCCGGGCACCCGGTTGGGGTTCTTCACCCACATGGGCACCCAGTTCCCGTTGACCGTCTTCGTCCTGATGTGGGGTGTGCCGTATCTGACGAAGGCGCAAGGCCTCTCGCGCAGCAACGCCAGTGCGCTGCTCACCTTGTCGGTGCTGGTGTTCATCGTCACCGGGGTGCTGGTCGGGTTGTTCAGCGGACGCCACCCGTCGGCCCGGCCGCGGCTGGTTATGGGCACCGTCGCCGGATGTGCGCTGATGTGGGCGACGGTGCTGGCACTGCCGGCCCGCTCACCCGGCTGGCTGCTGGTGGCGCTGGTGGTGGTGATCTCGGCGGCGCAACCGGTGTCGTTGCTCGCCTTCGATTTCGCCCGCGACTTCAACCCGCCGGCCTCGCTGGGCACCGCGCAGGGCACGGTCAACATGGGCGGCTTCCTGGCGTCCCTGCTGGTGATGCAACTGATGGGGCTGATCATCGGGGCCGGGGACGCCTGGTCCTTCGAGGCGTTCCGGGCGGCCTGGCTCACCCAGTACCTCATCTGGGCGATCGCCGCGGTGGGGGTCGCGCTCAACGCCCGCAAGGTCCGCAGGGACGGACCGGACCGGGCGGCGCCGGGTCTCGGGCTACCCGTCACGCCCCAGAAAACCCGGTAAAAATATCCGGTACCAGGGGTACCGTGGGAGCTATGTCCGCACTCGTGCCCCCGGCCAACGGCCGACGGCCGGCTGGGCCGATCAAGGTGCGCCGAATCCACTTCCGCTACGACGCTCCGCCGTTGGACCGCCATTACGTCCAGGGGGACCTGGTGCTGAGCCACGTGGTGGCGGTGTTGTCGGCCCTGTTTCCCGAGGGCGAGGACTTCTTCGTGCGGTCGGTGCGCTATTTCGCGGACCGGATCAGCGATCCCGAGTTGAGCACGGCGATCGCCGGCTTCACCGGACAAGAGGTCACCCACGGCCGCCAGCACCGGGAGCTCAACGACCGGCTGCAGCAGCTGGGTTATCCCACCCGTCGGGTCGACCGGCGCACCAAGAACGGGTTGGCCCGCCTCGAACGGTGGACCGGCCCGCGCTACCGGCTGGCGGTGACCGCCGCCCTGGAGCACTACACGGCCACGCTCGCCGAAACCCTGCTCTCCGATCCCGTCGCCCGTGAGGCGCTCGGCGACAGCGAGGTCCGGTCGGTGCTGCTGTGGCATGCGCTGGAGGAGTCCGAGCACAAGGCGGTCGCGTTCGACACCTACCGCGCCGTCGGCGGGACCGAACGCATGCGAATCCTCGCGATGGTGATCACCAGCTGCACGTTCCTCGGGGTGGTGGTCCTGAACACCACCCTGTCGGTGCTCGCCGACCGGGCCGCCTATCATCCGGTCCGGCTGCTCAGAAGCATTGCTGCGCTGCGTCATTCACCGTTCATCACCCGCTCGGTGCTGCGTCGGCTGCGCGACTACCTGCGGGTCGGGTTTCATCCCGACGACAACGACAACTCCGCGTTGCTCGCCGAATGGGTGCGCCGGCTGTTCGGCGAGCATGGGTCATTGACCGACCGGCTCGCCTGAGCGGCACGGAGGAACCGCTCGGCGGTCAACCGCCGGCGCCGGGATGCAGCACGCCGTGGGCGCGCAGGTGGGCGATCATCGGTTCCGCGCCGGCGGCGAGATGTTCGGCCATCGCCGTGCGGGCGCCCTCGCGGTCGCGCCGGCCCAGTGCCGCCAGGATCTGCCGGTGGTGGTGCTTCGATGTCGTCGGCCAGCCCGCGACCAGGGGGAACACCGACTCGGGGGCGTAGCGGGTGATCTGCGACATCAGCTGGGCCAGTTTGGGGGAACCGGCGGCCACGTTGATGAGGCGGTGGAACTCGTGGTTGAGCCGGACCGCGGCCGGGTCGTCGCCGCGGCGGTAGGCCTGCTCCAGCTGGGCCTGCACCCGGTGGAGCTCGTCGAGTCGGTCCTCGTCGATGCCGTCGGCCGCGCGGGCGGCCAGTTCGCCGCCGATGTGGGCCTGCACCGCCGAGACGTCACTGATGTCGCGGTCGGTGAGCGGCAAGACCACGAAGCCGCGATGCGGCTGCTGGTCGAGCAGGCCCTCGGCGCGCAGGCCCACCAACGCTTCGCGCACCGGGGTCACGCTGATCCCCAGATCGGCGGCCAGCTGATCCAGTCGCACAAACGATCCCGCGGGGTAGCTGCCGTCGAAGATGCGGCTGCGCACGTAGTGGGCCACCTGCTCGGAGAGCTGGGAGCGGGGTGGAAACTCCGCGCTGGTCACCGTCAGACCCGGTAGTCGGCGAGCAGCCGCTTGCTGATGATCTGCTTCTGGATCTCGCTGGTGCCCTCGCCGATCAGCAGGAACGGCGCGTCGCGCATCAATCGTTCGATCTCGTACTCCTTGGAGTAGCCGTAGCCGCCGTGGATGCGGAAGCTCTGCTGGGTGACTTCCGCGCAGTACTCGCTGGCCAGGTATTTGGCCATGCCCGCGGCGACATCGTTGCGCTCGCCGGAGTCCTTGAGCCGGGCGGCGTTGACCATCATCAGGTGGGCGGCTTCGACTTTGGTGGCCATCTCGGCGAGCCGGAAGGCGATGGCCTGATGTTCGGCGATCGGTTTGCCGAAGGTCTCGCGCTGCTGGGCGTAGCGCACCGCGAGTTCGAAGGCGCGAACCCCGAGGCCGCAGGCGCGGGCCGCGACGTTGACCCGGCCGACCTCGATGCCGTCCATCATCTGGAAGAACCCGCGCCCCGGCTGGCCGCCCAGCACGTCGTCGGCGGCGGCGCGATAGCCGTCGAAGATCAGCTCGGTGGTGTCGATGCCCTTGTAGCCCAGCTTGTCGATCGTGCCGGGGATGACCACGCCGGGCAGGACTTCCCCGAAGCCGGTGGGCTTTTCGACCAGGAAGGCGGTGAGGTTGCGGTGCGGTTTCTCCGCGCCCTCGTCGGTGCGCACCAGCACGGCCACCAGCGTGGAACTGCCGCCGTTGGTCAGCCACATCTTCTGGCCGTTGATGGTGTAGTCGCCGTCGTCGCCGCGGGTGGCGTGGGTGCGGATGGCGGCGACGTCGGAGCCCAGTTCGGGTTCGGACATCGAGAAGGCGCCGCGGGTCTCGCCGGTGGCCATCCGCGGCAGGAACCGCTGCTTCTGGCTGTCGGTGCCGTGCTGGCGCAGCATGTAGGCGACGATGAAGTGGGTGTTGAGCACCCCGGAGATGCTCATCCAGCCGCGGGCCAGCTCCTCCACGCACAGCGCGTAGGTCAGCAGCGACTCCCCCAGCCCGCCATAGGATTCCGGGATCATCAACCCGAACAGCCCCATCTGCCGCATGGTGTCGACGAGGGGTTGCGGATAGGTGTCGGTGCGCTCGAACTCCGGCGCGTTGGGGATGACCTCCTTGTCGACGAAACGGCGCACCGTGGCGATGATGTCGCTCTGCTCGTCGGTGAGCCCGAGGGTCTGCGCGAGCCTGGTCATGGTCGTCCCTTCGTTGTGTGGTCCACCCGGGCCGGTCAGCCGGCCCGCTCGAACACCGCCGCCAAGCCCTGCCCGCCGCCGATGCACATGGTCACCAGGCCGTAGCGGGCGTCGCGGCGCCCGAGTTCGCGGGCCAGGGTGCCCACCATCCGCGCGCCGGTCGCACCGACCGGGTGACCCAGTGAGATCCCGGAGCCGTGCACGTTGGTGCGCTGCCGGTCGCCGTCGTCGAAGCCCCACTCGGCCATCACGGCGAGGGCTTGGGCCGCGAAAGCCTCGTTGAGTTCGATCAGGTCGAGGTCAGCCAGCCGCAGGCCGGCCCGGCGCAGCGCGACCTCGGTGGCCGGGACCGGGCCGATGCCCATGATCTCGGGAGCGACCCCGGCCACACCCCAGGACACCGGCGCCACCAGCGGGCGCAGCCCCAGTTCGTCGGCGCGGGCGCGGGTGGTCACCACGCACAGCGCCGCGGCGTCGTTCTGGCCGCTGGCATTGCCCGCGGTGACGGTGGCGTCGGGGTCCTGCCGGCCCAGCACCGGGCGCAGCCGCCCCAGGGTGTCCATCGTGGTGTCGGCGCGGGGGTGCTCGTCGGTGTCGACCACGCGGTCGCCGTCGCGCGCGCTCACCGGGGCCGGGATGATCTCCTCGGCGAAGACCCCGGTGCGCTGGGCGGTGGTCGCCCGCTGGTGGGAGGTCACCGCGAGTTCGTCCTGCGCTGCCCGGGAGAGGGAGTAGCGGCGGCGCAGGTTCTCCGCGGTCTCGAGCATTCCGCCGGGGACCGGGTGGTTCCGGCCGCCGGCCGTCAGTCGGCCGCGCACCAGCCCGTCGTGGACGGTGACGCCGGTTCGGCCCGCGCCCCACCGCATGTCGGTGGAGTAGAACGGCACGTTGCTCATGCTCTCGGTGCCGCCGGCGACGACGAGGTCGGCGTCGCCGGCACCGACCTGCAGGCAGGCCTGGATGATCGCCTGCAGCCCCGAGCCGCAGCGCCGGTCGACCTGCATTCCCGGCACGGTCACCGGCAGTCCCGCATCCAGCGCCACCACCCGCCCGATAGCCGGGGCGTCGCTGCTGGGATAGCAGTGCCCGAGGACCACGTCGTCGATCGCGTCGGCCGGGATCGCGGTGCGCTCGAGCAGCCCGCGCAGCGCCGTGACCGCCAGGTCGACCGCGGTCAGCGCGGCGAACACCCCGCCGTAGCGGCCGATCGGGGTCCGTACCGGCGAGCAGATGACGACCTCGCGCCGCGCCGGGTGGTTCACATGAACCGCCCGCCGGTGACGTCGAGCACCGTGCCGGTCATGTAGGAGGACAGGTCGGAGGCCAAAAACAGCGCCACACCGGCCACCTCGTCGGGTTCGCCGGCACGCCCCATCGGAACCTCCGCGAGCTTGGCGTCCCAGATGCGTTGCGGCATCGCCTCGGTCATCGCCGAGCGGATCAGCCCCGGCGCGATGGCGTTGACCCGCACCCCGTGGTGGGCGAGCTCCTTGGCCGCGGCTTTGGTCATGCCCACGATGCCGGCCTTGGCGGCCGAATAGTTGGTCTGCCCCACCAGGCCGACCTTGCCCGACAGCGAGGACATGTTGACGATGGCGCCGCGCTTGGCCTCGCGCATGACCGCCGCTGCGGCGCGAAGTCCATGCCAGGTGCCCTTGAGGTGAACCGCGATGACATCGTCGAACTGCTCTTCGGTCATCGTGCGCAAGGTGGCGTCACGGGTGATCCCGGCGTTGTTGACCATGATGTCGAGGGCGCCGAAGCGTTCGACGGTGGTGCTGACCAGATGCTCGACATCGGTTGCGCGGGTGACGTCGCAGGCGAGTGCGGCGGCGACCTCGGTCCCGAGTTCGCGGGCGGCCTGCTCGGCCTGCGCGAGGTCGAGGTCGGCGAGGACGACCCGGGCGCCCTCGCTGACGAACCGCTGGGCGATCGCCAGTCCGAGGCCTTGCGCACCGCCGGTGATCACCGCGGTCCGATCGGTCAGCAACGCCATCTTGCACCGCCTCTCTCGCGTCCTCCCTCCGCATCCTATTTCATATACGATCTGCGTCGGCGAGGCCGGGCTCGTCTCCGGCCGGTCGCTCCGAACGCACCGAGGATGGTCCGCCACGAAAGAGGGTGTCAGCCGATGAGTCCGCCCGCCGAAGACGTCAGCCCCGAGGATTTCGCCGAGATCCTGGCCCAGGTGCGCCGTTTCGTGCGGTCGGTGGTGGTGCCGCGGGAGGCCGAGATCGCCGACGCCGACCGGGTGCCCGACGAGTTGCGTGCGCAGGCCGCCGCGATGGGGCTGTTCGGTTACGCGATCCCGCAGCAGTGGGGCGGCCTGGGACTGGACCTGGCCCAGGACGTCGAGTTGGCGATGGAGTTGGGCTACACCTCGCTGGCGCTGCGGTCGATGTTCGGCACCAACAACGGCATCGCCGGGCAGGTGCTGGTCGGCTTCGGCACCGAGGAGCAGAAGCAGCGCTGGCTGGCGCCGATCGCCGCCGGGGAGGTGGTCGCGTCGTTCGCGCTGACCGAACCCGGTGCGGGCTCCAACCCGGCCGGGTTGCGCACCACCGCGGTGCGCGACGGCGGCGACTGGCTGATCTCCGGGCAGAAGCGGTTCATCACCAACGCCCCGGTTGCCGACCTGTTCGTGGTGTTCGCCCGCACCCGGCCCGCCGACGCCGCGGGCGCCGGCATCGCGGTGTTCCTGGTGCCCGCGGACGCGGCCGGGGTCGAGGTCGGCGCCAAGGACGCCAAGATGGGTCAGGAGGGCGCCTGGACCGCCGACGTCGGCTTCACCGACGTGCGGGTGCCGGCGGCCGCGCTGGTCGGCGGCGACGAGGATGTCGGTTACCGGGCGGCGATGACCTCGCTGGCCCGTGGCCGGGTGCACATCGCCGCGCTGGCGGTCGGCACCGCCCAGCGCGCCCTGGACGAGTCGGTCGGCTACGCCGCGACGGCCACCCAGGGCGGCACCCCGATCGGTGATTTCCAGTTGGTGCAGGCGATGCTGGCCGACCAGCAGACCGACGTGCTGGCCGGGCGGGCGCTGGTGCGCGACACCGCCCGGCGGTGGGTCACCGGCGAGGATCGCCGGATCGCGCCGTCGGCGGCCAAGCTGTTCTGCACCGAGATGGCCGGGCGGGTGGCCGATCTGGCGGTGCAGGTGCACGGCGGCAGCGGGTACATGCGCGGGGTCGCGGTGGAGCGGATCTACCGCGATGTCCGGCTGCTGCGGCTCTACGAGGGCACCAGCGAGATCCAGCGCCTGATCATCGGCGGCGGGCTGGTGCGGGCCGCGCGCCGGGAGCGGTAAACAACCCCCGCGCTACGCGGCGGCCTTCCTGGCCCGCCAGCGTTGCCGCGTCCCGGACACCGCGACGTCGATCTGCTCGAAGCCGGCCCCGGACAGCTTGGCGCGCAAGGCCTCCGGTTCCAGGGGGTTGCAGATGTCGCCGAGGTGGATCAACCGGAACGGCAGCGAGGACAGGCTGTCGCTGCCGGCGAACACCCCGCCGGGCTGCAGCACCCGGTACGCCTCGGCGAGCAGGCGGTCCTGCATCGCCGCGGTCGGGATGTGATGCAGCATCGTGAAACACACCACCGAGCTGAAGTGGTCGTCGGGCAGACCGGTGGCGGTGCCGTCGGCGTGGCGGATGTCGGCACGGCCGGCGAACCGCTCCCGCAGCCGCTCGGCCATCGTCTTATCCACTTCGACCGCGGTGAGATCGTCGGCCTGCTCGACCAGCACCCGGGTGGTCGCCCCGTAGCCCGGACCGATCTCCAAGGTGCGGGGACCCAGTTCGACGCCGGCCAGCGCCCAGGGCAGCAGCGTGTCGCGCACGCCGTCGGCCCAGAATCGGGAGTTGCACAGCCAGCGGTGCAGCAAATTCATCGCCATGACCCCAGGTTAAGACGGCGGGACGGTTGCGTACTTCCGGTATTCTGCCGACTTATGTCGGAAATCAGCCAACGGGCGGCGACCGCGTCGGTGGCGGTGGCGGCCGGGGCGCACATCGATCGGCACCGGCACAGCCTGCACCAGTTGGTCTATCCGTCGCGGGGTGCGGTGTCGGTGACCACGCCGGCCGGCACCTGGATCACCCCCACCAACCGGGCCATCTGGATTCCGGCCGGTCAGTGGCATCAGCACCGCTTCCACGGCGACACCCAGTTCCACGGCGTCGCCCTGGATCCGCGCCGCTACCCGGGCGGGCCGGCCGCACCGGCGGTGCTCACCGTCGGGCCGCTGCTGCGCGAGCTCATCATCGCCTGCTCGCAGAGCAACGACGTCGATTCCGTCGCACACCACCGCATGCTGGCGGTGCTGGTCGACCAACTGCACCGCGCCGAGGCCGGGCGGCAACTGTGGTTGCCGACCCCGGTCGACGACCGGCTGCGCCGAGCATGCGACCTGGTCGAAGAGAATCTCAGCACCCCGCTGACGCTCCGGCGGCTCGCGCAGCGGGTCGGGGTGGCCGAACGGACGCTGAGCCGGCTGTTCCGCGACGAGTTCGCGTTGACCTATCCGCAATGGCGCACCCAGTTGCGGCTGCACCACGCGCTGCTGCTGCTCGCCGAGCGCCGGGACGTCACCACGGTGGCCGCCCGGTGCGGATGGGCCACGCCGAGCGCGT
Organism: Mycobacterium sp. 1274756.6; assembly: GCF_001668625.1. Lineage (GTDB taxonomy): Bacteria > Actinomycetota > Actinomycetes > Mycobacteriales > Mycobacteriaceae > Mycobacterium. Next base: position 34,655 of record NZ_LZLJ01000048.1, read on the forward strand.
TCATCGACAGCTACCGTCGCATCATGGGACACACCCCGGGGAAGGCGGTGACGGGCTGATGGCTCTGGCCGAGGCGGTGCTGGGCGGCTGGCACCTGGAATCGTTCTCGTCGACCGATGCCGAGACCGGCGCGGTGTCGACACCGCTGGGCGAGGACCCGCAGGGCCTGATCCTCTACACCGCCGACGGGCACATGTCGGCGCAGCTGGCCCGCGACGACGGCAGCGGCTATCTGGCCTACGGCGGCCGGTTCTCCGTCGACGAGGACACCGCGACGCTGCGCCACGACGTGCAGATGTCCAGCACGCCGGAGCTGTTGGCGGCCCCGCAGTTCCGCCAAGCGCGCCTCGACGGTGACCGCCTCACGCTGTCGGCGACCATGACCGGCCGGCGCGGGAAGACCAGCCACGCCACGCTGGTGTGGCGCCGGGTCGCCCGGGGCGGCCCTCGGCGTTAGCAGCCCGGTGACCCGCATCGCGCACCGACCTGCGGCCACCGGCCTGTGACCCGAGGCGGTACCGTGCACTGCGAGTTATCACCCGCACTTGGAGGCACGATGTCCGAGACCGCCGACTCGACGGTGACGTCCCCGACACAATTCACGGTTCCCGCCGTCGTCGACGCGATCGCCGCGGCGATCCCCGACCGCGAACTGATCGTCCAGGGCGACCGGCGGTTCACCTACGGTCAGGTGGTCGAGCGGGCCAACCGGCTGGCCTCCTATCTGCACTCCCAGGGGCTGGGTTGCCACACCGAGCGGGACGGCCTCGGCGGTCACGAATGCGGCCAGGACCTGCTGGGCATCTACGCCTACAACGGCAACGAGTTCGTCGAGACGCTGCTGGGCAGCTTCCGGGCCCGGGTGGCGCCGTTCAACGTCAACTACCGCTACGTGAAGGCGGAGCTGGCCTATCTGCTCGCCGACTCCGGGGCCAGCGCGCTGGTCTATCACGCGGCGTTCGCCCCGACCCTGGCCGAGGTGCTCCCGGAGCTGCCCGGCCTGCGCGTGCTGATCCAGATCGCCGACGACTCGGGTAACCCGCTTCTCGACGGGGCGGTGGACTACGAGACCGTCGTCGCCGGGGCCGAGCCCGCGCCGCCGGTGACCCCCTCCCCCGACGACCTGTACGTGCTCTACACCGGCGGCACGACCGGGATGCCCAAGGGGGTGCTGTGGCGCCAGCACGACATCTTCATGGCGTCCTTCGGCGGGCGCAACATCATGACCGGGGAGCCGGTCACCTCGATCGACGACATCATCGCGCGGGTGACCGAGAACCCGGGGATCAAGCTGATGATCCTGCCGCCGCTGATCCACGGGGCGGCGCAGTGGGCGGTGATGACCGCCATCACCGGTGGTCAGACCCTGGTGTTCCCGTCGGTGGTCGACCATTTCGACGCCGAGGACGTGGTGCGCACCATCGAGCGCGAGAAGGTGATGTCGATATCGGTGGTCGGCGACGCCATGGTGCGCCCGCTGGTGGCGGCCATCACCACCGGTGACGCCGACGTGTCGTCGCTGATGGTGCTGGCCAACGGCGGGGCGATGCTGACTCCGTCGGTCAAGCAGCAGGTCATCGAGGTGCTGCCCAACGCGATGGTGATCGATGCGGTGGGCTCCTCGGAGACCGGCGCGCAGATGCATCACATGTCGACCTCCGGCGCGGTCTCGACCGGGACGTTCGCCGCCGGCCCGGACACCTGCGTGGTGGCCGAGGATCTCAGCGCGATCCTGGAGGCCGAGCACGAGGGGCTGGGCTGGCTGGCCCAGCGCGGCTATGTCCCGCTGGGGTACAAGGGCGACGCCACCAAGACCGCCGCGACCTTCCCGGTCATCGGCGGCGTGCGCCACGCGGTGCCCGGCGACCGGGCCCGCCACCTGGCCGGCGGCACGATCGAGTTGCTCGGCCGCGATTCGGTGACGATCAACTCCGGCGGGGAGAAGATCTTCGCCGAGGAGGTGGAGTCGGCGATCGCCTCGCACCCCGACGTCGTCGACGTGGTGGTCGCCAGCCGCCCGAGTGAGCGGTGGGGCCAGGAGGTGGTCGCGGTGGTCGCGCTGGCCGAGAACGCCGCGGCGGACGCCGATGCGCTCATCGCCCACGCGGCCCAGTCGATCGCGCGGTACAAACTGCCCAAGGCGATCGTGTTCCGGTCCACCATTGTGCGCAGCCCGGCCGGTAAGGCCGACTACCGGTGGGCCCGCGAGCAGGCCACCGCCGGCGAGTAGCTCCCGCCGGCGGTGCCCGGTCCGCCTACAGCCAGCTGGAGCCGACCGCGCTGTCGGTGGACGCCATGTTGTTGCCGGCGTTCTGCACCTTGGCGCCGTGGCTGGCGGCCTGCTGGTAGATCACCTGGAAGTTGCGGCCCAACTGCGCGATGAACTCCTGGCACGCCGCCGAACCCGCGCCACCCCAAAAGTCCCCGGCCATCAACACATCCCGAATGATCGCCTGGTGCTCGGCCTCCAACGCCGCGGCCTGGGCCTTGATCATCGCCCCGTGGGCGTTGACATCCCCGAACTGGTAATTGATCGTCATCGTTCTCGTCCTCTCAAAACCCTGCTGGTGGTCAGCTGCTCAGGCTCGACTGCGCCGCAGCCTCTTGCTGCTCATAGACGTTCGCGTCGCGGATCAACCCGTCGCGCACCCCGTGCAACATGTTCACGATGTTGCGGAATGCGGCCTGCATCTGCCCCATCGTGTCCAACGACGTCCGCTCCGCGATACCGCTCCAGCCGGCACCGGAGATGTTCTGCGACGACGCGAACATCCGCCGCGCCTCATCCTCCACCGTCTGAGCGTGCACCTCGAAACGTCCCGCCATATCCCGCATCAGCTGCGGATCGGTCATAAAACGAGCTGCCATTTTCCTGTTCCCCTTTCCGTGAAAACTGTTGTGTTAGACAATGTCCGGCGCGTAGCCGGCGGCAGGCGGCCGGGCCATCACGACCGGGCGGATGCCGTAGCGCGGGCCGGTGACCCCGGCGCCGCGCGACGCCCCCGCCAGCGGGACACCCGGGGCGCCGTGGCCGCCCATCGGTGCAGCGGCGGCCGGGCTGTGGCCCGGCAGCACGTTGGCGGTGGCGGCCGCCGGGCTGGCCGCCGACCAGCTCGCCGGCACCGACAGGGTGCCGACCGGGACCGCCCGACCGAGCCCGGCGGTCACCGCCGACGAACTCGCCCCGGCGCTCCCGGCCAGTCCGGCCGGACTCGTGGCGCTGACCAGGCTGGTCGCCCCGATCGCCGAACCCACGCCCGGGCCCATCGGGGTGAAGCTGCCCGGCGACAGCATCCCGGGCGCGAACCGTCCGGGCACGGCCTCGTTGAACTCCTGCACCACCGCCATGTCGGCGATCATCGAGGTCGCCACGGCCGGGTTGATCATGCCGGTGGAGGTGATGGTGTTCCACAGGTTGGCGTTGGGGCCGAGCCCGGCCGCCCCGACGTCACCGAACAGGCCGTCACCTGCGGTGGAGTCGAACAGCTTCGACAACGTCTGCCCGACGAGTCCCTGTCCGCCGGAGTTGGCGACCGCGTTCTCCTTGGCGGCGTCCTGCAGGCTCCGGCCGGCCGGGTCGGGGGTCTGCGTCGGCGCCGAGAACGGGGTGACCTGGCTGGCCGCCGAGGCCGCCGCCGCATAGCCGTACATCGCCGCGGCGCACTGCGCCCACATCTCCATATACAGCGCCTCGGTGGCCATGATCGCCGCGGTGTTCTGCCCCAGCACGTTGGTCGCGACCAGCGCCGCCTGCTGGGCGCGGTTGGCCGCGATCACCGGCGGTGGTGTGGTGGCGGCGAAAGCCGCGTCGAAGGCCGCGGCCGCCGCCTTGGCCTGGATCGCGGTCTGCTCGGCCTGGGTGGCGGTGGCCTCCATCCACAGCGCGTGCGGAGTCACCTTGGCCGCCATCGCCATCGCCGACGGGCCCAGCCACTCTTCGCCCGTCAGGCGGGAGATCACCGCCTTGTACGAGGCGGCGGTGCTCGACAGGTTCATCGCCAACCCGTCCCAGGCCGTGGCCGCGGCCAACATCGTTGCCGCGCCGTCTCCGCCGTAGATCAACGAGGCGTTGACCTCAGGCGGGCGCGCTCCGAAATCAACGAACATGATCGGATCCTCTCCGCTTATGCGGCGCCCGCCGCATTGGCCGCTTCGGCGGTCGCGTAGGCGTCGGCGTTGCTGGCCAGCAGCGTGACGAACTGCTCGTGGATCGCAGCGGCCTGCGCGGCCACCGCCTGATAGGACTGCGCGTGCGCGACGAACCGGGCGGTGGTCAGCGCGGAGACCTCGTCGGCGCCGGCCGGAAAAATCCCGGTCGTCGGGCCGGCCGCGGCCATGTTGCCGGCGTTGATCGCGGTGCCGATGCCGCTGAGCTCGCCGGCGGCGGCGACCAGAAATTCGGGCTGGGTGCTGACAAAAGACATGAAGGACATGGGAACCCCCTGGGCATGCGGGATCCGCGACGGCACGCGACTCCGCTTCAGGCAGGGTGACCGGCGCGTTTCCACCGTGCGGAGACGCGCGTCAAACAGTGCGGTGCAACCTGATTCAGGTAGCGGAAGGGTTGCCGGGGCCGGATCGGAACGGATTGAACATCGACGCCGGATAATGACTATCGCTGGGACTCAATCTCGCCCTCACCTCCTCACAGCCGGGGCACACGGGGGTGCCGTCTTGCGCGCACAGCAGGGGAGGAAGCATCCGACCGGAACGGTCGGATGCGCACCCCTCTCGTCTGAGTTTTGACACTGCACGGCGTATCCGGTGTCACCGGAAGCCACTTGGGCTCAACCCTTAAGCCGGGAGGAGCTGTCCTGACCCGGGGCGTCTCTCGACGTTCAGGGTCAGTGGCCTATGTCCGTGCAGACGCCTCACCTAGCGAGGTGCATGCATCAGCAATAGTGGCACCGTCGGGGCAACACGTCAACTCGGCGCGCCCGTCCGGATGTTTGCTCGCGACGCCGGTCACACTGCGGGCCACGAGGCGGACTCCCGACGGTTTCGGGCCGGCGCCACCGGCTCAGCCGGTCCGGTTCTCCGCGACCGCCGCGCTGAGCCCGGCCGCGAGATCCTCGCCGGTCAGCTCCTTGAACCGGCGCAGCTGACTTTCGTCGAAGTCGGTGGCGTCACTGGAGAGAATCGCATCCAGATCGTCGTCGTCGAGGCGGGCGTTGCGGTGGTCGCGGGCCTTCTCGACGACGTTGCGCACGAATCCGGCGTTGCCCAGAACGTCGATGCCGCGGATGAGATCGCCGTCCTCGGAGATCGTCTCGTCGGCGTAGAACTCGGTGTAGGACGGCAACAGCACCGAGACCGCCTCGTCGGTGATGACGTCCTCGTTCTGCTGCCCCATCAACTGGGTCAGGGCGATCAGCTCCGGCGGCGTGTAGCTGTAGAACTCGATGACGGTGGAGAACCGTCGCCGCAACCCGGGGTTGACGTCGAGCATGTGCTCCATGGCCTTGGCGTAGCCCGCGCCGAACACCACCAACTCGTCCCGGTGGTTCTCCATGTACAGCAGCAGCGTGTTGATGATCGCGTTGCCGTAGGGGTCGCCCTGAGAGTAGCCCCGCTCGTGCAGGGTGTGCATCTCGTCGAAGAACACCGCTCCCCCGAGGGCCTCTTCGAGCATCTCCTCGGTGTTCTTCTCCGCATCGGCCATGTGCCGGCCGAGCAGCTTGGTGCGGCTGGTCTCCACCACCAGCGGTTTACGCAGCACGGTCAGCCCGCACAGTTGTTTGGTGAACGCGCGCGCCACCGACGTCTTGCCGGTTCCGGGCGGACCCAACAGCAGGGCGTGCCGGGAGGTGACCGGCACCGGAAGCCCCATCTTGGCGCGGGCCAGGTTCACCTTGGTGGTGGATTTGATCAGCTGGATCTCCCGCTTGGCCTGCTCCATCCCGAGCATCGCGTTGAGTTCGGCGTCGCCTTCCTCGAGGTACTGCGCCGCCTTCTCGGCGTTGCGGGCGGCCTCGGCCTGTTCGCGGGTGGGGGCGCTGTCGGGGTCCCACGGGTCGGTGCGGGCCTCGATCGTCTCCGGGTCGGTCAGGACGAGCCGGTAGTCGCGGTTGTCCAGTGCCTCCCGGGCCGGGGTGAAGGCCGCGTCGCGGGAATAGACCCGGCGCAACAGTTCTGCGGCCTCGTCCTCGCGGTCCAGGTGGCGCAGGCACATGCCTTGGGTGTAGAGCGCGACGTTGGCGGCGGCGGGCACCCGGTCGCCTTCGATGGCCTCCTCGGCGCGCCGGGACGCTTCCTCGAACACCCCCAGGGATGCCAGCGCGGTGGTCGCCATCGCGGCGGCGGCGGCCTTGAGTTCGGGGCTGCGCCACGGTGTCGCCGCCGGGAACTGGGACAGCACGTCGGGCCAGCGGCCGGTGCGGAAGTACAGCAGCCCGCGCACGTAGCTGAGCACCTCGCCGTCCATCGGCTGGCGCGGCACGGTGTCATCGAGCCGCTGCGCGGCCTCGGCATAGCGTTTGGCGTTGACCAGCGTGGCCGCATACCCGGCTGCCAGGGTTTCGACGCTGGTCACCGCCAGCTTCAGGAACAGGCCGTCGGAGATCTCGGGGCGGAACTGAAGCTCGCTGAGCCCCAGTCGGCGGGTCTCCCACCCGAAGGTCCGCACCGCCGCCCAGGCCCCGGCGACCACCTCGAGGCTGTCGTCGCCGGCCAGGATCCGCGCCAGCCACGCGTCGCACATGCCCGGGTCGATCGAGGTGGCGGTGGTGAACATCTGCGCCGCGACCTTGGGGTTGTGGCTGGGCTGCAGCCCGTTGACCGACACACCGGAGGCCAACAGTCCCGCGACCATGGCGTTGCGGGCGTCGGCGGCCTGGGGTCCGGTCACGCCGACACCTCTTCGCGATGGCGCAGCGGCAGGGTGAGCGCATCGTCATCGGTGAGCGCGCGGGCCGGCACGCTCAGCGGCGACCGCAGGGTCGGAACCGGCAGCGCCGCGGCCACCGCCCGCACCTGGCGACCGATCAGGTGGTTCAACCCGCGCCGCTGCTCCTTGGTCAACCGGTCGGCGGTGTGGTAGCGCACCCATGCCGACACCTCGACCTGGTAGTGACGCGGGACGAGCCGCACCGTCAGCACGGTCGCGTCGGCGTCGACTTCCCATACCTGCTCGAGGGTTTCGGTGTCGAGGTCCTTCGGCGACACCCACAACGATGTCGCATAGCCGTCGGGGTGCTTCCGGTCACGCACGGCCGGCTCCGCCCGCCGCGACCTCGAGCGCCGGGCGCCCGCGTGCTTGCCATCGGCATGCCTGCCATCGGCGTGCTTGCGATCGGCCCGCTTGGCACCGCTGTGTTTTCCGTCGGCATGCCCGGCCGCGGCGGACGACCCGTCGTAGCGCTTGAGGAACCGCAGCCGCGGCACCACGCCGGCGGGCTGCACGCCGGCCAGCACGGCGGTGTCGAGGTCGGCCAGTTCGGCGGCGGTCAGCGGGAACGCGTCGAAACGTCGCCGGCCGAGGTCCTCGGCGATCCGTTCGGCCGCGGCCGCGACCATGGCGGCCACCGAATCCCGAACGGTCACCGCGTCGACGTTCTGCTGCGGATCCATGCGAAGCACCAGCCAGGTGCTGGGTCGCTGCTCGGCTCCGTTCACCGGCTCGGGGTTCGCCGCGGAGTTGACCGAGATGATGTCGATGCCGTCGAGGCGAACGTCGAACTGGCGCAGCCCGCCGGCGATGGCCTGCACCGGCAATTCGGTGGCCGCACCTTCGACCGGTGCGCCCACCGCGACGGCGGCCACCAGCATGCCGTCGTGTTCGCGCACCCCGACGGTGGCATGACCGAACCGGTGTCGGTGGTCGATCGCCGCGGCGCGCCCCGCGGTGAGCGCGGATTCCTTGTCGCGGAAGAAGTTGCCGAACCAGCGGCCGATGAGCGTGGCCAACGGCACGCCGCGGAAGGTGACCAGGGCGAGAACGGCGACCACGGCGGCCACCCCGATCCCACTCCACCACGCGATGTCCGGGCGCCACGCATGCGGCCAGTTACTGACCACCGCCAGCACGCCGACGGCGATCAGGAACACCGTCAGCAACCGCACCCACGCCAGGGCCAGCCCCACCGGGCTCTGCGCCTTCATCGGCGCCACCCGGTGCGCCGCACCATCGCGGTGCCGCCGAGGACGGCGGCGGCCAACACCAGCGCCGCGCCCAGGCCCGCTGCGGCCACCCACACCGGAGTCATGTCGCGCGGGGTCTCCGGCGGCGGCAGGTCCAGCGGTGCGGACAACCGCTCCGGCGGGCGAGCCGGGCCGTCGGGCACGTCCCAGGTGAGCGCGGCCACCGGGTCGACGACCCCGTACCCGACCTGGTTGTCGACCCCGCCGGCCGGCGGTCGGGCCGTACTGGTCAGCCGCTTGATGACTTGATGCGCGGTCAGCTGCGGGAATTTCGCCCGCACCAGTGCCGCGACACCGGAGACGATCGCCGTCGAGTAGGCCGGGCCGGCCGGTACCAACTGCGTGTTGTCCGGGCCGTCGATCGCGTTGATCAGGCCGTCGTCGCGGTTGGACAGCCCGACGATGTCGGTGCCGGGCGCGGCGATCGAGACCCAGGGTCCGGCCACGCTCAGCTCTTTGAGCGGCACCCCGTCGGAGTTCACCGCCCCCACCGTCAACACCAGGTCATCGAACCACGCCGGGGTAACCACCGTGTTCACATTGTTCCAATCGCGAGGGTCGTTGGGCTGCAGGGGATTATGCGGCGGATTCTGCTTGCAGTCGCGCAGTGTCGTGTCCCCCGCGGAGACGACGATGACCGCGTCCTTGTCGATCGCCGCGTGGTGCACCGCCGCCCCCAGCTCGGGCAGGTTGAGCATGTTGCGGGTGTCCATGCAGGTGACCATCGACACGTTGATCACCCGCGCGCCCAGGTCCGCGGCGTGCACGATGGCCCGCGCCATCGTCCTGATGTTGTCGACCTTCTGGCGCACCTGCGGGTCTTCGTCGCCGAACGCGTCCTTGGGCGCGAACGCCCCGCTGGACTGACGGATCGAGATCAACTCGACGTCGGGGGCCACCCCGTTGAAGGCGTCGGCATCGCCGGGGGGAGCCAACGGGGGCGCCTCGGCGCGGTCGACCGCCACGATGCGGGCACCGCCGGTGTAGGCGCCCGGGGTGAGGGCGCCGAGCCGGGCGCCGGCGGCCGCCGGTCCGGGTGCCGGCCCGGGGTTGCCCGGCGGTGCCGGCGGTCCGGGCGGTCCGGGCTGCGGCGGGCCGCCGGGTTGCTGGTCTTGCTCCGACGGGGCTTCCTCCTGCGGAACCGGCACCGGCGTGGGGATCTCCAGGGTGATCGTCTGCGGTGGTGGCGGTGGAGGCGGGGGCGGTGGGGCCTCGGTAGTGGGCACGCTGGGCGGCCGGCGGGTTTCCCGCGGCGGCGGCAGCGGCGCCAGCGCGCCGGCCGGGGCCGCCGCGATCAGCGACGCGACCATCGTGCCGTGCGCGTCGCAGTCGGCCAGGCCGTCACCGCCGGCCATCACGTAGTCGCCACCGCCGACGAGATTGGGCAGCCGCGGGTGCGGCGTCACCCCGGTGTCGATGACGGCGACCTTGACTCCGCCGCCGCGGCCGAACTTCCACGCCTCGGGCAGGTTGAGCATGTTCATGAACTTCGGCTGCACCCGGAAATCGGTGCCCGGCGACACACTGCCCTCGACGCAGTAGGCGGTCTGTCGCATCTCCTGCTCGGGCCCGGGTGGCCCGTCGGCCGGTGCCGCGTTGGGGTCGATCGCCGGTCGGTCGATGGCGTGCGCGGCCGGTGAGCCCGCCAGCGGGTAGGCGGCGACCAGCAGCACCGAACCGGTTGCCGCCGCGATCCGGCGGACCCTGCGGCTACCGGTACCGGATCGCTTCATAGACATTCATCAACCACAGACCCAGCGGGAAGATCGGCATCAGGCAGAGGTATTCGATCCATTCCACGAACTTGCGGAACAGCGGGCTGTAGACGGTGTTGGGCACCACGGCGGCGGCGATCAATCCGGCGGCGGGCACCACCAGCAGGATCGCGACACCGGCGGAGAGCATCGCCGGTGTCTGCAGGCCGACGATGTAGCGCACCACCACGCCGACCACGACGAACACGGCGGTCATCGCGACGGTGATCGCCTGCCACCGGTCGCGGAACGAGCGGCCGCGCAGCACCAGGAACCCGGCAACCAGGCTGGCGATCAGCACCGGCAGCCAGCGGCGCTCACCGTGCGGATCGCACAACGCGACCGTGGTGACCACCACCAGCACACCGAGCCCGAACAGCAGGCCCGATAGCAGGCCGCGGGCCCGCTCGGCGTGCAACAGCACCTGGCGGATCGATTCCGGACCCTCCAGCACCGGGGTCTCGTCGTGACCGGTGACCACGGTGGTCGGCAGGTCCGGTCGGGTCTCGAACACCCAGTGGCTGGTGGCCGACGGGAACACCGGAAGCCGGATGCCGGCCAGCCAGCGGCAGAGCGAAGCGCCGGTGTGATAGAAGAAGACCGCAGCCAGCAGCACGGAGGTCAGCAGGGTGACCGCGTCGGCGAGCAGGGCCATTCGCAGCACCGCGCTCACCGTGACCGCGAGCGCCACGACGATGACGCTGCTGTAGATCGTCAGTCGCCGGCCGGTGAACCGCAGCATCAGCATCGCGGCGATTCCGGCGACACCGAAACCGAGCGCGGCGTGCGCCGCGGCGAGCGGCCCCGGCACGGCGGCGGCCGCGGCCACCGCCAGCGGCGGTAGTGAACTGACCAGCATGGTGTCGGCCAGGCGGAAATCGCGGCTGGTTCTGGCCTGGATGAGCATCAGGGTGGCGGCCGCGAGCACCACGACCGTCACCACGCCGGCGTAGATCGCCGACAGCGCGGTGTCGTGGCCGTAGCGCCACCAGCCGAGCACGGCGGTGACCAGCAGCAGTGCCCCGGCGACCAGCGAGATCCCGACCTGCACCGCGAGCTTGGGGTTGATCGAACCGAACCGCTTCGCCAACGTGACCGCGACGGCGGTGGAGATGTGCTCGATGACCGGCGTGCGGTGCTCGGGGTCTTCGACGTAGCGCAGCCAGAGCCGGTCGCCGTCGTAGATCTGCTGTTCGGTCAGCGACTGGGAAGAGCGCAGCGCGGTGCCGTCGACGCGGCAGAGCACCCAGCGGCCGCGGCCTTCGGCGGTCAGTTCGTTGAGTTCCAGCTCGAGCAACCGGTTGTTCACCACCGTGAGCAACGGGTCGATCATCACCGACACCGGCGCCTCGGCATCCAGCAGCATGCCGATCTGGACGCCGTCGCCGGCCATGATCGCCACCACCGCCGAGCGCGGGGTGTCGCCGGCCTCGCCGTCGGACCGGGCCGGGTCGGTCAGTACGGAAGTCACCAGGGCACCGCCTGAAAGTCCGAATTCATCTCGTTTACCTCACGGTTCGTTATGTGTGAATCATCCTAGGGCCGGTAGCCGCGACGCGCGTCGGCGCGGTCATACCCGCCGATGGGTCCGCCAGGCACCGAAGGGCACGGTGTCCAGCACGGTTTGCACGCCGACCTGCACCAGTTGTGGGGTGGCCGGGCAGATCGCCAGCCATTTCTGGCCGGAGCCGACGGTGCGGGCCTGCTGATACATCGCGATACGCCCGGCGCTGCTGTCCTTGAGGGACAGCACCGACGCGCTGGACTCGCGGGCGTCGTCGCGGTACTGCCGGGCGTAGACCGCCGCCTCGGCGGCGGGTTCGGACAGCGCCTGGCCCAGCGCCGCGATGGTCGCCGCGGTCAGGCCCATCCGGCGCAGATCGCCGCTGGAGAAGACGTTGAACCCGGAGGTCTGCCAGGTTTTGGTGGCCGACAGCATCTCTTCCAGCGGCACGTTCACCGCGGTGATCGCGGCCGGGTCGGCGTGGTTGATCGACTCCAACGCGGCGGTGACCAGGGCGGCGATCGAGGCGGCGTCGGTCACCGAGACGTCGTCGATGGTGATGTCGGTGCCGACCCGCACCGCCGAGACCCAGTGTTCGTCGCGACGGGCCAGCACGACCCGGAATTCGTTGTCGGGGATGTCGCGCGAGCCGACCGATTCGCCTTCGACGGGCTGCTGGGCCTGCTCGCCGTCGCGTTCACTCGCCTCGTACTGTTCGATGGCTTCCTGGCTGACCCCGTAGCGCAGTTTGCCGTGCGACAGCAGGGCCACCACCTCGATGTCGGGGACGGCGAGCACCTTGAGCCGGTCGGCGACCTCCTCGTTGACGGTGTCGTCGACGACGATGCCCTGTTCGCGCATGATCGCCAGGCCCGGGTGCTCCTTGAGCCAGTCGTTGTTCTCCGTGATCGACACGAACGGCCGGCAGCGCAGTTCGGGGGCGACGTGGCGGATGTCCAGCAGCGCCTGCAACAGCCAGAGGCCTTCGACGTTGACGGTGATGTCGGTGCGGGCACTGTTCTGGTCCATCGTCACTCCGGGGTCGTCGGGTCAAGACACCGCAACGCGGCAGCACGCCGGGGGAAGCGTGCTGCCGCGTCAGGTCAGGGTTACAGCCAGCTGGAGCCGACCGCGCTGTCGGTGGACGCCATGTTATTGCCGGCGTTCTGCACCTTGGCGCCGTGGCTGGCGGCCTGCTGGTAGATCACCTGGAAGTTGCGGCCCAACTGCGCGATGAACTCCTGGCACGCCGCCGAACCCGCGCCACCCCAAAAGTCCCCGGCCATCAACACATCCCGAATGATCGCCTGATGCTCAGCCTCCAACGCCGCCGCCTGGGCCTTGATCATCGCCCCGTGGGCGTTGACATCCCCGAACTGGTAATTGATCGTCATCTACTTCGTCCTCTCAAAACCCTGCTGGTGGTCAGCTGCTCAGGCTCGACTGCGCCGCAGCCTCTTGCTGCTCATAGACGTTGGCGTCGCGGATCAACCCGTCGCGCACCCCGTGCAACATGTTCACGATGTTGCGGAACGCGGCCTGCATCTGCCCCATCGTGTCCAACGACGTCCGCTCCGCGATACCGCTCCAGCCGGCCCCGGAGATGTTCTGCGACGACGCGAACATCCGCCGCGCCTCATCCTCCACCGTCTGCGCGTGCACCTCGAAACGTCCCGCCATATCCCGCATCATCTGCGGATCGGTCATAAAACGAGCTGCCATGATGGCTCCTTATCTCACGTTCTCTGTTTGCTTGTGCTGCTGGCTGTTCCTGCCGTGTTAGCGACCAACGATAAACGGCTATCCGCTGGTTTTGCCCCCTTTCGTCACCCGGCAGAGAGTGGTCGTGGCATGACGAAGGGGCGGGGGCCGACCCGTAGGACACCGTCGCCGATGCCGCGGCCCGCGTTGGCGGCCCCGGCCAGCGGCATGGCGCCGGCCATGTTCCCGGGTGCGGCGGCGCCGCCGAGCCCGGAGGTGAGGTTGCCTGCCGCGGGCAGCGCGCTGGTCGCCGCCGGGGCGGCGCCGCTCCAGGTGGAGGGCACCGAGAGGCCGCCGAGGCGGGTGGCGCTGGTCAAGCTGGCCGTCACCGGCGGGCTGGGGATCGAGCCCAGCGCCCCGGCGCCGGAGTTCATCCCGGCGAACAGCCCGGGAACCACCCCCGGGGCGCCGAGCATGCCCTGGGTGGCCCCGCTCAGTCCGCCCACCGACGTCAGCGCTTTGAGGCCGCTGAGCATGCCGATGCCGTAGTAGGTCAGCCCGCCCACCCGGAACGCCGGCTCGAGGGTGTCGTTCACCAGGTCGGAGGCGGTCATGCCCTTGACACTGCCGGTTACCGAGTCGCCGGCCTGGGTGAGCACGCTCCCCAGCGTGCCGGTGCCGCCGGAACCGGTGGTGTTGGCGGCGACCGCGGTCGCGTCGCGCGTCGCGGCGGCGCTGCCGGCCTGCAGTGCGGCCATCCCCTGCTGCGCCTGGCCGGCGGGGTTGGTGTTCTGCTTCGGCTGGCTGAATGCGGGCAGCGCGGTGGCCTGCTGGGTGGCGGCGGCGTAGCCGTACATGGCTGCGGCGCACTGCGCCCACATCTCCAGGTAGAGCGCCTCGGTGGTCATAATCGCCGGGGTGTTCTGGCCCAGGACGTTGGTGGCGACCAGCGCCGCCTGCTGGGCGCGGTTGGCGTAGATCGCCGGCGGTGGCACGGTCGCGGCGTGGGCGGTCTCGTAGGCGCCGGCTTCCGTACCGGCTTGGGTGGCGACCTGCTCCGCCTGGGCGGCGGTGGTGCTCAACCACTGGATGTAGGGCGTGGCCGCCACCGCCATCCGCTGAGCGGACGGTCCGCGCCAGGTGGCGACCAGCCCGCTGACGGCGCCCTGGTAGGCGGATGCGGTGGAGTTCAGCTCGGCGGCGAGGCCCTGCCAGGCGGCTGCGGCGGCCAGCATCGGAGCAGCGCCCGGACCGGCATAGATCCGGGTCGCGTTGATCTCCGGCGGTAACGCCCCGAAGTCGAACATCGCTGAACTCGCGCTCCGCTAACCGATCGAGGCCTGGTTGGCGGCCTCGGTGATCGCGTAGGTGCCCGCGCTGGCGCGCAGCGTGGCCACGAACTGCTCGTGGATCGCGGCGGCTTGGGCGGCGACGCTCTGGTAGAGCTGGCCGTGGGCGGCGAAGCGGGCGGCGGCCAACGCGGACACATCGTCGGCGGCGGCGGGGACGACGCCGGTGATCGGCGCCGCGGCCGCGGCGTTGCCGGCGTGGAGTGCCGCACCGATGCCCTGCAGCTCCACGGCGGAGGCGGTCAGCAGTTCCGGTTCGACGGTTACCAGCGACATGTGCGGTTCCCTTCTCGATGTCGTTCAGCGTCATTCAGCAATCGCTTCGACTCCGAGATTAAGGGGCAAATCGGCCCGAATCAGCTGTGGTTGCCAACTGTTCACCTGCTGTCGACAACTGTTCACCCGCAGTAACGGTCCCGTAACTCCACGGACGTTTGCGGGCCGCTTTCACCGCGGTTTACCTGGACAAATACCCACGGCGACGGCCGTTCACCCGGACCGTGCGAAACCGCCCGGACGGGTGCGACACGGCGGTGGGCCCGCGGGATTCCGAGTAAAAATCAGGTCGCGGATAACCCCGCGGGAGCCCCTCGGCCAACCCGCCCAGCAACCTTTTCCGTGACGTGTCGCACAACGTCGCGTCGATTGTGACCGAGCCTAACGGGCAGCGCGCAGCAGGCGCGCGGGACACGCCCGGGGAGCCACGGTGGCAGGGGGCGCGGTCGACCGGTCGCGACTCGAGCGGGGGCCGCGCAGTGCGGTGTCGGTCAGCCGGCCGACGGTGGGCGCGGCATGGTGAATGCGCGCGACCCGACGCGCAGCACCCCGTCACCGATGCCGCGGCCGGCGCCGGCGGCATTGGCCAGCGGCATCGCGCCGGCCATGTGGCTGGGAGCGGCGCCGGAGGTGCCGACGGCCGATCCCAGGTTCGCTGCGGCCAGCGGGCTGGCGGCGGCGTTGATCGGCGGCACCGCACCCGACCAGGTCGAGGGCACCGACAGCCCGCCCAGCCGGGTGGCGCTGGCCAGGTTGGCGGCGATCGGGGCGCTGGCGGGCGCCGAACTCAGCGCGCCCGCCTGGCCGAGCCCGCCGAGCAGGCCCGGCACGACCGCGGGCGCGGTCAGCGCCTCGGTCCCGCTGGACACGGCCTTCGACGAGCCGCCGCTGACACCCTTGGCGATCGACATGAACGAGTTGGAGAAGCCGGCGATGCGGTAGATCGGCTCTAAGGTGTCGTTGAGCGCGTCGGTGGGCTTGTAGTCGCCGTACATGTCGGTGACGTAGTCCAGCGGGTTCTTGATCGCCGGATCGTCGATCGCCTTGCCCACCACCGCACCGGCGTTGTTCCCGGCGGTGTCACCGACCGCCTTGGCGTTGGCGCCCGCCTGCGACAGTTGCCCGCCCGGGTTGGTGTTCTGCTTGGGCTCCTCGAACGCCGGCAGCACGCTGGACTGCTCGGTGGCGGCGGCGTAGCCGTACATCGCCGCGGCGCACTGCGCCCACATCTCCATGTACAGCGCCTCGGTGGCGGTGATCGCCGGGGTGTTCTGGCCCAAGAAGTTGGTGGCGATCAGCGACATCTGCAGGCTGCGGTTGGCGGCGATGACCGGCGGCGGCACGGTCGCGGCGAACGCAGCCTCATACGCGGCGGCCTGCGCGGCGGCCTGCGCGGCGGCCTGGGCCGCCTGCGCCGAGGTGAGGTTCAGCCATTGGATGTGCGGTGCCGCGGCCGCGGCCATCCGTCGCCCGGCCTGTCCCTGCCAGCCGGCGGCCAGCCCGGAGATCTGGCTTTGGTAGCCGGTGGCGGCCATGCTCAGTTCGGTGGCCAGCCCCTGCCAGGCGGTCGACGCGGCCAGCAGCGGCGCCGGGCCGGGGCCGGTGTAGATGCGGATCGAGTTGATCTCCGGGGGCAGTGCGCCGAAGTTCATGAACATCCCCGGCTCCTAACCGGCCAGCGCCGGAACGGCGGTGTGGTTGGTGGCAGAACTGCTGGCTGACCACGACATGGACGTGCTCTTCCTCCCGAAAACCCACAGAACATTCCTTGATCGCACACAGCAGATACTCTGCAACGGAGGTTATGGAATGTGGCCGCACAGGTAAACAACAGGCAACATCCAGGGAATGGTTGGGCATTGCCGGTGCCGACCGCGCCGCAAACCGGGCCGGGTCGTGGCGCAGCTCACATAAACCGGTCCTGAGCTGCGGTTCTCCGGTGCGGGGTGGGCGCCGGACCACCCCGCCCGCCAACGCGACGGCGAGTCGCCTCGAGGTTGCGATCACGGTGCGCGCAACCGCACCGACCGCCTCGCGAGGGGATCCGCCGGGGGCGCTGCGGCCCGGTCGGCTAGGCCTGCGCGGTGGCCTGCTCCCCTGTCGCCGGCGCCGGTCGCCGCAGTTCAGTGGCCGCGACCTGGACGAACACCCCGGTGTCTTCGGCCATCAGCAGCCCACGGCCACGCGGCAGCGGACCGCCCTTCATCTTGCCGCGGATGAACCCTTCGTCGGGGTCGGCGTCCATCACCAGCAGCGGGGTGTTGGCCTGGTGCAGCGCCCGCAGAACCGGGTCACTGCCGGCCGACGCCCAGCCGCCGAACGTGCGGGTTGCGATCACGTGCAGCCCCACGTCGGAGGCGCGGTTGACCCACGCCGCCGCCTTGTGCAGCGGCGAGTCGAACCCGGCGGGCAGTTGCTGGATGTCGTCGATGATCAAGAAGATCTCCGGACCGCTCCACCACGACTGCGACATCAGTTCCTCGGCGGACAGCCCCGGCGGCGGCTCGCGGCCGGCCAGCGTCACGGCCAGCTCGTCGACCAGCGCGTTCACCCCGTCGAGGTTGTAGGCGAAGCGCTCCATGTACTCCGGGCCCAGCGTGGTCAACAGCTGCCGGCGGGGGTCGATCAGCCAGACCTGCGCCGAGGGCCTCGTGGTCGGCGGAGCGACGCTGCCGCCGGGCGCGTAGACCCGGCTGATCTCGTTCATGATCGTGGCCAGCGTGGTGGTGCGGCCGCTTTCCCGGCGACCGGTGACCATCAGGTGCGAGGCCTCGGCGAAATTGAGGTACACCGGCAGCAGGTCCAGCTCCGAGATCGCCCAGGCGATTCCGCCGGCGCCGACGCCTTCGCGGTGATCCGCCGCCGCGAGCTCACGCAACTGCTCGAGGCTGAACCAGGCCGGCAGCCGGCGGATCGGCCGCGCCCGTCCGGTGGCCACCTGCGCCACCGCCGCCGCGATGCTGTCGGACTCGAACACGTTCTCCGCGGTGTCGGCCCGCGCCGGGCGCGCGACCAGGGTGTGCAGGCCGGCTTGCGGGTCGGCGTCGAGTCGCACGTAGTTGACCGGCACCATGCCCCGGCCCGGTTTGGCCGGCACGTCCTTGGCGAACCGGGAGCGCACCAGCTTGGCGTCCTCGACCGCGGCCAGCCGCAGCTCGACGCGCGACCCGAACCCGCTGCGCACCGGGGGCCGCAGCTCGGATTCCCGGTCGGCGGTGACCACCACGTGCACCCCGAAGGACGGGCCCTGGTTGATGATCTGGTTGACCTGTTCGATGAGGACTTCGTTCTCTTCGGCCAGCGCCCGGTAGTTGTCGATGACCAGGAAGACGTCGGCGAAGCCGTCGTCAGGCACCGCGCCGGGGTCGCCGCCGAACTTGCGCGCCCGGAACACCTCCATCGACGGCACGTCGTACTCCAGGAAGCTGCGCTTGCGGTCGCGCACCAAACCGAGCATCTCCGCCACCGTGCGCCGCACCCCGTCGGGGTCGGTGGGGCCGGCGACGCCGCCGACGTGCGGCAGGCCCGCCACCGTGTTCAGCGCGGTCCCGCTGTAGGCCAGGCAGTAGAACTGCACCTGGGCCGGGGTGTGGGTGAGCGCCGCCGAGCAGATCAGCGTCTGCAGGGCGGTGGTCTTGCCCGAGCCGCCGGCGCCCAGGATCAGCAGGTTGGCGCCCGGTCCGGAGGTGTCGATCGTCCACGGCGGCTGGTCGTGCTTGTAGGGCCGGTCGATGACGCCGATCGGGAAGATCAGATCGCCGTTCCGGCCGTAGTTCTGCTGCCACGGGTGGCCGAGGAAGCGGTTGACCAGCTCGTCGACCGGCACCGGCGTGTCCAGTGGGGGCTGCCAGAGCCGGTAGGGCTCGAAGTCGATCTGGCGCAGTTGGTCGATGATCACCGTGCCCACCCGCGGGGTGCGGATGTGCTCTTCCTCTTCCGCCTCCATCTCGACGGGCAGCGCTTCGGCGGGCTCGGGTTCGAGGACGACGGTCTCGACGTCCTGCCCGCCGACGGCGACCTCCACCGGGGCGAAGCCGGTGGTGAACAGCTGCGGCCGGATGTAGTCGACGCTGTGGGTCAGGGGCCGGTGCTCGTCTTCGAAGGAGCGGCCGCGCCGGTAGTCACGCCACAGGAACTCGGCCTGGAACCGGATGATCTCGTCACCGCTCTTGCGGAAGTAGCCCAGCCCGGCCTGCGCGGGCAGGTTGACCGCGTTGGGCACCCCGGCGGCCTGGGCGGCGCCGGCGGTGCGGGCCTTGAGCACCAGGCGGTAACCCATGTTCTCCATGAGTTTCTCCGCCCGGCTCTCGATGGTCTGCGAGGCCATCATCAGGTGGATCCAGTAGGCGCGGCCCTGCCGGCCGATGGAGTCGAGCACTTCGACCGCGGTCGGCATGATGCGGAACCACTCGTAGAACTCGTCGATCACCACGACGAGCATCGGCAGCGGTTCCATGTCCTGGCCGCGGGCCCGCATCCGGGTCCGGATCTCGTTGTACTCGCGGGCGTCGTCGGCGCCGGCGCTGTCGCAGACCGCCTTGCGTCGGGCGATCTCGCCCCACATCGCTTCCAGAAACCGTTCCATCAGCGCCTGGTCTTCTTCCAGGTCGGTGATGATGCGGGAGACGTGCGGCACCCCGGCGAACGGCTTGACCGCCGACCCACCCTTGAGGTCGGCCAGCACGAACTGCAGTTCGTCGGGCGGGTGGGCCAGCAGCAGCGACTCGATCACCGTACGCACCAGGGTCGACTTACCCGACCCGGTCGTCCCCGACATCACCCCGTGCGGTCCGTCGCCGCCCTCGTCGAGCGATTTCATGTCCAAGAACAGCAGTTCGCCGTTGTCCGAGCGGTTCCCGAACGGGATCCGCAGCCGGTCCCGGGAGAGCAGTTCGCGGCGGCCCGCCCACAGGGCGTCGAAGTCGATGGCCGCGGCATCGTCGATGCCGTAGTAGGACAGGATGTCTCGCGCGCTGATGTGCGCGACCCGTTGGCCGATCTCCTCGTAGGCCTCGGCCAGCCGCCAGCGCGCCAGCCGCTGCGCGAACCGTTCGGCCTCCATCTCGCTGAGTTTGTCGGCCAGCGCGAAGAACCAGGCGTTGTCGTCGATGACGATCCAGGTGTCGCGGTCGCGGGGCAGCGCCTCGATCACCCCGAGTTCGTTGACGAACCGCAGGGTGCGCTCCGGGGTGGCGCAGGCCGGAACCGAGGACCCGGTCAGGTCGAAGAACGTGATCCCGTCGATGCCGTCGGTGCTGATCGCGTAGCCCCACTCCTCGCTGGCGACATCGGCGATCACCACGTAATGCGGTGTCGGCAGCTGTGATTGGGCATTGGCGAAGCGCGGCATGAACGAACCGCGGCCGGCGAACAGGTCGCCCTGCTCGGCGCCGAACTCCTGCACCGAGGGATAGACCATCCGGGCCTCACCGGCGGCGTCGCGACGGCGCGGGTCGCCGAAGTGGGGCAGCCACTTCACCCAGTCCCACTCGTCGACATCGGAGGTCACCACGATCATGCGCAGGTGGTCGGGGCCGTGCGAGAAGGCGAGTTGGCAGATCATCGCCCGCATCGCCCCCAGGACCTGCTCGCGCTTCCCGACCAGGCTGTAGCCCGGCTCGACGAGCAGCGAGACCATCTTCGGCAGGTTGTAGACGACGCTCTGGAAGTGCCCGAACTCCTGCAGGGCCTTACCGGTCACCGGCTCCAGTTCGATGTCGGTGGGCATGTCGTTGGGCTCGCCCCAGGTCACCTCGGGGCGGGTCATGCCGACGCCGATGCGGACGACACCGAAGTTGAGGTCGGTGCCGTCGGGACGGCGCTCCCACATGCGCCCGGAGCCGACCGCCGCGGTGAGGGTCTTCGGCGCCGGATGGAACCACCGGTAGTTGGCGTCCATGCTGTCGGCGGACTCGCCGGCGGTCTGGCGCAGCCGGTCCAGCATCACCATGAACTGGCCGCGCATCGCGTCCAGCTTCGGGCGGCTCATCTGCTGCTGGCCGCCGAACCGGCCGGAGAACATCATCATGCCGACGCCGAGCACCAGGAACAGCGGGAAGATCATCCCCGCGCCGAGGAACATCCGCGACCCGCTGGCCACGGTCATCGCGACCATGCCGCCGACCAAGCCGACGACGACGACCCCGATCACCACCAGCCACCAGGGCTTCTCCTCCGGCGGGGGGACGCTCAGCGGCGTCGGCAGGCCCAGGTTCTCCGGCTTGACCGTCGGCGCAGGCGCCGGTGTCGGCCGGGCAAATCCACGCTTCACCTTGGTACCGCCAATTCTTTCGGTTTCATGTCTGTGGGCAGGACGTCATGTTGGACCAGGGCGTCCGCGCGCGACAGGGTCGGCCCCATCGCCAGCAGCCGCGCCGCCACCCACGGCGCCCGGGTGGGAGCGTCGGTCAGCCCCAACGCTTTCCGCACCTCCTCGCTGCTCTCCACGCCGTACCGCACCCCGGTGCGCCCGATCCACCACAGCGATTCGGTGGTCGCCGCTTCCGGGTCGTTGCCGGTGACGACGATGAAGTTCGCGTAGTCGGTGCCGAAGTAGACCTTGTCGGCCATGATCGCGGTGTCGTCGGCCTTGACCAGCGACACCACCTTGGCCGGGTCGGAGACCGGCACGGTCGGCCCGGACACCACCTGCACCCGCGCCATCTGCTCGCCGTCGCCGCGGTCCCACCACCAGCACGTCGCCGGGTTCGCGCGGGTGTCGACGACCTGCAGCGGGCTGGTCGGGTAGGCGGACAGGTCCAGTCCGTCGACCACCGGCATCGTCGCCAACTTGGGCGGCGACACCACCGCGGGCTCACCGCCGGGCGTGGTGCCGGCGTTCTGCAGGATCTGCGCGACGACGGGCGAAACCGTCTGAACCCCGTCGGTCAGCACCACCGAGTACTGCTGCGGACCGCTGACCTGGGGCGTGACGATCACCGTGCCCACCGGTCCGGGCGCATTCGGGAAGGCCGCCGGCTCGCCGACGTCGGGCACCTGCGGAACCGAGAGGTCGGGGCCGACCGGGATGGCGTCGTAGAGGGCCCGGCTCATCGGCCGGGCGCGGGCCACCTGCTCGGGGGTGAGCCCCAGCGGCAGCAGCACCGCGCGGTCGGCGGCGTCGATGTGGGAGCGGCGCCCGTGCCGGATCACCCACGCGTCGTCGTCGTAGCGCAACACCACGGCGTCCTGGTCACCGAGCACCCGGCGGCGCTCGGAGAGGTCGGGCTGGCCGTCGATCACGGTCACCGTCACCGGTTCGGTGATGCCGGTGCCCAGCGTCGTGGTCACCTCGTCGCACACCAACCACGACGACGCAGCCGGGCTGACCGGGGAGAATTCCGACGGCGCGCCGGGGATGCCCACCAGCGGCCCGTGGGGTTGCTCGGCGATCTGGCTGGAGCGCACCTTGTGCGGGTTGTCGGCCCTGCCGGTGATCAGCCGCGCCGAGGCCAGGTTGAGCGCGGGGTGCAGCGTGTCACCGACCCGCACGTAGAGCGCCCCGGAGTCACGGTCCTGGATGATCGGCGAATCCCCGAGACTGCCCGCCGGGCTGAGAAACGACCACAGCAGCGCACCGAGGCAGATCAACGACGCCGCGGAGATCGACGCCAGCACCGCCAGCGACTGCCGCCGGCCCGGCTCGACCTCCATGCGCACGCGCCACTGCGTCAGCGCGAGGGCGGTGCGCCGGGCCAGGAATTGGTGGCCCGTCATCTGGGTCCGGGTGGACAGCCCCAGACCGGCCCCCTGCGGGTGCCGCGGGCCGTCTGGCTCAGCAGCCATGACGACCCCCGACCCGCACCGGGGCCCACTCAGCGGAAACGCTCGAATACGGCGTCGACCTGCACGTCACACCCAATACCGTAGGCCACGGCCGCCACGGCGCGCACACCGCGGGCGGGCGGTTCCGCCGGCGTCATCTCCCGTTTACCCGACCGTTGTCCAGCCGTCGATTTCGACGATCCCCGGCTGCGGCTCGCGGACCCGCCAACACCCCGGCCAACGCGACGACGACCAGACCGGCCGCCGGGGCCACCAGCAGGCCGGTGCGCAGGCCGCTGGCATCGGCGATCAGTCCCACCAGTGGCGGGGAGAGCAGGTAACCGATCCGCATCAGCCAATTGACCGCCGTCAGCCCGGTGCCCGGCCGCAGACCCGCCAGCTCGTCGGCTCCGTGCATGGCGGCCGGCACGACGGTGGCCACCCCGAGCCCCGCGGCGGCGAACCCGGCGATGGCGACGCCGACCGCCGGCCAGCCCAGCGCCGCCCCCATCCCGACCGTGATGAGCACGCCGCCGGCCCGGGTCACCGCCCGCGTCCCGAACCGGTCGACCAACCGGTCACCCAGCAGCCGCCCCACCAGCTGGAAGCCGACCAGCGCCACGTAACCCAACGGCGCGACCGCTGCCGCGGCGCCGCCCTGCCGCAGATACAGCGTCGCCCAGGAGTTTCCGGCGTCTTCGACGACAGCACCGGCCAACGCCAGCAGCACCAGCGCGCTCAGGGTCAGGTAGGCCCCGAGCGCGGGCCGCCGTGCGCGCGCGACCGCACCGGCCCGGCCGGGGGGCGACGTGTCGGGGCCACGCAGCAGACCGCGGTAGGCCGCCAGGCTGAGTGCGGCGCAGGCGCTTCCGGAGACGGCGAGCTGTACCGCCGGGGACACCCCCAGCGCGATGGCGACGATACCGGCGAGACCGCCCAGCACCGCCCCGGCCGACCACACGGCGTGCAGCGCGTTGATGATCGACCGGCCGTATCGGCGTTGGACCCGCAGCCCGTGGGCGTTCTGCGCGACGTCGGTGAGCGCGTCGGCACCGCCGGCGCAGCCCAGCGCGGCCGCGAACACGGCGGGAGTGGGCGCCGCGGCGGCCACGGCGACGGCCACCGCGAGCAGCAGCGTGCTGCCCACCGCGAGCCGCGCGGACCCCCATCGGCGGATCAGCGCCCCGGCGGTCGGACCGGCGATCAGCGCACCGGCGGCGAAGGCGGCGACCGAGGCGCCGTAGCCGAGGTTGGACAGCTGCAGCTGCGCCTTGAGCTCCGGTAACCGCGGTAACAGGTTGGCCAACAGCGCACCGTTGGTCAGGAACAGCGCCGACACCGCCGCCCGGGCCCGACGGTCGGTCGAGGTGGGAGTTGTCGGCATCCAATGCCTTCCGTGCCGGCGCGATGTTCTCGTCTTGGGCCATTGTGGCGTTGTGCGTTCCGCCGCGGGTGGCGGCGCCGAGCGTGGACGATGGGCGGTACCGCGGGAAGCCGGCGAACCGGTGGGTTGGCCGTGACGGGAGGAGATCGCCATGACCGAACCGGCGCTGGCGGAGTTGGCCCGCCGATTCGGTGTCGCGACCGCATATCGGGACTGGACCGAGCAGCTGGTGCCGGTCCCGGAATCCACCCTGGTGGCGGTGCTCGCCGCGCTCGGCGCTCCCGCGGCGACCGGCCCGGAGCGGGCGGCGTCGCTGGCCGAGACGGAGCGGCGGCATTGGGCGCGGCCGCTCCCGGCGGCCGTCGTGGCGCGCGCGGGCGCCGAGCAGACGTTCTGGGTGCACGTCGTCCACGGCGCCGCGGCCGAGGTGTCGGTGCGGCTGGAGGACGGGACGCGGCGCCGCGACCTGCGTCAGATCGACAACTTCACGCCACCGTTCACGCTCGACGGCAGGCAGTTGGGCGAGGCCAGTTTCGTCCTGCCCGCCGACTTACCGCTGGGCTATCACCGGCTGCGCCTGCGGTCCGGGGCCGAGGTGGCCGAGACCACCCTGATCGTGACGCCGGATCGGTTGGAGCTGCCGGAGCGGCTCGGTTCCCGCCGTGGCTGGGGGCTGGCCGTCCAGCTCTACAGTGTGCGATCGCACCGGTCCTGGGGAGTCGGCGACCTGACCGATCTCACCGACCTGGCGGTGTGGTCGGCCTACCGGCACGGCGCCGACTTCGTCCTGGTCAACCCGCTGCACGCCGCCTCCCCCAGCACGCCGATGGAGCCGTCACCGTATCTGCCCACCTCGCGCCGCTTCGTCAACCCGCTGTATCTGCGCGTGGAGGCCATCCCGGAATTCGCCGACCTCCCCAAGCACGGCTCGGCGCGGCACCTGCAATCGCAGGCCCAGCAGACGACCCGTTCCGACGTCATCGACCGCGACGGCGCCTGGGCCGCGAAAAGACCGGTGCTGGAACAGCTTTACGGCGTGCCCCGAACGGCCGGCCGGCAGCTGGCCTTCGCTGCTTACCGCCGGCGAGAGGGCGCAGCACTGGACGCGTTCGCGACCTGGTGCGCGCTGGCCGAGCGGCACGGCGGGTCCTGGCGTGACTGGCCGGAGCCGCTGCGCCACCCCGACAGTCCGGCCGTCACCGAGTTCGCCGCGGCGCACCCCGAGGCGGTGGATTTCCACCGCTGGCTGCAATGGCAACTCGATGAGCAGTTGGCCGCGGCGCAGTCGCAGGCGCAGCGCGCCGGGATGGCGTTGGGAGTGCTGCACGATCTCGCCGTCGGCGCCCACCCCGAGGGCGCCGATGCCTGGGCGTTGCAGGACGTGCTGGCCTCCGGGGTGACCGTCGGTGCGCCGCCGGACGCGTTCAACCAGCTCGGCCAGGACTGGTCGCAGCCGCCGTGGCGCCCCGACCGTCTCGCCGAGCAGGGTTTCCGGCCGTTTCGCGATTTGATCACCGCGGTGTTGCGCTCGGCCGGCGGAGTTCGAATCGACCACATCATCGGGTTGTTCCGGCTCTGGTGGATCCCACCGGGCGCCTCCCCCGCCGACGGCACCTACGTCCATTACGACCACGAGGCGCTCATCGGCATCGTCGCCTTGGAGGCCCATCGGGCCGGTGCCGTGGTCGTCGGCGAGGATCTGGGCACCGTCGAGCCCTGGGTCCGCGACTACCTGCACGAGCGCGGGGTGCTGGGCACCTCGATTCTCTGGTTCGAGACCGAGCAGGACGAGCCGCTGCCGGCCGAGCGGTGGCGGCGGGACTGTCTGGCGTCGGTCACCACCCACGACCTGCCGCCGACGGCCGGTTATCTGGCCGGCGACCATGTGCGGTTACGCGACGCGCTGGGTCTGCTGACCCGCCCGGCCGACGAGGAGATGGCGGCCGACCGCGCCGCCCAGGCGGCGTGGCTGGCGGAGCTGCGCCGGGTCGGGCTGTTGACGGACGACGCCGACGTCGAGCAGACGGTCCGCGCGCTCTACCGGTATCTGGGGCGCACACCGGCCCGGCTGCTGGCGGTGGCGCTGCCCGACGCGGTCGGTGACCGGCGCACCCAGAACCAGCCCGGCACCGTCGACGAATACCCGAACTGGCGCGTTCCGCTGGCCGGGTCCGACGGCACACCGGTGCTGCTCGAGGAGGTGTTCGACGACGAACGGGCCGCCGCCCTGGCCGAGGCGGTGCGCGCGGTGGTCACGCCGCGCTCCCCCGGGTCGGGCGGAACCGGGGTGGGGGCCGACTGACCCGCTTCACCGCGACTATGACCAATCTCACGGTGATGCTCTGCGCGCCGTCTCCGCCCCGTCGTCGTGCGAGACACGCCGGGCCCGGCCATCTCGCCGAAAAGAGGTCGACCGGCGGCAGCCCACTGCCGCACCGGAACCGGCCAGCAACGTTTCAGCCGCCGATCAGTTGCCGCCGGGCCGTGACCGTATCGAGACCTTCCAGCAAATGCCGCAATGGTTTTCGTTAAATCGTTTGGCTCGGGCCCGGCCACCGCCCCGGATCGGCGGTGACTCCAGCTATCCGCACCGGTCCCTACTCACCACTAGGCGTACGCGGTCCGGTGACCGGTGGCACGGAAAGGCGTGTCCCCCAATGTTGGACAACGACGCAGGTCCTGCGACCGCACAGGGTACGGTTTAGCTAACCCTACCGGGGTGGCCGTTCGCCTGTTGTTCACCCCGATGTGAGTAAGTATTGGTCACGACCAAGCGCTGAAGGGAGGCCCGAGTTGGCCAGCGAAGGACACGGCCCCGCACAGCGGGAGAGTGCAACCGGAACCGCCGTCTCTTCGGGCGAGTCCAACGAGTTCGCCGAAGCCGAGCTCGTCGAGCTCGAACTGGAATTCCGGCAGAACTATGCCGATGAGATCCACCACGCCGAAGACACCATCGACGTCGCGCACTATGGCGGTGGATTCGATCTGTCCCGCCGCGCCACCGCACCGAAGCTGCGGATCGGCAAGGACAAGTGGTTCAACCTGCTGTGGCTGATCCCGATCGGGCTGGTCGGGCTCATCATCGCGGTGGCCATCGGCAAGGGGTTGGCCAACAACCCCACCATCCAGGATTTCATCGAGCGCTATCCCGGAACCGACGAGTCCAACCCCGGGCCGGCGGGGATGCCGTGGTGGGCGAACTGGACCCACTTCTTCAACCTGTTCCTGATGATGTTCATCATCCGGTCCGGAATCCAGATCCTCTGCGACCACCCGCGCCTGTATTTCAGTCGCAACTCCACCCCCGGTAAGGACGAGTGGCTGCGGGTGGGGCCGCCGGTGCCCGACGACCCGCTGTGGACCGCCAACGCCGACACCGTCGCGCTGCCACCGCAGTTCGGGCTGCCCGGGTTCCGCCACTCCATCGGGTTGGCTCGCTGGTGGCACCTGGGCGTCGATGTGCTGTGGCTGCTCAACGGCGCGGTGTTCTACGTGCTGCTGTTCACCACCGGCCACTGGCGGCACGTGGTGCCCACCAGCTGGGACGTGTTCCCCAACGCCGCCTCGGTCGCCATCCAATACCTCTCGCTGGACTGGCCGGACGACAACGGCTGGGTGGCCTACAACGGCATGCAGCTGCTGGCCTACTTCACCACCATCTTCATCGCCGCCCCCGCCGCCCTGATCACCGGGCTGGGGATGTCGCCCGCGCTGTCGCAGCGCCTGACCGTGATCAGCAAGCGCCTGAACATTCAGGTCGCCCGGTCGCTGCACTTCTTGGTGCTGGTCTACTTCCTGTTCTTCATCGTCGTTCACGTCACGCTGGTGTTCGCCACCGATGCGCTGCGCAACCTCAACCACATGTTCGCCGCCCGCGACGACAACAGCTGGGTGGGGTTCTGGGTTTTCGCGCTCGCCATGACGGTCACCGCGGTCGCCTGGGTGTGGGCCACTCCGTTCACCATCCGGCATCCGCGGGTGGTGCAGCGGGTCGGTGATGCCCTGATCGGCCCGTTCCAGCGGGTGCTGGAGCGGTTCAACCCGCGGCCGGGGGCGTTCACCGAAGAGGACATCTCGCCGTACCACTGGCGCAACGGCCGGCTGCCGGAGACCGAGGAATACCAGGAACTGGAGAAGAACGACTTCAAGGACTGGCGCCTTCAGGTCTACGGCCTGGTGGAGAACCCGACGGCGTTCTCACTCGACGACTTGAAGGAACTGCCCTACCACGACCAGATCACCCAGCACTTCTGCATCCAGGCGTGGTCCGGGGTGGCCAAGTGGGGCGGGGTGACCATGCAGACGATCATGGATGAGGTCAAGCCGCTCCCCGAAGCGAAGTGGGTGGCGTTCTACTCGATGGGGCTGGGCGCCAGCGGCGGTATTTATTACAGCGTGCACCCGATCAAGCAGATGAGTAACCACATGACGATGCTGGCGTACAACATGAACGACCAGCCGCTGCCGTACATGCACGGTAAACCGCTGCGGTTGCGCAACGAGTTGCAGCACGGCTTCCGGCACGTCAAGTGGCTCAAGGGCATCGAGTTCCTGGCTCATTACAACGAGATCGGCAGCGGTTACGGCGGTTACAGCGAAGACCACAAGTACTTCGGTCGCCATCAGACGATCTGATACGGACGTACAGGAAAACGTTCAGCATTCGGGCGTAGAGTGCCGTGTGTGAGCACGGTCGATTATCGCTCGGAACTGAAAAGCGCTGAACACGAGGTCAATTCGGAGACCTGGGCCGGCGGACTCGAAGACAAACGGGCTGTCGCACCGAAGTTGCGGGTGGGCAAGGACAAATGGCTCAACCTGCTGTGGCTGATCCCGATCGGGTTCGTCGGGCTGGTCGCCGCCGTCGCCATCGGCAAGGGGCTGGCGAACAACGACGCCGTCCAGGACTTCATGCGGCGCTACCCCGGATCGGATCCATCCAGCGCAGGCCCGACCGGAATTCCGTGGTGGGCGAACTGGACCCACTTCTTCAACCTGTTCTTGATGACGTTCATCATCCGGTCGGGGATCCAGATCCTCGCCGACCACCCGCGGCTGTACTACAGCCGCAACGCCACCCCGGGCAAGGACGAGTGGCTGCGCATCGCCAAGCCGGTCCCCGATGACCCGCTGTGGACGGCCAAGGACGACTCGGTGGCGTTGCCCTATCAGTTGGGGCTGCCCGGGATTCGGCACTCGATCGGGTTGGCTCGCTGGTGGCACCTGGGCGTCGATGTGCTGTGGCTGGTCAACGGCGCGGTGTTCTATGTGCTGCTGTTCACCACCGGACATTGGCGCCACGTGGTGCCCACCAGCTGGGACGTGTTCCCCAACGCCGCCTCGGTCGCCATCCAATACCTGTCGCTGAATTGGCCGGACGACAACGGCTGGGTGGCTTACAACGGTCTGCAACTGTTGGCTTACTTCACCACCATCTTCATCGCCGCGCCCGCCGCCCTGATCACCGGGCTGGGGATGTCGCCCGCACTGTCGATGCGCCTGACGGTCATCAGCAAGAGGCTGAGCATCCAGTTGGCCCGCTCACTGCATTTCCTGGTGCTGGTCTATTTCATCCTGTTCATCGTCGTTCACGTCACGCTGGTGTTCGCCACCACGGCGCTGCGCAACCTCAACCACATGTTCGCCGCCCGCGACGACGACGGTTGGCTGGGGTTCGGCATTTTCGCGCTCGCCATGGTGGTCACCGCGGTCGCCTGGGTGTGGGCCACCCCCTTCACGCTGCGCAACCCCGGCGTCGTGCGCCGGGTCGGTTACGCGTTGATCGGTCCGCTGCAGCGATCACTGGAGCAGGTGAACCCGAAGCCGGGGGCGTTCACCGAGAAGGACATCTCGCCCTACTTCTGGCACAACGGCACCTATCCGGAGACGGTCGAATACAAGGAGTTGGAGAAGAACGACTTCAAAGACTGGCGGCTTCAGGTCTACGGCCTGGTGGAGACGCCGCGGGCGTTCTCCCTCGACGAGCTGAAGGCACTGCCTTACCACGAACAGATCACCCAGCACTTCTGCATCCAGGGCTGGTCGGGGGTGGCCAAGTGGGGCGGGGTGTCGATGACGACGATCATGGACATCGTCAAACCGTTGCCGGAGGCCAAATGGGTGGTGTTCTATTCGCTGGGCTCGGGAGCCGACGGCGGCACCTACTACGACGCCCACGACATCAAGCAGATGGACCACCATCTGACGATGCTGGCCTACAACATGAACGATGCGCCGCTGACCTACGGCCACGGCGCTCCGCTGCGGTTGCGTAACGAACTGCAGCACGGGTTCATGCATGTGAAGTGGCTCAAGGGCATCGAGTTCGTCGACCACTACCGCGCGGTGGGCGGTGGCCACGGCGGCTACAACGAGGATCAGGAGTTCTTCGGGCCTCGCCACACCATTTAGAATCCTGAGGCAGGTGCTCTGCCGGATTCGAGGATGCTGGACTCATGACCCGTTCTGGGCCGTTGGGCCGGTGGGATCCATTCCGCCCGCTCGACATGCTGGCGACGCTGTTTTCGACGGCGGCCGCCATCCCGCCGGTCTCCTCCGGCGCGGCGGTGGCCTACCGGACGCTGTTCATGACCCTGCGCCGGCTGGTGGTGGGCCGGCGGCTCACCGTGCACCTCGACGAGGGGTCGCTGAGTTTGATCGTCACGGGGTTCGACTCCCGCCTCGACGTGCGCAACCTGTCGGTGGGCCAACTCGACGACGTCCGCATCGAGGCCCGCGAGTTGGTATGGGACGACAACCGGCTCGATCGCGCCACGGTGCTGCTGCGCAACGTCCACTTCCGGCCCAGCACGCCGCCGGTGATCGTGGCCGCGCCGGTGGAACTGACCGTCGACCTGCCCGCGTCGGTCGTCGGTGACGTGATCGGGTGGGCGATGCCGCGGCTGGCCGGCCAGATCGGCGCCGACGGTGTCGCCCGGCTGCACTGGGCGCGCCGGCCGCTGCTGGGCAACCTGGAGGTCGACGCCCAAGTCGACGGCTCCACCTTGTGGCTGCAGCCGCGCGGCGTCGTACTACGCCGGCGCCGGTGGGCGCTGCCGGAGCGGATGCCCGCCTACCCGATCCACCTGCCGCCGTTTCCGCACGGGCTGGAGTTGACCGATGTCCGGGTCGGCCCCGAGACGCTGCAGCTGACCGGGGTATTGCCGGAATGGCGCATGGCGGTGCCGCAGGCGGGCCTGGAGACGATCATCACCCAGCTGAGTTCGGTGGGCCGGCAGCTCAATTTCACCCGCGCCAACCGGTGGTGGTGACGGCTCGGCCGGTCAGATCGCGCTCCAGGCGACGTCGATGCTGTCGGCGACATTGATGACCTGCGCCGCCTTCGACGCCGGGTTCTCGATCTCACCGGCGACGTGCTGGGCGATGAACCGACGGATCTCGGCGTCGACCCCGCCGATGATGCGCACCACCTCACCGCGGATCGAGGTCGAGGAGACTTGCACGGTGATGTCGCTGGCCCGCGGCTTGGCGACGTCGACGATGAGTTGCAGCGGTTCGGCCGCCCTGGCGGTGGCGTGCAGCGCGATGTCGCCGGCGACCACGAATCGCTGCTTGTCCAGCCGCAGGTC
>NZ_LZLJ01000049.1 GCF_001668625.1 Mycobacterium sp. 1274756.6
GGCGGAGGCCCGGCCGGGCCTCCGCCCGTCGCTACCCCCACCGCTCGATCACCTCGGCCACCGGTGCGCCGATGGCCAGCGCCGCCATCATCAGCACCCGCGCCTGCGACGGGCGCAGCCGCGGCACCAGCACCGCCCCGGCGTCCAGCAGCGCCCGGCCCGGACCGTAGGCGGGCCGGACCTGCCCGCCGACGACCCGGGTCGACACCGCCACCGGCACCCCGGCCGCGCAGTGCCGCGCCACCGCCTCGATGACCGGGGGGCCGGCGTTGCCGGTGCCCAACGCCTCGAGCACCAGCCCGCGCGCCCCCGCGGCCACCCCGGCATCCAGCGCCGTGCCGTCGGCGCCGGGGTAGACCGCGACGATGTCCACCCGCGGCGGGTCGGCCGCACCAGCCAGTTGCGGGCGCTCCTTGGCCGCGGTGAACTCGACCGCGCCGTCGCGCACCGCGCCGAGCACCGGACCGGCGAACCCGACCAGGTCGGTGGTGGTGGTCTTGACCACCCCCAGCGGGGCCAGCACCCGCCCCGCGAAGCACACCAGCACACCCCGCTCGGCAGCCTCCGGGCTGGCGGCCAGCGTCAGCGCATCCCGCAGGTTGCCCGGCCCGTCGGCGTCGGGGGCGTCGCCGCTGCGCTGCGCGCCGGTCACCACCACCGGGGCGGCGCCGGGATAGGTCAGCTCCAGCCACAGCGCGGTCTCCTCGATGCTGTCGGTGCCGTGGGTGACCACCACGCCGCCGTGCTCGGCGGCGGCGCTCACCGCCGCACCGATCCGCTGCCAGTCCGTCGGGGTCAGCGCCGCGCTGTCGGCGGCCAGCAGGTCGACCACGCGCACCGGCCGGTCGCCGGCCAGTCCGGCGACCAGATCCGCGCCGGAGCGGGTGGGGCGCAGCACGCCGTGCCCATCGTCGCTGGTGGCGATCGTTCCTCCGGTGGTGATGACGGTGAGGGTGGCCATGGCCCGATCATCCCCCACGACGTCGGGGGTGAACCCGGTTGGGGGATGATGGACCCGTGGCCGAGGAATCAACGGACTCCGTGGAGACGGCGAGTGGCTCGCCCGGCGCCGACGCCGCAGGCAGACCACCGCGTCGGCTGCGGCTGCTGCTGTCGGTGGCCGCGGTGGTGCTGGCGGTCGACATCGTCACCAAGGTGCTGGCGGTGCGGCTGCTCACCCCGGGCCAGCCGGTGTCGATCATCGGTGACACCGTCACCTGGACGCTGGTGCGCAACTCCGGTGCGGCGTTCTCGATGGCGACCGGCTACACCTGGCTGCTCACCCTGATCGCGACCGGGGTGGTGGTCGGCATCGTGTGGATGGGCCGGCGCCTGGTGTCGCCGTGGTGGGCGATCGGGCTGGGCATGATCCTGGGCGGCGCGATGGGCAACCTGGTCGACCGGTTCTTCCGCTCACCGGGCCCGCTGCAGGGCCACGTCGTCGACTTCCTGTCGATCGGCTGGTGGCCGGTGTTCAACGTCGCCGACCCGGCCGTGGTCGGCGGCGCCATCCTGCTGGTGGCGCTGTCGCTGCTCGGCTTCGACTTCGACACGGTGGGACGGCAGCAGGCCGACCAGACCCGATGACCGACCGGGCGATGCCGGTGCCGGAGGGCCTGGCGGGCATGCGGGTGGATGCCGGGTTGGCCCGGCTACTCGGGCTGTCGCGCACCGCGGTGGCCACCATCGCCGAGAGCGGGGGCGTCGAGCTCGACGGGGCGCCGGTGGGCAAATCCGACCGGCTCACCGCCGGGGCCTGGCTGCAGGTGCGGCTGCCCGAGCCGGCCGCGCCGCCGCAGAACACCCCGGTCGAGGTGGAGGGTATGACGGTCCTGTACTCCGACGAGGACATCGTGGCGGTGGACAAACCGCCCGGGGTGGCCGCGCACGCCTCGGTCGGCTGGACCGGCCCGACGGTGCTGGGCGGGCTGGCCGCCGCCGGCTACCGGATCACCACCTCCGGGGTCCCGGAGCGCCAGGGCATCGTGCAGCGCCTGGACGTCGGCACCTCGGGGGTGATGGTGGTGGCGCTGTCCGAGCGCGCCTACACCGCGCTGAAGCGGGCGTTCAAGGCCCGCACCGTGGAGAAGCGCTACCACGCGCTGGTGCAGGGCCACCCGGACCCGTCCAGCGGCACCATCGACGCGCCGATCGGGCGGCACCGCGGCCACGACTGGAAGTTCGCGGTCACCGAGCGGGGCCGCGACAGCCGCACCCACTACGACACCCTGGAGGCGTTCGTCGCCGCCAGCCTGCTCGACGTGCACCTGGAGACCGGCCGCACCCACCAGATCCGGGTGCACTTCGCCGCCCTGCATCACCCGTGCTGCGGGGATCTGACCTACGGTGCCGACCCGGTGCTGGCCGGCCGGCTGGGCCTGGAGCGGCAGTGGCTGCACGCGGTGTCGCTGGCGTTCACCCATCCCGGTGACGGCCGCCGGATGGAGATCACCAGCGACTACCCGGCCGACCTGGCGCACGCGCTGGCGGTGCTGCGCGCCCGCGGCTAGGCCGGCGCCGGGATCTCCAGCGGCAGCACGTCCACGCTGGCGGCGGTCGGCGGGAACGGCGAGTAGCTGACCCCGGCCGGGTGCGCGCCGACCGGGACCGCGGTGTCCTCGGCGGCCGGGTCCAGGCTGACCACCGAGACGGTGTCGTCGGCGCTGTTGGTGACCCAGGCGTGGCTGCCCGCCTCGTCGACGGCCACCCCGTGCGGCCCGGTGCCGGTGGCCACCGACTGGCGCACGCTCATCGCGGCGGTGTCGATCAGCGACACCGTGGTGCCCGGCTGGTCGGCGGTGCCCTCGTTGGCCGAGAGCACCGTGGCGCCGTCGGGGGTGATCGCCAGCTGCACCGGCAGGGCCGGAACCCCGACCGAGCCGACCACCGCGCGGCTGTCCAGGTCCACCTTGACCACCGACGGCGGCTCGGCGACCCCGGCGTAGCCGTGGCGCCCGTCCGGGCTCACCGCCACCTGCACCGTCCCGGCACCCACCGGGATCGACCCGGTGACCGTGTCGGTGGCCGGGTCGATCAGATCCAGTGCGCCGCTGCCGGTGTTGGCGACCACCACCAGCGACCCGTCGGGCGCCGGCCGCAGCCCGTGCGGGCTGCCGCCCAGCTCGACGCGGCCCAGCGGCTGCAGGCC
The DNA here is from genome assembly GCF_001668625.1 of Mycobacterium sp. 1274756.6. GTDB lineage: Bacteria > Actinomycetota > Actinomycetes > Mycobacteriales > Mycobacteriaceae > Mycobacterium. The sequence goes on from NZ_LZLJ01000049.1 coordinate 3,149, forward strand.
GGGCGCCTGGTAGACCCAGACCGCGCCGTCGTCGGAGGCGGTCACGTAGACCTTGCCAGCGGTCTCCACCACATGCGCCGGGTGCGCCCCGGTGCGCGCGATCCCGGTGACGGCGTAGGTGACCGGGTCGATCGCGACCACGGTGTCGTCGGCCTGCACGGCGTAGACGGTCATTCCGTCCGGGCTGACCTGAACGTTGTGCGGGTTGACCAGCCCGGTGAGGGTGACGGTGACGGTGCTGCTCGCGGCGTCGATGACGGTGAGGCTGTCGGCACCGTCGTCGGCCACCCACACCGACCCCACCGCGGGGCTGGCGGTGGGCGCGGTGCTGCTGTCCGACCCGGTCCGGTCACCACCGCCGCCGCAGCCGGCGGCCAGCCCGAGGAGCAGCGCCGCGGCCAGCGCGCCGAGCCGGCGGCTCACTGCGCGGAGTTCTGCGGCGGCCTGATCTTGAACGAGATCCGCAGCTTGGTGCGGTAGGTGATCTTGCCGGACTCATCGAGGGCCATGTCCTGCTCGACGACCTCGGCGACCCGGACGTCGTGGATGGTGTGCTGGGCCCGGCGCACCGCCTCGGCCGCCGCGTCCTCCCACGACACCGGGCTGGTACCGATCAACTCGGTGACCTTGTACACGCTCATTCGCTGCCTCCTCAAGCTTCCGCGAACCCTCAAGCTAGAACAGGTGGGGCGGCGCTGTCCGGGCAACCCCGGATTCCGTCGCGGCCGGGGCCGACACACGGAGGCGACACGCCCGACCGCGTCGGTGGCCGAGCCTAGACTGGGCGACCTATGGACCGTTCCTTCGTGCATCTGCACAATCACACCGAGTTCTCGATGCTCGACGGTGCCGCGAAGATCGGCCCGATGCTGGCGGAGGCCGAGCGTCTCGGCATGCCGGCGGTGGGCATGACCGACCACGGAAACATGTTCGGCGCCAGCGACTTCTACAACGCCGCCACCGACGCCGGGATCAAACCGATCATCGGGGTGGAGGCCTACGTCGCGCCCGGCTCCCGCTTCGACACCAAACGGGTGCGCTGGGGCGACCCGAGCCAGAAGGGCGACGACGTCTCCGGCAGCGGCGCCTACACCCACCTGACCATGGTCGCCGAGAACGCCACCGGGCTGCGCAACCTGTTCAAGCTGTCCTCGCTGGCCTCCTTCGAGGGTCAGCTGGGCAAGTGGTCGCGGATGGACGCGGAGATCCTCGCCGAGCACGCCGCCGGCATCATCGCCACCACCGGCTGCCCGTCGGGGGAGGTGCAGACCCGGCTGCGGCTGGGGCAGTTCCGTGAGGCGCTGGAGTCGGCCGCCAAATGGCGCGAGATCTTCGGGCCGGACAACTACTTCCTGGAGTTGATGGACCACGGGCTGCAGATCGAGCAGCGGGTGCGCGACGGCCTGCTGGAGATCGGGCGGACCCTCGACATCCCGCCGCTGGCCACCAACGACTGCCACTACGTGACCCGCGACGCCGCCCAGGGCCACGAGGCGCTGCTGTGCGTGCAGACCGGCAAGACGCTGTCGGACCCGACCCGGTTCAAGTTCGACGGCGACGGCTACTACCTGAAGTCGGCCGCCGAGATGCGCGCGCTGTGGGACCAGCAGGTGCCCGGCGCCTGCGACGCCACCCTGCTGATCGCCGAGCGGGTGGAGTCCTACGCCGACGTGTGGACCCCGCGCAACCGGATGCCGGTCTTCCCGGTGCCCGACGGCCACGACCCGGCGTCCTGGCTGCGCCACGAGGTCGACGCCGGGCTGGCCGCCCGGTTCCCCGCCGGGGTGCCCGCCGGCTACACCGAGCGGGCCGGCTACGAGATCGAGGTGATCTGCAACGCCGGGTTCCCGTCCTACTTCCTCATCGTCGCCGACCTGATCAACTACGCCCGCTCGGTCGGCATCCGGGTGGGGCCCGGGCGCGGCTCGGCCGCCGGGTCGCTGGTGGCCTACGCGCTGCGCATCACCGACATCGACCCGATCCCGCACGGCCTGCTCTTCGAGCGGTTCCTCAACCCGGAACGCACCTCGATGCCCGACATCGACATCGACTTCGACGACCGGCGCCGCGGCGAGATGGTGCGCTACGCCGCCGACAAGTGGGGCAGCGACCGGGTGGCGCAGGTCATCACCTTCGGCACGATCAAAACGAAAGCGGCGCTGAAGGATTCGGCGCGGGTGCACTACGGTCAGCCGGGTTTCGCGATCGCCGACCGGATCTCCAAGGCGCTGCCGCCGCCGATCATGGCCAAGGACATCCCGCTGTCGGGGATCACCGACCCGACCCACGAGCGCTACAAGGAGGCCGCCGAGGTCCGCGGCCTGATCGACACCGACCCCGACGTGCGCACCATCTATCAGACCGCGCTCAGCCTCGAGGGCCTGGTCCGCAACGCCGGGGTGCACGCGTGTGCGGTGATCATGAGCTCCGAGCCGCTCATCGACGCGATCCCGCTGTGGAAACGCCCGCAGGACGGGGCGATCATCACCGGCTGGGACTACCCGTCGTGCGAGGCGATCGGCCTGCTGAAGATGGACTTCCTCGGGCTGCGCAACCTGACGATCATCGGCGACGCCATCGACAACATCAAGGCCAACCGCGGCATCGACCTGGACCTGGAGTCGGTGCCGATGGACGACCCAGCCACCTACGAACTGCTCGGCCGCGGCGACACCCTGGGGGTCTTCCAGCTCGACGGCGGCCCGATGCGCGATCTGCTGCGGCGCATGCAGCCCACCGGCTTCGACGACATCGTCGCGGTGCTCGCGCTGTACCGGCCCGGCCCGATGGGCCAGAACGCCCACAACGACTACGCCGACCGCAAGAACGGCCGCCAGGCGGTCAAACCCATCCACCCGGAGCTGGCCGAGCCGCTCGCGGAGATCCTGGCCGAGACCTACGGGCTCATCGTCTACCAGGAACAGATCATGCGGATCGCGCAGAAGGTGGCCGGCTACTCCCTGGCCCGCGCCGACATCCTGCGCAAGGCGATGGGCAAGAAGAAGGCCGAGGTGCTCGAAGCCGAGTTCTCCGGCTTCTCCGAGGGCATGACCGCCAACGGGTTCTCCGCCGCCGCGATCAAGGCGCTGTGGGACACCGTGTTGCCGTTCGCCGGGTACGCGTTCAACAAGTCGCACGCCGCCGGCTACGGCCTGGTGTCCTACTGGACCGCCTACCTGAAGGCCAACTACCCGGCGGAGTACATGGCCGGGCTGTTGACCTCGGTCGGCGACGACAAGGACAAGGCGGCGGTGTACCTGGCCGACTGCCGGCGGCTGGGCATCACCGTGATGCCGCCCGACGTCAACGAGTCCGGGATGAACTTCGCCTCGGTGGGCTCCGACATCCGCTACGGGCTCGGCGCGGTGCGCAACGTCGGCGCCAACGTGGTCAGCTCGCTGATCGCCAGCCGCACCGAGAAGGGCAAGTTCACCGACTTCTCCGACTACCTCAACAAGATCGACATCGGCGCCTGCAACAAGAAGGTGACCGAGTCGCTGATCAAGGCCGGCGCGTTCGACTCGCTCGGCCATCCCCGCAAGGGGCTGTTCCTGGTGCACACCGACGCGGTCGAGTCGGTGCTGGGCACCAAGAAGGCCGCCGCGGTGGGCCAGTTCGACCTGTTCGGCGGCGGCGACGCGGCCGGCGGCGACGCGGTGTTCACCATCCGGGTGCCCGAGGAAGAGTGGGACGACAAGCACAAGCTGGCGCTGGAGCGCGAGATGCTGGGCCTGTATGTCTCCGGGCACCCGCTGACCGGCATCGCGCACCTGCTGGCCGCCCAGGTCGACACCCAGATTCCGGCGATCCTGGAGGGGGCGGTGGCCAACGACACCCAGGTGCGGGTCGGCGGCATCCTGGCGTCGGTGAACCGGCGGGTCAACCGCAACGGCATGCCGTGGGCGTCGGCGCAGATCGAGGACCTCACCGGCGGCATCGAGGTGATGTTCTTCCCGCACACCTACTCCGCCTACGGCGCCGAGGTCGCCGACGACGCGGTCGTGCTGGTCAGTGGCAAGGTGCGCATCCAGGACGACCGGATCTCGCTGATCGCCAACGAGCTGGTGGTGCCGGACTTCTCCGCCGGGGCGGCCGACCGGCCGCTGGCGGTGAGCCTGCCCACCCGGCAGTGCACCATCGACAAGGTGAGCGCGCTCAAACAGGTGCTCACCCGCCACCCCGGCACCGCTCAGGTGCAGCTGCGGCTGGTCAACGGCGACCGGGTGACCGTGCTGGAGTTGGACTCCTCGTGGCGGGTCACCCCGTCCTCAGCGCTGATGGGCGACCTCAAGGCGCTGCTGGGGCCGGGCTGTCTGAGCGGCTGAGCCGCGCCGGCTCAGCCCTCCTGCGGCGGCTCGGCTTCGGCGGTGGTCGCCGTGGTCTCCGGCGCCGCGGGTGCCTCGGTCGTCTCAGTGGCCTCGGTGGGCTCGCTGGTCTCGGTGGTGCCGGGGGAGCGGGTCGCGCCGGGCGCCTGGTCCGGGTCGAGCACGGCGTCGATGAGGTAGATCTGGGCGTTGCTGGCCTGGATGCCGCCGCAGACCACCTTGGCGGTGTCGTTGACCTCGACGTCGCCGCCCTTGCCGGTCACCTTGATCAGGGCGCCGTCCTGGGTGGGTCGCTCGCCGTGCACGTCGTCGGGGGCCAGCAGGCCCAGGAACACGTGGTAGTAGCCGAACCGGGTCAACTCCTCCACGCTGGAGTCCTTGAGGGCCTGCAGCTGTCCGGGCGGCAGCGCGGCGAACGCCTCGTTGGTCGGCGCGAACACCACGTACAGCCCGTTCTCGAGCACCGGGATGATGTTGGCGCCGGGGTTCACCTGCCCGGAGATCAGCCCGTTGAACGTGGAGATCTCGGGAATGGCGGCCAGCGCCGGGCCGACGGTGTCGCTGTTGAGCTCCTTCCAGTCCGGCACCGCCTCCTTGAAGTCGTCGCAGCCGGGCCCCTGCGGGTCGGGGACCCGCGCGGCCGGGGTGGTGGGGTCGGGTTCGGCCGCGGCGTCCACGGCCAGCGGCAACGAGACGGCGAGCGCGCCCGGCACGGCCACCCCGAGGGATCTCCCGGCGCGAATCTTCACAATCGACTCCTTTGTCAGGTCGTATCGCATGGTAAGGGCAGTGCTTCTCGACACCCAAGTCGCTCCGCGGCGCCGATTCGTTACTCGGGGCGGCGATGGATCTGCCCGGCCTTCATCACGAAGGCCACCCGGCCGGTCACCGCGATGTCGGTCAGCGGGTCGCCGGGCACGGCGATCAGGTCGGCGGTCTTGCCCGCGGCGATCACCCCGAGGTCGTCGAGGCGCAGCAGTTCGGCGGCGACGCTGGTGGCCGCCCGCAGCGCCCGCAGCGGGCTGATCCCGGTGGAGACCAGCATCGGGAACTCCCGCCAGTTCTCGGCATGGTCGAACATGCCCGCGTCGGTGCCGAACGCGATCCGCACGTCGCTGTCGGCCAGCCGTTCCGCGGCCTCCAGCAGCGGGCCGCGGTACCGGCGGAACTTGCGCAGCACGTGCTCGGGCAGGTCGGCGAAGAACGGGTCGTCGGGTTCGCGGTGCGCCCCGGTGAGGATGGCGTACTGGGTGGGCACCACGAACACCCCGGCGTCCTCGATCATCCGCAGCGCCGCCGCTGACGCCAGGTTGCCGTGTTCGATGCTGCGCACCCCGGCGCGCACCGCGCGGCGGATGCCTTCGTCGCCGTAGCAGTGCGGGGTGGCCGGCACGCCCAGGTCCGCGGCGGTGGTCACCAGCGCGGTCATCTCCTCCTGGCTGTAGGTGGCGTGGCCGGGATCGTCGGTGGGGGAGGCGAACCCGCCGGTGGCGGCGAACTTGATCCAGTCCGCCCCGGCCCGGATCTCGCGGCGCACCCGGCCGCGGATCTCCGCGGCCCCGTCGGCGGCCGCCAGCTCCAGCGGCCGCACCGGGTCCTGGTACTGGTCGGCGAGCAGCCCGCTGAAGTCGCCGTGCCCGCCGCGCGCGGACAGCAGGTGCGGCGCCACCACCATCCGCGGCCCCTCGACCAGGCCGGCGGCGACCGCGTCGCGCAGGTCCACGGTCGGGTAACCCAGGTCGGCGCAGCCCAGGTCGCGGATGGTGGTGAACCCGTTGTGCAGCAGGGTGCGCAGCACCGGCAGCGCCCGCAGCGCCTTGGCGGTGGCCGACTCGGCCGCCAGCGCGCCCAGCGGCGGGCGCACCGCGACGTGGGTGTGGCAGTCGATGAAGCCCGGACACAGGGTGTGCCCGGTCAGGTCCACCACCGTCGTGCCGGGCGGCGCGGCCAGGTCCGCGCCGACCGCGCTGATCCGGTCCCCGGTCACCAGCACCTGTTGCGCCACGGCGGTGTCGGCGAGCCCGTCCCACACCCGGGCGCCGGTGAGCAGCGTGGCGGCCATCCCCCCACGCTAAGCGCCGCGGACCGCTAACGTCGGGAGTATGAAGAGGTTCAGCGCGACGACCCTGGAGGTGACCGCGGCGGGACCGCGTGGCACGATCACGCTGAACCGGCCCGACAAGCTCAATCCGCTGGGCACCCGCACCCTGGCCGAGCTGGTCGAGGCGGCGCGCTGGTTCGACACCCACCCGACGGTGAAGGTGGTGACGATCGCCGGGGCGGGCCGGGCCTTCTCCGCCGGCGCCGACCTGGCCGACCTGGCCGATCCGGGCACCGACGCCGCCGCGCTGCGCGCCGCCGCCGACGCCGGCCGGCGGATGGCCGACGCGATCGAGGCGATGACCGCGGTCACCGTGGCCCGCCTGCACGGCCACTGCGTCGGCGGCGGGCTGGTGCTCGCCGCGGCCTGCGACCTGCGGATCGCCGCGGACACCACCCGGTTCGCGATCCCGGAGGTCGACCTGGGCATCCCGCTGGCCTGGGGCGGCATTCCGCGGCTGGTCCGCGAGATCGGCGCGGCCCGCGCCAAGGAGCTGGTGATGACCTGCCGGCCGTTCGGGGCCGCCGAGGCGCTCAGCGTCGGCCTGCTCAACCGGGTGGTGCCCGAAGCCGAGTTGGATGCCGCGGTGGCGGACCTGGTGGCCACGTTGGTCACCAAGTCGGCGTTGACGTTGACGGCGACCAAGCAGCACACCAACGCCGTCACCGCGGCCATGGTCGGCACCGCCCGGTCCTGGAGCGACGCCGACACCCTGGTCACCGCCGTGCACGACCCCGAATCCCGGCGCGCCGCAACCGATTACCTCACCCGGGTGCGGAGGTCGTCGTGACGACGCCGGCGGACACCCTCTGCGCGGCGTTCCAGCGCAGCGCCGCGGTGGACCCCGACGCGGTGGCGTTGCGCACGGTCGGCGGGACGGCGACGCTGACCTGGCGGGACTACGCGCAGCGGGTGCGCCGGGTGGCCGCCGGGCTGGCCGCCCTCGGGGTCGGCCGCGGCGACACCGTGTCGCTGATGATGGGCAACCGGATCGAGTTCTACCCGCTGGAGGTCGGCGCCCAGCACGTCGGGGCGACCTCGTTCTCGGTGTACAACACCCTGCCCGCCGAGGAACTGAGCTACCTGTTCGCCAACGCCGGCACCAAACTGGTGTTCTGCGAGCAGCAGTACGTCGAACGGATCCGGGCCGCGGGTGCCGCGGTGGAACACATCGTCTGCATCGACGGCAGGCCCCCCGGCACCGTCTCGGTCGACGACCTGCTGGCCGCCGGCGATCCCGCCTTCGATTTCGAATCCGCCTGGCGGGCCGTGCAACCCGACGACGTCGTCACCCTCATCTACACCTCCGGCACGACCGGGCCGCCCAAGGGGGTGGAGATGACCCACGCCAACCTGCTGTTCGAGGCGCGGGCCCTCGACGCGGTGCTCGGCGTGCGGTTCGGCGACCGCATCACCTCGTTTCTGCCGTCGGCGCACATCGCCGACCGGATGATGGCGCTGTACAACCAGGAGGTGTTCGGCGTCCAGGTCACCACCGTCGAGGACCCCAAGGCGATCGCCGCGGCGCTGCCCGATGTGCGCCCCACCATCTGGGGCGCGGTGCCGCGGGTGTGGGAGAAACTCAAGGCCGCCATCGAGTTCGCGGTCACCCACGAACCCGACCCGCAGCGCCGGCAGGCCCTGCAGTGGGCGCTCGGGCTGGCCGCCGAGCGGGCCGCCGCCCTGATCGCCGGCACGGCGTTGCCCGCGCAGACCACCGCCGACTGGGACCGCGCCGACGCGCTGGTGCTGGCCCCGCTGCGCGCCAAACTCGGCCTGGACCAGCTGCGCTGGGCGGTCTCGGGTGCCGCCCCGATCCCCAAGGAGACCCTCGGGTTCTTCGCCGGGATCGGCCTGCCGATCGCCGAGGTGTGGGGCATGTCGGAGCTGAGCTGTGTGGCCTCGGTGGTCCACCCCGCGCAGGCCCGGCCCGGCACGGTCGGCAAGCTGCTGCCCGGGCTTCAGGGCCGCATCGCCGACGACGGGGAGTTCCTGGTGCGCGGGCCGCTGGTGATGCGCGGCTACCGCCGCGAACCGGAGAAGACCGCCGCGACCATCGACCCCGACGGCTGGCTGCACACCGGCGACATCCTCGAGCAGGACGCCGACGGCTACCTGCGGATCGTCGACCGCAAGAAGGAACTGATCATCAACGCCGCGGGCAAGAACATGTCCCCGGCCAACATCGAGAACGCGGTGCTGGCCGCCTGCCCGCTGATCGGGTCGATGGTGACCATCGGCGACGCCCGGCCCTACAACACCGCGCTGCTGGTCTTCGACGCCGACTCGGTGGGCCCCTACGCCGCCCAGCACGGGCTGGCCGAGGCCTCGGCGGCGGCGCTGGCCGCCCACCCGGCGGTGATCGCGCAGATCGCGGCCGGGGTGGCCGCCGGCAACACCCGGCTGTCCCGGGTGGAACAGATCAAACGGTTCCGGGTGCTGCCCACGCTGTGGGAGCCCGGCGGCGACGAGATCACGCTGACGATGAAGCTCAAACGCCGCCCGATCCTGACCAAATACGCCCGGGAGATCGACGAACTCTACGCCGAGCGGCCCGGCCCGCACGTCCACGAACCGGCGGGGGCGCCATGACCGCCGAGGTGGTCACGTTCGGGCACGGCACCGCCGACGCCGCGGAGATCACCGCGCTGCTGCGCGGGGCGCAGGTGGCCCGGCTGGTCGACGTGCGCACCGCGCCGGGCAGCAGGCACAACCCCGACACCATGCGCGAGGCGATGGCCGACTGGCTGCCCGCCGCCGGGATCGGCTACCGGTGGGAGCCGCGGCTGGGCGGCTGGCGCCGCGACGCGCAGGACGCGGTGGACACCGAGCTGCGCAACCGGTCGTTCCGGGCCTACGCCGCCCACATGCGCACCCCGGAGTTCCGGGACGCGATCGCGGAGTTGCTGGCCGGCGCCGCCGCGGAGCGCACCGCGATCATGTGCGGGGAGACGGTGTGGTGGCGGTGCCACCGCAAACTGGTCGCCGACTACCTGACGCTGGTGCGCGAGCTGCCGGTGCGGCACCTGATGCACGACGGGAAACTGCGCGAGCACCGGCCGACCGCCGAGGCCCGGGTCGCCGACGACCTGCTGGTCTACGACGCCGCGCCCGACCCGTCCTAGCGCCGGTCGGCGCCGAGCGCGGCCGCGCCCAACCAGATGAGGGTGGCGACGCCGGCACCGGAGAGCACCGCGGCGGCGGGGCTGGCGCTGACCGCCGCGATCACCAGCACGGTCAGCAGCCCGGCGAGCAGCGCCACCAGCTTGTACACCGGCCACGGCACGCCCGCGACCGAGATCTGCTCGCCCAGCCGGGCGCGGGTCTCGGTCAGCGTCGTCATGCCTCAACGATAACTCGTAACCTCGATTTCGGCTAGCCGAAACCTGCGGGCGCGGTTAAGCCGCGGTTACGCTGGGAGGCATGCCACTCTCCGGAGAATATGCCCCGGGCGCCCTGGACTGGTCGCGGGAGAACGCCGAGAAGATCATGGCCTCCGGCGGCACCGAGGGCACCGAACTCAAGGGCCGGCCCGTGGTGCTGTTGACCAGCGTGGGCGCCAAGACCGGCAAACTGCGCAAAACCCCGCTGATGCGGGTCGAACACGACGGCGAGTACGCGATCGTCGCCTCGCTGGGCGGCGCCCCCAAGCACCCGGTCTGGTACCACAACGTCACCAAGAACCCGCGGGTGGAGTTGCAGGACGGCACCGTCACCGGCGACTACGACGCCCGGGAGGTGTTCGGCGCGGAGAAGGCGCTGTGGTGGGAGCGGGCCGTGGCGGCCTGGCCCGCCTACGCCGACTACCAAGCCAAAACCGACCGGCAGATCCCGGTTTTTGTGCTCACCCCGGTGCGCTGACCCAACCGCCGGGTGGCACGATTGACCGGTGTCCGCCGAACCGACCTCGTCGCCGCCCGCGGCACCGCTGACGGCGGCCGACGTCGACGCGGCCGCGGCCCGGCTCAACGACGTCGTGCTGCACACCCCGCTGCAGTACAGCGACCGGCTCTCGACGGCCACCGGCGCCCGGGTGTACCTCAAGCGCGAGGACCTGCAGGCGGTGCGCTCCTACAAGCTGCGCGGCGCCTACAACCTGCTGGTGCAGCTCTCCGCGGCGGAGACCGCCGCCGGGGTGGTGTGCTCCTCGGCGGGTAACCACGCGCAGGGCTTCGCCTACGCCTGCCGGGCGCTGGGGCTGCGCGGCCGCATCTACGTGCCGGGCAAGACCCCGAAGCAGAAACGCGACCGCATCCGCTATCACGGCGGGGACTGCATCGAGCTGATCGTCGGCGGCGCCACCTACGACCAGGCCGCCGACGCCGCCCGCGCCGACGCCGAACGCACCGGCGCCACCCTGGTGCCGCCGTACGACGACCCGCGCACGATGGCCGGGCAGGGCACGATCGCCGCCGAACTGCTCACCCAGCTCGACGCCGAACCCGACCTGGTGGTGGTGCCGGTCGGCGGGGGCGGCTGCATCGCCGGGATCACCACCTACCTGGCCGAACGGACCGAGAACACCGCGGTGCTCGGCGTCGAGCCGGCCGGGGCGGCCTCGATGATGGCCGCGCTGGCCGCCGGCGGGCCGGTCACCCTGGACCGGGTCGACCAGTTCGTCGACGGCGCGGCGGTCAACCGGGCCGGCGCCCTGACCTACGCCGCGCTGGCCGCCGCCGGCGACATGGTGTCGCTGACCACGGTGGACGAGGGCGCGGTGTGCACCGCGATGCTCGACCTGTACCAGAACGAGGGCATCGTCGCCGAGCCGGCCGGGGCGCTGTCGGTGGCCGGGCTGCTGGCCGCCGACCTCGACGCCGGCTCGACGGTGGTCGCGCTGATCTCCGGCGGCAACAACGACGTGTCCCGCTACGGCGAGATCCTCGAGCGCTCGCTGGTGCACCTGGGCCTCAAACACTATTTCCTGGTGGACTTTCCGCAGGAGCCCGGCGCGCTGCGCCGCTTCCTCGACGAGGTGCTCGGCCCCGACGACGACATCACCCTGTTCGAGTACGTCAAGCGCAACAACCGGGAGACCGGGGCGGCGCTGGTCGGGGTGGAGCTGGGGTCGGCGGCCGGCCTCGACGGGCTGCTGGCCCGGATGCGGGCCTCCCAGCTGAACGTGGAGCGCCTGGAGCCGGACTCCCCGGCCTACCGCTACCTGACCTGATCCCCGCCGCGCCGCAGCACCGCCACCGAATGCCCCGGCACCAGCGTGGCCCCCGCCGCCGGCGTCGGCGGCTCCCACGCCAGCACGGTGTCGCCGGTGACCGGCACCGCCGCCGGCTCGGCGCCCAGGTTGACCGCCACCGCGAGCGTGCCGCGGTGCAGCACCAGCCAGCGCCGCGCCTCGTCGTGCTCGACCCGCAGCGCCGGCAGCCACGGGTCGGCCAACTCGGGTGCGGTGCGCCGCAACGCGATCAGGTCCCGGTAGAACCGGTGCAGCCGGGCGTGCGCGCCGTGGCCGGCCTCCGCCCAGTCCAGCTTGGAGCGGGCGAAGGTGGCCGGGTCCTGCGGGTCGGGGATCTGCTCGGCCGGCCAGCCGTGGTCGGCGAACTCGCGGCGGCGGCCCTCGACGGTGGCGCGGGCCAGCTCCGGCTCCGGGTGCGAGCTGAAGAACTGGAACGGGGTGCTCGCCCCCCACTCCTCGCCCATGAACAGCATCGCGGTGTAGGGCGACAGCAGCACCAGCGCCGCCTTGACGGCCAGCTGCCCGGCGGTCAGGTAGGCCGACGGCCGGTCACCGACGGCGCGGTTGCCGACCTGGTCGTGGGTGCAGGTGTAGGCCAGCAGCGCGGTGGCCGGGATGGTGTCGAGGTCCAGCGGGCGGCCGTGCCGGCGGCGCCGGAACGAGGAGTAGGTGCCGGCGTGGTAGAAGCCGTGCCGCAGGGTCTGCGCCAGGGTGGCCAGCGACCCGAAGTCGGCGTAGTAGCCCTGCCGCTCCCCGGAGACGGCGGCGTGGATCGCGTGGTGGATGTCGTCGTCCCACTGCGCGGTCAGGCCGTAGCCGTGCCGGGCGCGGGGGGTGATCAGCCGGGGGTTGTTCTGGTCGCTCTCGGCCACCAGCGCCAGCGGCCGGTCCAGCTGCTCGGCGAGCCGGTCGGTGCGGCAGGCCAGCTCCTCGAGCAGGTCCACCGCGGTGGTGTCGACCAGGGCGTGCACGGCGTCGAGGCGCAGGCCGTCGGCGTGGAAGTCGCGCATCCAGCGCAGCGCGCTGTCGAGGATGTGCCGGCGCACCTCGTCGGAGTCCGGGCCGGCGATGTTCATCCCGGCGCCCCACGGGCTTTCGGCGGCCGACAGGTAGGGGCCGAACCGGGGCAGGTAGTTGCCCGACGGCCCCAGGTGGTTGTACACGGCGTCGATGAGCACACCCAGACCGCGGGCGTGGCAGGCGTCGACGAACCGGACCAGCCCGTCCGGGCCGCCGTAGGGTTCGTGCACCGCGTACCAGCCCACCCCGTCGTAGCCCCAGCCGCGGTCCCCGGCGAAGGCGTTGACCGGCATCAACTCGACGAAGTCGACCCCGAGGTCCACCAGGTGGTCCAGCCGGTCGATCGCGGCGTCGAAGGTGCCCGCCGCGGTGAAGGTGCCCACGTGAAGTTCGTAGACGACCGCGCCGCGCAGCGGGCGGGCCGCCCACCCGGTGTCGGTCCAGGTCGCCGCGGCCGGATCCCACAGCTGGGAGCGGGCGTGCACGCCGTCGGGCTGGCGGGGGGAGCGCGGGTCGGGCAGCACCTGCGGATCGTCGTCGAGCAGGAACCCGTAGCGGGCGTCGGCGGCGGTGGGCAACTCGGCGCGCCACCAGCCGTCCTCGCCGCGGGTCATCGGGTGGCGGCTGCCCTCGACGTCGAGGGCCACCGTGGCCGGCAGCGGCGCCCAGACCCCGAACTCAGTCATCGGCGCGCTCCAGCAGCGCCACCCCGAGCTCGCCGAACAGGGCCGCCGCGCCGGTCGCCCCGGTGTGCTCGGCGCCGCTGAGCACGTCGGTCCAGCGGCCCGCCGGCAGGACCAGCGTGGTGTCGCCCCAGCCGGTTTCGGCCAGCGCGACGGTGTGCCGGGTGACCGCCACGACCACGTCGGCGCCGCGGCCGAAGGCCAGCAGGTGCCCGGCGGCGGCGCCGACCGCCGGCAGCGGGAGGTAGCCGCCGTCCCGGAAAGTGTCCGGGCGGGCGCGGCGCAGCCGCAGCGCGGCGGTGACCACCCGCAGCTTCGGGTGGGTGCCGGCGCGCAGTTCGGCGCGGCGCAGCCGGTAGTCGACCGGGCGGCGGTTGTCGGGGTCGACGAGGCTGTCCTCCCACAGTTCGCTGCCCTGGTAGACGTCGGGGATGCCGGGCACGGTGAGCGAGAGCAGTTTCTGGCCCAGCGCGTCGGAGCGGGCGTGCGGGTCGATCTCGGCCACCAGTTCGGTCAGCTCGGCGGTCAGCGGCCCGTCGAGCACCCGGTCCAGCCAGTCGTGCACGGCGGTCTCGAATGCCGCGTCGGGCCGGGCCCAGCTGGTGTGGCTGCCGGCCTCGCGCAGCGCCTTCTCGGTGTAGGCGTGCAGCCGCCCGCGCAGCGCGTCGTCGGCCTGCCCGTCGACCGGCCAGACGCCGATGATGTTCTGCCACAGGAACATCCCGGTGGCCGGGTCCGGGCACGGCAGGCGCTGCTGCCAGTCGGTGACGGTGCGCGCCCAGCGGTCGGGCAGCTGGGAGAGCACCCCGATGCGGGCCCGCACGTCCTCGCCGCGTTTGGTGTCGTGGGTGCTCAGGGTGGTCATGGCGTGCGGCCAGTCGCGGGCGCGGACGGTGTTGGCGTGGTGGAACTCCGCGGCGCCCACCCCGAACCGGGACGGGTCGCCGCCCACCTCGTTGAGGCTGACCAGCCGGGCGTCGCGGTAGAACAGGCAGTCCTCGACGGCCTTGGCGGTGGCCGCCCCGCAGAGTTGCTGCAGCCGGGCGGCCGCGGTCGCGTCGACGGCCAGGGCGGTGGCCACCAGCTGCAGCGCTTCGGCCAGGTCGGGCCGGGCCGCCTCGGTGGCCGCCAGCGCGGTGGGCAGCAGTGCGGCCAGCGCCGGGTAGTCGCAGCGGTAGACCCCGATGCCGCCGATCAGGGCGGCCAGCGCGGCGGGCAGCAGCGGGTGGTCGGCGCCCGCGGCGGCGGCGACCTGCCTGCGCAGCCGGCGCAGGTCGGCGCCGAGGGTGTCGGTGACCGCGGCGGTCTTCAGGGCGGCCTCGTCGTCGGGCGGCCCGGCCAGCGCGGTCAGCGGGGCCGCGGCGGCCGGGTCGAGGAACACCCCGCCGATCAGGCGCAGCGCGTCGTAGCCGGTGGTGCCGGCGACCGGCAGGGTCGGTTCCAGCGCCTCGTCGGCGGCCAGGATCTTCTCGATCACGATCCAGGCGTCGGCGCCGGTCAGCTCGCGCAGCCGGCGCAGGTAGCCGCCGGGGTCGGTGAGCCCGTCGGGGTGGTCGATGCGCACCCCGTCGACCAGCTGCTCGGCGAACCAGCGGGCCACCTCGGGGTGGCTGGCGGCGAACACCTCGGGGTCCTCCTGGCGCAGCGCCGCCAGCTCGGTGATCGCGAAGAACCGCCGGTAGCCGCACTCGCCGCTGCGCCAGCCCCGCAGCCGGTAGTGCTGGCGGTCGTGGACCGCGACCGGGTCGCCGCCGCCGGTGCCCGGGGCGATCGGCCAGGTCCGCTCGCCCAGCCGCAGCCGGTCGCCGGTCATGGTGAGGTCGGCCAGGTCGTCGTCGGCGCCGAGCACCGGCAGCACCACCCGGTCCTCGGGGTCCCAGTCGATGTCGAAGAAGTGCGCGTAGCGGGAGGCGCGACCGTGCCGCAGCACGTCCCACCACCACCGGTTCTGCTCGGGGCGGGCCACCCCGACGTGGTTGGGCACGATGTCGACGATCAGGCCCATGCCGCGGGCCGCGGCGGCCGCGGCGAGCCGGGCCAGCCCCGCCGCGCCGCCCAGCTCGGCGGAGACCGACGTCGGGTCGGTGACGTCGTAGCCGTGGCTGGAGCCGGGCACCGCGGTCAGGATGGGGGACAGGTACAGGTGCGAGACGCCGAGCTCATCGAGGTAGTCGAGCAGGTTCTCGGCGTCGGCGAAGGTGAACGCGGCGCCGCTGGCCGGCCCGCGCAGTTGCACCCGGTAGGTGGAGAGCACCCGCGCGGGCACCGCTCACCGGGCCTTGCGCAGGATCAGCACCGACCGGCCGGGCACCGAGTGCGGTTCGCCGGCGTCGATCACCAGGTCGGTGGCGCCGGTCGGCTCGGTGGTGTCGACCTCGGCGATCCACTGGGCGGCGTAGCCGCCGTCGGGCGGGACGAAGTCCACCGCCTGGTCGTGGGCGTTGAAGCAGAGCAGGAACGAGTCGTCGACGACCCGTTCGCCGCGGGCGTCGGGCTCGGGGATGGCCTCGCCGTTGAGGAACACCATCACGCACTTGCCGAAGTCGGTGTCCCAGTCCTGCTGGGTCATCTCCCGCCCGGCCGGGGTCAGCCAGGCGATGTCGCGGGTCTGGGCGCCGCTGCGGAGCGGCCCGCCCTGGAAGAAGCGGCGCCGCCGGAACACCGGGTGGTCGCGGCGCAGCGCGGTCACCCGGCGGGTGAAGGCCAGCAGGTCGGCGTTCTCGTCGACCAGGGTCCAGTCCATCCAGGACAGCTCGTTGTCCTGGCAGTAGACGTTGTTGTTGCCCGACTGGCTGCGGCCGATCTCGTCGCCGTGGGCGATCATCGGGGTGCCCTGGGAGACCATCAGGGTGGCCAGGATGTTGCGCATCTGCCTGCCGCGCAGCTCCAGGATCTCCGGGTCGTCGGTGGGGCCCTCCACACCGCAGTTCCAGGACCGGTTGTAGCTCTCGCCGTCCTGGTTGTCCTCGCCGTTGGCGTCGTTGTGTTTCTCGTTGTAGGACACCAGGTCGGCCAGGGTGAACCCGTCGTGGCAGGTGACGAAGTTGATGCTGGCGCTGGGCCGGCGCCCGGTGGCCTCGTACAGGTCCGAGGAGCCGGTGAGCCGGGAGGCGAACTCGCCGAGGGTCTCCGGCTCGCCGCGCCAGTAGTCGCGCACGGTGTCGCGGTATTTGCCGTTCCATTCGGTCCACAGGCCGGGGAAGTTGCCGACCTGGTAGCCGCCCTCGCCGACGTCCCACGGCTCGGCGATGAGTTTGACCTGGCTGACCACCGGGTCCTGCTGCACCAGGTCGAAGAAGGCCGACAGCCGGTCCACGTCGTGCAGTTCGCGGGCCAGGGTGGAGGCCAGGTCGAAGCGGAAGCCGTCGACGTGCATCTCGGTCACCCAGTAGCGCAGGGAGTCCATGATCAGCTGCAGGGTGTGCGGGTTGCGGGCGTTGAGGCTGTTGCCGGTGCCGGTGTAGTCGGTGTAGAAGCGCGGGTCCTCGTCGAGGCGGTAGTAGGCGGCGTTGTCGATGCCGCGGAAGTTGATCGTGGGGCCCAGGTGGTTGCCCTCGGCGGTGTGGTTGTAGACCACGTCGAGGATCACCTCGATCCCGGCCTGGTGGAAGGTGCGCACCATGGCCTTGAACTCCGCGACCGCGCCGCCGGCGCTGGTGTTGGCGGCGTAGCCGTGGTGCGGGGCGAAGAACCCGAACGTGTTGTAGCCCCAGTAGTTTCGCAGCCCCATGTCCAAAAGCCGGCTGTCGTGCATGAACTGGTGGACCGGCATCAGCTCGATCGCGGTGACGTTGAGCTCCTGCAGGTGCTCGATGATCGCCGGGTGGGCCAGCCCGGCGTAGGTGCCGCGCAGTTCCTCGGGGATGCCCGGGTGGGTCTGGGTCATGCCCTTGACGTGGGCCTCGTAGATGACGGTCTCGTGGTAGGGGGTGCGGGGGGCGCGGTCGGCGGCCCAGTCGAAGAACGGGTTGATCACCACGCTGGTCATGGTGTGGCCCAGCGAGTCGATCATCGGCGGGGTGCCGGCGTCGCCGGGGTCGGCGGCCGCGGCGTCCACGTCGTAGGAGAACAGGGCGGGCCCGAAGGTGAAGTCGCCGTGGAAGGCCTTGCCGTAGGGGTCCAGCAGCAGCTTGCTGGGGTCGCAGCGGTGGCCGTTGGCCGGGTCGAACTCGCCGTGCACCCGGTAGCCGTAGCGCTGGCCGGGCCCGACGGCGGGCAGGTAGGCGTGCCAGACGTAGCCGTCGACCTCGTCGAGGTCGATCCGGGTCTCGGTGCCGTCGCGGGCGATCAGGCACAACTCGACCCGCTCGGCGATCTCGGAGAACAGCGCGAAGTTGGTGCCCGCACCGTCGTAGGCGGCGCCGAGCGGGTAGCGGGCGCCCGGCCACACGGCGGTCTGGTGCGGCGGTGCGACGGAGGTCATCGGTCGAGCCTATCGGTGCCGGCGGCCCGCGCGCCGCTGCTCACCACCAGCCGGTGGCGGCGGCGAGTTGTCGGCCCAGCTCACCGGCCATGGTGCGCATGTAGGTGGCGGACAGGTGGTGGGAGTCGTGGTAGACCATCACGTTGCCCTCCACCGCCCGGCAGGTGTCGGCGCGGCAGACCGCGTTGGTCATGTCCAGCGGCTTGAGCACCGGGAACCGGTCGACGAACTCCAGGGTCGGGTTGGTGTCGGCGAGCAGGTCGGAGCGGTCCCCGCCGCAGGAGACCGGGGTGCCGCCCTTGGCCAGACAGTCGGCGGGCACCACCGCTTTGCCGTCGGAGACCAGCCACGGGGTGTCGCGCATCGCCAGCACCGGGATGTCGTGGTCCTGGAAGGTCTGCCAGATGCCGACGTAGGTGCCCGGCATCACGTCGCCGGGTTTGACGTTCCACGGCCGGGTGGAGGTGGTGAAGACGTAGTCGGGGCGGTCGGCGACGAGTTTGGCCATCGTGCGCTGCACCCAGTCGTGGCATTCCGGGTAGGCGGCGTTGGAGCCCATGATGCGCGGCAGCCGCTCGGTGGACAGCGGGCAGCCCATCTTCAGGTAGGTGACCACCTTGAAGTTGTACTGGCGGCCCAGGATGTCCAGCGCGGTGAGCCAGTGCTCGGCGTGCGAGCCGCCGGCCAGCGCGATGGTGCGCGTGGCGTCCTGGTCGCCGTAGCTGCAGTTGATGATCGCCGGGTTCTTGAAGTTGCTGATGCAGCCGTCGAGGGTGGAGGCGGGCAGATCCTTCTTGGCCTCCAGCACGGTGGGCCGCATCCGCAGTTTGGGCACCCGGACGTGGTTGAGCAGGGCGCGCGCCCCCGGATAGTCGCGGGCGCTGAGCCCGGCCAGTTCCTTGCCGCTGGAGCGCTGCACGGTCACGTGCTCGCGCCAGGTGAACGAGGTCGCGGTCAAGGTGACCCCCAGCAGCGCCACCGTCGAGCCCAGCACGATCGTCGGCCGGCGCATCCGGGTGCGCCACGGCACGGTGTGCACCGCCGGGGCGGCGGCGGTCTTGCGCACCCGCAGCGGCTCCTCGACGAAGCGCATGGTCAGGTAGGCCAGCACCCCGGAGACCAGCAGCACCGCGGTGCCCTCCAGGAAGGTGGCGTGCCGGTGTCCGGTGTAGGCCAGCCAGAAGATCAGCAGCGGCCAGTGCCACAGGTACAGCGAGTAGGCCATCGAGCCGAGGGTGAACAGCGGTTTGATCGACAGCATCCGGTTGGGCCAGGGCATCTTGCCGCCGGGGGTGGCGGACAGGTTCGCCCCGGCCAGGATGAACAGCACGGTCGCGCCCACCGGCACCAGCGCCCACGGCCCGGGGAACTCGTTGACCCCGTCGATGAGCGCGCCGCAGGACAGGATCGCCGCCAGCGCGGCGGTGGCCACCACGGTGCGCAGCCACATCGGCCAGCGGATGTAGCCGACCAGGGCGCCGGCCAGCGCGCCGAGCAGCAGCTCCCAGCCGCGGGCGAAGCTGTTGTAGTAGGCCAGCGCCGGGTTGTCCTGGTGGACGATGATCGCGTAGACGAACGAGGCGATGGTCAGCGCGGTGAGCAGCACCACGAACACCGGCCGCAGCGCCCGCCCGAGCCGGCGGCGCAGCAGGTAGGCCAGCCCGAAGATCAGCAGCAGGAACGACAGGTAGAACTGGCCCTGCACCGACATCGACCAGATGTGCTGCAGCGGGCTGACCGCCTCACCGGCGCGCAGGTAGTCCGCGGCGGTGTTGGCCAGCTCCCAGTTCTGGTAGTAGCCGAGGCTGGCCAGGCTCTGGTTGGCGAACGCCTCCCAGCGGGTCTGCGGCTGGACCAGGATGGTCAGCACCGCGCCGGCAGCGAGCACCACGACCAGCGCGGGCAGCAGCCGGCGCACCAGCCGGGTGAGCTGGGGGCGCAGCGCCAGCGAGGCGGTCGGGTTCAGCGCGGCGCGCAGCAGTTTGCCGCCGAAGAAGAAGCCCGACAGCGCCAGGAACACGTCCACGCCGCCGGAGACCCGGCCGAACCAGACGTGGAACATCGCCACCAGCGCGATCGCGATGCCGCGCAGCCCGTCGAGGTCGTGGCGGTAGAACCCGGACGTCCGGCTGCCCATCTCGGGTGCGCGTGCGGCACCGCGAGCAGCGGTGATGCGGGGCGGGGCAGCAGGTATCGGCCGGGACAGGGTCAACATGATCGATCAGACAATCTACCGAATCATGGCGCCCCGTCCCGCATCGTGCAGGCCCGCGGGGCAGGCCCGCGGCGCAGGCCCGCGCGGCCGGGGGTCAGGAATCGAGGATGCGCACCAGATACGGCGCCATCTCCGCGGCGCGCACCGGGGCGACGGTGACCGCCGAGGAGACCTCGAGCATCTGCTGGTTGCCCAGGTAGAGCGCGACACTCTGGGTGCCGTTGGGCCCGTAGAAGATGAGGTCGCCGCGTTGCGCCTGCGCGGGCAGCACCTTGCGGCCGACCTGGTACTGGGTGGCCGAGGAACGGGGCAGTTTGATGCCGGCGCCGGCGAACGCGTACTGGGTCAGCCCGGAGGCGTCGAAGCCGACCACGTTGAGGTAGCGGCCGACGCCGTGGGTGGGGCCGCCGACCCCGCCGCCGCCGTAGGAGAACGGCACGCCGCGCTGGGACAGCCCGCGGGCGATGACGTAGTCGATCATCGAGCCGTTGCCCGGCGCGGTGGCACCCGGCAGCGCCGACGCCACTCCGGGCGTGGCCACCGCCAGCATCAGGCCGATCAGGAGGGCGGTGAGGCGTTTCATCGGTCGATCCGTTCTCTCAAACAACACACGTAACTACTGTCACTTCTACAACACCGGCGGGGCAGTGTGCCAGCGGTGCGGCGTTTTGTGCAGCAGAATTCGTCGTACCGTGACCCGACGGTGACGTCCCCCGCCCCGGGCGGGCTGCACTACCCTCGGTGCACGTGGCCGCGCCGCCCCCCGCCCTCACCCCCGCACAGATCAGCGCCCTCGACGCGGCGCACGTGTGGCACCCCTACAGCACCATCGGCGTCGCCGGGACCGACGCCCCGCTGGTGGCGGTGGCCGCCCGCGGCGCCTGGCTGACCCTGATCCGCGACGGCGAGCCGGTGTCGGTGCTCGACGGCATGAGCTCGTGGTGGACCGCCGTGCACGGCCACGGCCACCCGGTGCTCGACGCCGCGCTCACCCGCCAGCTCGAGGTGATGAACCACGTCATGTTCGGCGGCCTCACCCACGAACCGGCCGCCCGGCTGGCCGGGCTGCTGGTCGAGATCACCCCGCCCGGACTGGACACCGTCTTCTTCTCCGACTCCGGCTCGGTGGCGGTGGAGGTCGCGGTGAAGATGGCGCTGCAGTACCAGCGGGCTCGCGGCCGGCCGGCCAAACACCGGCTGATGACCTGGCGCGGCGGCTACCACGGCGACACCTTCACCCCGATGAGCATCTGCGACCCCGACGGCGGCATGCACTCGCTGTGGACCGACATCCTGGCCCGCCAGCTGTTCGCGCCCGCGGTGCCGGCCGGCTACGACCCCGACTACAGCGCCGCGTTCGAGGCCCAGCTCGCCGCGCACGCCGACGAGCTGGCCGCGGTGGTCGTCGAGCCGGTGGTGCAGGGCGCCGGCGGCATGCGCTTCCACGACCCGCGCTACCTGGCCGACCTGCGCGCGATCTGCGACCGCCACGACGTGCTGCTGGTCTTCGACGAGATCGCCACCGGGTTCGGGCGCACCGGGGAGCTGTTCGCCGCCGACCACGCGCGGGTCAGGCCGGACATCATGTGCGTGGGCAAGGCGCTGACCGGCGGCTACCTGAGCATGGCCGCGACCCTGTGCAGCGCCGACATCGCCGCCACCATCAGCGCCGGGGAGGCCGGCGCGCTGATGCACGGCCCGACCTTCATGGCCAACCCGCTGGCCTGCGCGGTCTCGGTGGCCAGCGTCGAGCTGCTGCTCGCCCGGGACTGGCGCGCCGAGGTGGCCGCCATCGGCGCCGGCCTGCGCGCCGCGCTGGCCCCGGCCGCGGCGCTGCCCGCGGTCGCCGACGTGCGGGTGCTCGGCGGCATCGGGGTGATCGAGACCCACGAGCCGGTCGACCTGCCCACCGCCACCGCCGCCGCCCTGGACGCCGGGGTGTGGCTGCGCCCGTTCCGCAACCTGGTCTACGCGATGCCGCCCTACGTCTGCACCGCCGAGGAGATCGCCGCCATCGGTGCGGGCATGGTCGCGGCCGCCGGTGCACTAGCCTGAACGGTGTTCAAGCGGCACCGGCGGAGGAGCATCGGGTGAGGAGCACGGGGGTGTCCCCGCTGGCCTGGCTGGCCGAGGTGGCCCGGGCGCGCCGCGCCGCCGGGCTGCGCCGCACCCTGCGCGCCCGCCCCCCGGCGCCCACCGGGCTGGACCTGGCCTCCAACGACTACCTGGGCCTGGCCACCCATCCCGCCGTCGTCGACGCCGGGGTGGCGGCGCTGCGCACCTGGGGCGCCGGGGCCGGCGGGTCACGGCTGGTCACCGGCACCACCGAGCTGCACGAGGACTTCGAACGCCGGCTCGCCGGTTTCGTCGGCGCCCCCGCCGCGCTGGTGTTCTCCTCCGGCTACGCCGCCAACCTGGGCGCGGTGGTGGCGCTGTCCGGGCCGGGGACGCTGCTGGTCTCCGACGCCGCCTGCCATGCCTCGCTGGTGGACGCCTGCCGGCTGTCCCGGGCGCGGGTGGCGGTCACCCCGCATCGCGACGTCGACACGGTCGCCGCCGCCCTGGCCGCCCGCACCGAGGAGCGCGCGGTGGTCATCACCGAGTCGGTGTTCTCCGCCGACGGGGCGCTGGCCCCGCTGCCCGAGCTGCACGCGGTGTGCCGCAGGCACGGGGCGCTGCTCATCGTCGACGAGGCGCACGGACTGGGGGTGCGCGGCCCCGGCGGGCGCGGCCTGCTCGCCGAGGTGGGCCTGGCCGACGCCCCCGACGTGGTCATCACCGCCACCCTGTCCAAGGCGCTGGGCAGCCAGGGCGGGGCGGTGCTGGGTCCGGTCGCGGTGCGCGAGCACCTCATCGACGCCGCCCGCAGCTTCATCTTCGACACCGCGCTGGCGCCCGCGGCGGTCGGTGCGGCCGACGCCGCGCTGGCGCAGCTGATCGCCCGGCCCGACCTGCCCGCCGCGGTGCTGCGCAACGCCGGACTGCTGGCCGGCTACTGCGCGGTGCCCGACCCGCCGGACGCCGCGGTGGTGTCGGTGATCCTCGGCGACCCCGAGGTGGCGGTGGCGGCCGCGGCCGCCTGCCGGGACGCCGGGGTGCGGGTGGGCTGCTTCCGCCCGCCCACCGTGCCGGCGGGCACCTCCCGGCTGCGGCTGACCGCCCGCGCCTCCCTCACCGACGCCGACCTCGAGCTGGCCCGCCGGGTGCTCACCGACGTGCTGGCCGGTGCCCGCCGGTGAGCCTGTTGTTCGTCACCGGCACCAACACCGGGGTCGGCAAGACGGTGGCCACCGCGGCGCTGGCCTGCCACGCCCGGCTGGCCGGCCTCGACGTGGCGGTGGCCAAGCCGGTGCAGACCGGCACCGCAGCCGGTGACGACGACCTGGCCGAGATCGCCCGGCTGGCCGGCGTCACCGCCCTGGCCGGACTGGCCCGCTACCCACGCCCGCTGGCTCCCGCCGCCGCGGCGGCGCTGGCCGGCGCCGCGCTGCCGTCCCGCGCGGCGGTGGGGGAGTTCCTCACCGCCCTCGACCGGCCCGGGCGGCTGACCCTGGTCGAGGGCGCCGGCGGGCTGCTGGTCGAACTCGCCGCCGGCGGGGTCACCCTCCGGGAGCTGGCCGCCGATCTCGGCGCGCCGGTGCTGGTGGTCACCGGCCCCGAGCTGGGCACCCTCAACCACACCGCCCTGACCCTGGAAGCCCTTGCCGCCCATAATATTTCGTGTGCGGGTCTGGTGCTGGGCAGCTGGCCGGCGCAGCCGGACACGGTGGCCGCGGGCAACCGGGAGGTGCTGGCCGGCTACGCGCCACTGCGCGCGGTGCTGCCCGCCGGGGCCGGCCGGCTGGCGCCCGCCGCGTTCGCCGCCCTCAGCGCGGACGCGTTCGATCCGGCGTGGCCGGCCGGGCTGGTGGGCTAGCCGGTGGCGCACTCGGTCGAGCTGCTCTTCGACCCGGCGACCGAGACGCGGCTGCGGCGGATCTGGGCGGCGCTGCGCGAGGCCGGGCTGGCCGCCCCGCCGGCGTCGGCGCGCCCGCACGTCACCCTCACCGTCGCCGAGCGCATCGACCCGGGCGTCGACGCGGCCCTGGGCGAGGTGGCGGCGCGGCTGCCGCTGCCCGCCCGGGTCGGGGCGCCGGTGCTGTTCGGCCGGGACCGGCTGGTGCTGGTCCGGCTGATCGTGCCCAGCGCCGAACTGCTCGCCGTGCACGCCGCGGTGGACCGGGTGGCCGGCCCGTTTTCGCGGCCCGCGCCGATGCCCACCGCCGCACCCGGGCGCTGGACCGCCCACACCACGCTGGCGCGGCGGGTCCGCCCCGATCAGCTGGCCGCCGCGGTGCCGATCGCGGCCCGGCCGGCCGAGCTGGCCGGCACGTTCACCGGGCTACGCCGCTGGGACGGCGACCGGCGCGTCGAGCACCCGCTCTAGCCGACCGGCACCCGCTGGTGGGCGGCCAGCCCGTCGATCACCAGGTTCAGCCCGAACGCGAACTGCCGGTCGGGGTCGGCGGCCGGGGCGGCCTGCGCGGACAGCGCCGACCCGGCGGCGTCCCACTGCCTGCGGGACTGCTCGTCGACGGTGAAGCCGAGCACGTAGTACAAGACGGTGCGGGCGGCCAACTCGGCGTGCCCGGGGCCGAACCCGGCCTCGGCGGCCGCGCCCGCCAGCCGGGCCACCACCTCGTCGAGCGTGGCGGACTGCCCGGCGGCGTGGCTGGCGGCCACCAGTTCGGCGCCGTCGGTGTGCGACAGCAGCGCGTCGCGCAGCCGCAGGCACAGCCCCTCGATCCGCTCCCGCCAGCCGGGCGCGGCGCCGGCCGCGCGCACCGGGGCCAGCAGCCGGTCGGCGACCGCGCCGAGCAGCTCCTGCTTGTTGGCGAAGTGCCAATACAGCGCGCCCGGAGTCAGCTCCAGGTCGCGGGCCAGCCGGCGCATGGTCAGGTCGGCGATGCCGTAGCGGTCCAGCAGCCCGGCGGCCGCGGCGACGATCTCCGCGCGGGGGTCACGTTTGTGCGGTGGCACATCGCTACCCTAACCTGAACACCGTTCAAGTCGAGCACGATCAAGGGAGCACGGGTGACGCAGGCGGCAATGGACAACTCCGACATCCTGGCGGTGGCCCGCGAGCAGGTGCTCGACCGCGGCGAGGGCCTGAACAAGGACCAGGTGCTCGCGGTGCTGGAACTGCCCGAGGACCGGCTCGACGAACTGCTGGAGCTGGCCCACGAGGTCCGGATGCGCTGGTGCGGCCCGGAGGTCGACGTCGAGGGCATCATCAGCCTCAAAACCGGCGGCTGCCCCGAGGACTGCCACTTCTGCTCGCAGTCGGGGCTGTTCGCCTCCCCGGTGCGCAGCGCCTGGCTGGACATCGACAACCTGGTGGAGTCGGCCAAGCAGACCGCCAAGAGCGGCGCCACCGAGTTCTGCATCGTGGCCGCGGTGCGCGGCCCCGACGAGCGGCTGATGGCCCAGCTGGCCGCCGGCATCGAGGCGATCCGCAGCGAGGTCGACATCCAGATCGCCGCGTCGCTGGGCATGCTCACCCAGGACCAGGTGGACCGGCTCGCCGAGATGGGCGTGCACCGCTACAACCACAACCTGGAGACCGCCCGGTCGCACTTCCCCAACGTGGTCACCACCCACACCTGGGAGGAGCGCTGGCAGACCCTGTCGATGGTGCGCGACGCCGGCATCGAGGTGTGCTGCGGCGGCATCCTGGGCATGGGCGAGACCCTCGAGCAGCGCGCCGAGTTCGCCGTCGAGCTCGCCGAGCTGGCCCCTGACGAGGTGCCGCTGAACTTCCTCAACCCGCGGCCGGGCACCCCGCTGGCCGACGTCGACCTGGTCCCGGTGCCCGAGGCGCTCGCCGCGATCGCCGCGTTCCGGCTGGCGCTGCCGCGCACCATGCTGCGGTTCAGCGGCGGCCGCGAGATCACCCTGGGCGACCTGGGCGCCAAGCGCGGCCTGCTCGGCGGCATCAACGCGGTGATCGTCGGCAACTACCTGACCACCCTGGGCCGCTCCATCGACGACGACCTGGACATGCTCGACGAGCTGCAGATGCCGCTCAAGGCGTTCAACGCCAGCCTGTGATGCACCGTGATGCTCGCTGAGCTGCCCGCCCCGGTCGGCGCCGGGGTCTACAACGTCTACACCGGCGGCCCGGCGGGATCGGCGCTGCCCACCGCCGCCCAACTGGGGCTGGAGCCGCCGCGGTACTGCGCCGAGTGCGGCCGGCGGATGGTCGTGCAGATCCGCCCGGACGGCTGGCGGGCACGCTGCGCGCGGCACGGCGAGGTCGACTCCACCGAGCTGGACCCGCACCGGTGACCGCGCCGCCGCGCATCCCGCGGGCCCGGGCGCTGGCCATCGTGGTCGGCGCGCTGGCCGCGGCCGGGGTGGCGGTCGGCGGGCTGTGGGCCTGGCTGGCCCCGCCGGTGCACGGCGTGGTGGCGTTGGCCCGCAGCGGGGAGCGCATCCACGCCTACCTGGGCAACGAGCACGACCATTTCTTTGACGCGGCGTTCCTGATGCTCGGCATGCTGGTCGTGGTCGCGGTGGTGGCGGCCAGCGCGGTGTGGCAGTGGCGGGCGCATCGCGGCCCGGCCATGGTGGTGGCGTTCTCCCTCGGCACGATCAGCGCCGCGGTGCTGGCCACCGTCGTCGGGGAGGTGCTGGTCGCGCTGCGCTACGGCACCGTCGACGTCGCCGCCGCGCCGGTGACCCCCGACGACCGGATCTGGTATTTCGCCCAGGCGCCCGGGGCGTTCTTCGGGCCGCTGCCGCTGCAGGTGGCGACGACGCTGCTGCTGCCGGCGGCGGCCGGCGCGCTGGCCTACGCGGTCGGGGTGGTCGCCGCGGTGCGCGACGACCTGGACGCCTACCCGCCGGAGCCGGTCACAGCGGCCGCCGGCGAACCAGCCGCCCGGTCAGCAGCTGTGCGCTGACCACCACCAGCCGGGCCATGCCCTGGTAGGTGGCCGGGTTGAACAGGGTCGGCCAGCGGGTGCGGGCGGGGCGCTCGGGGTGCGGCCGCCCGGCGAACCGGTCGCTCAGCCAGCGCAGCGACATCGGCGCCGACAGCGGGTGCAGCAGCAGGTGCTCGCAGAACGCGTCGCGGTGGTAGGTGACGTGCGCGCCGCCGGCCCGGTAGGTGTCGGCGAGGGCGTCGATGTCGGCCACGCCGATGATCGGGTCGTGGACCGCCTGCACCAGCAGCACCGGCGGGGCGGGGGTCTGCACCCCCAACCGGGTGTGGGTGAACACGTGCTGCACCGCGGGCAGGTCCAGCACCTGCTCCAGCGGCCAGTCGACGAAGTCGTCCATGTCGGTGCCGCGCAGCCGCAACAGCGCCCCGATGGTGGTCATCGACTCCAGCGAGCGCAGCAGGTCCCGGCCCGCCTCGGTGGCGTGCTCGTCGATCACCTGGCGCAGGCCCGGGTAGCGGTGGCTCAGCGCGGCGACCACCAGCGCGGGCAGCGCGGCGAACACGGTGCCGTTGAGCCGGCGGAAGGTGTGGCCCAGGTCGCCGACCGGGGAGCCGAGCACCGCGCCGGCGATCTCGAGTTCGGGGGCGTACTGGCCGCACAGCTCGGCGGCCCAGGCGCTGGCCAGCCCGCCGCCGGAGTAGCCCCACAGCCCCAGCGGCGCGTCGGCGGGCAGGGCGAGCCGGTCGCAGGCCAGCGCGGCGCGCAGCCCGTCGAGCACCCGGTAGCCGGGCTCGTAGGGCGAGCCCCACAGCCCGGCCAGGCCCTCGTGGTCGGGGACCGAGACGGTCCAGCCCTCGGCCAGCGCGGCGCCGATCAGCAGGAACTCCAGCTGGGCCAGCGAGCCGAAGGCTTTGGCGCCGCGGCGCAGCGCGTAGGAGGGGAAGCAGCGGGCGGTGATCGCGTCGATCGCGCACTGGTAGGACAGCAGCGGGTGCGCGATCCCGGGGGCCCGGTCGGCGGGGACCAGCACGGTGGTCACCGACGCCTCCGGGTCGCCGTTCATGTCGGTGGTGCGGTACAGCAGCTGGATGGCGGTGACGCGCACCGGGATCAGCCCCAGGAAGGCCGGTTCGGCGTCGCGGCTGCGCAGCACGGTGCCGGGCCGGGCGTGCTCGTAGCCGGCCGGCGGCTGATAGAAGGGGTCGTCGGTGGGCAGCGGCGGCGCGCCCTTGGGGCGCGGGCTGGGCAGCTCCTCGTGCGGCGCCTGCCCGATCCATTGCGGTTGGCCGGCGGTCGCAACGCTGCCCAAGTCCATCAGCTGTCTCCCTTCGCGGCCGGGGTCGGCCAGGAGACATTCTGGCTTAAGAGGACGTTAAGAATCCAGTCGGGTGTCGCCGGGCGGCCGGAACACGGCGAACTCGTCGGTGATGCGCAGTTCGGCGTCGCTGAACCGGTACAGCGCGGCGGGCCGCCCGCCGGCCCGCCCGGACTGGGCGGTGGTGCCGGTGCGGCTGAGCACCTTGCGCCGGGTCAGCACCCGCTGCAGGTTGGTGGCGTCGACCTGGTAGCCCAGCGCCGCCTCGTAGACGTCGCGCAGCGTGGAGACCGCGAATTCGGTTGGCGCCAAAGCGAACGCGATGTTGGTGTAGGACATCTTGGCCACCAGCCGGGTGCGGGCGTGGGCGACCATCGGGCCGTGGTCGAACGCCATCCGCGGCAGGTCGGCCACCGGGTGCCAGCGGGTGTCCGACGGCAGTTCGGGGGTGGCGGGAGAGGGCACCAGCCCCAGGAAGGTGGCGGCGACGGTGCGCGGCCCGGGCATCCGGGCGGGGTCGGAGAACACCGCGAGCTGCTCCAGGTGGGCCAGTTGCCGCAGGTCGACCTTCTCGGCCAGCTGGCGGCGCACCGAGGTGGTCAGGTCCTCGTCGTCGCGCAGCCGCCCACCCGGCAGCGACCAGGCGCCCCGGGCCGGTTCGCGGGCCCGCTGCCACAGCAGCACGCTGAGCTGCGGGTTCGCCGTCTCCAGGTCGCGAACCTGGAACACGACGGCGAGCACTTCGTGGCGAGTGTTACCATAAACCATGTTTTCGATTGTAAGTCGAAAACCTCTCCGGCGGAAGGAACGGCGATGACGATCCTCAATCGCACCGAGACGGTCACCGCGGCCGAGAGCCTCGCGGCGCAGATCGTCGACACCCCGACCGGCTACGGCGGTGTCGAACCCGACCAACGCTGGGCCGACGCGGTCCGGGCGCTGGCCGAGGCGCGCAACGCCACCATCCTGGCGCACAACTACCAGCTGCCGGCGATCCAGGACATCGCCGACCACGTGGGGGACTCGCTGGCGCTGGCCCGCGCGGCGGCCGCCGCCGGCGAGGACACCATCGTGTTCTGCGGCGTGCACTTCATGGCCGAGACCGCCAAGATCCTCAGCCCGGACAAGACCGTGCTCATCCCCGACCAGCGGGCGGGCTGCTCGCTGGCCGACTCCATCACCGCCGAGGACCTGGCGGCCTGGAAGGCCGAGCACCCCGGGGCGGTCGTGGTGTCCTACGTCAACACCACCGCCGCGGTCAAGGCGCTCACCGACTACTGCTGCACCTCCTCCAACGCGGTGGACGTGGTCAACGCCATCGGCCCGGACCGGGAGGTGCTGTTCTGCCCCGACCAGTTCCTCGGCGCCCACGTGCGGCGCCTCACCGGCCGCAAGAACATGCACGTGTGGGCCGGGGAGTGCCACGTGCACGCCGGCATCAACGGCGACGAGCTGACCGCGCAGACCCGCAGCAACCCCGACGCCGAACTGTTCGTCCACCCCGAGTGCGGTTGCGCCACCTCGGCGCTGTACCTGGCCGGGGCGGGCGCGGTGCCCGAGGAGCGGGTCAAGATCCTGTCCACCGGCGGCATGCTCGAGGCCGCCCGGTCCACCGGCGCCAAACAGGTGCTGGTGGCCACCGAGGTCGGCATGCTCTACCAGCTGCGCAACGCCGCCCCCGACGTCGACTTCCGGGCGGTCAACGAGAAGGCCTCCTGCAAGTTCATGAAGATGATCACCCCGGCGGCGCTGCTGCGCTGCCTGCTCGAGGGCGCCGACGAGGTCGACGTCGACCCGGTCACCCGGGAGGCCGCCCTGGGCTCGGTGCAGCGGATGGTCGCGATCGGCCAGCCCGGCGGCGGCGAATGACGCTGCGCCCGGCCTGGCGGCAGCGCGTCGACGTCGCGGTCGTCGGCACCGGGGTGGCCGGGCTGGCGGCCGGGCTGGCGGCGCACCGCGCCGGTGCCCGGGTGGTGGTGCTCAGCAAGGCCGGCAGCGGCCCGGAGGCCACCGCGACCCGCTACGCGCAGGGCGGCATCGCGGTGGTGGTGCCCGACGCCGACGACTCGGTGGCCGCCCACGTCGCCGACACCCTGGCCGCCGGCGCCGGACTGTGCGACCCCGAGGCGGTGCACTCGATCGTCGCCGACGGCTACCGGGCGGTGGCCGCCCTGGTCGCCGACGGGGCCCGGTTCGACGCCGCCGCCAGCGGCGGCTGGTCGCTGACCCGGGAGGGCGGGCACTCGCGGCGCCGCGTCGTGCACGCCGGCGGCGACGCCACCGGCGCCGAGGTGCAGCGCGCCCTGGACGCCGCGGCGGCCGGGCTGGCGGTCCGCACCGGCCACCTGGTCGTGGAGGTGCTGCACGACACCGCCGTCACCGGGGTGCAGGTGCTCACCGCCGACGGCATCGGGGTGATCGAGGCACCGTCGGTCATCCTGGCCACCGGCGGGCTCGGCCAGCTCTACCGCGCCACCACCAACCCGGCGGTGTCCACCGCCGACGGCATCGCGCTGGCGCTGACCGCCGGGGTCGCGGTCACCGACCTGGAGTTCATCCAGTTCCACCCGACCATGCTGTTCGGCGGGCCCGGCGGCGCGCGACGCCCGCTGGTCACCGAGGCCATCCGCGGCGAAGGCGCCCGGCTGGTCGACGCACGCGGCGACGCGATCACCGACGGGGTGCACCCAATGGGCGATCTGGCCCCCCGCGACGTGGTGGCCGCCGCCATCGACGCCCGGATGACGGCCACCGGTGCGCCGTGCGTCTACCTGGACGCCCGCCACCTGCCCGACGTCGCCCGGCGGTTCCCGACCGTCACCGCGGCCTGCCGCGCCATCGGCGTCGACCCGGCCCGCCAACCCATCCCGGTGGTGCCCGGCGCGCACTACAGCTGCGGCGGAGTGCGCACCGACGTGACCGGCCGCACCGCCCTGCCCGGGCTGTTCGCCGCCGGGGAGGTCGCCCGCACCGGCATGCACGGCGCCAACCGGCTGGCCTCCAACAGCCTGCTGGAGGGCCTGGTGGTCGGGGAGCGCGCCGGCCGCGCAGCCGCCGCGCACGCCCGCAGCGCCGGCGGGGCGCACGCGGTCTGGCTGGAACCGCCGCACCGGCGGGTGCTGCCCCGCGCCGCACTGCAGCAGGCGATGGCCCGGGACGCCGCGGTGGTCCGCGACGCCGCGGGCCTGGACCGGCTGGCCGCCGTCCTGGCCGCCGCGGAGACCCGGCCGGTGCGCAGCCGCGCCGACGTCGAGGACAGTGCGCTGACCCTGGCCGCCGGCGCGGTCGCCGCCGCGGCCGCCGCCCGCACCGAGAGCCGCGGCTGCCACCACCGCCGCGACCACCCCGGGACCGACCCGGACCGGGCCGCCAGCATCGACATCCACGCGCCCGGCCCGCGGGTCGGCGCCGCGACGACGGTGGCGGTGGCGTGATGGCGCTGACCGAACCCGAGTACGCCGAGGCCCGCGCGGTCATCGGCCGCGCCCTCGACGAGGACCTGCGCTACGGCCCGGACATCACCACGCTGGCCACCGTGCCCGAGGGGGCGATGGCGACCGCGTCGCTGGTCACCCGCGCGCCGGGCGTGATCGCCGGGGTGGACCTGGCGCTGCTGGTGCTGCACGAGGTGCTCGGCCCGGAGGGCTTCCGCATCATCGACCGCAGCGAGGACGGCGCCCGGGTCGACGCCGGGGCGGCGCTGCTGACCGTGGAGGCGCTGACGCTGGGCCTGCTCACCGCCGAACGCACCCTGCTCAACCTGGTGTGTCACCTGTCCGGGATCGCCACCGCCACCGCGGCCTGGGTGGACGCGGTGGACGGCACCAAGGCCCGCATCCGCGACACCCGCAAGACCCTGCCCGGGCTGCGCGCCCTGCAGAAGTACGCGGTGCGGGTCGGCGGCGGCGTCAACCACCGGATGGGGCTCGGCGACGCCGCGCTGATCAAGGACAACCACGTGGCGGCCGCCGGCTCGGTGGTGGCCGCGCTGCGCGCCGTCCGGACCACCGCCCCCGACCTGCCGTGCGAGGTGGAGGTGGACTCCCTCGACCAGCTCGACGAGGTGCTCGCCGAGGACGTGGAGCTGGTGCTGCTGGACAACTTCCCGGTCTGGCAGACCCAGATCGCGGTGCAGCGCCGCGACGCCCGCGCCCCGCGGGTGCTGCTGGAGTCCTCCGGCGGGCTGGAGCTGGCCACCGCCGCGGAGTACGCCGCCACCGGCGTGGACTACCTGGCCGTCGGGGCGCTCACCCATTCGGTGCGGGTGCTCGACATCGGCCTGGACATGTGAGCTCGGGGCTCAGCCGCTGACGTCGGCGACCAGCACGGCCGCGCGGCGGAGCTGCAGCCGCACCGCCCACGGCAGGCCCTCGCCGTCCGCGCCGGCCGGGATGATGCGCGGGCTGGTCAGGCGCAGCTCGCGGCGGAACAGCTGGACGTCGGCCTCCCCGGCGGCCAGCACATTCTTGACCCAGTCGGCCTTGCCGTGGCCGAGCACGATCGCCATCAGGTCACCCGTGCGGTAGGTGGTGACCACCGTCTCGTAGGGCTTGCCGGACTTGCGGCCGCGGTGCTTGATGACCGCGGTGCCCGGCAGATACCGCGCCACCGGTTTCACCACCGGGTTCATGTACTTCATCTGCCAGCGGTCCAGCCAGGCCGGGAACACCACCGGTATCCCCGGCACGCTTTTCGGGTGGTTCTTCGTCGACACGGCGGGCTCCGTTCATGATCGGGCGGTGGCCTCACCCTACCGCCCGCGGGTGGCCGGGCGCCCCGCGACGAAAACTCGGTTGAGCTGCTCTGGGACAATGGGGGACGTGACCGAGTCCCCGCCGCCGCCCGTCCAGATGGCCCGCGTCGACCTGCGCGGGCAGCAGCTGTCGCCGGCCCGGCTGCGCGGCGTGCTGCCGCGCGGCGGCGTCGACGTCGACGCGGTGCTGCCGCGGGTCCGGCCCATCGTCGAGGCGGTCGCCGAGCGGGGCGCCGCCGCCGCCCTGGACTTCGGGGCCGACTTCGACGGGGTGCGCCCGCCGGCCGTGCGGGTACCCGCGGCGGCGCTGACCGAGGCGCTCGACCGACTCGACCCGGCGGTGCGCGCGGCGCTGGAGCTGGCCATCGAGCGGGCCCGCGCGGTACACGCCGACCAGCGCCGCACCGATGTCACCACCACGCTCGGGCCGGGCGCCACCGTCACCGAACGCTGGGTGCCGGTGCAGCGGGTGGGCCTGTACGTGCCCGGCGGGGCCGCGGTCTACCCGTCCAGCGTGGTGATGAACGTGGTGCCCGCCCAGCTCGCCGGCGTCGAGTCGCTGGTGGTGGCCAGCCCGCCGCAGGCTGGATTTGACGGCCTGCCGCACCCGACGGTGCTGGCCGCGGCCGCGCTGCTCGGGGTGACCGAGGTGTGGGCGGTCGGCGGCGCGCAGGCGGTGGCGCTGCTGGCCTACGGCGGCACCGACACCGACGACACCGAGCTGGCCCCGGTCGACATGATCACCGGGCCGGGCAACATCTACGTCACCGCCGCCAAGCGGCTCTGCCGCTCCCGGGTGGGCATCGACGCCGAGGCCGGCCCGACCGAGATCGCCATCCTGGCCGACGACACCGCCGACCCGGCGCTGGTCGCCGCCGACCTGATCAGCCAGGGCGAGCACGACGAGATGGCCGCGGGCGTGCTGGTCACCGCGAGCACCGCGCTGGCCGACGCGGTGGACGCCGAGCTGTACACGCAGCTGCGCACCACCGTGCACGCCGCCCGGGTCAGCGCCGCACTGACCGGAGCGCAGTCGGCGATCGTGCTGGTCGACGACCTCGACGCCGGGATCGCGGTGGTCAACGCCTACGCCGCCGAGCACCTGGAGATCCAGACCGCCGACGCCGCCGCCGTGGCCGGCCGGATCCGTTCGGCGGGAGCGATTTTCGTCGGCCCGTACGCGCCGGTCTCACTGGGCGACTACTGCGCCGGCTCCAACCACGTGCTACCCACGGCCGGGTCGGCCCGCCACGCCAGCGGCCTGTCGGTGCAGACCTTCCTGCGCGGCATCCACGTCGTGGACTACGACGAGGCCGCCCTCAAGGAGGTGAGCGGCGCGGTGCTGGCCCTGGCGAACGCCGAGGACCTGCCCGCCCACGGCGAGGCGGTGCGGCGGAGGTTCCAGCCGTGACCGGGTCGCGTATCAGCCTCGACGACCTGCCGCTGCGCGGCGACCTGCGCGGCAAAACCCCCTATGGCGCACCGCAACTCGACGTCCCGGTGCGGCTGAACACCAACGAGAACCCGCACCCGCCGAGCCGCGCGCTGGTCGACGACGTCGCCGCCTCGGTGCGCGCCGTCGCCGCCGAGCTGCACCGCTACCCCGACCGTGACGCGGTGGCGCTGCGCACCGACCTGGCCGCCTACCTGGTCACCCAGACCGGCGTGCCGCTGACGGCGGCGAACGTCTGGGCGGCCAACGGCTCCAACGAGATCCTGCAGCAACTGCTGCAGGCGTTCGGCGGGCCGGGCCGCAGCGCGATCGGGTTCGTGCCGTCGTACTCGATGCACCCGATCATCTCCGACGCCACCCAGACCGAGTGGCTCGAGGCGCGCCGGGCCGCCGACTTCGGCCTCGACATCGACGTCGCGGTCGCCGCGATCGAACGGCGCCGCCCCAACGTGGTCTTCTTGGCCAGCCCGAACAACCCTTCGGGGCAGAGCGTCACCGCCGCGGAGTTGGGCCGGCTGCTCGACGCCGCGCCCGGGGTGGTCATCGTCGACGAGGCCTACGGCGAGTTCTCCGCCGCCCCCAGCGCCGCCGCGCTCATCGAGCGCTACCCGGCCAAGCTGATCGTCACCCGCACCATGAGCAAGGCGTTCGCGTTCGCCGGTGGGCGGCTGGGCTACCTGGTCGCCGACCCGGCCGTGATCGACGCGATGCTGCTGGTGCGGTTGCCCTATCACCTCTCCGCACTCACCCAGGCGGCCGCCCGGGCCGCGCTGCGGCACGCCGAGGACACCCTGGCCGGCGTCGCCACCCTGATCGCCGAGCGGGAGCGGGTCGCCGCCGCACTGAGCGGCATGGGCTTGCGGGTGATCCCCAGCGACGCCAACTTCGTGCTGTTCGGCGAGTTCGCCGACGCCCCGGCCACCTGGCAGCACTACCTCGACGCCGGCATCCTGATCCGCGACGTGGGCATTCCGGGCTATCTGCGCGCCACCATCGGGCTGGCCGACGAGAACGACGCGCTGCTGGCCGCCAGCCGACACCTGGCGGCCACCGACCTGATCCCGGCCGTAACCGTGAAGGAGCCGTCATGACCGACCCGCGCCGCGCCCGGGTGGAACGCAAGACCCGCGAGTCGGAGATCGCCGTCGAACTGGACCTCGACGGGACCGGCGCGGTGCAGATCGACACCGGCATCCCGTTCTTCGACCACATGCTCACCGCGCTGGGCAGCCACGCCAGCTTCGACCTGACCGTGCGCGCCACCGGCGACGTCGACATCGAGGCCCACCACACCGTGGAGGACACCGCGATCGTGCTCGGCCAGGCGCTGGGGCAGGCGCTGGGGGACAAGAAGGGGATCCGCCGGTTCGGCGACGCGTTCATCCCGATGGACGAGACCCTCGTGCACGCGGCCGTCGACGTCTCCGGCCGGCCCTACTGCGTGCACACCGGCGAACCGGACCACCTGCTGCACACCACGATCGCGGGCAGCGCGGTGCCCTATCACACCGTGATCAACCGGCACGTGTTCGAAACCCTGGCCGGCAACGCCCGCATCGCGCTGCACGTGCGGGTGCTCTACGGGCGCGACCCGCACCACATCACCGAGGCGGAGTACAAGGCGGTCGCGCGGGCGCTGCGCGAGGCGGTGGAGCCCGACCCGCGGGTGCGCGGGGTGCCGTCCACCAAAGGCGCCCTGTGACCGGACCCGCGGTGGTGGTGCTCGACTACGGGTCGGGCAACCTGCGCTCGGCGCAGCGCGCCCTGGAACGTGCCGGCGCCCGGGTCAGCGTGACCGCCGACGCGGCGGCGGCCCAAGCCGCCGACGGGCTGGTGGTGCCCGGCGTCGGCGCGTTCGCGACCTGCATGGCCGGGCTGGTGGCGATCGGCGGCGACCGGATCATCGCCGACCGGCTGACGCTGGGCCGGCCGGTGCTGGGGGTCTGCGTGGGCATGCAGATCCTGTTCGCCCGCGGGGTCGAGTTCGGAGCGGAGACCGCCGGTTGCGGGCACTGGCCCGGCGCGGTGACCCGGCTGGACGCGCCGGTCATCCCGCACATGGGCTGGAACACCGTCGACGCCGCCCCCGACAGCGCGCTGCTGCGCGGCATCCCGGCGGGCACCCGGTTCTACTTCGTGCACTCCTACGCCGCGCAGAGTTGGGCGGGCGCACCGGGGGCGCGGGTGAGCTGGACCACCCACCACAACCGGTTCCTGGCCGCGGTGGAGGACGGGCCGCTGGCGGCCACCCAGTTCCACCCGGAGAAGAGCGGCGACGCCGGGGCGCGACTGCTGCGCAACTGGGTCGACGGGCTGTGAGTTAGGGTCGGTTCCCGTGGCGCTGATACTTCTTCCCGCGGTCGATGTGGTCGACGGCCGTGCCGTGCGACTGGTGCAGGGCAAGGCCGGCAGTGAGACCGAATACGGTTCGGCGCTGGAGGCGGCGCTGGGCTGGCAACGCGACGGCGCGGAGTGGATCCACCTGGTCGACCTGGACGCCGCGTTCGGGCGCGGCTCCAACCGCGAGCTGCTGGCCGAGGTGGTGGGCCGCCTGGACGTCAAGGTCGAACTCTCCGGCGGCATCCGCGACGACGACTCGCTGGCCGCGGCGCTGGCCACCGGATGCGCGCGGATCAACCTGGGCACCGCGGCG
The DNA here is from genome assembly GCF_001668625.1 of Mycobacterium sp. 1274756.6. Taxonomy (GTDB): domain Bacteria; phylum Actinomycetota; class Actinomycetes; order Mycobacteriales; family Mycobacteriaceae; genus Mycobacterium. The sequence goes on from NZ_LZLJ01000049.1 coordinate 40,207, forward strand.
CTGGAGAACCCGCAGTGGTGCTCACGGGTGCTGGCCGAACACGACGACCGGATCGCCGTCGGACTCGACGTGCTGATCGACCGGGGCAACCCGGACGGGGAGCACCGGCTGCGGGGCCGCGGCTGGGAGAGCGACGGCGGCGAACTGTGGCCGGTGCTCGAACGCCTGGACAGCGAGGGCTGTTCACGCTTCGTGGTCACCGACGTCACCAAGGACGGCACCCTGGAGGGGCCGAACCTGGAACTGCTGCGCAACGTCGCCGAATGCACCGACGCGCCGGTGATCGCCTCCGGCGGGGTGTCCAGCCTCGACGACCTGCGGGCGATCGCCGAACTCACCGAGTCGGGGGTGGAGGGCGCCATCGTCGGCAAGGCGCTCTACGCGGGCCGGTTCACCCTGCCGCAGGCCCTGTTAGCGGTGCGGGAGTAGGCCCTGGTGGCGCCCGACACCGCCGAACTCAACGCCCTGGTCTCCGAGGCGTCGCGCATCCTCGACGCCGCCAGCGAACCGTTTCTGTCCGGACATCGCGCGGATTCCGCGGTCCGCAAGAATGGCAACGACTTCGCCACCGAGGTGGACCTGGCCATCGAGCGGCAGGTCACCGAGGCGCTCACCGCGGCGACCGGAATCGGGGTGCACGGCGAGGAATTCGGCGGCACCCCGATCGACGCGCCGCTGGTGTGGGTGCTCGACCCGATCGACGGCACCTTCAACTACGCCGCCGGTTCGCCGATGGCGGCCATCCTGCTCGGGCTGCTCAGCAACGGCGAACCGGTGGCCGGGCTGACCTGGCTGCCGTTCACCGGCCAGCGTTACACCGCGGTGGCCGGTGGGCCGCTGCGCGACAACGGTGTCGAGCGGCCCGCATTGACCCGCGGCGCGTTGTCCGACGCGATCGTCGGGATCGGCACCTTCAACGTCGACTGGCGCGGCCGGTTCCCGGGCCGCTACCGGCTGGCGATCGTGGAGAACCTCAGCCGGGTCACCTCCCGGCCCCGCATGCACGGCGCCACCGGCATCGACCTCGCCTACGTCGCCGACGGGATCCTTGGCGGGGCACTCAGTTTCGGTGACCACATCTGGGATCACGCGGCCGGGGTGGCGCTGGTGCGCGCTGCGGGCGGCGTCGTCACCGACCTGGCGGGTGAGCCGTGGACGGCCACGTCGCGCTCGGCGCTGGCCGCCGCGCCCGGCGTGCACGAGCAGATCCTGGACATCCTGCACCGCACCGGAGCACCGGAGGACTACTGAGATGAGCACCGCCAACGATGTTGCCGTGCGGGTGATCCCGTGCCTGGACGTCGACGACGGCCGGGTGGTCAAGGGCGTCAACTTCGCCAACCTGCGCGACGCGGGTGATCCGGTGGAACTCGCGGCCCGCTACGACGCCGAGGGCGCCGACGAGCTGACCTTTCTGGACGTGACCGCGTCCAGTTCGGGGCGGGCCACCATGCTCGACGTGGTGCGCCACACCGCCGAGCAGGTGTTCATCCCGCTCACCGTCGGGGGCGGGGTGCGCAGCGTGGCCGACGTGGACGCGCTGCTGCGCGCCGGGGCGGACAAGGTGTCGGTGAACACCGCGGCCATCGCCCGCCCGGAACTGCTGGCCGAGCTGTCCCGGCAGTTCGGGTCCCAGTGCATCGTGTTGTCGGTGGATGCCCGCACCGTGCCCGCCGGTGCCGAGCCCACCCCGTCGGGCTGGGAGGTCACCACCCACGGCGGCCGGCGCGGCACCGGCATCGACGCGATCGAGTGGGCGGTGCGCGGCGCCGAGCTCGGGGTGGGGGAGATCCTGCTGAACTCGATGGACGCCGACGGCACCAAGGCCGGCTTCGACCTGCCGATGCTGGCCGCGGTACGCAAGGGCGTGCAGGTGCCGGTGATCGCCAGCGGCGGCGCGGGCGCGGTCGAGCACTTCGCGCCCGCGGTGCACGCCGGAGCCGATGCGGTGCTGGCCGCCAGCGTCTTCCACTTCGGTGAGCTGACCATCCCGCATGTCAAGGCCGCGATGGCCGCCGACGGGATCCTGGTGCGATGACCGAGTTGGATCCGGCTATCGCCGCCCGGCTCAAACGCAACGCCGACGGGCTGTTCACCGCGGTGGTGACCGAGCGCGGCAGTGGCGATGTGCTGATGGTGGCCTGGATGGACGACGCCGCGCTGGCCCGCACCCTGGCGACCCGGGAGGCCACGTACTTCTCCCGCTCGCGCGGCGAGCAGTGGGTCAAGGGCGCCACCTCCGGGCACACCCAGCGCGTGCACGAGGTGCGGCTGGACTGCGACGGCGACGCCGTGCTGCTGGTGGTCGACCAGGTGGGCGGAGCCTGCCACACTGGGGAGCACAGCTGCTTCGACGCGGATCTGTTGCTGGGGCCGGAGTAGGGGCGGGTTCGGCGCGCCGGGCGCGTGTCGGCGGAACGCGCTACAATCGAAAGTATGTTCGATACCTCAGCGTCGTCGCAGACCCCGGCGGGTTTCACCGGTCTCGATGACGCCGCGGTGTTCGACCTCATGAGCGCGGCGGCACGCCAGCAGAACATCATGTGCGCCCGGGAGCTGGCCGCCATGGGCGAGCTGTACGCACGTCGCGCCCCCGAGAGCCAGACCGACAAGGAGCTTTGGGCGCTCGACGGTCACGCGGAGTTGGTCGCCGAACTCTCCGCTGCGCTGCGGATCAGCCGGGGACGCGCCCACAGTCGGCTGCAATATGCGATCACCCTGCGGGAGCGGCTGCCCCGCTTCGCCGAGGTTTTCGCCCGCGGTGACGTCGATTTTCGGGTGATGGCCGCCGTGGTGCATCGCACCGAGCTGGTCTACGACCCGGACGTGGTGGCCAAGTTGGACAAGGCGATCGCGGCCCACGCCAACCGATGGATGCGCCTCTCCGCGCCCAAACTGGCCGAACGCATCGACATGTGGGTGGCTCGGTTCGATCCGGCCGGCACTCGCGTGCCGGGCAAGCGGAACGAGGACCGCTACGTCGCCATCGAGCCGATCGGTGCCGGTCTGGCCGCGGTTTGGGCGCAGCTGCACGGAACCGACGGAGCCGCCCTCGACAGCCGCCTGGATGCGCTGGCCGGCACCGTCTGTCCCGACGATCCGCGCACCAAGAAGCAGCGCCGCGCCGACGCGTTGGGGGCGCTGGTTGCCGGTCTCGATGCGATGCGCTGCCTCTAGCGGCTCGCCGGACTGTGCTGCGGCACGCCGCAGTCCCGGCACCGAGATCGTCATCCATGTGCTGGCCGAGCAGTCCGCCGTCAGCGGCAAGACGGATGCGCCCGGTTATCTTCCCGGGTTCGGTCCGGTGCCGCCCGCTGCGCTGCGCGACATGGCGAACACGGCGAAATCCAAGCCCCTGCTGCTGCCGCCGGGGTGCCCCGAACGCGGGTATCGGCCGTCGGTGGCGCTCGCCGAGTTCATCCGATGCCGCGACCTCACCTGCCGGTTCCCGGACTGCGACCAGCCGGCGGCGGTATGCCAGATCGACCACACCGTGCCGTGGCCGCTCGGCCCGACGCACCCGTCAAACCTGAAGTTACTCTGCGTTTTCCATCATCTTCTGAAGACGTTCTACACCGGCGCGCAGGGATGGTCCGACCGACAGTTGGCCGACGGAACGGTGATCTGGACGTCCCCGAGTGGTCAGACCTACACCACCCACCCCGACGGCGCGGTGTTCTTCCCGGTGCTCGGCTCGCCCACCGGCGAACTCTCGATTCGGGTCGGAGATCGGCTGCCGGACAGCGTTCGCGGCCTGATGATGCCGAGTCGACGCTGCACCCGCGCCCAGGATCGGGAGCGTCGCATCATCGCCGAGCGTCGTATCAACGAAGAGCGGCTGGCGCGCGAGCGCCGGATCGCGCACCGGCGACGACGCAAGCAGGAACTGCTCGACAAGTTCCATCCGCCGCCGTTTTAGCCGGCTCCGCGCGCCCCCAACACCTCCAGCGCCTTGTCGGCGTGGGTCTCCATGCTGAATTCACTGGCGATCACCTCGAGCACCCGCCGGTCGGTGTCGATGACGAACGTCGTGCGCTTCACCGGCAACAGTCGGCCCAGCAGACCGCGCTTCACCCCGAATTGGGTCGCGACCGTCCCGTCGGGGTCGGACAGCAGCGGGTAGTCGAAGCTGTATTTCTCGGCGAACTTCGCCTGCTTGGCCACCGGGTCCGCGCTGATCCCGACCCGGGTCGCGCCCGCCGCGGCGAACTCCGCGGTGAGGTTGCGGAAGTGGCAGGCCTCTTTCGTGCAGCCGGGCGTCAACGCCGCCGGATAGAAGAACAGCACCACCGGGCCGTCGGCCAGCAGGCCGCTGAGGCGGCGCGGCGTTCCGGTCTGGTCGGGCAGTTCGAAGTCGGCCACCAGGTCACCAGGTTTCATGCCCGCCACGCTACGCCGGACCGCAACTCGCGGTCTGGGAGGATAAGCGTCGTGCACACCGACAACGCCGCCACGCTGTCCCGGGAGGATTTCCGAGCGCTGGCCGCCGAGCACCGCGTGGTCGCGGTCACCCGCAAGGTGCTCGCGGACGCCGAGACACCGCTGTCGGCGTACCGCAAGCTCGGCGCCGATCGGCCCGGCACCTTCCTGCTGGAGTCGGCCGAGAACGGCCGGTCGTGGTCGCGGTGGTCGTTCATCGGCGCTGGCGCGCCCACCGCGCTGACCGTGCGCGACGGCGCCGCGTTCTGGCTGGGCACCCCGCCGCAGGGCGCTCCGACCGGCGGTGACCCGCTGCAGGTGCTCGACGCCACCCTGCGCCTGCTGGCCACCGCCACCCCGCCGGGGCTGCCGCCGCTGTCCAGCGGCATGGTCGGGTTCTTCAGCTACGACCTGGTGCGCCGGCTGGAGCGGTTGCCGGAGTTGGCCGACGACGATCTCGGCCTGCCGGACATGCTGATGCTGCTGGCCACCGACATCGCGGCCGTCGACCACCACGAGGGCACCATCACCCTCATCGCCAACGCGGTGAACTGGGACGGCACCGCCGAGCGGGTCGATGAGGCCTACGACGACGCCGTCGCGCGCCTCGACGTCATGGCCGCCGCCCTCGACCAGCCGCTGCCGTCGACGGTGGCCACCTTCACCCGGCCGGAGCCGCAGTACCGGTCGCAGCGCACCGAGGAGGAGTACGGGGCGATCGTGGATCGGCTGGTCGGCGAGATCGAGGCCGGCGAGGCTTTCCAGGTGGTGCCCTCGCAACGCTTCGAGATGGACACCCCGGTGGACCCCATCGACGTCTATCGGATGCTGCGGGTCTCCAATCCGAGCCCGTACATGTACCTGATGCACATTCCGGCCGAGGACGGTTCGTTGGCGTTCTCGATCGTCGGGTCCAGCCCGGAGGCACTGGTCACGGTGCAGGACGGTCGGGCGACCACCCACCCGATCGCCGGCACCCGGTGGCGTGGCGCCACCGAGGAGGAGGACCAGCTGCTGGAGAAGGACCTGCTGGCCGACGAAAAAGAGCGCGCCGAGCACCTGATGCTGGTCGACCTGGGCCGCAACGACCTGGGCCGGGTCTGCCAACCGGGCACGGTGCGCGTCGAGGACTACAGCCACATCGAGCGCTACAGCCACGTCATGCATCTGGTGTCCACGGTGACCGGTCTGCTGGCTGAGGGCCGGTCGGCGCTGGACGCGGTGACCGCCTGCTTCCCGGCGGGCACGTTGTCGGGGGCGCCCAAGGTGCGCGCGATGGAGTTGATCGAGCAGGTCGAGAAGACCCGGCGGGGTCTGTACGGCGGCGTCGTGGGCTACCTCGACTTCGCCGGCAACGCCGACTTCGCCATCGCCATCCGCACCGCGCTGATGCGCGACGGCACCGCCTACGTGCAGGCCGGCGGCGGGGTGGTGGCCGACTCCAACGGGCCCTATGAGTACGCCGAAGCCCGCAACAAGGCCCGGGCGGTGCTGGCGGCCGTCGCCGCAGCCCAGACCCTGGCCGCACCCGCGGGAGACCGCGATGGCTGAATCCGGTTCGCGGCGCCCGCTGACGATCGCCCAGGTACTGCTCGCGGTGGCCGCCGCCGCGCTCTGGGTGGCCTCCCGGCTGCCGTGGGTGAGCATCCGGTCCTTCGACGAGTTGGGCCCGCCCACGACGACGACACTCTCCGGCGCCGAATGGTCGACGGTGTTGTTGCCGGCCGCGCTGGTGCTGCTGGCCGCCGTGGTCGCCGCGCTGGCGGTGCGCGGGTGGCCGTTGCGGGTCTTGGCGCTGCTGGTCGCGGCGTTGAGCCTGGCCCTGGGCTATCTGGCGATCGGGCAGTGGGCGGCCAGCGATGTCGCGGCGCGGGCGGCCCACCTGGCCCAGATCCCGGTCCAGTCGCTGACCGCGGGCACCGAGCGGCATCTGCTCGGTGCCGGGATCACGATGGTCGCCGCGGTGTGTGCGCTGGTCGCAGCGGTGCTGCTGATGCGGTCGGGGGCCGGCCGTGGTGCTGCCACGAAGTACGCCACCCCGGCCGCGCGCCGGGAGAGCGCCCAGGATGACGACGCCGAGGCCGGGCCGATGTCGGAGCGGCTGATCTGGGACGCGCTCGATGAGGGTCGCGACCCGACGGACACCGAGGGGCGGTGAGCAACGATGCGGTGCCGACGGCTACCCTTCGAGGTGCATCAACGCGTGGGAAGGAACCGACAGCCATGAGCTCGGCGACAGTGCTCGACTCCATCATCGAGGGAGTCCGTGCCGACGTTGCCGCTCGCGAGGCGCGCATCAGCCTTGCCGAGGTCAAGGCGGCCGCCGAATCGGTTCCTGCGCCACTCGACGTGATGGCGGCTCTGCGGGAGCCCGGCATCGGGGTGATCGCCGAGGTGAAGCGCTCGAGCCCGTCGAAGGGACAGCTTTCCGACATTCCGGACCCGGCCGAGTTGGCGCAAGCCTACGAAGCCGGCGGCGCCCGCGTCGTCAGCGTCCTCACCGAGGAGCGCCGCTTCGGCGGTTCGCTCGACGACCTGGACGCGGTGCGCGCGGCGGTGTCCATCCCGGTGCTTCGGAAAGACTTTATTGTTCGCCCGTACCAGATTCACGAGGCGCGCGCCCACGGCGCGGACATGCTGCTGCTCATCGTCGCGGCGTTGGAGCAGCAGGCGCTGGTCTCCCTGCTGGAGCGCACCGAATCGTTGGGGATGACCGCCTTGGTCGAGGTGCACACCGAGGAGGAGGCCGACCGGGCGCTGCAGGCCGAGGCCAAGGTCATCGGTGTGAACGCCCGGAACCTGAAAACACTTGAGGTGGACCGCGATTGCTTCGCGCGCATCGCACCCGGGTTGCCCAGCAACATCATTCGGGTTGCGGAATCCGGCGTGCGCGGACCGGCCGATCTGCTGGCTTACGCCGGGGCCGGCGCGGACGCGGTCCTGGTCGGCGAAGGACTGGTCACCAGCGGCGACCCGCGGGTGGCCGTCGCCGACCTGGTCACCGCCGGCACGCATCCGTCCTGCCCGAAACCGACCCGCTAACCGGTTTGATGGCCGGTTTGTCGGGTCCCGACCTGCCCCGCCCCAGCGCCGCGGTCGCTGAACCCACGGCGCACGAGCCCGACTCCCGGGGGCATTTCGGTGTCTACGGTGGTCGATTCGTCGCCGAAGCCCTGATGGCGGTCATCGAGGACGTCACCGTCGCCTACGACAAGGTGCGCAACGACCAGGAGTTCCTCGACACCCTCGACCGGTTGCAGACCCACTACAGCGGCCGACCCTCGCCGCTGTATGAGGCCACCCGGCTCAGCGAACACGCCGGGGGAGCGCGGCTGTTCCTGAAGCGCGAGGACCTCAACCACACCGGCTCGCACAAGATCAACAACGTCCTCGGCCAGGCGCTGCTGGCCAAGCACATGGGCAAGTCGCGGGTGATCGCCGAAACCGGCGCCGGCCAGCACGGGGTTGCCACCGCCACCGCCTGCGCGCTGCTCGGCCTGGACTGCGTCGTGTACATGGGTGCGGTGGACACCGCCCGCCAGGCGCTGAACGTGGCGCGGATGGAGTTGCTCGGCGCACGGGTGGTCTCGGTCGAAGCGGGATCGAAGACCCTCAAGGACGCCATCAACGAGGCGTTCCGCGACTGGGTCACCAACGCCGACACCACCTACTACTGTTTCGGGACGGCCGCGGGGCCGCATCCGTTCCCGGCCATGGTGCGCGACTTCCAGCGGATCATCGGCCTGGAGACCCGCGCCCAGATCCAGGCCCAGGCCGGGCGGTTGCCCGACGCGGTGACCGCCTGTATCGGCGGCGGCTCCAACGCGATCGGCATCTTCCACGCATTCATCGACGACCCGGCCGTGCGCCTGGTCGGCTACGAGGCGGCCGGCGACGGCGTCGACACCGGCAGGCACGCGGCCACCTTCACCGGCGGGTCACCGGGCGCCTTCCACGGCTCGTTCTCCTACCTGCTGCAGGACGACGACGGACAGACCATCGAGTCGCACTCGATCTCCGCCGGTTTGGACTACCCGGGCGTGGGGCCCGAGCATGCCTGGCTGCGCGACACCGGACGCGCGGAGTACCGGCCCATCACCGACCGGGAGGCGATGGACGCCTTTGCGTTGCTGTGCCGCACCGAGGGCATTATTCCCGCGATCGAGTCGGCGCACGCGGTCGCCGGAGCACTGAAACTCGGCGTCGAATTGGGCACCGGCGCGATCATCGTCGTGAACCTGTCCGGCCGCGGCGACAAGGACGTCGAGACGGCCGCGAAATGGTTCGGTCTGCTCGACGAGAACCGGGAGCAGGGATGACGGCGGGTCCGCAGAGCCGGCTGGACGGGCTGTTCAGCGCGAGCCGTGCCGAAAACCGTTCCACTCTCATCGGTTATCTGCCCACCGGCTATCCGGATGTGCCGACCTCCATCGCGGCGATGACCACGCTGGTGGAAAACGGTTGCGACATCGTCGAAGTCGGCGTGCCGTACTCCGATCCGGGGATGGACGGCCCGACGATCGCGGCGGCGGCCGCGGCTGCGCTGCGGGGCGGAGTGCGGGTCCGCGACACGCTGTCGGCGGTCGAGGCCATCAGCAACGCGGGTGGGCGTGCCGTGGTCATGACGTATTGGAATCCCGTGCTGCGCTACGGAGTCGACGCGTTCGCGCGCGACCTGGCCGCCGCCGGCGCCGACGGCTTGATCACCCCTGACCTCATCGTCGACGAGGCCGACGAGTGGCTGGCCGCCTCGGATGCGCACGGCCTCGACCGCATCTTCCTGGTGGCCCCGTCGTCGACCGCGCAGCGGCTGGAGGAAACCGTCAAAACGACACGTGGTTTCGTCTATGCCGCCTCGACGATGGGGGTGACCGGCGCTCGCGACGCGGTGTCGGACGCCGCACCGGAGTTGGTGCGGCGAGTCCGAGCCGTCTCCGATATTCCGGTCGGTGTCGGGCTGGGGGTGCGGTCGCGTGCGCAGGCCGCCGAAATAGGCAGTTATGCCGACGGGGTGATCGTCGGCTCGGCGCTGGTCTCCGCTCTGACCGATTCCCTGTCGGCTCTGGGGAATCTGACGGCCGAACTGGTTGCTGGTGTGCGGCAAAGGACTGCCCAAACCTGAGGACTTTCCCATCATGATGACCGATCTGCTGACCTACCTGCCGAGCCCGCCGCGCGGCGTTTGGTATCTGGGACCGATCCCGCTCCGCGCGTACGCGCTGTGCATCGTCGCCGGCATCCTGGCGGCGCTGTGGCTCGGCGACCGCCGTTGGGTGGCGCGGGGCGGCGACCGTGGGGTCGTCTACGACATCGCGTTGTGGGCGGTGCCGTTCGGTCTGCTGGGCGGCCGGATCTATCACGTGATCACCGACTGGCCGAAGTATGTCCCGGGCGGCGAGGTCGGACCGTCGGGTATCTGGCGAATCTGGGACGGCGGTCTCGGAATCTGGGGTGCGGTGGCCCTCGGTGCGGTGGGGGCGTGGATCGGGTGTCGGCGCCGCGGCATCCCGCTGCCAGCGTTCGGTGATGCGATCGCGCCGGGCATCATCCTGGCTCAGGCGATCGGCCGGCTGGGCAACTACTTCAACCAGGAGCTCTACGGCCGGGAGACCACGCAACCGTGGGGGCTGGAGATCTTCAACCGCGGCCCCAACGGCTGCCTCGGCGTCCAACCCTTCGACGGGGTGTCGACGGGCGAAGTATGCGCCATCGTGCACCCGACCTTCCTCTACGAGTTGGTGTGGAACCTGCTCGTTTTCGCGCTGCTGCTCTACGTCGACCGCCGTTTCCGCCTCGGCCACGGCCGGCTGTTCGCGCTGTATGTGGCCGGCTACTGCGTCGGCCGGTTCGCCATCGAGTTGATGCGTTCGGATCCGGCGTCGATGCCGATCGCCGACATCCGGGTGAACTCCTTCACCGCCGCGCTGGTGTTCATCGGCGCGGTCGTCTACATGATTCTCGCGCCGAAGGGCCGGGAGAACCCGGCGTTGCTGGGGACCGGCGAGGCAGCCGAGGCCGGCGAGATCGACGAGATCGACGAGGCGGAGGAGGCGGCGCCGGAGCTCGCCGAGTCGGCTGCCGACGAAGGCTGGGCCGAGTCGGCCACGGGTGATGAAGGGGCTGCCGAAACGGTCGTAGCCGCGGCCGAACTCGCCGATGCCGACGAGGCCGAGAGCGAGGTCGCCGGGACCATCGAACCGGTCGAGGAGTCGGCGAGCGAAGACGCCGCCGGTGACGAAGCCGCCTCCGACGTGGACGCCACTGATTCCGACACGGGCGACGCCGAAGCCGACGAAACCGGGGCCGACGAAGAACCTGTCGGCGAGGACGAGGTGGACGTCGACGAAACCACACCGAGCGAAGTCGAAACCGACCAGGTAGACGACGTAAGCGACGAAGCCGAGCCGACTGCCCAGGAAGCAGAGGGCACCACCGAGACCGACCAAGACACCGACGAGGAGCCGGTGGCCGAAGAACCGTCCGACGATATTGCGACAGTCGAAGACGCCACCGACACCGCCGAAACTCCACCAAGCGAAGACGAAACCACCCCGGCCGATACCGACCAGCCAGACGACTCGAGCGACGAAGCCGAGCCGACTGCCCAGGACGCCACCGACACCGCTGAGACCGACCAAGACAGCGACGAAGAGCCAGTGGCCGAAGAACCGTCCGAAGACGTTGCGACAGTCGAAGACGCCACGGACACCGCCGAAACTCCACCAGAGGAAGACGAAACGGCATCTGCCGACACCGACCAGCCAGACGACACCACCGACGAAGCCGAGCCGACTGCCCAGGACGCCACCGACACCGCTGAGAGCGACCAAGACAGCGACGAAGAGCCGGTGGCCGAAGAACCGTCCGAAGATATTCCGACAGTCGAGGACGCCACGGACACCGCCGAAACTCCACCAGAGGAAGACGAAACCGCCTCTGTCGATACCGACCAGCCAGACGACTCGAGCGGCGAAGCCGAGCCGACTGCGCAGGACGCCACCGACACCGCTGAGAGCGACCAAGACAGCGACGAAGAGCCGGTGGCCGAAGAACCGTCCGAAGACGTTGCGACAGTCGAAGACGAAAACGCCTCTGCCGAAACCGACCAGCCAGACGACACAGCAGACGAACCCGAACCACCCGCCCAGGACACTGACGGCACCACCGACACCGAGGCGAGCGACGACGAAACCGATCCGGCGGAGCCCACCTCCACGTCCGAAGACGACCACAGCGGCTCCGAACCGGAGCCGGCAGAAGAGCCTGCACCCGAAGCCACCAGCCCAACCGACGCCGAGCCGGAACCCCCGAAGAAACGCCGACGGTGGCGTCGCCGCGGCAAACGGTCGTAAACCGATCGAAAGGGCCACCGGGCCGTTTCCACCCGCGCCCGTCCACCGCGCCGCTTACGCCGTAAACGGTCGGGCACCAGCGCGGAGGCCCAAGGGGCCGACCGAATTTCACCTTCCGGCCAGGTTCCCTGCGAGCGCGAACCGGATGCCGCGGGGACGTCTGGAAACTAGATCCGCAACGCCCGGGCTCTTGCCGATCAGCAAAGTCCGCACCCCGCGACTATGCTGAGGCCGTGACGCGACGCGGAAAGATTGTTTGCACGCTCGGTCCAGCCACCAGCAGCGACGAGATGGTGACGGCACTGGTCGAGGCCGGAATGGACGTCGCGCGGTTGAATTTCAGCCACGGTGACCACTCCGACCACAAAGCGGCCTACCGGCGGGTGCGCAACGCCTCCGACGCCAGCGGCCGGGCGGTCGGCGTCCTCGCCGACCTGCAGGGCCCCAAGATCCGACTGGGACGCTTCGCCAAAGGCCCGGTGTACTGGGCAGACGGCGAAAGCGTCCGGATCACCGTCGAGGACTGCCCCGGCGACCACGACCGGGTCTCCACCACCTACAAGCAACTGGCCGAAGACGCCGTGCCCGGTGACCGCGTCCTGGTCGACGACGGCAACGTCGCCCTGGTCGTGGACCGCATCGACGGCGACGACGTGGTCTGCACCGTCACCGTCGGGGGACCGGTCAGCGACAACAAGGGCATCTCGCTGCCCGGGGTGAACGTCTCGGCGCCCGCCCTGTCGGAAAAGGACGTCGAAGACCTCGAGTTCGCCCTCGAACTCGGCGTCGACATGGTGGCGCTGTCCTTCGTCCGCTCACCGAACGACGTCGAACTGGTCCACGAGGTGATGGACCGCGTCGGCCGCCGGGTCCCGGTGATCGCCAAATTGGAGAAACCCGAGGCCGTCGCCAACCTGGAGGCCATCGTCCTGGCCTTCGACGCCGTCATGGTGGCCCGCGGCGACCTCGGCGTGGAGATGCCACTCGAGGTCGTGCCGATGGTGCAGAAGCGCGCCATCCAGGTGGCCCGGGAGAATGCCCGCCCGGTGATCGTGGCGACCCAGATGCTGGAGTCCATGATCGAGAACGTGCGCCCGACCCGCGCCGAGGCCTCCGACGTGGCCAACGCGGTGATCGACGGGACCGACGCCGTCATGCTCTCCGGTGAGACCGCCGTCGGGAAGCACCCGTTGGCGGCGGTGCGCACGATGAGCAGCATCCTCGCCGCCGTCGCCGAGGACTCCATCAGCGCCCCACCGCTGAGCCACATCCCGCGGACCAAACGCGGCGTGATCTCCTACGCCGCGCGCGACATCGGGGAACGACTGGGCGCCAAAGCCTTGGTGGCGTTCACCCAGTCCGGGGACACCGTGCGCCGACTGGCCCGGTTGCACAGCAGGCTGCCGCTGCTGGCGTTCACCACGCTGCCCCAGATCCGAAGCCAGCTCGCGATGACCTGGGGCACCGAAACATTCATCGTTCCGTTCCAACAGTCCACCGACGACATGATCCGCGAGGTCGACAAGTCGATGCTCGAACTCGGCCGCTACAGCCGCGGCGACCTCATCGTCATCGTCGCAGGCGCCCCGCCGGGCACGGTCGGCTCGACCAACATGATCCACGTGCACCGGATCGGTGAGGACGATGTCTAGTGAGCAGCAACGACTTTCAGGAGCTGCTGGCCCTTCTTGATCTGCAGCCGACAGGCCACGACACGTTCACCGGCTCACATCCGAGCAAGAATCCGCCACGCACCTTCGGCGGCCAGCTGATGGCACAGTCGTTCGTCGCGGCCAGCCGCACCCTCGAGCGCGCCCTGCCACCCAGCGCACTGACCGTGCACTTCATCAACGGCGGCGACATCGACAAGGACATCGAGTTCCGGGTGGTACGGCTGCGCGACGAACGCCGGTTCGCCAACCGGCGGGTCGACGCGTACCAGGGCGACACCCTGCTGTCGTCGACCATGGTCTGCTACCTGGCCGGCGGCAGCGGCCTCGAACACGGCATCGCACCCCCCGACGTCCCGGCGCCGGACGCGCTGCCGCCGATCACCGAACTGCTGCGGGGCTATGAGAAGACGGTGCCGATGTTCGTCGGCGCACTGCAGCCGATCGAGTGGCGCTACACCAACGACCCGTCCTGGGTGATGCGCGACAAAGGCGAACGGCTCACCTACAACCGGGTGTGGGTCAAGGCCGGCGGCCCCATCCCCGACGACCCGGTGCTCCACGCCGCGGCGATGGTCTACTCGTCGGACACCACCGTGCTGGACTCGATCATCACCACCCACGGCCTGTCGTGGGGCTTCGACCGGATCTTCGCCGCCAGCGCCAACCACTCGATCTGGTTCCACCGGCCGGTCGACTTCACCGACTGGCTGCTGTACGCCACGACCTCACCGGTGGCCACCGACCTGCGCGGGCTGGGCACCGGGCACTTCTTCGACCGCGCCGGCCAACTGGTGGCCACCGTGGTCCAGGAGGGCGTCGTGCGCTATTTCCCCAGCAAGAACGGCTGACGCCCGCGGTTACCGCGGCGCCAACACCCGGTCGACGCGCTTGGCGGCGCTGCGCATGCTCACCGCGGAGACGATCTCGAAGATCCCGATCACGATCAGCCAGCTGCCGGTGACCAGGGTCAGGATGAACAGCGAAGCGAACGGCGACGCCAGCATGACCAGACCGGCCAGCAAGCTGAGCACCCCGACGAAGATCGTCCAGCCCCGGCCGGGCAGTTCGGGATCGCTGATCGCCGAGACGGTGGCGGCGGTGCCGCGCAGGATGAACCCGATCCCGATCCAGATGGCCAGCAGCCAGATCGCGACGCTCGGGTCGTCGCCGAAGTGCCGGAACGCCAGCACCGCCAGGATCACCGAGGCCGCGCCGCTGATGAACGACAGCACCCGCCCGCCCGCGGTGATGTGCAGACTGAACGCGAAGATCACCTGCGCGACACCGGTAACCAACAGGTAGGCGCCGAACAGGATCGCCGCCGCCACGATGCTCTCACCCGGCAGCACCAGAACCAGCACACCGAGGACCAGCGCGAGCAGTCCGGAGACCAGGGTGGACTTCCACAGGTGCGGCAACAAATTGGGAACCGAGTTCGTCTGCATGGCCGGAGTCTCTCACATTTGTTGCGGCCGTGGCGTGTCCGGACGACCTTCGACGCCGGATCGGACGAAGATGTCCGGTGTGAGGGCGGCGCGGAGCCGGTGGCTGCGGGTGATCGGCCCGGCGCTGGCCGTCGGGGCGATCACGGCCGGCTGCGTGCAGAACGCCGACGAGTCCGACGGACTGCCCGCCGTGCCGGTGACCGCCACCCGGGTCGACGCGATCGCGGCCACCGTGCCCGCGCCGATCGCCGACGCTGGTCGCCTGGTCATCGGGGTGAACCTGCCCCAGCCGCCCAACCAGTTCCACGACGCCCGCGGCCGCGTCGTCGGCTTCGACATCGACTTGATGGATGCGGTCGCCGCGGTGCTGGGCCTGACGACCAGCTACCAGCAGGCCGATTTCGAGAAGATCATCCCGGCGGTGCGGGGCGGCACCTTCGACGTCGGCATCGCGTCGTTCACCGACACCGTCGAGCGCGAACGGGTCGTCGACTTCGTCACCTACTTCGCCACCGGCACGCTGTGGACCCAGCGCCCCGGCCCACCGATCGACCCGGACGACGCCTGCGGCCTGCGCGTCGCCGTGCAGACCGCGACCATGGCCGACACCCATGAGATCCCGGCCAAAAGCGCCGCCTGCGAACTGGACGGGCGCCCCCCGATCGAGAAGGTGAAGTTCGAACGCCAGGACGTCGCCACCAACGCGCTGCTGCTGGGCCGGGTGGACGCCATGTCGGCCGACCATCCGGTGGCCCGCTGGGCCATCGACCAGACCGACGGTCGGCTGATCGCGGCGGGGGAGTCGGCCGGGCTCTCGCCCTACGGCTGGCCGGTGGCCAAGGGCTCGGCGCTGGCCGAATCCTTGCGGCTGGCGTTGACCCATCTGATCGACACCGGTGACTACCGGGCGATCGCGCAGGCGTGGAACCTCGAATCCGGGATGATCCGTGTCCCGGTGATCAACGGCGCGCTCGCCTGATGGCCGGCATCGACGCCGTTCCGCTGCGCCACCCGTGGCGCTGGCTGGCCGCCGGGGTGCTGGCGGTTCTGGGCGCACTGTTCGTCTACGGGGCCGCGACCAACCCGGCATACGGCTGGCCGGTGTATGCGAAATACCTGTTCGACCAACGGATATCGCAGGCGGCGTGGACCACGGTGCAGTTGACCGTGCTGGCGATGCTGCTGGCCATGGTGCTCGGCGTCCTGCTCGCGGTCATGCGCGGTTCGCCCAATCCGGTGTTGCGGTGGGTCGCCTGGTTCTACCTGTGGGTGTTCCGCGGCACACCGGTCTACGTGCAGTTGATCTTCTGGGGCCTGCTGCCCACCCTCTACGGCACGATCCGGCTGGGGGTGCCGTTCGGGCCGGCGCTGCTGCAGCTCAACCTGACCGAACTGTCGCTGGGCTTCGTGCTCGCGGTCATCGGGCTGGGCCTCAACGAGGCCGCCTACATGGCCGAGATCATCCGGGCGGGCATCGCCTCGGTGCCCGCCGGGCAGGTCGAGGCGTCGACCGCGCTGGGCATGTCGTGGTCGTTGACGATGCGGCGCACCGTGCTGCCGCAGGCGATGCGGGTGATCATCCCGCCCAGCGGCAACGAGGTGATCAGCATGCTCAAGACCACCTCACTGGTGACCGCGGTGCCCTACAGCCTGGAGCTCTACGGCCGCTCCCGCGACATCGCCGGCGTCATCTTCGAGCCGATCCCGCTGCTGCTGGTGGCGGCCACCTGGTACCTGGCGATCACCAGCGTGCTCATGGTGGGCCAGCACTATCTCGAGCGGCGCTTCGCCCGCGGTGGCCCGCGATGACCCCGATGGTCCGCGCCGAGCAGGTGTGCAAGGACTACGGCGGCCCGCCGGTGCTGCGTGAGGTGTCGCTGGAGGTGCGGCGAGGCGAGGTGCTGTGCCTGGTCGGACCGTCGGGCTCGGGCAAGTCGACGTTCCTGCGCTGCATCAACCATCTGGAGTCGATCAGCGCGGGCCGGCTGTACGTCGACGGCGAACTGATCGGCTACCGGCAGTCCCGCGGCCGGCTCTACGAGCTGCGGCCGCGGGAGATCGCCCGGCAGCGGCGCGGCATCGGGATGGTGTTCCAGCAGTTCAACCTGTTCCCGCACCGCACGGCGTTGGAGAACATCATCGAGGCGCCGATCCACGTCAACCGGGTCAAAGGCGAGGTGGCTCGCGCCCGCGCCCGCGAGCTGCTGGCGCGGGTGGGGCTGGCCCAGAAGGCCGACGCCTACCCCGCGCAGCTCTCCGGCGGCCAGCAGCAGCGGGTGGCGATCGCGCGTGCGCTGGCGATGGAACCCAAGCTGATGCTGTTCGACGAGCCGACCTCGGCGCTCGACCCGGAGTTGGTCGGCGAGGTGCTCGCGGTCATCAAGGTCCTGGCCGACGACGGAATGACCATGGTGGTCGTCACCCACGAGATGGCGTTCGCCCGCGAGGTCGCCGACACGGTGGCGTTCATGGCCGACGGGGTGATCGTCGAATCCGGTTCACCCGCCGAGGTGCTGGACAATCCGACCCATGACCGCACCCGGGCGTTCCTGTCGCGGCTGCGCTAACCCGTTGCGGCGGAAGTCGATTGGCGTGCCACACCGAGCGGCGCGTACACCTCGGCGAGGAACTGCTCGACGGCCACCGCGGTGTGCGTGGCGCGCGGGGAGGAGAAGATCTCGAACGCGTGCTGAGCGAACGGCAACTCCGCGTAGACCACCGGATTCTTGCTCACCTCGCGCAGCCGGGCGGCGAAGTCGCGACCCTGCTGGACCGGGACCAGGGTGTCGTTGGTGCCGTGCAGCAGGAAGAACGGTGGCGCGTCCTCGGCGACGTAGCTGATCGGCGAACTCGAGCGGTACACGTCCGGGAACTGCCTGCGGCTCTGCTTGAACACGTAGGACTGCAGCGCGGGCACCAGCAGCGGGTGCATCGCGCTGTCGGTGCGCCCCATGTCGTAGACGCCGTAGAACGGCACCGCGGCCTGCACCCGGGTGTCGGCGTCCTCGAATCCGGGCTGGAACTCGGGCAGGTTAGGGGTCACCGCCGCCAGCGCCGAGAGGTGACCGCCGGCCGAACCGCCGGTGATCGCCAGCCACTCCGGGTCGCCGCCGTACTCGGCGATGTGCTCCTTGGTCCAGGCGATCGCCCGTTTGACGTCGATGATGTGGTCCGGCCAGGTGGACCGCGGGCTGAGCCGGTAGTTGATCGACACGCAGACCCAGCCCCGCTCGACCAGGTGGCTCATCAGCGGGTGCGCCTGCCCCCGCTTGCTGCCCACCATCCACGCACCACCGTGCACCTGCAGCAGCACCGGCGCCCGGCCGGCGCGGTCGAGGTCGGGGCGTCGCCAGATGTCGAGGTGGTTGCGGGCGCCGAACTCGCTGTAGGAGATGTCGGCGTCCTGCGTGTAGTCGCGGTAGATCTGCAGCATGCGCCACGCGCCGGGCGCCCTGCCCAGCGGCGGGGCGGAGGCCGGCCGGGCCCAGATGTCGGATCCCGACGTGCGCCGGTCGGTGCCCAGTTCGGCGTCCAGTGCCGCGGTCAGCGGCTCACCGGCGCGCCGACCGATACGGTCCAACCCCAGCAGGCCCAGCCACGACAGCACCGACACCAGCCAGGCGAACCGCCGGACCCGCGGCGACAGCCACGCCGACACCGCCGTCAGCAGCGTCGACTGGGCGGCGATCAGCGCCAACGGCAGCTCGGTGGTGAAGACGCCGGCGGCGAACGCGAACAGCGACACATACCCGCGCTTGCTCCACGGACGGTATCCGTTCACGGTGGTGGCCAGACCGGCCAGTGACCCGAATACGGCGACAATCTGCTTCATAGCCGTCTACTAAACCATTTCGGGCCGCGCGGAAATCTATGCTGGCGCCGTGACATCGGCGTCGGCACCGGATCCGGCCGCCCCGCTGTGGCGGGCCGCTCAGGTGTTTCGGCTGCTCAGCTGCGGCTATGCGCTGGGCTTCCAGATCGCGGTGAACCACGACCTGACCCGGCCGGTGCTGGGCTGGCTGCTGTTCGCGGTGCTGGTGGGCTGGAGCGCGCTGCTGGCCGCCGGCTACCTGCACGGCTTCGCGCGCCGGCCGGGCTGGGTGGTCGCCGAGATCGCGGTGGTGCTGGTGCTGGTGGCCTCCACCGCCCTGGTGGCGAGCCCGCAGTGGATGCTCGACAACCAGTCCTGGCCCACCACCTTGTGGGCGACCAACGCGACGATCTCGGCGGCCATCCTGCGGGGCCCGGTGGCCGGGATGCTGACCGGGGTGGCGGTGATCGCCGCCAGCACCGCGCTGAAGGGCCACCTCGACGTCAACCTGGGCCGCAACGCCACCATCGTCATCGAGTTGGCCGTCGGCCTCGCGGTGGGAATGGCCGCCCAGACCGCGCGGCGCGCGCACACCGAGCTGCAGCGGGCGACCCGGCTGTCGGCCGCCCTCGAGGAGCGGGAGCGGTTGTCCCGGCACGTGCACGACGGGGTCATCCAGGTGCTGGCGCTGGTGGCCAAGCGGGGCCGGGAGATCGGCGGGCCGACCGCGGAACTGGCCGACCTGGCCAGCGCGCAGGAACGCGCCCTGCGGCGGCTGGTCACCGCCAGCGACACCGGGGCGGCCGACGGCGCCAGGCTCGACCTGCGCAGCCTGCTGGCGCGCCGGGAGGACGACACGGTGGTGGTGAGCCTGCCCGGCACCCCGGTCCCGCTGGACGCGCAGCTGGCCACCGAGTTGGACGCCGCGGTCGGCAACGCCCTGGACAATGTCCGGCTGCACGCCGGGCCGGACGCCCGCGCCTACGTCCTGCTGGAGGACCTCGACGACACGGTCGCGGTCAGCATCCGCGACGACGGGGTCGGAATCGCACCCGGACGCCTGGCCGAGGCGGCCGCCCAGGGCCGGCTCGGGGTGTCGAAATCGATCGTGGGCCGGTTGGCCGCGGTGGGCGGCACCGCCGAGGTGCGCACCGAGGTCGGGGAGGGCACCGAGTGGGAACTGACCGTGCCGCGCGGAAAGGAGCCGTGATGAGTGAACCCGACGCCCCGACGGTGATGGTCGTCGATGACCACCCGATCTGGCGGGACGCCGTCGCCCGCGACCTGGCCGACGACGGGTTCGCGGTGGTGGCGACCGCGGACGGGGTGGCGTCGGCCAAACGGCGCGCCGGCGCCGTCAAACCCGATGTGGTGCTGATGGATATGCGGCTGGCCGACGGTGACGGCGCGCAAGCCAGCGCCGAAGTGCTGTCGGTGTCGCCGTCGTCGCGGATCCTGGTGCTGTCGGCATCCGACGAACGCGACGACGTGCTGGAGGCGGTCAAGGCCGGCGCCAGCGGCTATCTGGTCAAAAGCGCCTCGAGAACCGAACTGGCGGAGGCGGTCCGGGCCACCGCGGCCGGTCGGGCGGTGTTCACACCGAGCCTGGCCGGGCTGGTGCTGGGGGAGTACCGCCGCATCGCCCGGCGTCCCGACGGTGATCCGGGCGGTCCACGGCTGACCGAGCGGGAAACCGAGGTGCTGCGCTATGTCGCGAAGGGCTTGTCCGCCAAGCAGATCGCCACGAAACTCTCGCTGAGCCACCGCACGGTGGAAAATCACGTGCAGGCGACGTTCCGCAAACTGCAGCTCGCGAACCGGGTCGAGTTGACCCGCTACGCGATCGAGCACGGCCTGGATCGGTGAGCCACCCCGGGTAAATTTACTCAGCGCCACCCCCTGCCCGGCGTGCCAGAGTTAGCCCATGACCGCATCGTCTCGCCGTGTGCTCGCCGGGGTCGTCGCCGAACTCGACGTGATGACCTACCGGTTGGCCCAGATCCGTGGCCAACTCGCCGATCTCGAACAGGGGCTGGAGTCGCGTCCGGCCACCGTCCCGGCTCCGGACCTCCCGGTGCCGGCCGTTCCCGTGCCGACCGCTGTTGCGCCCGCTGATTTCCCCCCGGCGGCACCGCCCTTCCCGCCGGTTCCGCCGGCGCCTCGGCCCCGGTCGCCGCGGGACTCCAGTTGGATCGGCAAGCTGCTGGCCGTCGCCGGGGTGGCGGTCACGCTGATCGGCGTCGTGCTGCTGTTGGTGCTGGCCGCCCAAGCCGGGCTGTTGCGCCCGGAGATCCGGGTGCTCGGCGGGGCGGCGTTGGCCTCCGCACTCGTCGGTGCGGCGATCTGGTGGCAGTCCCGCCCCGGTGGGCGCACCGGCGCGATCGCCCTGGCCGCCACCGGCATCGCGGCCGGCTACCTGGACGTGCTGGCCGTCACCGGCATCTACGACTGGGTGCCCGCCGCGGTCGGGCTGGTGCTGGCCGCCGCCGTCGGCGCGGCCGGGCTGACGTTGGCGCGGCGGTGGGATTCCGAACACCTCGGCCTGCTGATCGTGGTGCCGCTGCTCTGCCTCGCACCGGCCATCACCGACGGGGTCAGCCTGCTGCTGATCGGCTTTATGCTGACGCTGTCCGCCGCGGTGCTGCCGGTGCAACTCGGGCGGGACTGGGTCGGCATGCACGGTGCGCGGATCGCGGCGGCGACACTGCCGCTGTTGGTCGCGTTGCTCTCGAGTTCCGGTGCCGGGCCGGCCGCCTGGCCGCTGGCGGTGTGCTGCGCCCTCGCCGCGGTGCTGGCGGTCGGCAGCGGCCTGGCGTTGCTGCCCGGATCCGCTAAACCCGCCGCGATCGCCGTCCTGAGCGCGATCGGCACCTTGCCGGTGTTGGCCGCCGGGGTGGCGGTCGGTGCCGGTGCGGCCGCGCTGATGGCCGCTGGGATCGCCGCGGCGACGCTGACGGTCGTGCTGCTCGGGGCGGGCCTGCCGGCGGTCGCGCGGCAGGTCTTCGCCGCGTTGGCGGCGGTGTCCACCCTGATCGCGGTGACGGTCGGGTTCGACGGTCCGGTGGCCGTGCCGGTGCTGCTCGGACTGGGCATCGTGGTCGCTCTCGGCGGCCACCGCGACGCGTCGGCGCGGTGGGCCGCGGTCGGGTTCGGGGTCGCCGGGGCGACCGGCCTGCTGGCCCTGGCGCCGCCCTCGGTGCTGGCGGTCCCCACGCCGCTGCCGCTCGCCGAGTCCGTCTCGGTGCTGGTCGCCAGCGTGCTGCTGGCCGGGTGGGCGGCGGCGCTGGGCTGGGCGTTCCGGTGGGCCGACCGTCAGGGCGATGACGGCGTCCGCACCGCCGGAATCTGTGCCGGGGCGCTGGCCGTCTACGCCGTCACCGCGTTCACCGTCACCGCCGGCGTGCTCGTCTTCGGCACCGGCGGCGGGTTCTTGGCCGGGCAGGTGGCCGCCACGCTGTGCTGGGTGGCGATCGCCGCGGGGGCTGTTCGGCTACGCGCTGCGGGCACCCGGCCGGCCAGCCCGCGACACCGCCGTCGGGGCCGGCCTAGCGTTGACCGGGACCGCCATGGCCAAGCTTTTCCTGTTCGACCTCGGCACGCTCGACGGCATGTTCCGGGTGGCGGTGTTCCTCGTCGCCGGGCTGGTCCTGCTCGGGATGGGCGCCGGTTACGCCCGCAGCCTGGCCCGCCAGGACGGTCCCCGGTCCTAGCCGGGGCCGCCGGCGCCCCTGCAGGTACCAGGTGCGCATGGCGCCCTTGCCCTTGATCTCGACGTCGCCGCGCCCCTCGAAGACGAACTCGTCGCAAAGCCGTTCGTAGACGCTGTGCGGCACCTGGATCCGGCCCGCGGTGCCGGTGGTCTCCATCCGGGCCGCCACGTTCACCGCGTCGCCCCACACGTCGTAGAAGAAGCGCCGGGAGCCGATCACCCCGGCCACCACCGGGCCGTCGGCCAGGCCGATCCGGATCTGCAGTGGCCGCCCGTGCGGGGTGTGGATCCGCGTCACGGCCTCGGCCATGTCCAGCGCGAAGTCGGCCAGGGCGGCCAGGTGGTCGGGCCGCGGCTCGGGCACCCCGCTGACCGCCATGTAGGAGTCACCGGTGGTCTTGATCTTCTCCAGCCGGTACTTGTCCACCAGCTCGTCGAACGCGGTGTAGAGCCGGTCCAGGTACCGGACCAGCTCGTCGGGGCTGGTGGTGGCCGTGAACCGGGTGAAACCGACGATATCGGCGAAGAGCACCGAGGCGTCGTCGTAGCGGTCGGCGATGACCTCGTGGTCGGGTTGTTTGAGCCGGTCGGCGACCTCGCTCGGCAAGATGTTGGTCAGCAGCGCCTCGGACCGCTGGTACTCCGCCTCCAACGCCGCCTCCGCGCGTGCCATCTCGCGCAGCGCAACCCAGACCGCGGCCAGACTGATGAACGCGGCGGAGACCACCGTGGTGATGAACCCGACGGGGAGCAGCCAGCGCGGCTGGATCCCGGCGTCGGCGGGCGCGAGGAACTCCAGCGCGATCACCAGACCGGCGCCGACCGCCACCATGACCGCCGCCAACACCACGTGCTCCACCCCGAGGATCAACACCGCGATGGCCGCGGCGGCCAGGAAGAAGAACTGCAGGCCGGAACCGGTGCCCACCACCCAGATCAGCACCGACAGTGAGACGTAGGCGACGGTGATGAAGGTCAGTGGTGGAACCAGATCACCGAAGCGGTGCAGCCGCGGTGTGAGGAGGAAGACCGCCGCGCTGGCGAGGTTGAGCAACCCGGTCCAGGACTGCGGAGCACCGACCAGCAGTTGCAGGATGCCGAAACCCGCGGTGATGGCCGCACCGATCCGCGCGGTGACGGTTAACACCCGCAGCTGCTGGGAGGCACGTTCGGCGGACCGCTGTCGCGCGGTCGAGTCGCAGTGGGCGCGGCGGTGCATCGCGACCGCGTGGCCGGCGGCCGCGCGCTTTCGCCTGCTCACCACCGAAGCAGCGTAACGCCTTCACCGGCCAATTCGGCGGCCACAGCGGCGACCCGACCGGTCATCGTCAGCAGCAGCGCTTCGGCGCGGCCCCGAACCTGCGGTCCCCGGCCCGCCGCCCATTGGGCGGGGGAGAGGCCGGCCAACAGGTCGGCGAACTCCTGCCGCTCCGCGACGGCCATGGCGCGGACAGCCGCACGTTTGGTCATGACCGGTTACGGTAACCCTTGGTCGCAAAACCGACGGGATCTTGCTCATGGCCTTCGACCTCACGCCGACCGCGGCGCAACACGACCTGGCCCGGCGCACCCACGAGTTCGCCGAGGCGGTGATACGGCCGGTCGCGCTGGAATACGACCAGCGCCAGGAATTCCCGTGGCCGGTGCTGGAGGAGGCGGCCGACCGCGGCTTCTACAGCCCGCTGTTCTACCGCGACCTCATCGGCGATTCGACCGGGGTCTCGTTGCCGATGTTCATGGAGGAACTGTTCTGGGGTTGCGCCGGAATCGGTTTGGCGATCGTGATGCCGGCGTTGGCGCTGTCGGCCATCGGCCAGGCGGCCACCCCGGAGCAGATGCTGCAGTGGGCGCCGGAATGTTTCGGCACGCCCGGCGATCTCAAACTGGCCGCGTTGGCCATCTCCGAGCCGGAAGGCGGCAGCGACGTGCGCAACCTGCGTACCACCGCGCGGCGCGACGGCGATGACTGGGTGATCGACGGGCACAAGATGTGGATCGGTAACGGCGGCATCGCCGACGTCCACGTCGTCAACGCTGTCGTCGACGAGGAGTTGGGGCACCGCGGGCAGGCGCTGTTCGTGGTGCCCGGCGGCACCCCCGGTCTGGAGCTGGTCCGCAAGCTGGACAAGCTGGGCTGCCGCGCCTCGCACACCGCCGAACTGCGGTTCGACGGGGTCCGGGTCCCGGCGGCCAACCTGCTCGGCGGCCAGGACAAGCTCGACCACAAACTGGCCCGGGCGCGGGAGAACCTGGCGTCCGGGAAGCGATCCGGCTCGGCCACCCTGGGCACATTCGAGCAGACTCGGCCGATGGTCGCCGCCCAGGCGATCGGCATCGCCCGCGCCGCCCTGGAATACGCCACCGACTACGCGACCCACCGCGAAGCCTTCGGCGGTCCGATCATCGACAACCAGGGCATCGCGTTCCCGCTGGCCGAGTTGGCCACCCAGATCGATGCGGCGCGGCTGCTGACCTGGCGCGCCTCCTGGATGGCCGCCAACGGCGTGGCGTTCACCCGCGGCGAGGGGTCGATGTCGAAGCTGGCGGCCAGCGAGGTGGCGGTCCGGGCCACCGAGCGGGCGATCCAGACGCTGGGCGGCTGGGGTTACATCACCGATCACCCGGTGGAGAAGTGGTACCGGGATGCCAAGCTGTACACCATCTTCGAGGGCACCAGCGAGATCCAGCGGATCGTCATCTCGCAGGCGCTCGGCGCCGCCGAAGGCGGGCCGCCGCTGCACGTGGAGATCGAGCCCAGCGGCGGTCCGCTGAACCGGCTGTTCGGGCGGGGAGCGCCGCTGCGCAGCCGGGTCGCGGATGCGGCACTGGCGGCGCAGGATCGGGTTCCCGAGCCGGTCATGCGGTTGGTGATGCGGGCGCTTCGGCCGCCCCGGAAGTAGCGTCGGCCCGGGTCAGCGCGATGACCGGGATGACCCGGTCGGTCCGCTCCCGGTAGGCGGCGAAGCCGGGATAGCGTTCGGCCTGAATGTCGTAGAGCCGGTCGTGTTCGTCGCCGGTGATCTCGGTGGCGTCGACGGGATAGGTCTCGGTGCCGACCTCCACGGTCGCCGAGGCGTGCGCCCGCAGGTTGTGGTACCAGGCGGGGTGGGTGTCCTTGCCCTCGTTGGAGGCGAACACGATGAGCCGGTCCCCGTCGGGCAGGTACATCATCGGGCTGGTGCGCGGCTGTCCGGACTTGGCGCCGGTGGTGGTCAGCAACAGCACCGGGGCGCCCTCGAACGGGCCGCCCAGTTCGCCGCCGCGACGCCGGAATTCGGCGATGTTGCGTTCGTTGAACGCCAGCACCCGGTCCTTGTCCATGGTTGTCACCCTTTCTGTTGCTCGATGTTGGCGTCCATCACATCCACCCGCCGGATGCGTCGATCGTTGCCCCGGTCAGGTAGGAGGCGTCGGCAGAGAGCAAAAACGCTGCCACCGCGGCGATCTCGTCGGCGTCGGCCAGCCGGCCCAGCGCGTTCATCGACGCCAGCACGGTCTCGGGTGGGACGTCGCGCAGCCCGGGCGGGGTGTAGCGGGCGCCCACCTCGGCGGCCATGTCGGTGGCGGTGCCGCCAGGGGCGATGGCGTTGATCGCGATGCCGCGCTCGGCGAGCTCGGGGGCGAGGTTGAGCACCATCGCGGAGACGGCTGCTTTGCTGGCCGCGTACAGGCTGTGCTGGTAGACGCCGATGCGGGCGCTGACCGACGACATGAGCACGATGCGGCCGCCGTCTCCCATCCGGTCGGCGGCGGCCTGGGTGACGAACAGTTGGCCCGCGACGTTGGTGTGGAACACCCGGTCGAAATCCTGTCGGGTCAGCGACGCCAACGGGCCGAAGTGCTCGACACCCGCGCTGCACGCCACCCCGTCGAGTCCGCCGAGTTCCTCGGCGGCCCGCCGCACCAGCTGGTGGGCCTGCTCGGCGTCGCTGACGTCGGCCTGCAACGCCGCGGCCCGGGCGCCGGACCGGCGTAGCTCCTCGACCAGGTCGGTCGCCGTCGTCGGGTTGGCGACGTAGTTGACGGCGACGGCGGCGCCCTCACCGGCCAGCCGGCGGGCGATCGCCGCGCCGATGCCGCGGCCGCCGCCGGTCACCAGGAACCGCTTGTCGTGGAAGCGCTGCTGGCGAGACTCCGTCATGCGCTCTCCTCCGTCGGGGTGTGCCAACGCCAGCATCGATTATCCACGTATCTCAACGGATGTCTATATTTATTCGGGTTCGTATGATCAAGGCTCGCCCGACGACCGACAGGAGAGCCGTGGCATCCGGGGAACCCGGTGAGAGCAAGGGCCAACGCACCCGTCGCCGCATCCTGGCGGCGGCTCGCGGCGTGTTCGCCGACGTCGGCTACGAACGCGCCACGATCCGCGGGATCGCGGACGCCGCCGGCGTAGACAAGTCGTCGGTCATCCAGTATTTCGGCACCAAACAGGACCTGTTCCGGGAGGCGGTGCACTGGACGATCCCGCTCGAGGAGGTGCTGTCGGACAGCGCGGAAGAGACCGCCGAGAACCTGGCGCGCGGGATGTTCGCGGCCTGGGCGGCCGACCCCAACTCACCGATGACCGTGCTGCTGCGGGCCAGCATGACCAGCGAGGACGCCGCGGAGCGGCTGCGCTCACACATCACCGGGGAGGTCACCACCGCGCTGGCGAGCCTGATCGACGCCCCCGACGCCCGGCTGCGCGCCGCGCTGCTCGGCGCGATGCTGATGGGGGTGGCCAGCCAGCGCTACCTGCTGCGCATGCCCGACCTGAGCGACATCGACACCGAGGAGATCCTGCGGGTGATCGGGCCCGCGCTACGCACCCTGATCGATCCGGACTGAGCTGGTGCCCTCGGTGAGATTCGAACTCACACTGTACGGGTTTTGAATCCGTTTCCTCTGCCAGTTGGGATACGAGGGCTGTCGTCGCGGGCCGGCCGCGGCCTCCCAGAATAGTGGATCGGCACCGCCCGTCGAACATCACATGCGGGTGCGCTTCCCGAGCGCGGCCCCGCCGCGACACAATGTGGGGATGAGCGAGCCCACCGCGCCCACCGAGCCGTCGGCCCCGCACCGGGTGTTGATCGCCGAGGACGAGCCGCTGATCCGGCTCGACCTGACCGAGATGCTGCGCGAGGAGGGCTACGACGTCGTCGGGGAGGCCGCCGACGGGCAGGCGGCCGTGGAACTGGCCGAGCAGCTCCGACCCGACCTGGTGATCATGGACATCAAGATGCCCCGCCGGGACGGGATCGACGCCGCCTCCGAGATCGCCCGCAACCGCATCGCGCCAATCGTCATGCTCACCGCGTTCAGCCAGCGCGATCTGGTCGAGCGGGCCCGCGACGCCGGGGCGATGGCCTACCTGGTCAAGCCGTTCACCGCGACCGACCTCATCCCGGCCATCGAGCTGGCGGTGAGCCGGTTCGGCGAGATCGCCGCGCTGGAGCGCGAAGTCGCGTCGCTGGCCGACCGGCTGGCGACCCGGAAACTGGTCGAACGGGCCAAGGGCCTGCTGCAGTCCGCCCATCAGATGAGCGAGCCGGAGGCCTTCTCCTGGATCCAGCGCGCCGCCATGGACCAGCGCACCACGATGAAGCGGGTCGCCGAGGTGGTGGTGGAGTCGCTCAGCGGGAAATCCGCGGGGTGATCCGGAAGCGTTTCAGCCGGGCGGTGGCACCCGACACCAGTTCCACGTGACTGCGCGGCACTTCGAAGCGCTTCGCGAGCAGCTCCAGCACCGCGCGGTTGGCCTTGCCGTCGACCGCCGGCTCCCGCACGTAGACGGTGAGCACACCGGCGTCGTCGGGCTCCACCAGCGGGCCTTTGCGGCTGCCGGGTTTGACCCGCACCACGATGATCTCGCTCATCTCGCTGATCTCGCTCATCTCGCTCACCCGGTCAACCGTCGGCGCGGGATCCGAGACCCGCTCGCGACCAGAGATCCGCGAGACCGAAGCCATGCAGGGCTGCACTCGATCTTTGTCTGCATGGTTTCTGCCTCGCGGTGGGAGGGGCACGCGGGACAGGGGCGCGCAAGCCTGGTCACGCGGGGCCAATCACGCGGTCACGCGCTCACGCGGGCCCGGTCGCCGCGCTCAGCGCGCGACGATCACCGACGAGCCGTGCCCGAACAGGCCCTGGTTGGCGGTCACACCGACGGTGGCGCCCTCCACCTGCCTGCCCTCGGCCTGACCGCGCAACTGCCAGGTCAACTCACACACCTGGGCGATCGCCTGCGCCGGGATGGCCTCACCGAAGCAGGCCAGCCCGCCCGACGGGTTCACCGGCACCTTGCCGCCGATGGTGGTGGCGCCGCTGCGCAGCAGCTGCTCGCCCTCACCCTTGGCGCACAGGCCCAGGTGCTCATACCAGTCGATCTCCAGCGCCGTGGACAGGTCGTACACCTCGGCGAGGCTGACGTCTTCCGGGCCGATCCCGGCCTCGGCGTAGGCGGCGTCGAGGATCTGGTCCTTGAACACCCGCTCCGGGCCCGGCACCACCGCGGTGGAGTCGGTGGCGATGTCCGGCAGCTCGGGCAGGTGCTGCGGGTACCGCGGGGTGACGGTGGACACCGCCCGCACCGACGGCACCCCGTCCAGCGAGCCCAGGTGCTTCTTCGCGAACTCCGCACTGGCCACGATCAGCGCCGCCGCGCCGTCGGAGGTGGCGCAGATGTCGAGCTGGTGCAGAGGGTCGGCGACCACCGGGCTGGCCAGCACGTCCTCGACCGCCGACTCCTTGCGGTACCGCGCGTTGGGGTTCTGCAGGCCGTGCCGGGCGTTCTTCACCTTGACCTGCGCGAAGTCCTCCACGGTCGCGCCGTAGAGGTCCATCCGCCGCCGGGCCAGCAGCGCGAAGTACACCGGGTTCATCGCGCCGATCAGGTGGAAGCGCTGCCAGTCCGGGTCGTTCTTGCGTTCCCCGCCGACCGGGGCGAACGCCCCCTTGGGGGTGGTGTCCGCGCCGATCACCAGCGCCACGTCGCAGAACCCGGCCAGGATCTGGGCGCGGGCGCTCTGCAGCGCCTGCGAACCGGAGGCGCAGGCGGCATACGAGGACGACACCGGCACCCCGTTCCAGCCCAGCTTCTGGGCGAACGTCGACCCGGCGATGAAGCCCGGGTAGCCGTTGCGGATGGTGTCGGCGCCGGCGATGAACTGGATCTGCCGGGAGTCGAGGTTCGCGTCGGCCAGCGCGGCGCGGGCGGCGATGACCCCGTACTCGGTGAAGTCGCGGCCCCACTTGCCCCACGGGTGCATCCCGGCGCCCAGGATGTAGAGCGGTTCAGGACTCATGCGCTCACCTTCTTCCAGACATAGGTCAGCCGCTGCACGCCGTCGTCATCGACATAGAGCGGTTCGAGGGCCAACTCCAGCTCCATGCCGACCTTGAGGTCCGCGGCCAGGGTGCCTTCGGCCACCTTGGCCAGCACGATCAAACCCTCGGCGGCCAGCTCGACCGCCGCGATCGCGAACGGCTCGAACGGGTCCGGCGCCGGGTAGGGGGCCGGCGGCGGATAGCGGTTCTCGGTGTAGCTCCACACCGTGCCGCGCCGCGACAACTCGACCGGCTCCAGCACGTCGCTGGTGCAGGCCGGGTTGGGGCAGTTGTTGGCGCGGGGCGGGAAGACATAGGTTCCGCACTGCGGGCACTTGGCGCCGATCAGGTGGGCGGCGCCGGAGTCGTCGGTGGCGAACCACCCGTCGATCGCTGGTTGCGTGGCTGGTGCTGACACGCGCTCAGCGTACCGACAAGCCGCCGCGAATTGAAACGCGTTCCAGTTCTGCCGCGGTGTCCGGGGCTATGCCTAGAGTAAGGACGGTGAGTCCCGTGTCCGACAAACCGACCCTGATGTTGCTCGACGGCAATTCGCTTGCCTACCGCGCCTTCTACGCGTTGCCCGCGGAGAACTTCAAAACCCACGGCGGGCTGACCACCAACGCGGTGTACGGCTTCACCGCGATGCTGATCAACCTGCTGCGCGACGAGAACCCCAGCCACCTGGCGGCCGCGTTCGACGTGTCGCGGCAGACGTTCCGCTCCGAGCGCTACCCGGAGTACAAGGCCAACCGGTCGAGCACCCCCGACGAGTTCCGCGGCCAGATCGACATCACCAAGGAAGTGCTCGGCGCGCTCGGCATCACCGTGCTCGCCGAAGCCGGCTTCGAGGCCGACGACCTGATCGCCACCCTGGCCACCCGCGCCGAGCGGGAGGGCTACCGGGTGCTGGTGGTCACCGGCGACCGCGATGCGCTGCAACTGGTCAACGACGACATCACCGTGCTCTACCCGCGCAAGGGGGTCAGCGAGCTGACCCGGTTCACCCCCGACGCGGTCGTGGAGAAGTACGGGCTCACCCCCACCCAGTACCCCGACTACGCCGCGCTGCGCGGCGACCCCAGCGACAACCTGCCCGGCATCCCGGGCGTGGGGGAGAAGACCGCATCGAAGTGGATCGCCCAGTACGGCTCGCTGCAGTCCCTGGTCGACCACGCCGACGAGGTGCGCGGTAAGGTCGGGGACGCGCTGCGGGCGAACCTGTCCACGGTGGTGCTCAACCGGGAGCTCACCGACCTGGTGCGCGACGTGCCGCTGGCCCAGACCCCCGACACCCTCGAGCTGCGGCCGTGGGACCGCGACCAGATCCACCGGCTCTTCGACGACCTGGAGTTCCGGGTGCTGCGCGACCGGCTGTTCGAGACGCTGGCCGCCCCCGCCCCGGAGGTCGACGAGGGATTCGAGGTGCGCGGGCAGGCGCTGGCCGCGGGGGAGGTGGCCGGCTGGCTGGCCGAGCACGCCGCCGACGGCCGGCGCTGCGGGCTGGCCGTGGTGGGCACCGACCGCACCTACGACGGGGACGCCACCGCGCTGGCGATCGCCACCGCCGACGGGGACGGCGCCTACCTCGACACCGCCGCGCTGACCCCCGACGACGAGGCCGCCCTGGCGTCCTGGCTCGCCGACCCGGGCCGGCCCAAGGCGCTGCACGAGGCCAAGCTGGCCATGCACAACCTCGCCGGGCGCGGCTGGACGTTGGCCGGGGTGAGCTGCGACACCGCGCTCGCCGCCTACCTGGTGCGGCCCGGGCAGCGCAGCTTCACCCTCGATGACCTGTCGGTGCGCTACCTGCAGCGCGAACTGCGCGCCGAGACCCCCGAGGACCAGCAGCTGTCGCTGCTCGACGACCCCGACAGCGCCGACCAGCAGACCGTGCAGACGCTGATCCTGCGGGCCCGGGCGGTCACCGACCTGGCTGACGCGCTCGACGCCGAACTCGCCCGGATCGAGGTGGCCGACCTGCTCGCCGACATGGAGCTGCCGGTGCAGCGGGTGCTCGCCGGGATGGAGACCGTCGGCATCGCGGTCGACACCGACCGGCTCAGCGCGCTGCAAAGCCAGTTCGGCGACCAGATCCGCGACGCCGCCGAGGCCGCCTACGCGGTGATCGGCAAGCAGATCAACCTCGGCTCACCCAAACAGCTGCAGGTGGTGCTGTTCGACGAACTGGAGATGCCCAAGACCAAACGCACCAAGACCGGCTACACCACCGACGCCGACGCGCTGGCCTCGCTGTTCGAGAAGACCGGGCACCCGTTCCTCGAGCATCTGCTGCGCCACCGCGACGTCACCAAGCTGAAGGTCACCGTCGACGGGCTGCTCAAGTCGGTGGCCGCCGACGGCCGCATCCACACCACCTTCAACCAGACGATCGCGGCCACCGGCCGGCTGTCCTCGACCGAGCCGAATCTGCAGAACATCCCGATCCGCACCGAACACGGCCGCACCATCCGCGACGCGTTCGTCGTCGGCGCCGGCCACACCGAGCTGATGACCGCCGACTACAGCCAGATCGAGATGCGGATCATGGCGCACCTGTCCGGCGACGCCGGGCTGATCGAGGCGTTCAACTCCGGCGAGGACCTGCACACCTTCGTCGCCGCCCGGGCCTTCGACGTGGATCCCGACGACGTCACCGCCGACCTGCGCCGGCGGGTCAAGGCGATGTCCTACGGGCTGGCCTACGGGCTGAGCGCCTACGGGCTGTCCCAACAGCTGAAGATCTCCACCGAGGACGCCAAGGCGCAGATGGAGAGTTACTTCACCCGGTTCGGCGGGGTGCGCGACTACCTGTACGCCGTCGTCGAGCAGGCCCGCAAGGACGGTTTCACCTCCACGGTGCTGGGCCGGCGCCGCTACCTGCCCGAACTGGACAGCTCCAACCGGCAGGTCCGGGAGGCCGCCGAACGCGCCGCGCTCAACGCCCCGATCCAGGGCAGCGCCGCCGACATCATCAAAGTGGCGATGATCAACGTCGACGCCGCGCTGACCGAGGCGGGGCTGGCGTCGCGGATGCTGCTGCAGGTGCACGACGAGCTGGTGTTCGAGGTCGCCGACGGCGAACGCGAGCAGGTGGAGGCGGTGGTGCGGGAGCAGATGGGCGGCGCGTACCCGCTGGATGTGCCGCTGGAGGTGTCGGTGGGCTACGGGCGCAGCTGGGACGCGGCGGCGCACTGACGGCGCACCGGTTTGTCCAGCGTCCGACCGGTCAAGTAGCCTCAATAGATGCCCGTGTGCGCTAGTTCGCGGGTCGTATCACGTACCTGTCCCTACGATTCAACCTGTCCGGAGCAACCCCACACATGCCAAGTCCCTCCGTCACCTCGCCGCAAGTAGCCGTCAACGACATCGGCTCGGCCGAGGATTTCCTTGCCGCCATCGACAAAACGATCAAGTACTTCAACGATGGCGACATCGTGGAAGGGACCATCGTCAAGGTTGACCGCGACGAAGTCCTGCTCGACATCGGTTACAAGACCGAAGGTGTCATTCCGTCCCGCGAACTGTCGATCAAGCACGACGTCGACCCCCACGAGGTGGTGTCCGTCGGCGACGAGGTCGAAGCCCTGGTCCTCACCAAGGAGGACAAAGAGGGCCGGCTGATCCTGTCCAAGAAGCGCGCCCAGTACGAGCGCGCCTGGGGCACGATCGAGGAGCTCAAGGAGAAGGACGAGGCCGTCAAGGGCACCGTCATCGAGGTCGTCAAGGGCGGCCTGATCCTCGACATCGGGCTGCGCGGCTTCCTGCCCGCCTCGCTGGTCGAGATGCGCCGGGTCCGCGACCTGCAGCCCTACATCGGCCGGGAGCTCGAGGCCAAGATCATCGAGCTGGACAAGAACCGCAACAACGTGGTGCTCTCCCGCCGCGCCTGGCTGGAGCAGACCCAGTCCGAGGTGCGCAGCGAGTTCCTCAACCACCTGCAGAAGGGCGCCATCCGCAAGGGTGTGGTGTCCTCGATCGTCAACTTCGGCGCCTTCGTCGACCTGGGCGGGGTGGACGGCCTGGTGCACGTCTCCGAGCTGTCCTGGAAGCACATCGACCACCCGTCGGAGGTGGTGTCGGTCGGCGACGAGGTCACCGTCGAGGTGCTCGACGTGGACATGGACCGCGAGCGGGTGTCGCTGAGCCTCAAGGCTACCCAGGAAGACCCGTGGCGGCACTTCGCCCGCACCCACGCGATCGGCCAGATCGTGCCGGGCAAGGTCACCAAGCTGGTGCCGTTCGGTGCGTTCGTCCGGGTCGAGGAGGGCATCGAGGGCCTGGTGCACATCTCCGAGCTCTCCGAGCAGCACGTCGAGGTGCCCGATCAGGTGGTCTCGGTTGGCGACGACGCCATGGTCAAGGTCATCGACATCGACCTGGACCGCCGGCGCATCTCGCTGAGCCTCAAGCAGGCCAACGAGGACTACACCGAGGAGTTCGACCCCTCCAAGTACGGCATGGCCGACAGCTACGACGAGCAGGGCAACTACATCTTCCCGGAGGGCTTCGACCCGGAGACCAACGAGTGGATGGAAGGCTTCGACACCCAGCGCGCCGAGTGGGAGGCCCGCTACGCCGAGGCGGAGCGCCGGCACAAGATGCACGCCGAGCAGATGGAGAAGTTCGCCAACGCCGAGCACCTCGACACCGAGCACCACGCCTCCACCTCCACCGGGGAGTCGGCGGGCGGGTCGCTGGCCAGTGACGAGCAACTCGCGGCGCTGCGGGAGAAGCTGGCCGGCAACGCCTAGCCGGCATGCTGCGCATCGGTCTGACCGGCGGCATCGGCGCCGGTAAATCCACGGTGTCGGCCACCTTCCGGGACTGCGGCGGCATCATCGTCGACGGTGACGTGCTGGCCCGCGAGGTGGTCGAACCGGGCACCGAGGGTCTGGCGGCGCTGGTCGCCGAGTTCGGCGAGCAGATCCTGTTGCCCGGCGGGGCGCTGAACCGGCCCGCGCTGGCGAAGGTGGCGTTCGGCGACGACGCCAAACGGGCCCGGCTGAACCAGATCGTGCATCCGCTGGTGGCGCGGCGCCGCGCCGAGCTGATCGAGGCCGCCGACCCCGACGCGGTGATCATCGAGGACATCCCACTGCTGGTGGAGTCCGGCATGGCGCCGCTGTTCCCGCTGGTCATCGTGGTGCACACCGACGCGGAGACCCGGGTGGCGCGGGTGACCGAATCGCGTGGCATGGCGGAGGCCGACGCCCGGGCCCGGATCGCCGCGCAGGCCACCGACGAGCAGCGCCGCGCCGTCGCCGACGTCTGGCTGGACAACTCCGGGACCCCGCGCCAGCTGGCCGACCGGGCGCGCGAGCTCTGGCACCAGCGGATCCTGCCGTTCGCCGACCACCTCGCCGCGGGCACCCCGGCGCCCGAACCGGACGCGGTGGTGGCCGCCGACCCGACCTGGGCCGACCAGGCGCAGCGGATCGTGGCCCGGCTGAACACCGCGTGCGGGCATCACGCGGTGCGCGTCGACCACGTCGGGCCCACCGCGGTGCCCGGCCGCGACGCCCCGGACGTCATCGACGTGCAGGTGACGGTGCGTTCGCTGGAAGTGGCCGACGATCTCGCCGGCGCGCTGGTCGCCGCCGGCTATCCGCGGGTGGCGGAGGTGGACAGCGATCCCGCCCTGCCCGGCGCGCGCAGCACGGTCGCCGCGCTCGACCGGGCCGGCGACGCCGGGAAGGACAACGCCTTGTGGCGCAAGCGGTTCCACGCCTCGGCCGATCCGGGCCGCGCCACCCGGGTGCATCTGCGGGTGGACGGCTGGCCCAACCAGCAGTTCGCGCTGCTGGCGGTGGACTGGCTGACCGCCAACCCCGACGAAGCGGCCGGGGCGAACCCCGGCGGTGACCTGGACGCCTACCGGCGGGCGTGGTCCTGGGCCGACGGCTCCGGCTGGGACTGCTGAGGCTCGGCCGGCGGCTGAGCCGGGCCGGCGCAGGACAGCGTCCCGGCATCCGGGTCGTCGGCGCCGGGCGCGGTAGTGACGAACTCGGTGCGCTGCACCGCGACCACGTCGTCGACGGTGATCTGGCAGAACACGTTCGCCGAGTACGGCCACTGCAACCGGACCTGCAGGGCGGCGTCGGCCGGGTCGGCGAGCACGGTCTGCGCCTCGAACTCCCGGCCCGGCAGCGCGCTCAACGGCGCCTCGTTGGTCTGCCCGTCCTGGGTGCGGAAGGTCGCCTGCCCGCCCGGGGCCACTCCGTCGATGCGCGCGGTGTAGGTGATGTTGTGCAGTTCGGGCTCGGTCGGCGGCTCGGTCTCGGTCGGGTCGGCGAGGGCGGCCGGCGCGGTCACCGCGGCGAGCAGCGCGGCCGCACAGCCCAGCCCGATACGGGTGGTGGCGTTCACAGAGCCGACCCTACAAGCCGGGCCACTCCAGCTCCATCCCGTATCCGGACAGCCAACGGTGCAGGTCGTAGCCGTTGCGGGCCAGGCCGTCGACCGCGGTGACAGCGCGGCGCACCGCCCGGTCGGCGTCCTCGGGCGCCAGCAGCCCGTCCCGCACGGCGGCCATCAACTCGTCGGTGTCGGCGATCCGCACCTCCCGGCCGGTGCGCAGCACCAGGTCGAGGTAGTGGTCGACCGAACGCCACACCGTCGGGCCGGGCAGGTACTCCCCGACGTCGAGGTAGAAGTCCTGGTCCTGTTCGTGGCCGGGGTTGAAGTGGAAGACGGTGACCCGCAGCCCCAGCTCGGGCAGCAGCCAGGACTGCAGGTAGTGGAACTGGGCGCGGCCGGGGGTGGGCCGGGCCAGGTAGAGGCCCCACGGGCGCCGCGCGTAGACGTCGACGGCCCGGACGACGCCCTTGGGGTCGGTGTTGGTCCCGGCGGTCAGGTCGAAGGTCTCGCGTTTGGGCGGGTGGATGGGGGCAGCCTATCCCGCGGCCCGCGGCGACCTGGGCAAACCGGACTCGTCGGTGGTGACGTTTACCCTGGTGGCCATGGCTTTCGCAACCGAACACCCGGTGGTGGCGCACTCGGAGTACCGGCCGGCGGCCGAGGACGTGGCCGCCCTGGTGCGCACCGGCGGCCACTTCGAGGTGGTCAGCCCGTACCAGCCGGCCGGGGACCAGCCGGCCGCGATCGACGAA
This sequence comes from Mycobacterium sp. 1274756.6, assembly GCF_001668625.1. Lineage (GTDB taxonomy): Bacteria > Actinomycetota > Actinomycetes > Mycobacteriales > Mycobacteriaceae > Mycobacterium. The sequence continues at coordinate 77,036 of NZ_LZLJ01000049.1, forward strand.
CTCGAGCGTCGGCTCCGGGCGGGGGAGAAGGAGGTGGTGCTGCTCGGCGCCACCGGCACCGGGAAGTCGGCGACCACCGCGTGGCTCATCGAGCGGCTGCAGCGGCCCACCCTGGTGATGGCGCCGAACAAGACGCTGGCCGCCCAGCTGGCCAACGAGCTGCGGGAGATGCTGCCGCACAACGCCGTCGAGTACTTCGTCTCCTACTACGACTACTACCAGCCGGAGGCCTACATCGCGGCCACCGACACCTACATCGAGAAGGACAGCTCGATCAACGACGACGTCGAGCGGCTGCGCCACTCGGCGACCTCGAGCCTGCTGTCCCGGCGCGACGTGGTGGTGGTCGCGTCGGTGTCGTGCATATACGGCCTGGGCACCCCGCAGTCCTACCTGGACCGCTCGGTGGGTCTGGAGGTCGGCACCGAGGTGCCCCGGGACGCGCTGCTGCGGTTGCTGGTCGACGTGCAGTACACCCGCAACGACGTGGCGTTCACCCGCGGCACCTTCCGGGTGCGTGGCGACACCGTCGAGATCATCCCCTCCTACGAGGAGCTGGCGGTGCGCATCGAGTACTTCGGCGACGAGATCGAGGAGCTCTACTACCTGCACCCGCTGACCGGGGACGTGATCCGCAAGGTGGACGCGCTGCGCATCTTCCCGGCCACCCACTACGTGGCCGGCCCGGAGCGGATGGCCCAGGCGATCAGCGGGATCGAGGAGGAGCTGGCCGAGCGGCTGGCGGACCTGGAGAACCGCGGGCAGCTGCTGGAGGCGCAGCGGCTGCGGATGCGCACCGGCTACGACGTCGAGATGATGCGGCAGGTCGGGTTCTGCTCCGGCATCGAGAACTACTCGCGGCACATCGACGGGCGCGGGCCGGGCAGCCCGCCGGCGACCCTGCTGGACTACTTCCCCGAGGACTTCCTGATGGTCATCGACGAGTCGCACGTGACGGTGCCGCAGATCGGTGGGATGTACGAGGGCGACATGTCGCGGAAACGCAACCTGGTCGAGCACGGCTTCCGGCTGCCGTCGGCGTGCGACAACCGGCCGCTGACCTGGGAGGAGTTCTCCGCGCGGATCGGGCAGACGGTGTACCTGTCGGCCACCCCCGGGCCCTATGAGCTGGCCCAGACCGGCGGTGAGGTCGTCGAACAGGTGATCCGGCCGACCGGGCTGGTCGACCCGAAGGTGGTGGTCAAGCCGACCACCGGGCAGATCGACGACCTGATCGGCGAGATCCGGCGGCGCGCCGACGCCGACGAGCGGGTGCTGGTGACCACGCTGACCAAGAAGATGGCCGAGGACCTCACCGACTACCTGCTCGAGCTCGGCATCCGGGTGCGCTACCTGCACTCCGAGGTCGACACGCTGCGCCGGGTGGAGCTGCTGCGGCAGCTGCGGCTCGGCGAGTACGACGTGCTGGTCGGGATCAACCTGCTGCGGGAGGGCCTGGACCTGCCGGAGGTGTCGCTGGTGGCGATCCTCGACGCCGACAAGGAGGGGTTCCTGCGCTCGTCGCGCAGCCTCATCCAGACCATCGGGCGCGCCGCCCGCAACGTCTCCGGCGAGGTGCACATGTACGCCGACACCGTCACCGACTCGATGCGGGAGGCCATCGACGAGACCGAGCGCCGGCGGGCCAAACAGATCGCCTACAACGAGGCGAACGGCATCGACCCGCAGCCGCTGCGCAAGAAGATCGCCGACATCCTCGACCAGGTCTACCGGGAGGCCGACGACACCGAGACCGTCGAGGTCGGCGGGTCGGCCCGCAACGCCTCCCGGGGCCGCCGGGCGACCGGCGAGCCGGGCCGGGCGGTCAGCGCCGGGGTGATCGAGGGCCGCGACACCGCCAACATGCCCCGCGCCGAGCTGGCCGACCTGATCAAGGACCTCACCGAGCAGATGATGACCGCCGCCCGGGACCTGCAGTTCGAGCTGGCCGCCCGGTTCCGCGACGAGATCGCCGACCTGAAAAAAGAGCTGCGCGGAATGGACGCCGCCGGCCTGAAGTGACCCGCACCGACACGCCCACCGACACCCACCCCGACATCACGGCCGGCAGCTGGCGCACGCTGCTGGGCCCCCGGTACCTGGGCACCGCCGTCCTGCTCGCCGGCGGGGTGGCGCTGTGCGCCACCAACGAGTTCCTCACCATCAGCCTGCTGCCCAGCACCGTCGCCGAGATCGGTGGGGGCCGGCTCTACGCCTGGGTGACGACGCTGTACCTGGTCGGCTCGGTGGCGGCGGCGACCACGGTCTCGGCGCTGCTGCGCCGGGTCGGCGCCCGGTGGGCGTTTTTGGCTGGGCTGGCCGTGTTCGCCGCGGGCAGCCTGGTCTGCGCGGCCGCACCGACCATGGCGGTGCTGCTGGCCGGCCGCACGGTGCAGGGCGCCGCCGGAGGCCTGCTGGCCGGCCTGGGGTACGCCCTGATCAACGTCGCGCTCCCACGCTCGCTGTGGACCCGGGCGTCGGCGCTGGTCTCGGCGATGTGGGGGGTGGCGACGGTGGCCGGTCCCGCCGCCGGCGGCCTGTTCGCCCAGTTCGGGTTGTGGCGGTGGGCGTTCGTGACGATGGTGGCGGCGACCGCGGCGATGGCGGTGCTGGTCCCGCTGGTGTTGCCCGCCGGGCGGGCGGCCACCGCGGCCGCGCCGGCCCGGATCCCGGTGTGGTCGCTGCTGTTGCTCGGGGTGGCCGCCCTGGTGATCAGCGTCGCCGAGCTGCCGCGCCGCGGCGCGGTCACCGCGGGACTGCTGGCGGTCGGCGCCGCGCTGATCGCGCTGTTCGTGGTGGTCGACCGGCGCCGGCCCGCGGCGGTGTTGCCGCCGAGCACGTTCGGCGCCGGCCCGCTGCGGTGGGTGTATCTGACCATGGCGGTGCTGATGAGCGCGGTGATGGTCGAGATGTACGTGCCGCTGTTCGGGCAGCGGCTGGGGCAGCTGACGCCGGTCGCCGCCGGGTTCCTGGGGGCCTCGCTGGCGATCGGGTGGACGGTCAGCGAGGTGGTCAGCGCCTCGCTGCGCCGCAGCCGGACCATCGCCGCGGTGGTGGCCGCGGCACCGCCGGTGGTGGCCGTCGGCCTGACCGTCGCGGCGTTCACCCGGGTCGACGGCGCCCCGGCGCGGCTGGTGACGGTGTGGGCGGCGGCGCTGCTGCTGGCCGGCGTCGGGATCGGCGCGGCCTGGCCGCACCTGTCGGCGTGGGCGATGAGCTGTGTGGACGATCCCGCCGAAGGCGCGACCGCCGCCGCGGCGATCAACACCGTGCAGTTGATCGCCGGGGCGTTCGGGGCGGGCCTGGCCGGCGTGGTGGTCAACAATGCCGGCACGGAGGCGGCCGCGGCCCGCTGGCTGTTCGCGATGTTCGCCGCGTTGGCGGCCGCCGGGGGTCTGGCGTCGGTGCGGGCCGCCCGGGCGGCGCGCTGACGCCCGGTGGCGGCGATCACTGTCGGCAAGCTCACGTCGCGGTGTTTGCGCCGCTGAGAGGGGTCGCGGCCGGCAGCCCGGGCGACGCGGTGTCGCCAATAGCGCCCCCGCGGGCGGCCGGAGGCGCTAATCTCGCGGTGGCTTGGCTTCTGACCTGTTTTGGATAACTGGAGGGTATGGATGAGCGGTTACAAGACCGTGGTGGTCGGCACCGACGGCTCCGATTCGTCGCTGCGCGCGGTCGAGCGCGCCGGAGCGCTCGCATCCGGGCCGGAGTCGCGGCTGATCGTGGCGACCGCCTACTTCCCGACATCCGGTGACGCCCGGGCCGCCGACGTGCTCGGCGAAGAGGGCTACAAGGTGTCCGGCAACGCCCCGGTCTACGACATCCTGCGGGAAGCCGAGACCCGGGCCCGCAACGCCGGCGCTACCAACATCGAGCAGCGCTCGGTGGAGGGCGCCCCGGTGGACGCGCTGGTCGACCTGGCCCACGAGGTCAAGGCGGACCTGCTGGTGGTCGGCGACGTGGGGCTGAGCACCATCGCCGGCCGGCTGCTGGGTTCGGTGCCGGCCAACGTGGCGCGCCGGGCCAAGCTGGACGTGCTCATCGTGCACACCACCAGCTGAGCCGGCTGCGCTACCAGCCGCGTTCCCGCCACTCCGCCAGGTGCGGGCGTTCGGCGCCCAGGGTGGTGTCGTCGCCGTGGCCGGGATAGACCACGGTGGAATCCGCGTAGACGTCGAACAGGTGGGTCTGCACGTCGCCGAGCAGCTGCTCGAAGGCGCCCGGCTCCCAGGTTTTGCCGACGCCGCCCGGGAACAGGCAGTCCCCGGTGAACAGCTGGGTCACCCCGCCGGCCGGGTCGCCGCTCAGCGCCAGCGCCACCGAGCCGGGGGTGTGGCCGCGCAGGTGGATGACGTCGAACACCAGCTCGCCGATGGTGATGGTGTCGCCGTCGGCCAGGAACCGGTCCGGGCGCAGCGGCAGCGGCTCGGCGTCGATCTGGTGGGCGGCGGTGGGGGCGCCGGTCGCCGCGGCTACCGCCTCCAGCGCCTGCCAGTGGTCGAAGTGCTGGTGGGTGGTGACGATCAGCACCACCTCGGGGGCATGCTGTTCGATCAGTGCGGTGAGCAGGTCGGCGTCGTTGGCGGCGTCGATGAGCAGGGTCTTGCCGGTCGCGGTGCAGGTCACCAGGTAGGCGTTGTTGTCCATCGGCCCGACCGAGGCCTTGATGATCGTCGCGCCGGGCAGGGTGCGGCGCGCGGCGGTGCCGGGCTCGACATGACCGGTGTAGGTGTCGTCCAAGGCTGTCATAACTGCCACCGTACTGGCCGCGACCAGGGCTGTCGGAGGTGCCGCATAACATGGGTGCGATGGCTGATCAGCTGATCATCAAGGGCGCGCGCGAACACAACCTGCGCAGCGTCGACCTCGAGCTTCCCCGCGACGCGTTGATCGTGTTCACCGGCCTGTCCGGGTCGGGGAAATCGTCGCTGGCGTTCGACACCATCTTCGCCGAGGGCCAGCGCCGCTACGTGGAGTCGCTGTCGGCCTACGCCCGCCAGTTCCTCGGCCAGATGGACAAGCCCGACGTGGACTTCATCGAGGGCCTGTCCCCGGCGGTGTCGATCGACCAGAAATCCACCAACCGCAACCCGCGGTCCACGGTCGGCACCATCACCGAGGTCTACGACTACCTGCGGCTGCTCTACGCCCGCGCCGGCACCCCGCACTGCCCGGTCTGCGGCGAGCGGATCGCCCGGCAGACCCCGCAGCAGATCGTCGACCAGGTGCTGGCCATGCCGGCGGGGGCGCGGTTCCAGGTGCTGGCCCCGGTGGTGCGGACCCGCAAGGGCGAGTTCGTCGACCTGTTCGAGAAGCTCAACACCCAGGGCTACAGCCGGGTCCGGGTGGACGGGGTGGTGCACCCGCTGACCGACCCGCCGACGCTGAAGAAGCAGGAGAAGCACGACATCGAGGTGGTCGTCGACCGGCTCACCGTCAAGGCCAGCGCCAAGCAGCGGCTCACCGAGTCGGTGGAGACCGCGCTCGGGCTGGCCGACGGGATCGTGGTGCTCGACTTCGTCGACCGCGACGAGGACGACCCGCACCGCGAGGAGCGGTTCTCCGAGAAGCTGGCCTGCCCGAACGGGCACCCGCTGGCCGTCGACGACCTCGAGCCGCGCTCGTTCTCGTTCAACTCGCCCTACGGCGCCTGCCCGGACTGCGCCGGGCTGGGGATCCGCAAGGAGGTGGATCCGGAGCTGGTGGTGCCCGACCCGGACCGCACCCTGGCCGAGGGGGCGGTGGCGCCCTGGTCGATGGGCCACACCGCGAAGTACTTCACCCGGATGATGGCGAGCCTGGGCGAGGCGATGGGCTTCGACGTGGACACCCCGTGGCGCAAGCTGCCGGCCAAGGCGCGCAAGGCGATCCTGGAGGGCTGCGACGAGCAGGTCCACGTGCGCTACCGCAACCGGTACGGGCGGACCCGCTCCTACTACACCGACTTCGAGGGCGTGCTGGCGTTCCTGCAGCGCAAGATCGACCAGACCGAGTCGGAGCTGATGAAGGAGCGCTACGAGGGCTTCATGCGCGACGTGCCGTGCCCGGTCTGCGACGGCACCCGCCTCAAGCCGGAGATCCTGGCGGTGACCCTGGCGGCGGGGGAGTTGGGCGCCAAATCCATCGCCGAGGTCTCCGAGCTGTCCATCGCCGAGTGCGCGACGTTCCTCAACGCGCTGACCCTGGGCGCCCGCGAGCAGGCCATCGCCGGGCAGGTGCTGCGCGAGGTGCAGTTCCGGCTGGGGTTCCTGCTCGACGTCGGGCTGGAGTACCTGTCGCTGTCCCGCGCGGCGGCGACGCTGTCCGGCGGGGAGGCGCAACGCATCCGGCTGGCCACCCAGATCGGCTCCGGGCTGGTCGGGGTGCTCTACGTGCTCGACGAGCCGTCGATCGGGTTGCACCAGCGGGACAACCGCCGGCTCATCGACACCCTGGTGCGGCTGCGCGACCTGGGCAACACCCTCATCGTCGTCGAGCACGACCTGGACACCATCGCGCAGGCCGACTGGATCGTCGACATCGGCCCGGCGGCCGGCGAGCACGGCGGGCAGATCGTGCACTCCGGCACCTACCCGGACCTGCTGGCCAACCCCGACTCCATCACCGGGGCCTACCTCAGCGGCGCGCAGCGCATCGACGTCCCCGCGGTGCGGCGGCCCACCGATCCGCGGCGGCGGCTCACCGTCGTCGGCGCCCGCGAGCACAACCTGCGCGGCATCGACGTCGCGTTCCCGCTCGGGGTGCTCACCGCGGTGACCGGGGTCTCCGGGTCGGGGAAGTCCACGCTGGTCAACGACATCCTGGCGGCGGTGCTGGCCAACCGGCTCAACGCCGCCCGGCAGGTGCCGGGCCGGCACACCCGGGTCACCGGCCTGGATCACGTGGACAAACTGGTGCGGGTCGACCAGTCGCCGATCGGGCGCACCCCGCGGTCCAACCCGGCCACCTACACCGGGGTGTTCGACAAGATCCGCACCCTGTTCGCCGCCACCACCGAGGCCAAGGTGCGCGGCTACCAGCCGGGCCGGTTCTCGTTCAACGTCAAGGGCGGCCGCTGCGAGGCCTGCACCGGGGACGGCACCCTCAAGATCGAGATGAACTTCCTGCCCGACGTGTACGTGCCGTGCGAGGTCTGCCAGGGCGCCCGCTACAACCGGGAGACCCTGGAGGTGCACTACAAGGGCAAGACGATCGCCGAGGTGCTCGACATGTCGATCGAGGAGGCCGCGGCCTTCTTCGAGCCGATCTCCAGCATCCACCGCTACCTGAAGACGCTGGTCGAGGTGGGGCTGGGCTACGTCCGGCTGGGCCAGCCGGCGCCCACCCTGTCCGGCGGGGAGGCGCAGCGGGTGAAGCTGGCCAGCGAGCTGCAGAAGCGGTCCACCGGCCGCACCGTGTACATCCTCGACGAGCCCACCACCGGGCTGCACTTCGACGACATCCGCAAACTGCTCAGCGTGATCAACGGGCTGGTGGACAAGGGCAACACGGTGATCGTCATCGAACACAACATGGACGTGATCAAGACCGCGGACTGGATCATCGACATGGGCCCCGAGGGCGGCGCCGGCGGCGGCACCGTGGTCGCCGAGGGCACCCCCGAGGAGGTCGCCGCCACCGCGGGCAGCTACACCGGGGAGTTTCTGACCGAGGTGCTGCCCGCGCCCCGCAAGCGGCGGCGCAAGGCCGCCGCGCCCGACGCGGCCGCGTCGTAGGGTCGGCCGGCGACCCGCGCCCCGGGGTTACCCGGCGGCCGGCCCGCGGCGCCGGTAATAGCGGACCATCAACGCCCAGTAGCCCAGCGTCACCGCCATCGACACCGCGGTGGCCAGCACCATCGGCCGGGGCCGCCGGCGCCACGCCGCGATGACCGCGGCCGCCAACGCCAGCCCGCCCGCGGTGTTCACCGCCAGCGCGAGGTCGCGGGGCCGGTCGACGATCCACTGCTCCTCGCCCAGCATCGCCCGGGTCGACCACGCCGACCGGTCCCGCGGCCGCGGGAAGACCACCGGGTTCAGGGCGAACCAGACCGCCACCAGACCGGCATCCCGCCACCGCCGGCTCCACACCGGCAGCAGCACCAGCGGCGTCGTCGCCCATCTGCTCCACGCGCTCCACGGGCTGGCGTGCCGGGCGAACACCGCCCGCCGCAGCCCGGCGAGCCGGCTCACCGAGTCCGCCATGGCGGCAACGGTATCCGAGCCACCCCCGGGGTGCCCAGCCGTCCGGCCAGCCACGGCAGCGCCGTCCGGAACGCCTGGGCGGCATACGGCCAGTCGTGATGGCCGGGCTGCACGACGACGGCGCAGTCGATGCCGTGCGCGCGACCCAGCGTGCACAGGTCCTCCGCGGCCCGGGTCTGGTCGGCGTTGCCGCCGGGCACGGTGAACCAGCCGGCCACGTCGCGGTAGCGGCCGTGCCGGGCGATCACGGTGGCCGGGTCGAAGTCCGCCCACGCGTCGGCGTCGCCGCCGAACAGCCGGTCGATGGTCTGCTCGCGGGTGCCGCTGTTGGGGCCGCGGTCGCCGGCGATGTCGACGAACGCGCTGAACCGGTCGGGGTGCATCACGGTCAGGTTCAGCGCGCAGGTGCCGCCCATCGACCAGCCGGCCACTCCCCAGTGCGCCCGGTCGGCGCTGACCGCGAACTCCTCGACCAGGAACGGCAGGACGTCGTCGGTGAGGTGGTCGGCGGCGTTGCCGCGCGGGCCGTTGACGCATTCGGTGTCGGTGTTGAACGAACCGCCGGAGTCGACGAACACCAGCACCGGGGCGTTGCCGTCGTGCGCGGCGACGAAGCCGTCCAGGGTCGCCACGGCGTCCCCGGCGCGCAGCCAGTCGGCCGGGGTGTTGAACTCGCCGCCGATCATCATCACCACCGGCAGCGCCGGTCGCGGGCTGGTGAACCAGGCCGGCGGCAGATAGACGAGTTCGCCGCGGTGCTTGAACCCCGACGCGGTGGCCGGGATCTGGACCGGCACCACCACGCCGGTGCGGGGGACCGTGCCGGTCGCGGCCATCGCCTCGGCGGTGGCCCGGTCGGTCTGGCCGGGCAGCGGACCGGAGGTCAGCTGGTTGACGGCGGTCTGCACGGTGGGGAAGTAGCCCACCCAGCGGTTCAGCGCCAGCAGCGCGCCGAGCAGGCACAGCGGCACGGCCAGCAGCGCCAGCACCCGGCGCCACCATCGCGCGCCGCGCCAGCCGGTCACCGCGGCGACGGCCGCCAGCCCGGTCAGCGCGATCCAAACCCACAGCCCGGCCGGGGCGGGGTCCTCGGCCAGCCCGGCCACCGCGAGGTAGCCGTAGACGCCGCCGGCCGCGGCGAGCCCGACCAGGGCGGCCACCGGCAGCACGCGGCGCCGCCAGCGGCGGGTCCGCCAGCCGAGCGCCACCAGCAGCACCGTCGCCGCCGCCGTCTGCACGGTCAGCGGCAGCCAGCCGTGCATCAGCGAGGTGTGCCCCATCAGCGGGGTTTGGCCAGCGGGAACGGCAGGGTCTCGCGGATGCTGCGCCCGGTGATCAGCATGACGACCCGGTCGACCCCCATGCCCAGCCCGCCGGTGGGCGGCATCGCGTACTCCATCGCCTGCAGGAAGTCCTCGTCGAGTTCCATGGCCTCCGGGTCGCCGCCGGCGGCCAGCAGCGACTGGCGTTGCAGCCGGCGTCGCTGTTCCACCGGGTCGGTGAGCTCGCTGTAGGCGGTGCCCAGCTCCACCCCCCAGGCGACCAGGTCCCAGCGTTCGGCGACGCCGGGCCGGCAGCGGTGCGGCCGGGTCAGCGGGGACACCGAGGTCGGGAAATCGGTGTAGAAGGTGGGTTGCTCGGTGCGGGCCTCGACCAGGTGCTCGTAGAGCTCGAGCACCACCGCGCCGGCGTCCCAGTGCCGCTGGTAGCCGATGCCGGCGGCGTCGCAGAGCCGGTGCAGCACCGGCAGCGGGGTCTCGGCGTCGATCGCCTCGCCGAGCACCGCCGACACCGCCTCGTGCACGGTGCGCACCGGCCAGTCGCCGCCGATGTCGACCGGTTCCGGCCCGCCCGGGCCGGGGCGCAGCACCACCGGCGCCCCGTTGGCGGCCCGCGCGGCGTTCTGGATGAGGTCGCGGGCGCCGTCGATCCAGGTGCGGTAGTCGGCGTGGGCCTGGTAGGCCTCCAGCAGGGTGAACTCCGGGTTGTGGCTGAAGTCGACGCCCTCGTTGCGGAAGGCGCGGCCCAGTTCGAACACCCGCTCCACCCCGCCGACGCACAGCCGTTTGAGGTAGAGCTCCGGGGCGATCCGCAGGTACAGGTCCAGGTTGTAGGCGTTGATGTGGGTGACGAACGGCCGGGCGTTGGCCCCGCCGTGCACCTGCTGCAGGATCGGGGTCTCCACCTCCAGGAAACCCTTGGCGTACAAGGTGTCCCGGATGGCGCGCAGCACCTCGCTGCGGGCGGTGAGCAACGCTCGGGAGTCGGTGCCGGTGGCCAGGTCGAGGTAGCGCTGCCGCACCCGCGCTTCCGGGTCGGTCAGGCCCTGCCACTTGTCCGGCAGCGGGTGCAGGCACTTGCCGGTCAGCCGCCAGCCGGTGACCAGCAGCGAGCGGGTGCCGGTGCGGCTGTACCCGAGTTCGCCGCTGACCTCGACGAGGTCGCCGAGGTCGTCGGTGGTGGCGAAGCCGGCGACCTCGGCCCGCGACAGCCGGGCCGCCTCCAGCAGCAGCTGCAGCTCCCCGGACCAGTCCCGCAGCTGCGCGAAGAGCACCCCGCCGTGGTCCCGCATCCGCAGCACCCGCCCGGCGACCGTGACACCCCGCCCGTCGCCGTCGGCCAGCGCGGCGGCGACGGTGTCGCTGGGCGGCCGGCCCACCGGGTAGGGGTCGATCCGCGCGTCCCGCAGCGCGGCCAGCTTGGCCAGCCGCACCCGCACCTGCTCGGGCAGCCGGGCCGGGCCCGCGGGTGTCGCGTCGGCCGGGGGCACGGCGGCCGCGGCGGTGGCAGCCGGCGCCGAGGTGTGCTGGCCGGTGTGCCGGTTGCGTCGCGAGAACGGCAGCACCAGAAAGCCTTCGGCGATCACCGAGGCCACCCCGACCCGCGGGATCAGCCGGGCGTCGGCGTAGCAGGCGTAGCGCGGCACCCACTGCGGCAGGTATTTCATGTTCGAGCGGTACAGCGTCTCCAGCTGCCACCAGCGGGAGAAGAACCGCAGCAGGCCGCGCCACAGCCGGGCGACCGGCCCGGCGCCGAGCTGGGCGCCCTGCTCGAAGGCGGCGCGGAACATGGCGAAGTTCAACGAGATCCGGGCCACCCCGATCGCGGCGCCGCGCAGCGCGAGCTCGCTGACCATCAGCTCGATGGTGCCGTTGGGGGACTGGGGGGACCGGCGCATCACGTCCAGGGAGACCCCGGTGGTGCCCCACGGCACCAGCGACAGCAGCGCGGCCACCGCGCCGTCCCGGTCGACCGCCTCGACCAGCAGGCAGTCGCCGTCGGCCGGGTCGCCGAGCCGGCCCAGCGCCATCGAGAAGCCCCGTTCGGTGGCGGTGTCGCGCCAGCGGTCGGCGTGGCCGATGACCTCGGCCAGCTCCGCGGCGCTCAGCTCGCGGTGGCGGCGGATGCGCACGCTCAGCCCGCCGCGGCGCGCCCGGGTCACCGCCTGGCGCACCCCGCGCATGTCGGGCCCGGACAGCCGGAAATCCGCGGTGTGCAGGATCGCCTCGTCGCCGAGCTCCAGGGCGCTGAGTCCGGCGTCGCGGTAGGCGCGCGCACCCGCGGCCCCGGCGCCCATCACCCCCGGCGCCCAGCCGTAGGCCCGGCACAGCCGCAGCCACGCCGCGATGGCCTGCGGCCAGGCCCGCGGGTCGCCGACCGGGTCGCCGCTGGCCAGGCAGACCCCGACCTCCACCCGGTAGGTGATCGCGGCCCGGCCGTCGGGGGCGAACACCACCGCCTTGTCCCGGCGGGTGGCGAAGTAGCCCAGCGAGTCGTTCTTGCCGTACTGCTCGAGCAGGCCGCGGATGGCGGTCTCGTCGTCGGCGGTGAGCGCGTTGTCGGCGCGCTGGGACTGGAACAGCACGATCGCCGCGGCGATCAACGCCAGCGCCCCGAACAGCCCGGCGGCCGCGTTGAGCACCACGTGCGGGTGCCCGGAGAACGCGTGCGCGGGGGCGACGGAGAACCCGCTGACCCGGTTGAGCGCGTAGAGCAGCCGGTGTTCGGGGACCAGCGTGTCGGGGTAGAGCTCCAGCAGGCCCCAGGTCACCGCGGTGCCGATCGCCATGCCGGCCACCAGCACCGCGGCCGCCTTGAGCAGGGCGCCGCGGCGGACCTTGGCCCAGAACTGGCGGTAGGCCGCCACCAGCACCGCCAGGGCGGCCAGGTGCACCGCCAGGCCGATGCCGTCGCCGAGGTAGCGCGGCCAGGTGCTGTCGCGCCAGAGCAGATCGTGCAGGTTCCAGACCGCGGCGCCGACCAGGTACAGCGTCAGCACCCACCAGGCGATGCGTTTCCGGGCCGCCAGCGCGCCGGCCAGCAACGCCAGCACGAACGACCAGGCGAAGCTGGTGTCGGGGAAGTTGAACAGGAAGTCGTTGACGACGGTGCGCGGGACCTCGATGACCCAGCGCACCAGCGGGGAGACACTGGCCAGCAGCGACAGCGTCGCGATGACGCCGATGATCCAGCCCGCGACCGCCGGGGCCCGGGCGAACCGGCCGGCGGGTGGGTGCACCCGGCGCGACGCCGTGACCGTCATAGCAGGTCAGGATAAGGGCCCAACCTGGCAGAATCCTTACCGACGCAGAATCCCTACCGACGCGGGGTCAGCCGACCGGGCCGGTGTAGTTCTCGCCCGGGCCGCGGCCCGGGTCGTCGGGGTAGGCGCTGGCCTCCCGGAAGGCGTGCTGCAGGCTGCGCAGCCCCTCGCGCAGCGGGCCGGCGTGCACGCCGAGGTATTCGGCGCTGGCGGTGACCAGCCCGGCCAAGGCGGTGATCAGCCGGCGGGCCTCGTCGAGGTCGCGGTGCGGGGCTTCGTCGGGGTCGTCGGCGGCCAAGCCGAGCTTCTCGGCGGCGGCGCTCATCAGCATCACCGCCGCGCGGGTGATCACTTCCACCGCCGGGATCTCCGCGAGTTCGCGGACCGGTCCCGCCGCGTCGGGCAAGGCATCGTCCATGCCTGCTAGACTGACACGTGCGACCGTCCCGGCGAACGCCGGGGACAGCAAGTGGAGTCCCACTCCCACCGTTCGCCGCGCGCGGCTCAACGGTCCGGTCACCGGTTAAGTTCCGGTGCTGCGTCTCACGCGCAGGCGGCCTCGGGCCGCGATCGGTCGGCATTGGGCCCTGCTTTGAGCAGGGCTTTTCTGCTGATGGGATGGTATTTCGCCGGTTGGGTCGCCAGCCGACAACTACCAAGGGAGGCCCCATTAGCACTGAGACCCGCGTCAACGAGCGCATCCGCGTACCTGAAGTCCGACTGATCGGCCCCGGCGGGGAACAGGTAGGCATCGTGCGCCTCGAAGATGCCCTGCGTGTCGCCGCGGAAGCCGATCTCGATCTCGTTGAGGTTGCCCCCAACGCCCGACCCCCGGTCTGCAAGATCATGGACTACGGCAAGTTCAAATACGAGACGGCGCAGAAGGCACGCGAGTCTCGCAAGAACCAGCAGCAGACCGTCGTCAAAGAGCAGAAGCTGCGCCCCAAGATCGACGACCACGACTACGAGACCAAGAAGGGCCATGTGGTCCGCTTCCTCGAAGCCGGGTCGAAGGTCAAGGTGACCATCATGTTCCGCGGCCGGGAACAGTCCCGCCCGGAGCTGGGCTACCGGCTGCTGCAGCGGCTCGGCGCCGACGTGGCCGACTTCGGCTTCGTCGAGACGGCCGCCAAACAGGACGGCCGCAACATGACGATGGTGCTGGCCCCGCACCGCGGCGCGAAGACCCGCGCCCGCGCCGCGGAGCAGGCCGGAGCGCCCGCGCGCCCCGCCGACGACGACACCCAGTCATGACCGCACCGACCCGACCGCAGAACTGAGGAACCATGCCCAAGACGAAATCCCACAGCGGCGCCTCGAAGCGCTTCCGCCGCACCGGCACCGGCAAGATCGTGCGCCAGAAGGCCAACCGGCGGCACCTGTTGGAGCACAAGCCCTCCAAGCGCACCCGCCGCCTCGACGGCCGCACCACGGTGTCGGCCGCCGACACCGCCCGGGTCAACAAGATGCTGAACGGCTGACCGCCGGCTCTTCCCGTCACCACCCCCGTACGAACGAACAGGATCAACACTCATGGCACGCGTCAAGCGGGCAGTCAACGCCCACAAGAAGCGCCGCAGCGTCCTCAAGGCCTCGAAGGGGTACCGCGGTCAGCGGTCCCGCATCTACCGCAAAGCCAAGGAACAGCAGCTGCACTCGCTGAACTACGCCTTCCGTGACCGGCGCGCCCGCAAGGGCGAGTTCCGCAAGCTGTGGATCTCCCGGATCAACGCGGCCGCCCGGGCCAACGACATCACCTACAACCGGCTCATCCAGGGCCTCAAGGCCGCCGGGGTCGAGGTGGACCGCAAGAACCTGGCCGAGATCGCGGTCAGCGACCCGCAGGCGTTCACCGCGCTGGTCGACGTGGCCCGGGCCGCGCTGCCCGCCGACGTCAACGCCCCGTCCGGCGAGGCCGCCTGAGCCAGGTCCTCGGTCACCGCGCGACCCGGGTGGTCGCCGCGGCCAAGCTGCACCGGGCGGCCGGCCGGGCCCGCAGCGGCCGGTTCCTCGCCGAGGGCCCCAACCTGGTCGAGGCGGCCGGCCGGCGCGGCCTGATCCGTGAGCTCTACGCCACCGCCGCGGCCGCCGACCGGCATGCCGATCTGCTGGCCGACCAGCGGGTCCCGGTCCAGCTGGTCACCGACCGTGCGGCGGCGAGCCTGTCGGACACGGTGACCCCGGCCGGGCTGGTCGCCGTCTGCGCGCTGCCGCGGCCGGCGCTGGCCGAGGTGCTGGCCGGCGCGCCCGCGCTGGTGGCCGTCGCCGTCGGCATCGCCGAACCCGGCAACGCGGGCACCCTGATCCGGCTGGCCGACGCGATGGGCGCCGACGCCGTGCTCCTGGCCGGCCACACCGTGGACCCCTACAACGGGAAGTGCCTGCGCGCGTCGGCGGGCAGCATCTTCGCGATCCCGGTGATCCCCGTCGCCGACACCACGGCGGCGCTGGCGGCGCTGCGCGACGGCGGGCTGCGGCTGCTGGCCACCACGTTGGACGGCGAGACCACCCTCGACGACGCCGAGGCGCTGCTGGCCGCCCCCACCGCCTGGCTGTTCGGGCCGGAGGCGCACGGGCTGCCCGAGTCGGTGGCCGCCGCCGCCGATCACCGCATCCGGATCCCGATGGCCGGGGCCGCGGAGAGCCTCAACGTCGCCGCGGCCGCGGCGATCTGCCTGTACGCCAGCGCGCGGGCGACGCGGGTCAGGCCACGGCCGTCTCGGCCGGGTCGGTCGCCGGACCGCTGGTGAGCGTGCCGGCCAGCCCACCGGCCAGCGAGAACGTCTGGTGCACCAGCGATCCGGCCTTCTCGATCAGCGCCCGGGCCGGCCAGCGCCGGCGCGGCGGCAGGTAGTGCATGCCGTTGTCCCGGCGATCCGCCGGGGGACCGGTGAACCACGGCGCCTCGACCAGCGGGGCGCCGGCCCGGACCCGGCCCTGTTCCCGGCGGTAGCCGGCCAGCGCACGCGGGTGCAGCCGGATCTCGTCGGGGACGAACAGGAACGAGATCTGGACGAACTTGCCGATCAGCCGCAGCAGCACCTCGTCGCCGGCCGTCCAGCGCAGGCCGGCCTTCTCCCGCACCTCCGGCTCGAAGAGCCCCGCGGTCAGCCAGCGCTGCCCGGCCAGCATCGGCTTGAACAGCTGCTCCCAGACCCCGTCGGGCAGCAGCACGAACCGCGGCTTGGGGATCCGCATGTCCAGGATGCCGGCGGCGGCCGGGGTGAGCTCGAGTTCCTCCCGGCAGATGCGGTCCCAGTAGCGGCAGAAGTCCTCCCAGGACTCGGGCACCGGGCGCATGCTCATCCCGTACATGCGGTACCACTGCACGTGCTCGTCGAAGAGTTGCCGCTTCTCCGCCTCGGTGAGCCCGCCCTCGAAGTACTCGGCCAGCTTGATCACCATCATGAAGAAGGTGGCGTGCGCCCAGTAGAACGTCTCGGGGTCCAGCGCGTGGTAGCGGCGGCCCCGGGCGTCGACGCCCTTGATGTCGCGGTGCCAGCTCTTGATCGCCTCACCGGTCTGGCGGGCGCGGTCGCCGTCGTAGACCACGCCCATGATCGGGTACACCGAGCGGAACACCCGCTGCAGCGGCTCGCGCCACAGGCTGGAGTGCTGCTCGACGCCGGCACCCAGGCCCGGGTACATGTTCTCGATGGTGCCGATCCACATGCCCAGCAGGCCGGTGCGCACGTCACCGAAGTATTTCCAGGTCAGCGAGTCCGGGCCGAGCGGCTGCACGCCGGCGGTGGTGGTCGTCGTCACAGGTGCGTTCATCGCGGAACTCCTCACACGCTGCCGTCTCCACCACGATAACTTCTGACAATGAACGTTGTCGATTATTGCGGCGGCGTGTCCGACACCACTTGCGGCCGACGACCCGGTCCGTGGCGGCGGTCGAACGCCCCGCCTACGCTGACACAGGTGGACCACGAGCGCTCAGACCACGGGTCCGGCGAACTCGAGGCCGCTGAACCGGCGGATCGCCTGCCGGTGCCGGTGCCCGATGCCTCGGGCTGGCTGCGCCGCACCAACCACAACCCGGACGTGATCGCGCTGATTCGGCGGGCCCGACGCGCGCTGCCCGGCGACCCCGAGTTCGGCGACCCGCTCTCCACCGCGGGCGACGGCGGCCCGCGCGCCGCGGCCCGCGCCGCCGACCGGTTGCTGCGCGACCGCGACGCCGTGTCCCGCGAGGTGAGCCTGGGCGCGCTGCAGGTCTGGCAGGCGCTGACCGAGATGGTCGCCCGGCGCCCCCGCGACGCGGAGGTCACCCTGGTCTTCACCGACCTCGTCGGCTTCTCGTCCTGGTCGCTGGCCGCCGGGGACGACGCCACCCTGACGCTGCTGCGCCGGGTGGCCCGGGCCATCGAACCGCCGCTGCTCGACGCCGGCGGCCGGATCGTCAAACGGATGGGCGACGGCACCATGGCGGTGTTCCGGGAGCCGCTGGTGGCGGTGCGCGCGGTGCTCGCCGCGCAGGAGGCGCTCAGCGCCGTGGAGGTCGACGGCCACACCCCACGGATGCGGGTGGGCATCCACACCGGCCGGCCGCAGCGGCTGGCCTCCGACTGGCTCGGCGTGGACGTCAACATCGCGGCCCGGGTGATGGAGCGCGCCACCCGCGGCGGCGTCATCGTCTCCGGCACGACCCTGGACCAGATCCCGGCGACCGAACTGGAGCAGCTCGGGGTCAGCGCGAAACGGGCGCGCCGGCAGGTGTTCGGCGCCAAAACCGCGGGCGTGCCCCCGGATCTGGCCATGTACCGGCTGCAGACTCGCAGAAAACTGTCAGTCGAGGACCGCGCCGACACCGGCGAGCCGGGGGATAGTCAACCCTGATGTTCGCGGCGCTGGTGGCCCGGCTGTCCCGGATCCGGGTCACGCTGGGCTACACCGCGGCGCTGATCACCGTCGCCGCCGGGCTGCTGGCGCTGGATCCGCACACCCGGCACCGCATCGTCCGCGACGCCAGCACCAACCTGCACAACCTCAGCGCGGGCCGGCTGGGCACCCTGTTCGACAGCGCGTTCATCACCGACGCGGCCCCGATCACGGTGTGGCTGCCCGGCCTGGTCTGCCTGCTGGCGCTGGCCGAACTGTGCTGGCACGGCGGCCGGCTGATCCTGACCTTTCTCACCGGGCACGTCGCGGCGACGCTGCTGGTGGCGGCCGGGCTGGCGGTAGCGGTGCACCGCGGCTGGCTGCCGCTGTCGGTGTCCCACGCCAGCGACGTCGGGATGAGCTACGGGGCGATGGCGGTCTTCGGGGCGCTCGCCCCGGCGATCGCGCCGCGCTGGCGGCCGGCCTGGCTGGGCTGGTGGCTGCCGGTGGCGGCGGTGGCCGCGCTGGGAGGCGGTGAGTTCACCGATGTCGGGCACGCCACCGCGCTGCTCCTGGGCATGCTGATGGGCATCCGGCTGCCGCGGCCGGACCGGTGGACCCGGCCCCGCCTGGTGCTGCTGGCGGTGGCCGCGGTGTTCGCCTTCGTGGTGCTGGCCCACGCCGGGCCGACGCTGGCCGCCGCCGCGGTGGCCGGCACGGCCGGGGCGCTGCTGGGCTACCGGCTGGGCCGGCCGGCTGCCGCCGGGCCGGCGCCGCGCGGCTGACCCGGCCAATCGGTGATCACTTATGATCGGCACTTGCGTCACACCCGTGCGAAGGTGCGGCGTCCGGCCGCGAGCTGCAAGGAGAGTCCGACTGCGTGGGTGACCAATCCGCCGACCCGGCGCTGCTGACGCCGGAGTCGCTGACCGAAGCGGTCGACGCGGCGCGGGGCGCCTTCGCGGCCGCCGCCGACCTGGACGCGCTGGCGCGGGCCAAGACCGCACACCTCGGCGATCACGCCCCGCTGGCGCTGGCCCGGCGCGCCCTGGCGGGGCTGCCCAAGGCCGACCGCGCCGACGCCGGCCGGCGGGTCAACGAGGCGCGCACCGCCGCCCAGCGCGACTACGACGAGCGGCTGGCCGCGCTGCGCGCCGAACGCGACGCCGCGGTGCTGGTGGCCGAACGCATCGACGTCACCCTGCCGTCGACCCGGCAGCCGGTGGGGGCGCGGCACCCGATCACGATCCTGTCCGAGCGCATCGCCGACACGTTCATCGCGATGGGCTGGGAACTCGCCGACGGCCCGGAGGTCGAGGCCGAGCACTTCAACTTCGACGCGTTGAACTTCCTCACCGACCACCCGGCCCGCAGCATGCAGGACACCTTCCACATCGCGCCGGCGGACTCCCGGCAGGTGCTGCGCACCCACACCTCGCCGGTGCAGATGCGCGCCCTGCTCGGCCGCGACCTGCCGGTCTACGTGCTGTCGCTGGGGCGGGCGTTCCGCACCGACGAACTCGACGCCACCCACACCCCGGTCTTCCACCAGGTCGAGGGCCTGGCGGTGGACCGCGGGCTGACGATGGCGCACCTGCGCGGCACCCTCGACGCGCTGGCCCGGGCCGAGTTCGGCCCGGACGCGCGCACCCGGTTCCGGCCGCACTTCTTCCCGTTCACCGAGCCGTCCGGGGAGGTCGACATCTGGTTCGCCAACCGCAAGGGCGGCGCCGGTTGGGTGGAATGGGGCGGCTGCGGCATGGTGCACCCCAACGTGCTGCGCGCCGCGGGCATCGACCCCGGCGAGTACACCGGGTTCGCGTTCGGGATGGGCCTGGAGCGCACCCTGCAGTTCCGCAACGGGATCGCCGACATGCGTGACATGGTCGAAGGCGACGTCCGGTTCGCGCTGCCGTTCGGGGTGGGGCTTTAGATGCGGGTCCCCTACAGCTGGCTGCGGGAGGCGGTCGCGGTCGGCGCGCCGGGCTGGGACGTCGGCGCCGCGGAACTGGAAGCCGCCCTCATCCGCATCGGCCACGAGGTCGAGGACGTCATCCGGCTCGGCCCGGTGACCGGGCCGCTGACGATCGGGCGGGTCACCGCCATCGACGAGCTCACCGGGTTCAAGAAGCCGATCCGAGCCTGCCGGGTCGACGTCGGTGAGGCCGAACCCCGCGACATCGTCTGCGGGGCAACGAACTTCGTCGTCGGCGCCCTGGTGGTGGTGGCGCTGCCGGGCACCACGCTGCCGGGCGGGTTCGCCATCGCCAGCCGCACGACCTACGGCCGGGTCTCCGACGGGATGATCTGCTCGACGGCCGAGCTCGGGCTGGGCGCCGACGCCGGCGGCATCCTGGTGCTGCCCGCGGGCACCGCCGAACCGGGCGCGGACGCCGCCGCGGTGCTCGGGCTCGACGACGTGGTGTTCGACCTGGCGATCACCCCCGACCGCGGCTACGGCCTGTCGGTGCGCGGTCTGGCCCGCGAGATCGCCTGCGCCTTCGACCTGGAGTTCGCCGACCCGGCCGCGGTGCCGCCGCTGCCCGCCGCGGCGCCGGGCTGGCCGCTGACCGTGCACCCGGAAACCGGGGTGCGCCGGTTCGCGTTGCGCTCGGTCACCGGCATCGACCCGGGCGCGGTGTCGCCGTGGTGGCTGCAGCGCCGGCTGCTGCTGTGCGGGATCCGCGCGCTGTCCCCGGCGGTGGACATCACCAACTACGTGATGCTCGAGCTGGGCCATCCGATGCACGCCCACGACCGGGCCCGGGTCACCGGCGCGCTGGCCGTCCGCTTCGCCCGCGCCGGGGAGACGGTGACGACTCTCGACGACGTCGAGCGCCGGCTGGACCCCGCCGACGTGCTGATCGTCGACGACGCGGCCACCGCCGCGATCGGCGGGGTGATGGGCGCCGGCGCCACCGAGATGACCGACGGCTCCACCGAGGTGCTGCTGGAGGCGGCGGTGTGGGACCCCGCGGCGGTCTCCCGCACCCAGCGGCGGCTGCACCTGACCAGCGAGGCGGGCCGCCGCTACGAGCGCGGCGTGGACCCGGCGATCTCGGTGGCCGCCCTCGACCGGGCCGCCCGGCTGCTGGCCGAGATCGCGGGCGGCGACATCGATCCGGCGCTCACCGACTGGACCGGGGACCCGCCGCGCACCGACTGGTCGCTGCCGCCGATCACGCTGCCCGCCGACCTGCCCGACCGCACCGCCGGGGTGGACTACCCGGCCGGCACCACGCGGCGGCGGCTGACGCAGATCGGCGCCGCGGTCACCGCGGCCGACACCGCGCTGACCGTGACCCCGCCGAGCTGGCGGCCGGACCTGGGCCAGCCGATGGATCTGGTGGAGGAGGTGCTGCGGCTGGAGGGCTACGACCGGATCCCGTCGCGGCTGCCCGCCGCGCCGGCCGGGCGCGGGCTGACCCCGGCGCAGCGGCGCCGCCGCGCGGTCGGCAAGGCGCTGGCGCTCGCCGGCTACGTCGAGGTGCTGCCCACCCCGTTCCTGCCCGCCGGGGTCTTCGACACCTGGGGGCTGGCCGCCGACGACCCCCGCCGGCACACCACCGCGGTGCTCAACCCGCTGGAGGCCGACCGGCCCCGGCTGGCCACCACGCTGCTGCCCGGGCTGCTGGAGCCGCTGGTGCGCAACGTGGCCCGCGGCGTCGGCGACGTCGCGCTGTACGCCCTCGCGCAGGTGGTGCAGCCCACCGACCGCACCCGCGGCATCGACCCGCTGCCGGTGGACCGGCGGCCCACCCCCGAGCAGCTGGCCGCGCTCGACGAGTCGCTGCCCCGCCAGCCGCTGCACGTGGGCGCGGTGCTGTGCGGGCTGCGCGAGCCGCGCGGACCGTGGGGGCCGGGCCGGCCGGTGGAAGCCGCCGACGCCTTCGCGGCGGTCGCGACGATCGCCCGGGCCTGCGCGGTGGCGGTCGAGTTGCGCGCCGCGGAGCTGCTGCCGTGGCATCCGGGCCGCTGCGCCGAGGTGCTGGTGGACGGCCGCGTGGTCGGACACGCCGGGCAGCTGCATCCGGCGGTGATCGAGCGGGCCGGCCTGCCCCCGGGCACCTGCGCGGTGGAGCTGAACCTGGACGCCATCCCGCTCACCGAGGTGCTGCCGGCGCCGCGGGTGTCGCCGTATCCGGCGGTCTTCCAGGACGTGGCGCTGGTGGTGTCCGCCGACACCCCGGCCCGCGCGGTGGCCGACGCGGTCCGCGCCGGAGCGGGGGAGTTGCTCGAGGAGGTCACGCTGTTCGACGTCTACACCGGCCCGCAGGTCGACGCCGGGCACAAGTCGCTGGCGTTCGCGTTGCGGTTCCGCGCCCCGGACCGCACCCTGACCGAGGACGAGGCCAGCGCCGCACGGCAGGAGGCGGTGCGCTGCGCCGGCGAGCGGCTCGGCGCGGTGCTGCGGGCCTGACCACCTCATCGAATTTATTTGCGTGACGATGCATAACCATGCAGAATGGCGGGCATGACGGAACCAGTACGGGTGGCGGTCGCCGGGGCCAGCGGCTATGCCGGCGGGGAGATCCTACGGCTGCTGCTGGGGCACCCCGGCTACGCCGACGGGCGGCTGCGCATCGGCGCGCTCACCGCGGCGTCCAGCGCCGGTGACCGGCTCGCCGAGCACGCCCCGCACCTGATGCCGCTGGCCGACCGGGTGCTCGAGCCCACCGAACTCGACGTGCTGGCCGGCCACGACGTCGTCTTCCTGGCGCTGCCGCACGGCCACTCGGCCCGGCTGGCCGAGGAACTCGGCCCGGACACGCTGATCATCGACTGCGGCGCCGACTTCCGGCTCACCGACCCGGCCATCTGGGAGCGGTTCTACGGCTCCCCGCACGCCGGCAACTGGCCCTACGGGCTGCCCGAACTGCCCGGCGCCCGCGACCGGCTGCGCGGCGCGCGGCGCGTCGCGGTGCCCGGCTGCTACCCGACCGCGGCGCTGCTGGCGCTGCTGCCCGCGATCAGCGCCGACCTCATCGACCCGACCGTGACCGTGGTCGCGGTCAGCGGCACCTCCGGCGCCGGCCGGGCGGCCCGCACCGACCTGCTCGGCTCGGAGGTGCTCGGCTCGGCCCGCGCCTACAACATCGCCGGGGCGCACCGGCACAACCCGGAGATCGCCCAGGAGCTGCGGACGGCCAGCGGCCGCGACGTGCGGGTGTCGTTCACCCCGGTGCTCATCCCCGCCGCGCGCGGCATCCTGGCCACCTGCACCGCACCCACCCGCGCGCCGCTGGCCGACCTGCGGGCCGCCTACCGGGCCGCCTACGCCGACGAGCCGTTCGTCCACCTGCTCGATGACGGGCAGCTGCCGCGCACCGGATCGGTGATCGGCAGCAACATGGCCCAGATCTCGCTGGCCGTGGACGCCGACGCCGAGACCTTCGTGGCGATCACCGCGATCGACAACCTGGTCAAGGGCACCGGCGGCGCGGCGGTGCAGTCGATGAACCTGGCCTTGGGCTGGCCGGAGACCGACGGCCTGCCGCTGGTCGGGGTCGCCCCGTGAGCGGCGCGCGGCTGCTGCGCGACCAGGGGGTGACCGCACCGAGCGGCTTCCGGGCCGTCGGGGTGGCCGCCGGGATCAAGGAGTCCGGCGCCCCCGACCTGGCGCTGGTGTTCAACGAGGGCCCCGACCTGGCCGCCGCCGGCGTGGTCACCCGCAACCAGGTCAAGGCCGCGCCGGTGCTGTGGACCCAGCAGGTGCTGACCGCCGGGCGGCTGCGCGCGGTGGTGCTCAACGCCGGCGGCGCCAACGCCTGCACCGGACCGCCCGGGTTCGCCGACACCCACGCCACCGCCGAGGCGGTGGCGGCCGCGCTGTCGCAGTGGGGCACCGAGACCGGCGCGGGGGAGGTCGCGGTGTGCTCCACCGGGCTGATCGGCGACCGGCTGCCGATGCCCAAGGTGCTGGCCGGGGTCACCCACCTGGTGCAGGAGATGGCCGGCGGGCTGGTCGGCGGCGACGACGCGGCCCGGGCGATCATGACCACCGACCTCGTATCCAAACAGGTTGCACTGCACCACAGCCCGGACTCCGGGCAGAACTGGACGGTCGGGGCGATGGCCAAGGGCGCCGGCATGCTGGCGCCCTCGCTGGCCACCATGCTCTGCGTGATCACCACCGACGCGGTGGCCGACGCGGCCGCACTGCACCGGGCGCTGACCGCGGCCACCGCCGCCACCTTCGACCGCCTCGACGTCGACGGCTGCTGTTCGACCAACGACACGGTGCTGCTGCTGTCGTCGGGCGCCAGCGAGATCGCGCCCAGCCAAGCCGATCTCGACGCGGCGGTGCTGGCCGTCTGCGACGACCTCTGCGCCCAACTGCAGGCCGACGCCGAAGGCGTGACCAAGCGGGTGACGGTCGCGGTGACCGGCGCCGCCTCCGACGCCGACGCGCTGCTCACCGCCCGGCTGATCGCGCGGGACAACCTGGTCAAGACCGCGCTGTTCGGCTCCGACCCGAACTGGGGCCGGGTGCTCGCCGCGGTCGGGATGGCCCCGTTCGCGATCGACCCGGACCGGATCACCGTGTCGTTCAACGGGTTCGCGGTGTTCGCCGGCGGGCTGCCCGATCCGGGCGCCCGAACGGTGGACCTGTCCGGCGCGGACATCGAGGTCCGCGTCGACCTCGCCCAGGGCAGCGGGCACGCGGCGATCCGCACCACCGACCTGTCCCACGGCTACGTCGACGAGAACTCGGCGTACAGCTCATGAGCGCACACGAACCGACCACCGCGGTCAAGGCGCGGGTGCTCGCCGAGGCGCTGCCCTGGCTCAAGCAGCTGCACGGCCGGATCGTCGTGGTCAAGTACGGCGGCAACGCGATGACCGACGACACCCTCAAACACGCGTTCGCCGCCGACATGGCCTTCCTGCGCAACTGCGGCGTCCAGCCGGTCGTGGTGCACGGCGGGGGGCCGCAGATCTCGGCCATGCTGCAGCGGCTCGGCATCGCCGGCGACTTCAAGGGCGGCTTCCGGGTCACCACCCCCGAGGTGCTCGAGGTGGCGCGGATGGTGCTGTTCGGTCAGGTCGGCCGGGAACTGGTGAACCTGATCAACGCCCACGGCCCGTACGCGGTCGGCATCACCGGCGAGGACGCCGCGCTGTTCACCGCGGTGCGCCGCAACGTCACCGTCGACGGAGTCGCCACCGACATCGGGCTGGTCGGCGACGTCGACCGGGTCGACACCGACGCCATCCGCGACCTGATCACCGCCGGGCGCATCCCGGTGGTCTCCACCCTGGCGCCCGACGCCGACGGGGTGGTGCACAACGTCAACGCCGACACCGCCGCGGCCGCGCTGGCCGCCGCGCTGGGCGCGGAGAAACTGCTGATGCTCACCGACGTCGACGGCCTGTACGCCCGCTGGCCCGACCGCGACTCGCTGATCAGCGAGATCGACTCGGTGACGCTGGCCGAGCTGCTGCCCGGGCTGGAGTCGGGCATGGTGCCCAAGGTCGAGGCCTGCCTGCGGGCGGTGGCCGGCGGGGTGCCCAGCGCCCACATCATCGACGGGCGCGTCGAACACTGCGTGCTGGTGGAGCTGTTCACCGATGCCGGCACCGGAACGAAGGTGGTGAGCCCATGACCGAGACCGCCACACCCCGGACCGCGGCGCTGCAGCAGCGCTGGTCGGCGGTGATGATGGACAACTACGGCACCCCGCCGCTGGCGCTGGCCCGCGGCGCGGGCGCGCTGGTCACCGACGTCGACGGCACCACCTACCTGGACCTGCTCGGCGGGATCGCGGTGAACCTGCTCGGCCACGCCCACCCGGCGGTGGCCGCGGCGGTGACCGCGCAGCTGGGCACGCTGGGCCACACCTCCAACCTCTACATCACCGAACCGGGCGTGGCGCTCGCCGAGCAGCTGGTCGCCCGCTGGGACGTCGGCCCGGACGCGCGGGTGTTCTTCTGCAACTCCGGCGCCGAGGCCAACGAGGCCGCGCTCAAACTCACCCGGCTCACCGGGCGCGGGACGGTCATCGCCGCCCGCGAGGCCTTCCACGGCCGCACGATGGGCTCGCTGGCGCTCACCGGCCAGCCGGCCAAACAGGCGCCGTTCGCGCCGCTGCCCGGCCCGGTGCAGCACGTGCCGTTCGGGGACGCCGACGCGCTGGCCGCCGCCGTCGACACCGACACCGCCGCGGTGATCCTGGAACCGATCATGGGGGAGAGCGGCGTCGTCGTGCCCCCGCCGGGGTATCTGGCGGCGGCCCGGCGGATCACTGCCGAGCACGGGGCGCTGCTGATCCTCGACGAGGTCCAGACCGGCATCGGGCGCACCGGCACGTTCTTCGCCCACCAGCACGACGGCATCGTCCCGGATGTGGTCACGCTGGCCAAGGGGCTTGGCGGCGGGCTGCCGATCGGCGCCTGCCTGGCGACCGGCCCGGCGGCGAAGCTGTTCGCCCCCGGCATGCACGGCAGCACCTTCGGCGGCAACCCGGTGTGCGCGGCCGCCGCGCTGGCCGTGCTCGACGTGCTCGCCGAGGACCGGCTCGTGGAGCGGGCCGCCCGGCTCGGGGCGTGGCTGACCGAGCGGATCGAGGCGGCCGGCCACCCGCTGGTCGCCGGGGTGCGCGGCCGCGGGCTGCTGCTGGGGGTGGTGCTCACCGCGGCGCGGGCCAAGGCGGTGGAGAGCGCTGCGCGGGCGGCCGGTTTCCTGGTCAACGCCGCCGCCCCGGACGTGGTGCGGCTGGCCCCGCCGCTGATCGTCACCGACGACCAGCTCGACGGGTTCCTGGCCGCGCTGCCGGGCATCCTCGACGCCGCGCAGGACGCGGAGGCCGGGGCGTGATCCGGCACTTCCTGCGCGACGACGACCTGAGCCCGGCCGAACAGGCCGAGGTGCTCGCGCTGGCCGCCGAACTCAAACGCGAGCCGTTCAGCCGCCGGCCGCTGGCCGGGCCGCGCGGGGTGGCGGTGATCTTCGACAAGAACTCCACCCGCACCCGGTTCTCCTTCGAGCTCGGGGTGGCCCAGCTCGGCGGGCACGCCGTGGTCGTCGACGGCCGCTCCACCCAGCTCGGCCGCGACGAGACCCTGGAAGACACCGGGCGGGTGCTGTCCCGCTACGTGGACGCGATCGTGTGGCGCACGTTCGGCCAGGACCGGCTGACCGCGATGGCCGCCACCGCGACGGTGCCGGTGGTCAACGCGCTCTCCGACGACTTCCACCCCTGCCAGGTGCTCGCCGACCTGCAGACCGTCGCCGAACGCAAGGGTGCGTTGCACGGCGTGCGGCTGACCTACCTCGGCGACGGCGCCAACAACATGGCCCACTCGCTGATGCTCGGTGGGGCCACCGCCGGACTGCACGTCACGGTCGCCGCGCCGGCGCCGTTCGCCCCGGCTGAGGAGTTCGTGGCCGCCGCCCGCGCCCGCGCCGCCGACACCGGCGGGTCGGTGACCGTGACCGCCGACCCGGTGGCCGCCGCGACCGGCGCCGACGTCCTGGTCACCGACACCTGGACCTCGATGGGCCAGGAGGGCGACGGCCGCGACCGGGTGGGCCCGTTCCGGCCGTACCAGGTCAACGCCGAACTCGTCGCGCTCGCCGATCCGGACGTCACGGTGCTGCACTGCCTGCCGGCGCACCGCGGTGAGGAGATCACCGACGCGGTGCTCGACGGGCCGGCCAGCGCGGTCTGGGACGAGGCGGAGAACCGGCTGCACGCGCAGAAGGCACTGCTGGTGTGGCTGCTGGAGCGCTCCCGATGAGCACCGCCGCCTCCGGCGCCCCGACCACCCCGACCCGGGCCGGGCGGCAGGCCCGCATCGTGGCGCTGCTGGCCGCCGGGCCGGTGCACAGCCAAGGCGAGCTGGCCGCGCTGCTGGCCGCCGAGGGCATCGAGGTCACCCAGGCGACCCTGTCCCGCGACCTGGAGGAGCTGGGCGCGGTGAAGCTGCGCGGCCCCGAGGGAGGAGTCGGCGGGTACGTTATCCCCGAAGACGGCAACCCGATGCGCCTGTCCGGCGGCACCGAGCGGCTCTGCCGGCTGCTCGGTGAGCTGCTGGTGGGCACCGACGCCAGCGGCAACACCGCGGTGCTGCGCACCCCGCCGGGCGCCGCGGACTACCTGGCCAGCGCCATCGACCGGGCCGCGCTGCCCTACGTGGTGGGCACGATCGCCGGGGATGACACCATCTTCGTGTTGGCCCGCGAGCCGATGACCGGCGCCGAGCTGGCGGCGGCGCTGGTGAACCTCAGATAAGGAGAGTTTGTTATGTCCGACCGTGTCATCCTGGCCTACTCCGGAGGTCTGGACACCTCGGTGGCGATCAGCTGGATCGGCAAGGAGACCGGCCGTGAGGTGGTCGCGGTGGCCATCGACCTCGGCCAGGGCGGCGAGGACATGGAGGTGGTGCGGCAGCGCGCGCTGGACTGTGGCGCGGTGGAGTCGGTGGTCGTCGACGCCCGCGACGAGTTCGCCGAGCAGTACTGCCTGCCCACCATCCAGTCCAACGCGCTCTACATGGACCGCTACCCGCTGGTGTCGGCGATCAGCCGGCCGCTGATCGTCAAGCATCTGGTGGCCGCGGCCCGCGAGCACGGCGGCGGCATCGTCGCGCACGGCTGCACCGGCAAGGGCAACGACCAGGTGCGCTTCGAGGTCGGGTTCGCCGCGCTGGCACCGGATCTGCAGGTGCTGGCCCCGGTCCGCGACTACGCCTGGACCCGGGAGAAAGCCATCGCGTTCGCCGAGGAGAACGCGATCCCGATCAACGTCACCAAACGCTCGCCGTTCTCCATCGACCAGAACGTGTGGGGCCGGGCGGTGGAGACCGGGTTCCTCGAGCACCTGTGGAACGCCCCGACCAAGGACGTCTACGACTACACCGAGGACCCGACGGTGCACTGGTCGACCCCCGACGAGGTGATCGTCGGGTTCGAGGCCGGGGTGCCGGTCTCCATCGACGGCCGGCGGGTGAGCGTGCTGGAGGCCATCGAGGAGCTCAACCGGCGCGGCGGCGCGCAGGGGGTGGGCCGCCTCGACGTGGTGGAGGACCGGCTGGTCGGCATCAAGAGCCGGGAGATCTACGAGGCGCCCGGGGCGATGGTGCTGATCACCGCGCACACCGAACTCGAGCACGTCACCCTGGAGCGGGAGCTGGGCCGCTACAAGCGCCGCACCGACCAGCGCTGGACCGAACTGGTCTACGACGGGTTGTGGTTCTCGCCGCTGAAGTCGGCGCTGGACGCGTTCGTCGCCCACACCCAGCAGCACGTCACCGGGGAGGTGCGCCTGGTGCTGCACGGCGGGCACATCGCGGTCAACGGCCGGCGCAGCGAGTCCTCGCTGTACGACTTCAACCTGGCCACCTACGACGCCGGCGACAACTTCGACCAGTCGGCGGCCAAGGGCTTCGTGCACCTGCACGGGCTGTCCGCGCAGATCGCCGCCCGCCGGGATCGGGAGGCCTCCGGGTGAGCACGAACCAGGGCGCGCTGTGGGGCGGCCGGTTCGCCGACGGGCCCGCCGACGCGCTGGCGGCGCTGAGCAAATCGACCCACTTCGACTGGGCGCTGGCGCCCTACGACGTCGCCGCCTCCAAGGCGCACACCGCGGTGCTGTTCGCCGCCGGGCTGCTCACCGCCGACCAGCGCGACGGTCTGCTGGCCGGCCTCGAGCAGCTGGCGGCGGCGGTGGCCGACGGCAGTTTCGTGCCGCTACCCGACGACGAGGACGTGCACGGGGCGCTGGAGCGCGGCCTGATCGAGCGGGTGGGCGCGGAGCTGGGCGGCCGGCTGCGGGCCGGCCGGTCCCGCAACGACCAGGTGGCCACCCTGTTCCGGATGTGGCTGCGCGACGCGGTGCGCCGGGTGGCCGCCGGGGTGCTCGACGTCGTCGACGCGCTGACCGGCCAGGCCGCCGCCCACCCGGGCGCGGTGATGCCGGGCAAGACCCACCTGCAGTCGGCGCAGCCGGTGCTGCTGGCCCATCACCTGCTCGCCCACGCCCATCCGCTGCTGCGCGACGTCGACCGGATCGTCGACTTCGACGCGCGCACCGCGGTGTCGCCGTACGGCTCCGGCGCGCTGGCCGGGTCGTCGCTGGGGCTCAACCCGGACGCGATCGCCGCGGAGCTGGGCTTCGCCACCGCGGCCGACAACTCCATCGACGCGACCGCGGCCCGGGATTTCGCGGCGGAGGCGGCGTTCGTGTTCGCGATGATCGCGGTGGACCTGTCCCGCCTGGCCGAGGACATCATCGTGTGGAGCTCCACCGAATTCGGCTACGTCACGCTGCACGACGCGTGGTCCACCGGCAGCTCGATCATGCCGCAGAAGAAGAACCCGGACATCGCGGAGCTGGCGCGCGGCAAATCCGGGCGGCTGATCGGCAACCTGACCGGGCTGCTGGCCACGCTGAAGGCGCAGCCGCTGGCCTACAACCGGGACCTGCAGGAGGACAAGGAGCCGGTCTTCGACTCGGTGGCGCAGCTGGAGCTGCTGCTGCCCGCGATGGCCGGGCTGGTGACCACGCTGCGCTTCGACCTGGACCGGATGGCGGCGCTGGCCCCGGCCGGCTACACCCTGGCCACCGATGTCGCCGAATGGCTGGTGCGCCAAGGGGTTCCGTTCCGGGTGGCGCACGAGGCCGCCGGCGCGGCGGTGCGGGCCGCGGAGGCCCGCGGCGTCGGGCTCGACGAGCTCACCGACGCCGAACTCGCCGCGATCAGCCCGCAGCTCACCCCGCAGGTGCGCGGCGTGCTGACCGTCGAGGGGTCGGTGTCCGCGCGCGACGCCCGCGGCGGCACCGCACCGGCGCGGGTCGCCGAGCAGCTGAACCTGGTCTACGGCCAGGTCGATCGGCAGCGGCGCTGGCTGCGCGGCTGAGATGGATGCCGCGGCGGTGCTGCAGCGCGCCCAGCTGCTGGCCGAGGTCGGCCGCCCCGGCGAAGCTCTGGAGCTGATCCACGCCGCGCTGGCCGAGCACCCGCACGACGCCGACCTGCTCGGCGGGCAGGCCGCGCTGGCGTTGGCCGCCGGCGACCCGGTGCAGGCCTACCTCGCCGCCCGCGCCGCCCTGGACGCTCACCCCGACCGCCTCGGTCCCCGGATCGTGCTGACCCAGCTGTATCTGGGGGTGGAGCTGGTCGACGAGGCGGTCGCGGTCGCCCGCACCGCGGTGGAGTTCGCGCCCACCGACGCGGCCGCGCACGCCCTGCTGGCGGGCTGTCTGGCGCACGGCGCGACGTTCGGGCGGAGCAAACGCGAGGCCCGCGCCGCGATCGAGCGGGCCCTGGCCCTGGCGCCCGACGACGTCGACGTGATCGCCGACCTGGTGCGCGCGGCCGAGCGCATCCACGACGCCGACACCGTGCGGCGCCTGGTGGAAGCCGGGCTGCGCGCCGATCCGGCGCATCCGCAGCTGCAGCTGCGCCACGCCCGCGGCCGCGACTTCACCCGCGAACAGGCCGGCGCCCTCACCGAGCTGCTCGCCGACCACCCCACCGACGCCCGGATCCGGCACGCGCTGGCCGAGGTGGTGTGGGGCACCCTGGCCCGGCTGGCCAGCGGGGTGTGGATCTATGCGCTGGCGGTGATGCTGCTCTCGGCGTGGCTCTCCCCGGCGGTGCTCAAGCACCTGGTGCCGGTGCTGATGGCGCCGCTGATCGCCCATTGGGTCCGGTTGTTCACCCGGCTGCGCCGGCGCCTGCCACGCGGCTATCTGGCCGGCCGGGTCGGCCGCAGCCCCGCCGCTGCCGGCGGGCTGCTGCTGGCCGCGGTGGCGGCGCTGCTGGCCACCTTCGCGCCGCTGCTGATCGCGATCGGCCCGGACGCCGACGGCGTGCGGTTCGGTTACCAGGCGCTGATCGTCGCCTGCCTGATCGCCGGGCTGGCGCACCTGCTGGTGACCGCGGCCCGGCTGCGCCGCGGCGCCGACGTCGACCTCGAAGCGCACCTCGCCGAGCAGGAGGGGACCTGGGCGGTGTGGCTGCTGGGGCTGGGCGTGCCCACCGCGCTGTGCTGGGCGCTGTCCGGGCTGGCCCGCCAGCCCGGCGCCCTGTGGTACGCGCTGATGGTGCCGGTGCTGGTGCTGGGCGTGTTGGCCGCGGAGTTCGTCGTCAAGTACTGGCGGCGGGACCGCTCCCGCCGCGCCCGGGTGGCGGTGACGGTGGTCGGGGCGCTGTTCCTGGCCGGGTGCGGCTGGCTGATGCTGTGGTGCGGCGCGGCCGCGCAGCGCACCGACTTCCGGTACACCGTGGGGCCGCTGTCCCCGGAGCGCCGGGCGCCGGCGTTCACCCCGATCCCGACGATCGACGTGAAGCTGCCCAGCTTCCCCCCGGCGCCCAGCCGGTAGCCCTCACTTGCGGTTGAGGTAGGCGGCCAGGTCGTCGAACGCGCCGTCGGCGTTGGAGAACTCGATGACGTTGCGCGCCATGGCGAACCACGGTCCGGTGCTCGGGGTGATCGCGCCGCGGGCCGCCCGCACGTCGTCCATCGTGATGTAGCGCGGCTGCCCGGTCACCGCGGCCGCGCTCATCGCGTGTTGGGCCGCCGAACGGCACAGGAACGCGACGTCGGCGCCGGAGAAGCCGGCCGTCGTCGCGACCATCTCGGCCAGGTCGATGCCCGCGATCGGCTTGCCGGCGAAGTTGGCCCGGACCAGGGCGGCGCGGGCCTCCGCATCGGGTGGGGAGACGAACAGCATCCGGTCGAGGCGTCCCGGCCGGCGCAGCGCGGTGTCGACGTCCCAGGGGTGATTGGAGGCCCCCAGCACGAACACCCCGTCGTTGGCGGTGGCGTCCAGCTCGGTGAGCAGCCGGGTGACCAGCTGGCGCAGCACGGTGGCGCCGCGCAGCAGGGAGCGTTTCTGTCCGATCGCGTCGATCTCGTCGAAGAAGATCACCGCCGGGGCGGTGGCCCGCGCGGTGGCGAACAGCTGCTGCAGGGTCTGGTCGGTGGCGCCGGTGGCCATCTCCACCACGTCCGGAACCCCGACCGGGTAGAAGCGGGCACCGAGTTCCCCGGCGATGGCCGAGGCGATGAAGGTCTTGCCGCAGCCCGGTGGGCCGTAGAGCAGCAGGCCGCCGCCGGCGCGGGTGCCGTAGGCCCGGGCCAGGTCGGGGTTGCGCAGCGGCCCGATGAACGACCGCTCGATCTGCGCTTTGACCTCGGCCATCCCGGCGACCTCGGCGAGGCGGGCCGGCGACCGCGGCGCGGGCGGCGCGGGCGGTGCGCCGTCGGCGTACTCCGGGGCGACGAGACCGGCGACCTCGGATTCCGCGCGCTCCCAGTCGAACTGCCCCGGCGCGGCGGGGGCGGCGCTCAGCTGCGCGCCGAGATCGCCGACCAGTGCGCTGATCTCGGCGTTGCCCGGGTCCAGCCGCAGCGCCTCGCCGGCCTGCACCAGGGCGTCGGCGGTGCGGCCCCGGCCGGCGAGCAACCGGATGAGACGCACCCGCAGTTCGATGACGTCGGGGTAGTCGGCGACCGCGGCCGCCAACCTGTCCAGGTCGGGGTCGCTGCTCATCGGGTGGGGCCCGTTCTCACAAGCTCTGATCGTACGGCCGTGCCGCCGGGGTGATCGACGCGAATCCGCGGGCCGCACCGGTGTGAAATAATCCCGGCGTGCTGACGCCGGGGACGATCGTCGCCGGATACCGGATCGAACGGATTCTGGGCTCGGGCGGAATGGGGTCGGTCTATCTCGCAGCCCATCCGACGCTGCCGCGATACGACGCCTTGAAGGTGCTCTCCACCGAGCTGTCCCGGGACCCCGATTTCCGGGCGCGGTTCATCCGCGAGGCCGATGTGGCCGCCGCGCTGAGCCATCCGCAGATCGTGGCGGTGCACAACCGCGGCCAGACCGACGACGGCCAACTGTGGATCGCGATGCAGTTCGTCGACGGCACCGATGCGGACGAGGCGCTGCGGGCCGGCACCATGACGCCGGTACGGGCGGTGCACATCGTGCGCGAGGTGGCCAAGGGACTCGACTTCGCCCACGCCCACAACGTGGTGCACCGCGACATCAAGCCGGCGAACTTCCTGCTGTCCGGCCCGGTCGGCGACCAGGAGCGGGTGCTGCTTGGCGACTTCGGCATCGCCCGCGCCCTCGACGACGTCGGGCTGACCGCGACCGGGTCGGTGATGGCGACCATCGCCTACGCGGCGCCGGAGGTGCTGGCCGGCTCGCCCATCGACGGCCGTGCCGACATCTACTCGCTGGGTTGCACGCTGTTCCGGCTGCTGACCGGCAAGCCCCCGTTCGCCAACACCAACGGCCCGGCCGCGCAGATGATGGCGCATCTGCAGGCCGCGCCGCCGCGGGTCACCGACACGGTGCGGTCGCTGCCGCCCGCCCTGGACGAGGTGATCGCCATCGCGATGGCCAAGGACCCGGCACGCCGGTTCGCCACCGCCGGCGCGTTGGCGGACGCCGCGGCCGCCGCGTTGCACGACCCGGGGCACCGGGACCGCACCCTGCTGGCTCCGGTACCCACCGGGCAGGTCAGCGCCTACCCGGGACTGCCGGCGGCCGCGCCGACGATGTCGGCCGCGCCGCCCCGGCGCACCCGACGGCGCGGGGTGCTGGTCGGGGCGATCGCCGGTGTCGCGGTGCTCGTCGTCGCCGCCATCTCGGCGGTGGCGCTGCGGTCCCACGGCGATTCGGCGCCGGACGACGGCACCCCGTCGGCTGCCGCGCCGTCGCCGGCCGTCCAGGGGCCACCGGCCACCGACGTCCCGGTTTCGGCGTTGCCGTCGATCCTGTTGACCGGCAGCGAGATTCCGGGAAACAGCGGTGACACCGCGGTGGTGCTCGAACACCAGGCGACCGAACTCGCCGATGACTCGGCGACCGTCGACAACCCGTCCTGCGTGGGAGCGTGGGCGCCCGCCCAGCGGGCGGCCTATGCCACCGTGCAGCCGGTGGGTGTGGCCGTGCAGGAGTTGCGGGCGCTGTACCAGAAGGTCTGGCAGGACAGTGTCACCCAGGCGGTGGTGGCGTTCTCGTCGGTCGATGACACGAGCCTGTCGCTCCAGATGCAGCGCATGGCCTGGGAGGGGTGCGCGGGCAAGACGATCGTGATCACCCCGACCGGGGATCCGGCGCAGACCTGGCGGTTCGGGCAGCCGGTCAACAACGCCGGTGTCTACACCCTGGAGGCGACCCTCGACGGGGGGAGCGCGGTGTGCCAGCACGGAATCCAGATCCAGGGCAACGTCGCGATCGACATCCGTCGCTGCGGACCGCCCGGCACCGTCGACGTCAGCGCGCTGGTCAACGCCACCGCAGCGAAAGTTCCTCGTCAGGGATGACGAGCGCAGCCCGAGGAGGTCTGATCGTGTCCACCGCGCGAAGGATGCTGGCCGGCGTCGCCACCGCGATACTCGTTGCCGCCCCGGTGATGTCGTGCGGTCAGAAGTCGGCGGCACCGCCGGAGCCGACGGCCGCCACCTCGGCGCCCGAACCCGCCACCTCCAGCGCCGCCCCGGCGTCGGACGAGGAGCTGGTCCGCCAGACGCTCGCGGCGTTCCAGGTGGCCTACAACACCGAGAACTGGGACGACTATCTCGCTCTGATGTGCACCGCCGCACGCGACCTGCTCACCGACGCGGCGATCGCGAGGCTGAAGGAGACCCGGGCGACCCAGGGGCTGACCGACACCACCGTCACCGGCGTCGACGTGCGCGGCGACGCGGCCACCGCGACGGTCGATGCCCGCAACGAACTGTTGGGCCGTAGGACGATCCAGCTCGATCTGGTGCGTGAGGACGGTTGGAAGGTGTGCCAGACCACCCCGGTGCGCTGACCGGTGGGCACCGGGTCACTCGAGGTGCTCGGACAGCTCCAGCCAGCGGTCTTCCAGCTCGGCGACCCGGCCCTGCAGATCGTCGAGGTCGCGGGTCAGCGCGGTGATGCCGACGTGGTCGGCCTGGTCGTGGCCGGCGAGCTCGTGGTGCTTGGCGCTGATCTGATCGGCCAGCTTGGCCAGCCGGCGCTCCACCGCGGCCATCTCCTTGCGCGCGGCGTGCACCGCCGCGCCCGGTTTGGCGCCGGCGGACTCGGCCGCGGCCGGCGCCGGCGCGGTGGGCGAGGCGGCCAGCCGCAGATATTCCTCGACCCCGCCGGGCAGGTGGCGCAGGTGCCCGCCGAGGATGCCGTATTGCTGGTCGGTGACCCGCTCCAGCAGGTAGCGGTCGTGGGAGACCACGATCAGGGTGCCGGGCCAGGAGTCCAGCAGGTCCTCGATGGCGGTGAGCATGTCGGTGTCGACGTCGTTGGTCGGCTCGTCGAGGATCAGCACGTTGGGTTCGGCCAGCAGCACCAGCAGGAACTGCAGCCGCCGGCGCTGCCCGCCGGAGAGGTCACCGACGCGGGCCGACAGCTGCGCCCGGTCGAAACCGAGCCGTTCCAGCAACTGGGCGGGGGTGAGTTCGCGGCCGTCCACCCGGTAGTCGGCGCGCAGCCCGGCGAGCACGTCGGCCACCCGGTCGTCGGCGAGGGCGGCCAGCGCGCCGGACTGCTGGTCGAGCACGCCCAGCTGGACGGTCTTGCCGCGCTTGACCCGCCCGGTGTCGGGGGCGACGGTGCCGGCGATCAGCCCCAGCAGGGTGGATTTGCCCGCGCCGTTGGCGCCGAGGATCCCGGTGCGTTCGCCCGGGGCGATGCGCCACTCGATGTCGCGCAGCACCGGGCGGCCGTCGTAGGACACCGACACGTCGAGCAGGTCGACGACGGTCTTGCCGAGCCGAGCGGTGGCGAGCTTGGCCAGCTCGACGCTGTCGCGCAGCGGCGGCACGTCGGCGATCAGCGCGTTGGCCGCCGCGATCCGGAACTTCGGTTTGGCGGTGCGGGCCGGCGCTCCGCGGCGCAGCCAGGCCAGCTCCTTGCGTAACAGGTTCTGCCGCTTGGCTTCGGCGACCGCGGCCTGCCGGTCGCGCTCCACCCGGGCCAGCACGTAGGCGGCGTAGCCGCCGTCGAACGGCTCGACGACGCGGTCGTGCACCTCCCAGGTGGTGGTGGCGACCTCGTCGAGGAACCAGCGGTCGTGGGTGACCACCAGCAGCCCGCCGGTGTTGCGGGCCCAGCGGGTGCGCAGGTGCGCCGCCAGCCAGGTGATCCCCTGCAGGTCCAGGTGGTTGGTGGGTTCGTCGAGGGCGATGACGTCCCAGTCGCCGATCAGCAGGGTGGCCAGCTGCACCCGCCGGCGTTGCCCGCCCGACAGCGTGCCGATCGCGGCCTGCCAGTCCAGATCGGCCACCAGCCCGCCCACCACGTCGCGGATCCGCGGATCGGAGGCCCATTCGTGGTCGGCGGCGTCACCGACCAGGGCGTGGCCGACGGTCTGCTCGGCGCGGAGGGTGTCGGCTTGGTCCAGGGCGCCGACCCGCAGCCCGGTGCGGCGGGTGACCCGGCCCCGATCGGGTTCGATGCGGCCGGTGAGCAGGCCGAGCAGGCTGGATTTGCCGTCGCCGTTGCGGCCGACGATGCCGATGCGGTCGCCGTCGTCGACGCCGAGGCTCACCCCGTCGAAGACCACGCCGGTCGGGTACTGCAGATGCAGGGCCTCGGCGCCGAGCAGATGTGCCACGGCGCTTACCGCCCCCGCCGGCGGCTCACAGCCGCCACAGCGCTTCCTGAGCGGTGCTGGCGACCAGGGCGCCGTCCGCGTCGTAGAGCGCGCCGCGGGCCAGCCCGCGGGCGTCGCTGTTGTTGACCGAGGTGACCTCGTAGCGGTGCCACTGCTCGGGGCGGAACGGCCGGTGGAACCAGACCGAGTGGTCCAGGCTGGTCGCGAAGCCGACGCCGAGGGCCAGCGGGGTGCCGGGCGGGCGGGCGGTGGGCAGCGGGCCCAGGTCGGAGAAGAAGGTCAGCGTGCAGGCCTGCACCAGCGGGTCGTCGCCGACCGGTTCGCGGCTGCGGATCCAATACGGCGGGACCGCGAACGGTGAGGTGTCGTCGGGGGCGGTGCGGATCTCGAAGCGGTCGCTGAAGCCCAGCGCGGAGCTTTTGGGCACGGCGTCGGCGAACTCGAGGGTCGCCGCGGCGGCGGGATGCCAGTCCGCGCCCGGCTCGGGCCGGTGGAAGGAGGCGATCAGCTCCAGGATGACCGCGCCGTCCTGTCGCACGCTGACCTGGCGGGTGTCGAAGGAGCGGCCGGTGCGGATGCGCTGCACGCCGTATTCGACTGGCACGCCGTAGCGCCCGCCGCGCACGAAATACAGGTGCAGTGACTGTGGGCGCTTGTCGGCGTCGACGGTGCGCCCGGCGGCGTAGAGGGCCTGGGCCGCGATGAGACCGCCGAACAGCCGCGGCGCCCGGCCGGGTTCGGAGTTGGTGACCACGAAGGTGTCGCCGTCCCGATCCAAGCGCAGCAGCCGGGCGATCCAGCTGTGTGCGCCGGCGCCGGCGTGGCAGACGTCGCCGTCCTCGGTTGCGGTCATCGCCTGACCACCCTATCGACCGTTTGGTCGGCGGCGGGCGCCCGGGTGGTCTGGGCAACCCCGGCCGCGCGCCGGGCCGCACGCCTTATGCTTTGCATACCGCCGGCGACGGCGGCAGCGGCCATACCGAACATTGCCCGTGGGAGGAGCGAAGCGTTGGAGCTGAACCTGTCGGCGGTCACCCGACCCATCAACAGGTTGATGGCCACCGCTCAAAACGGGCTGGAGGTGCTGCGGCTGGGCGGTCTGGAGACCGGGAGCACCCCGTCGCCGTATCAGATCGTCGAGAGCGTGCCGATGTACAACCTGCGGCGCTACTTTCCGCCGGACACCCGCGGGGAGCAGACCGGGCCGCCGGTGCTGATGGTGCATCCGATGATGATGGCGGCCGACATGTGGGACGTCACCCGCGAAGAGGGCGCGGTGGGCATCCTGCACGCCGCCGGTCTGGACACCTGGGTGATCGACTTCGGCTCGCCCGACGAGGTGGAGGGCGGGATGCGCCGCAACCTCGCCGACCACATCGTGGCGCTCAGCGAGGCCGTCGACACCGTCCGCGAGGCCACCGGGCAGGACGTCCACCTCGCCGGGTACTCGCAGGGCGGCATGTTCTGCTACCAGGCCGCTGCCTACCGGCGCTCCAAGTCGGTGGCCAGCATCGTGGCGTTCGGCTCGCCGGTGGACTCGCTGGCCGCCCTGCCGATGGGGATCCCCTCCGATCTGGCCAGCGCGACCGCCAATTTCATGGCCGACCACGTGTTCACCCGGCTGGACATTCCGAGTTGGTTGGCGCGCACCGGTTTCCAGATGATGGATCCGCTCAAGACGGCGAAGGCGCGGCTGGATTTCGTCCGCCAGCTCCACGACCGGGAGGCGCTGCTGCCCCGCGAACAGCAGCGCCGGTTCCTCGACTCCGAGGGCTGGATCGCCTGGTCCGGCCCGGCGATCTCGGAGCTGCTCAAGCAGTTCATCACCCACAACCGGATGATGACCGGCGGCTTCGCCATCCACGGCCAGCTGGTGACGCTGACCGACATCACCTGCCCGATCCTGGCGTTCGTCGGCGAGGTCGACGACATCGGTCAGCCGCCCGCGGTGCGCGGCATCCGGCGCGCCGCCCCCAACGCGAAGGTCTACGAATATCTGTTGCGGGCCGGGCATTTCGGGCTGGTCGTCGGCTCCAAGGCTTCCGAGCTGACCTGGCCGACGGTGGCCGACTGGACGCTGTGGGTCGCCGGGCGGGGACCGGAACCGGCCGGGATCGCGCCGATGGCCGACCAGCCGGCCGAACCGCCCGCCGACGGCGGCGTGCCGATCACCTCGCGGGTGGCGCACGGGCTGGGGGAGGCCTCCGAGATGGCGCTGACGTTGGCGCGCGGCGCGGCCGACGCCGTCGCCGCCGCGCAGAAGTCGGTGCGCACGATGGCCGTCGAGACCGTCCGGACGCTGCCGAGGCTGGCCCGACTCGGCCAGATCAACGACCACACCCGGATCTCGTTGGGCCGCATCATCGGTGAACAGGCCGACGACGCCCCCACCGGGGAGTTCCTGCTGTTCGACGGCCGGGTGCACACCTACCAGGCGGTCAACCGCCGCATCGACAACGTGGTGCGCGGCCTGATCGAGGTCGGGATCCGGCAGGGCGACCACGTCGGGGTGCTGATGGAGACCCGCCCCAGCGCGCTGGTGGCCATCGCCGCGCTGTCCCGGCTGGGTGCGGTGTCGGTGCTGATGCCGCCCGACGGTGACCTGGGCGCGGCCGCCCAGATCGGCGGGGTCAGCGAGGTCATCACCGACCCCACCAACCTGGCGGCCGCCCGGGAGCTCAGCTGCCAGGTGCTGGTGCTCGGCGGCGGGGAGGCCCGTGACCTGGACCTGCCGGAGGACGCCGGCGTCATCGACATGGAGCAGATCGACCCCGACGCGGTGACGCTGCCCGGCTGGTACCGGCCCAACCCCGGGTTCGCGCGGGACCTGGCGTTCATCGCGTTCAGCCGGGTCGGCGGGGAGCTGGTCGCCAAGCAGATCACCAACTTCCGCTGGGCCCTGTCGGCGTTCGGCACCGCCTCGGCCGCGGCGTTGAGCCAGAACGACACCGTGTACTGCCTGACCCCGCTGCACCACGAGTCGGGGCTGCTGGTGAGCCTGGGCGGTGCGGTCGTCGGCGGCACCCGCATCGCGCTGTCCCGCGGGTTGCGGCCGGACACCTTCGTCGAGGAGGTCCGCCGCTACGGCGTCACCGTGGTGTCCTACACGTGGGCGATGCTGCGCGAGGTCATCGACGACCCGAACTTCGCGCTGCACGGCAACCATCCGGTGCGGCTGTTCATCGGCTCCGGTATGCCCACCGGGCTGTGGCGGCGGGTCACCGAGGTGTTCGACCCGGCCCACGTCGTGGAGTTCTTCGCCACCACCGACGGGCAGGCGGTGCTGGCCAATGTCGCCAGCACCAAGGTCGGCAGCAAGGGCCGGCCGCTGCCCGGCGCCGGTCAGGTCGCCCTGGCCGCCTACGACGCCGAGAACGACCTGATCCTGGAGACCGACGAGGGCTTCGTGCAGGTCGCCGAGACCAACGAGGTGGGCGTGCTGCTGGCTCGGCCCCGCGGCCCGATCGACCCCTCGGCGGCGGTCAAGCGCGGCGTGTTCGCGCCCGCCGACACCTGGGTGTCCACCGAGTACCTGTTCCGCCGCGACGGCGACCGCGACTACTGGCTGGTCGGCGGGCGCGGGTCGCTGATCCACACCGCGCGCGGTATCGCCTATCCGGTGCCGATCACCGATGCGCTCGGTCTGGTCACCGGGGTCGACCTGGCGGTGACCTACGCGGTCGAGGAGGGCGACGCCACGCTGGCGGTCGCGGCGATCACCCTGCAGCCGGGCGCCACCGTCACTCCGGCGGCGTTGGCCGAGACGATGCGGCGGCTGCCGGTGGGCGTGGGCCCCGACATCGTGCACGTGGTGCCCGAGCTGCCGCTGAGCGCGACCTACCGGCCGGTGGCCGATGCGGCGCTGCGCGACCGCGGCATCCCCAAGCCCGGGCGCAACGCGTGGTGCTACGACGCCGAAACCGACCAGTACAAGCGGCTCACCGCCGCGGTGCGCTCGGCGCTGGTCGGCGCGAACTGAGCGGCGCTCAGCGGCAGCGTCGGCCGCGCTAGGCTGAGGCGGTGTCTTCCCGCCAACCCGCACCGCCCCTGTCGCTGCCGGAGTTGCTGCCGCTGCTGGTGTGTCCCGCCGATCGGGGCCCGCTGCTGCTGATCGGGGCCGAGCTGCTCTACAACCCGCGGCTGCACCGCGCCTACCGCATCGATGACGGGATTCCGGTGCTGCTGGTGGACGAGGCCCGCGACGTCGACGACGCCGAACACGCGCGCCTGTTGGCCGCGGCAGATCCGCGGTGAGCCGGGCGAACCGAGTCGCGGGAGCCGACCGGCTGCAGACCGATCCGCTGAGCGCCGCACACCGGGTGCTCGGCGCCACGCTGACCGGGCGCGGGGTGCGGGCCACGATCGTGGAGGTGGAGGCCTACGGCGGGGTGCCCGACGGTCCGTGGCCCGATGCCGCCGCCCACTCCTACCGCGGCCCGACCGGCCGCAACCGGGTGATGTTCGGTCCGCCGGGGCACCTCTACACCTATCGCAGCTACGGCATCCACGTCTGCGCCAACGTGGCGTCGGGCCCGGACGGGACCGCCTCGGCGGTGCTGTTGCGCGCCGCCGCGATCGAGGAGGGCATCGAGGTCGCGCGGGCCCGCCGCGGCGCCCACCACGCGGACGCGGGACTGGCTCGCGGGCCGGGCAATCTGTGCTCGGCGCTGGGGATCATGCTGGCCGACAACGGGCTGGACCTCTTCGACCCGGCCGCGCCGGTGACGCTGACGCTCAACGACCCGGTGCCCGCGGCGGCCGCGGTGTCCGGGCCGCGGGTGGGGGTCAGCGGCGCCGCCGACCGGCCCTGGCGGCTGTGGCTGCCCGACCATCCGGCGGTCTCGGCCTATAAGCGCAGCGCCCGGGCGCCGGCACCGGGCAGCAGCGACTGAACCCGGCTCTGCGAAACTCGACCCATGGGCGAGGCTTCCGGGATCCTTGACGAGCTGGGCTGGCGCGGGCTGATCGCGCAGTCCACCGACCTCGACGCGCTGGCCGCGGCGACCGCCGCCGGTCCGATCACCGTCTACGCCGGCTTCGATCCGACCGCGCCGAGCCTGCACGCCGGTCACCTGGTGCCGCTGCTGACGCTGCGCCGCTTCCAGCAGGCGGGGCACCGGCCGATCGTGCTGGCCGGCGGCGCGACCGGCATGATCGGCGACCCGCGCGAGTCGGGGGAGCGCAGCATGCACGCCGGGGACACGATCGCCGAGTGGGCCGGGCGGATCGGCGGCCAGTTGGCGCGCTTCGTCGACTTCGACGACGGACCGACCGGCGCCATCGTCGAGAACAACCT
The DNA here is from genome assembly GCF_001668625.1 of Mycobacterium sp. 1274756.6. GTDB lineage: Bacteria > Actinomycetota > Actinomycetes > Mycobacteriales > Mycobacteriaceae > Mycobacterium. Next base: position 119,448 of record NZ_LZLJ01000049.1, read on the forward strand.
GGACTGGACCGCCTCGATGAGCGCGGTGGACTTCCTGCGCGACCTCGGTAAGCACTTCTCGGTCAACACGATGCTCGACCGCGACACCATCCGGCGGCGCCTCGACGGCGACGGTATCTCCTACACCGAGTTCAGCTACATGCTGTTGCAGGCCAACGACTACGTGGAGCTGTACCGCAGGCACGGCTGCGCGCTGCAGATCGGCGGCTCCGACCAGTGGGGCAACATCGTCGCCGGGGTGCGGCTGGTACGCCAGAAGCTCGGCGCGACCGTGCACGCCCTGACGGTGCCGCTGGTCACCGCCGCCGACGGCACCAAGTTCGGCAAGTCGACCGGCGGCGGCAATCTCTGGCTCGACCCGGAGATGACCACGCCCTACGCCTGGTACCAGTACTTCGTCAACACCGCCGACGCCGACGTGCTGCGCTACCTGCGCTGGTTCACCTTCCTGTCCGCCGGCGAGCTCGCAGAACTGGACGAGGCCACCGCCGCCCGGCCGCACGAGCGCGCCGCCCAGCGCGCCCTGGCCCGGGAACTGACCACCCTGGTGCACGGCGCGACGGCCACCAGCGCGGTCGAGCACGCCAGTTCGGCGCTGTTCGGTCGCGGCGAGCTGGACCGGCTCGACGAGGCCACCTTGACCGCCGCGCTGCGCGAGACCCCGGTCGCGCAGCTGACGCCCGGCGTTCCGGACGGCATCGTCGACCTGTTGGTGGCCACCGGGTTGGCGACGAGCAAGGGCGCCGCACGGCGCACGATCGCCGAGGGCGGGGTCTCGGTGAACAACGCACGCATCGACCGGGAGGACTGGAGCCCCCAGCCGACGGACTTCCTGCACGGGCGCTGGCTGGTGCTGCGCCGCGGCAAGCGGAATATCGCCGGGGTGCAGCGGGTTGCACCGTCCGGTTAGCGCTTCGCGAAGGCGCCGTTGACAGCCCCCGGCAGTGCTCGGGAATATCCGCGGGCCCGCCGGCGTTGACCTAACTTGGACCCCAAAGAAGCCGTCTAGCAGGCGATTTGACTCCGCCTTCCAAGTGACGTAACTTCATCGGTGTCGTCGCGACGCGGCCCAGGCCGTTGAGCGCGACGGCGTCCCAGAGGAGACTCCACTACGGTGGTTTCCTCACCGTCCGTACTACGCGAACCGCGGCTAATCACCGCGGATCGGTTGCGCGGCCGGAACGGGTGTGTTGTTTGAGAACTCAATAGTGTGTTTGGTGGTTTTTGTTTGTTGTTGTTTTTTGCCATGCCTTCGGCGC
>NZ_LZLJ01000050.1 GCF_001668625.1 Mycobacterium sp. 1274756.6
ACGACGACGACCGCGCCCGCCGCCGCGGTCTGGTACTCGGCCGGCAGCAGGCCGACGGGATGAGCGAACTGCGCGGCTACGTCAGCCCGGAACTGCGCGCCACCCTGGAGGCCGCCTGGGCCAAACTGGCCGCACCCGGGATGTGCAACTCCGAGCAGAGCACCCCGACCGTCGACGGCACCCCCAGCGCCGAGGCCGTCGACGCCGATCGGCGCAGCGCCGCGCAACGCAACCACGACGGCCTGCTGGCCGGCCTGCGGGCGTTACTGGCCTCCGGCGAGCTCGGTGCGCACAACGGGCTGCCGGCCACGATCGTCATCACCACCACCCTGGCCGAGCTGGAGTCGACCACCGGGCACGGCTTGACCGGCGGGGGCACCCTGCTGCCGATGAGCGACGTGATCCGGCTGGCCCGCCACGCCCACCATTATCTGGCGATCTTCGACAAGGGCAAGGCGGTGGCGCTCTACCACACCAAGCGACTGGCCTCGCCGGGTCAGCGAATCGTCTTGTACGCCAAGGATCGTGGGTGTTCACACCCGGGCTGCGACGTGCCGGGCTACTTCTGCGAGGTGCACCATGTGCGCGAGTACGCGACCAGCCCCGAAACCGCCATGGACAACCTGACTTTCGCCTGCCTGCCGCACCACGCACTGCTGACACCGGGCGGCTGGCGGACCAGGGTCAACAGCCGCGGCGAGGTCGAGTGGATTCCCCCGCGGCACCTGCAGCGCGGCAGCCCGCGCACCAACACCTTCCATCACCCGGAGAAACTGCTGGACGGCGATCCCGACGACGACACCGGGTGACCAGGTCAGCTGCAGGCGGCCAGCACCAGTTCGCGGACCCGCGCGGCGTCGGCCTGTCCCTTGGTGGCCTTCATCACGGCGCCGACGATCGCGCCGGCGGCCTGCACCTTGCCGCCGCGGATCTTCTCCACGACGTCGGGCTGGGCGGCCAGCGCCTCGTCGATGGCCGCCTGGATCACCGAGTCGTCGCGGACCACCTCGAGTCCGCGGTCGGCCATCACCTGCTCGGGCTCGCCCTCGCCGGCGAGCACCCCTTCGACCACCTGCCGCGCCAGCTTGTTGGACAGCTTGCCCGCCTCGACCAGCGCCACCACCTCGGCCACCTGTTTGGGGGTGATGGCCAGGGCGTCGAGTTCGACGCCGGCCTCGTTGGCCTTCTGCACCAGGAAGTTGCCCCACCAGGCCCGCGCGGCCTCGCTGGGGGAGCCGTGGTCGACGGTGGCGGCCACCAGTTCGACGGCCCCGTTGTTGACCAGGTCGCGCATCACCTCATCGGAGATGCCCCACTGCTCCTGGATGCGCTTGCGCGCTAGCCAGGGCAGCTCGGGGATGGTGGCGCGCAGCTCCGCCACCAACTCCGGGCCGGGCGCCACCGGCTCCAGGTCGGGTTCGGGGAAATACCGGTAGTCCTCGGCGGTCTCCTTGGCGCGCCCCGGGCTGGTGTAGCCGGCCTCGTGGAAGTGCCGGGTCTCCTGGGTCACCTGCCCGCCGGCGGTCAGCACCGCGCCCTGCCGGCGCATCTCGTAGCCGACCGCCACCTCGACGCTCTTGAGCGAGTTGACGTTCTTGGTCTCGGTGCGGGTGCCGAACTCCTCGACGCCCTTGGGCTTGAGCGACACGTTGGCGTCGCAGCGCATCGACCCCTGGTCCATCCGCACGTCGGAGACCCCCAATGCGCGCAGCAGGTCCCGCAGCGCGGTGACGTAGGCGCGTGCGATCTGCGGGGCCCGCTCCCCCGCCCCGACGATCGGCCGGGTGACGATCTCGATCAGCGGCACCCCGGAGCGGTTGTAGTCGATCAGCGAGGCGGTGGCGCCCTCGATGCGGCCGGTCACACTGCCCAGGTGGGTGAGCTTGCCGGTGTCCTCTTCCATGTGGGCGCGTTCGATCTCCACCCGCCAGGTCGAGCCGTCCTCCAGCGGCACGTCCAGGTAGCCGTTGATCGCGATCGGCTCGTCGTACTGGGAGATCTGGTAGTTCTTGGGCATGTCCGGGTAGAAGTAGTTCTTCCGGGCGAACCGGCACCACGGCACGATCTCGCAGTTCAGCGCCAACCCGATCCGGATCGCCGACTCCACCGCCGCGTCGTTGAGCACCGGCAACGATCCCGGCAGCCCCAGGCACACCGGGCAGACCTGGGTGTTGGGCTCGGAGCCGAAGGTGGTGGCGCACCCGCAGAACATCTTGGTGGCCGTGGACAGCTCCACGTGGACCTCCAGACCCAGCACGGGATCGAAACGCGCGATGACGTCGTCGTAGTCGAGCAGTTCGGTGGTGGCGGCGGTCATGGCCCGAGTCTATTCGGCCCCGCGATTCGCTCCTCGCCCCCCGGCGCGCCGTCGGTAGGCTCGCCCCGTGTTACGCGTGGGAACGATTGCTGCCGCGGCGCTCGCCGCCCTGTTCGGCCCGGCCGTCACCGGCTGCCACACCCCGACCGGCGAGCCGGGCACCGAGGTGGTCCACGTCGTGCCGGTGGACCGGGACGGCCAGCCGGTCGACGGCTACCGGGTGGCGGCGGAGGGCGGGCTGGTCGACGACTGCACCAACCCGTCGCCGTCGGCTGTCGCCGACGACATCTACCTCTGCTTCCCCTACGCCGCCGGTGCCTACCAGTGCTGGTCGTCCCCACCGGAGTCGATGCTGTGTCTGTACGACCCGACCGAGCGGCAGCTGCGTCGGGTCACCTACACCGGGGAGTTGCCGGAGGTGCATCCCCTCGCCACCCCCGAGCCGTTGGCGTTGCGTCTCGACGACGGCACGCTGTGCTTCCTGCGGCACGGCGGGGCGTGGGGCGTGCGCACCGACGGCTACGAGGCCGCCTACGGCTGCTCGGGTGAGGACACCGTGTTGCGCGGCATCGACCCGGACGCCCCGCCCGCGGTGGACCGCTCCGACCGGGCTTGGACGGTGCAGGTCGGTCCCGTCGGCCCGGCCGCCGACCCGGCGCCGCCGCAGACCCGCACCGTGGCTACGGCCTGGTTCGCCGGTGACCCGGGCTGAGGTCACACCGGCCACTGCTCCATCCGGTAGGCGCCGTCCCAGAACATCCACTCGTAGCGGGCGGTGGTGTGGAAATGCCTGCGCATCGCGGCCAGTTCGTCCTCGGCGGCCCGCGCCCCGATCCGGTCGGTGACGGTCAGTGCGGCCTCGACGACGGCCTGGAACTCCGCCTCGGCATAGGCGTCGATCCAGCGCCGGTACAGCGCATCGGTGGAGCCGCCGGCCTGCAGGTGCTCCCCCACCCGCGCGTAGATCCAGTAGCACGGCAGCACCGCGGCCACCGCTTCGGCGTAGGAGCCGGAGTAGGTGACCGCCAACAGGTAACTGACGTAGGCCTGGGTGGTCGGTGCGATCGGCAGCGCGGCGGCCCGCTCGGCGTCCAGGCCCAGGCCGTCGAGCAGTTCGGCGTGCATCTCCCGCTCGGCGGCCACCGCCTGGCCGGCGTGTTCGGCGAACATCATCAGCTCGGCCTCGTCGGGCGCCTTGGCCGCGCACACCGCCAACGCCTTGGCGTAGCCGCGCAGGTAGTGCGCGTCCTGCACGATGTAGTGGCGGAACCGCTCCCGCTCCAACGAGCCGTCGGTCAGCCCACTGATGAACGGATGGGCGCAGATACCGCGGTAGATCTCCGCGGCGTCGGCCCAGAGCAGGTCACGGGTACGGGAAGCCATGGGTTCCACCGTATCCGAACCGTCGCCGCGAGACCGTTTGACAGCGAACGGTATTCGCTGCTCGCTAGAATCGGGAGCCGAGACTTCGGGAGGTCTGATGACCGAGCGCAATGTGTTGGGCGGTCCGTTGCAACCCTGCGGCACCGACCCGCTCACCGGCTTCTACCGTGACGGCTGCTGTTCGAGCGGTCCCGAGGATGCCGGGCTGCACACGATCTGCGCGGTGGTCAGCGCGGAGTTCCTCGACCACCAGCGCTCGATCGGCAACAACCTGACCACACCGGTACCGCAGTACCGGTTTCCCGGCCTGGCCCCCGGTGACCGCTGGTGTGTGACCGCCCGCAACTGGCTGCGGGCGCATCGCGACGGCCGGGCGGCGCCGGTGGTGCTGGCCGCCACCCACGAGCGCACCCTCGACGTGGTGCCGCTGGAGGTGTTGCGCCGCTACGCCGTCGACGTGCCCGACGACCCCGGCGACCTGTAGACCGTCAGCCGAAGAACGCGGCGGCGTCGTCGTAGCGGCTCTGCGGCACCAGCTTGAGCTGACGCACCGCGTCGGCCAGCGCCACCCGGCCGATGTCCTGGCCGCGCAACGACACCATCATCCCGTACTCGCCGGCATGGGCGGCGTCGGCGGCGTTGACCCCGAACCGGGTCGCCAACACCCGGTCGAACGGGGTCGGGGTGCCGCCGCGCTGCACGTGGCCCAGCACGGTCACCCGGACGTCCTTTTTGACCCGCTGCTCGAGTTCGACGGCCAGCTGGGCGGCCACCCCGGTGAACTTCTCGTGGCCGAACTCGTCGGTGCCCCCGGCGCGCAGCTCCATCGAGCCGGCGGCGGGTTTGGCGCCCTCGGCGACCACGCAGATGAAGTGCGACGACCCGTGCTGGAACCGCTTTTTGACCAGCCGGCACACCTCGTCGATATCGAACGGCTGCTCGGGGATCAAGATGGCGTGCGCGCCGGCCGCCAGACCGGAGTTCAGCGCGATCCAGCCGGCGTGGCGGCCCATCACCTCCACCAGCATCACCCGCTGGTGGGATTCGGCGGTGGAGTGCAGCCGGTCGATGGCGTCGGTGGCCACGGTCAGGGCGGTGTCGTGACCGAATGTGACGTCGGTGCAGTCGATGTCGTTGTCGATGGTTTTCGGCACCCCGACCACCGGCACGTTCTCCTCGGAGAGCCAGTGCGCGGCGGTCAGCGTGCCCTCCCCGCCGATCGGGATCAGCACGTCGATGCCGTTGTCGTCGAGGGTCTGTTTGATCTGGCTCAGGCCGGCCCGCAGCTTGTCCGGGTGCACCCGCGCGGTGCCCAGCACGGTGCCGCCCTTGGTCAGCAGCCGGTCGTTGCGGTCGTCGTTGTAGAGCTGGATGCGCCGGTTCTCCAGCAGTCCGCGCCAGCCGTCCTGGAACCCGACCACGCTGGAGTTGTAGCGCGCGTCGCAGGTCCGCACGATCGCTCGGATGACGGCATTGAGGCCCGGGCAGTCACCACCGCCGGTGAGGATTCCGATTCGCATGTCCCCCATCTTGCCGGGTCGGTGCCGCGCGCGGGTGCCGACGTCGATCCGCGGGGAAGGTGTGTGCCCCGTGCCCGCCCTCGTCGTCGCGGGTCTGCGCGTGGTGATGTGCCGTGCGCGTTGCGCTGTCACCGGTGCGCGTTGCGGGGCTGAGGTGTGAGGAGGGAATCGAACCCTCTGCACTGCCCTTCGTGCGCCACAGAGACCGGACTTGGCCCGCCGGTCGGGGCTTGCGCACGCCCCCGCGACAACTACCTGCCACACCTCGAACCTTCGAGGATCAATCGAGCAGATCGACCTCCCAGTTGGCTCGCTGGATCCGGACGTCGAGTTCGCGCAGCGCCTTGGCGACCTCGTCGGCACGCGACCGCAGCTCGGCCACCGGCAGCGCCGAGAGCATCTTCAGCTCCGAGCGCAGCTGACGCGTGTACCCGCCCTGGTTGCTGCCCGCGGCGGCGTCGGCGGCGTTGGTGAGCAGCTGGTAGCGCAGCCGCAGCGCGTCGCGGCGGGCCAGGGCGTCGGTCACGGTGCCGTCGTCCCCGAGCGAGGTGGCCGCGTTGGTGCGGTTGATCCGGCGCAGCATGGTCTGGTAGTTCTCGAGCGCCACCTCGGCCTCGGCGAGCAGGCTCGCCGCGTCCTCGGCCGGTTCCTCACCCTCCTGGTAGCGGGCGTTGTTGACGATGCGGGTGCGCAACTGTTCGACGCGGCGCACCGCGTTCGCCCGCGCCGAGAGCGCTTCGGCCAACTTCACCGTGGTGTCCTTCCTGCCCTGCCGGATGGGCCTGCGGCGCCCAATCTTGTTCCGCGGCCATCATTGCACCGGGCCGCGGAGCCGCGGAACACTTTTTTACAGGGTCGGGGCGACCGGCAACTCCCCGCGCGCGGCCTCGTAGGCCGCGCCCACCTGATAGAGCCGATCGTCGGCCAGCGGCGGCGCCATGATCTGCAGGCCGACCGGCAGGTTGTCGTCGGCGGACAGCCCGGCGGGCACCGAGATCGCGCAGTGGCCGGCGAGGTTCATCGGCAGCGTGCACAGGTCGAAGAAGTACATCGCCAGCGGATCGTCGATCTTCTCGCCGAGCTTGAACGCGGTGCTCGGCGTCGTCGGCGACACCAACACGTCGACGTTCTGGTAGGCGGCGTCGAGGTCGCGGGCGACCAGGGTGCGCACTTTCTGCGCCTGGTTGTAGTAGGCGTCGTAGTAGCCCGCCGACAACGCGTAGGTGCCGATCATGATGCGCCGCTTGACTTCCGGGCCGAAACCGGCGGCGCGGGTCAGCGCCATCACCTCTTCGGCGCTGCGGGTGCCGTCGTCGCCGACCCGCAGCCCGAAGCGCATCGCGTCGAAGCGCGCCAGGTTGCTGGAGACCTCCGAAGGCATGATCAGGTAGTAGGCGGCCAGGGCGTGCTCGAGGTTGGGGCAGTCGACCTCGCTGACCTGCGCGCCGAGTTCGCTGAGCTGCTCCACCGCCGCGTCGAACGACGCCAGCACCCCGGGCTGGTAGCCCTCCCCGCTACGCAGTTGGCGCACCACCCCGACGCGCACGCCGCGTAGGTCCCCGGTGGCGCCGACCTGGGCGGCGGCCACCAGGTCGGGGATCTCGGCGGTCACCGAGGTGGAGTCGCGGGCGTCGTGCCCGGCGATGACCTCGTGCAGCAGGGCGGCGTCGCGCACGGTGCGCGCGCACGGCCCGCCCTGGTCCAGGGAGGAGGCGCAGGCCACCAGCCCGTAGCGCGACACCGTGCCGTAGGTGGGTTTGACCCCGACGGTGGCGGTGAGGGCGGCCGGCTGGCGGATCGAGCCGCCGGTGTCGGTGCCGATCGCCAGCGGCGCCTGGAACGCGGCCAGCGCGGCGGCGCTGCCGCCGCCGGAGCCGCCGGGCACCCGGTCGGTGTCCCACGGGTTGCGGGTCACCTGGAAGGCGGAGTTCTCGGTGGAGGAGCCCATCGCGAACTCGTCCATGTTGGTCTTGCCCAGGATCGGGATGCCCGCCGCACGCAGCCGCATGGTCACGGTGGCGTCGTAGGGGGCGTGCCAGCCCTCCAGGATCTTCGAGGCGCAGGTGGTGGGCATGTCCACGGTGGTGAACACGTCCTTGAGCGCCAGCGGGACGCCGGCCAGCGGGGACGCCAGTTGCTCGCCCGCGGCGATCGCGGCGTCCACGGCGGCCGCGGCGGCCAGCGCCGCGTCGGCGGCGACGTGCAGGAACGCGCCGTAGCGCTCGTCGGTGGCGTGGATCTGGTCCAGGCAGGCCTGGGTGATCTCGACCGACGACAGCTCACCGGCGGCGATGCCCGCGGCCAGGGTGGCGGCGTCGGAACGGACCAGCTCGTCGGTCATTGCTCTTCTCCGAGGATCTGCGGCACCGCGAACCGGCCCTCGGCGGTCGCCGGCGCGCCGGCCAGCGCCTGGTGCTGGGTCAGCCCCATCCGCACCCGGTCCGGGCGGGTGACGTTGACGTCGGGCAGCGGGTTGCCGGTGGGGGCGACACCGTCGACGTCGACGGACTGAATGGTGCTGACGTGGGCCAGGATGGCGTCCAGCTGGCCGGCGAACCCGTCCAGCTCGGCGTCGGTCAACGCCAGCCGGGCCAGTTTGGCCAGGTGGGCCACCTCGTCACGGGAGATCTTCGACACGGCCGCCAAGCCTAGTCGCGTGGGTGCGTCGGGCCGGAGACGGCCCGGCGCTCTGGCGGCCGCACTGTGCCACAGTTGACGGTGTGTCGACGTATCTGATGCGGGTGCAGCTGCCCGACCGGCCCGGGTCGCTGGGGTCGCTGGCGGTCGCGCTCGGCGCGGTCGGCGTCGACATCCTCTCGCTGGACGTACTGGAACGCACCGCCGGCAGCGCGGTGGACGACCTGGTGGTGGAGCTGCCCGCCGGGGGCATGCCCGACCGGCTGATCAGCGCCGCCGAGGCGCTGCCCGGGGTACGGGTGGACAGCGTGCGGCCGCACACCGGCATGTTGGACGCGCATCGCGAGCTCGAGCTCATCGACCACATCGCCGCCGCGGGCGGGCGGGCCGCCAAGCTGAAGGTGCTCGTCGACGGCGCGCCGCGGGTGCTGCGGGCGGGCTGGTGTGCGGTGGTGCACGGCTCCGACGACGAGGTCAGCCGGGTCGCCGGCAGCGGCAGCGCGCCGGAGACCCGGGTGCGGGTGGCGCCCTGGCTGCCGCTGGACCGGCCCACCACGCTGGATATCGAGGCGGATTGGGTGCCGACGCTCTGGCGGGAGCTGCACACCGCGCTGGCTGCCGCCCCGCTGGGCGACCCGCGCACCGCGATCGTGCTGGGCCGCCCCGGCGGCCCGGAGTTCCGGGCCTCGGAGGTGGCGCGGCTGGGCTATCTGGCCGGGATCGTGGCCACGCTGCTGCGCTGAGCGTTGTCGCGCTGAGCGGTGGCCGCCACCAGCGGTCAGCGCAGTGTGGCGGTCGGCGGGCTGGTCGACACGTCGGCCTTGCCGTAGATCGTCGTCGAGACCGTGCCGGTGACATCGCCGCCGCCGCGTTTCTTGGCCTTCAGCGGCCAGTCCAGCGTGCCGTCGAAGCGCACCGTCATGTCGAACTGGCTGAATCTGTTCAGGGTCAGCGGGCTCAGGTCGGGCATGCCCCACTCGACGGTGTTCTCCATGGCCTCGCTGCGACTCACCCGCTGCGGGCAGTCCGGCGGGGACAGCGCGCGTGATTTGTTGCACTCGGTGATCGCGGCCTTGATCGCGGTCATCACGCCCTGCCTGCCCTGCTCGCTGAGCTCGAACTCGACGTTCATCGAGGTGAACGAGGCGTAGCTGAATCCGTTGAGCAGCAACGGTTCCGAGGTGACCTTCAGGTTCTTGTTGGTGCTGGCCAGGTCCAGCCAACCCGGGAAGACGTAGACGGCCGAGTCCACGGGCTTGCCGAACAGGGTCAGTGTCTCCATCGGGGTGTTGCGGGTGCGGGTGGGCGGCTCCACCTTGATCGCGGCCTGCTTGAGCTTCCACTCCTTGCCGGACCGCTCCAGCTGGATCGTCTCGTCGGAGGTCTTGTCGCCGAACTTCACCCGCACGTGCACGCTGGCCATGCTGATGAAGTTGGCGCCGTCGTCGGACAGGATCTGGATGTCGCTGATCGGCATCTTCTCGATCTGTTTCTTGAGGATCTCGTCGGTGAGCAGATCGGTCGAGCCGGGCTGGTCTCGGCCGTAGGACAGCGCGGCCTCGGCGTCGCCGCGGCTGAGCGCCTCCAGGTAGGCGGTCACCGCCTCACCGGGGGTGCCGTCCTTGCCGCCGCCACCGCCCAGCGTCACCACCGCGATCACCGCCGCCACCAGCACGACGACGCCGGTGATCACCAGGCCGATGATCAGCGGTTTGCGGTTGGGCGCCGGCGGCGGTCCGCCCTGCCACGGCGCGGGGCCGGGCGGCAGGTAGCCGGGCTGGTAGCCCGGTGGCGGCTGGTAGCCCGGCGGCGGGAACTGCGGGGCACCCGGGTTGCTCCCGGGGTAGTCGCCGGGTCCGAACGACATGGGGCTCCTCTCACCGCGGAGCGCCTGACCCCCGCCTCGGTTGCTGCCACCCGCCGAGCCGGGCGGGTCGCGCTCAGTTTAACCACGGCGCAGCCACCCCCAGCGCGGTGTTTTCACCCGCCGGATTCGGCCCCGGCCGGCCCGTTTTCCAGCAGCGCGACGAAGCCGTCCTCGTCGAGCACCGGCACCCCGAGCTCGACGGCCTTGTCGTATTTGGAGCCCGGCGCCGCCCCGGCGACCACGAAGGAGGTCTTCTTCGACACCGAGCCGGCGGCCTTGCCGCCGCGGGCGATGATCGCCTCCTTGGCCGCATCGCGGGAGAACCGGTCCAGCGACCCGGTGACCACGATGGTCAGCCCCTCGCAGGTGCGGGCGATGCTGGCGTCGCGCTCGTCGGCCATCCGCACCCCCGCCGCCCGCCACTTCTCGACGATCTCGCGGTGCCAGTCCTCCGCGAACCAGTCGGTGATGGCCGCGGCGATGGTCGGCCCCACCCCGTCCACGTCGGCCAGTTCCTCGGTGCTGGCCGCCATGATCGCCGTCATGCTGAGGAACTCGGTGGCCAGCGCGCGGGCCGCGGTCGGGCCGACGTGCCGGATCGACAGCGCCACCAGCACCCGCCACAGCGGCTTGTCCTTGGCGTTGGCCAGGTTGGCCAGCAGCCGCTTGCCGTTGGCCGACACCGTCCCCTTGCGGGTGGTGAACAGCGCGGTGCGCAGCAGGTCGTCCTCGGTGAGGGTGAACAGATCCCCCTCGTCACCGATCACCCCGGCGGCCAGCAGTTCGGTGGCCGCCTCATAGCCCAGGGCTTCGATGTCGAAGGCGCCGCGCCCGGCGACGTGGAACACCCGTTCGCGCAGCTGCGCCGGGCAGGACCGCGCGTTGGGGCAGCGGATGTCGACGTCGCCCTCCTTGGCCGGGGCCAGTTCGGTGCCGCACTCCGGGCAGTGGGTGGGCATGACGAACGCCCGCTCGGTGCCGTCGCGCACGTCGACGACCGGCCCGAGCACCTCCGGGATGACGTCACCGGCCTTGCGGATCACCACGGTGTCGCCGATCAGCACGCCCTTGCGGCCCACCTCGGCGGCGTTGTGCAAGGTGGCGAGGCTGACGGTGGAGCCGGCGACGGTCACCGGGGTCATGTAGGCGAACGGGGTGACCCGGCCGGTGCGCCCGACGCTGACCCGGATGTCGAGCAGCGTGGTGGTGGCCTCCTCCGGCGGGTACTTGTAGGCCACCGCCCACCGCGGGGCGCGGGAGGTGGCGCCGAGGCGGCGCTGCAGCGCCCGGTCGTCGATCTTGACCACCAGGCCGTCGATCTCGTGCTCGACGTCGTGGCGGTGCTCGCCCCAGTAGGTGATCCGCTCGGCCACCGCATCGATGCCCTCGACCCGGGCGGTGTGGTCGGAGACCGGCAGACCCCAGGCCTTCAGCGCGGTGTAGGCCTCGTGCAACGTGGCCGGGTCGAATCCCTCGGTGTGGCCCAGCCCGTGGCAGATCATCCGCAGCGGCCGGCGCGCCGTCACCGCCGGGTTCTTCTGCCGCAGCGAGCCGGCGGCGCTGTTGCGCGGGTTGGCGAACGGCGATTTGCCCTCGGCGACCAGTCCGGCGTTGAGCGTCTCGAAGTCGGCGAGCCGGAAATACACCTCGCCGCGCACTTCGAGCACCGCGGGCACCGGGTACTCGTCGCTGGCGGTGAGCTCGACCGGGATGTCGTCGATGGTGCGGGCGTTGAGCGTGACGTCCTCGCCGGTCACCCCGTCGCCGCGGGTGGCCGCGCTGACCAGCTTGCCGTCGCGGTACACCAGGGCCAGCGCGGCACCGTCGATCTTGAGTTCGCACAGGTAGGCGGTGTCGCCACCGATCTCGGTGCGCACCCGCGCCGCCCAGGCCATCAGTTCGTCGGGGTCGAACACGTCGTCGAGGGAGAGCATCCGCTCGAGGTGTTTGGCCGGGCTGAACTCGGTGGCGAACCCGGCGCCGCCGACCAGCTGGGTCGGCGAGTCGGGGGTGCGCAGCTCGGGGTGCTGCTCCTCCATCGCGAGCAGGGCGTTGAACAGCCGGTCGAATTCGGCGTCGGAGATGATCGGGGCGTCGCGCACGTAGTAGCGGAACTGGTGCTCGCGCACCTCGTCGGCGAGTTCGCGCCACTGTCGCCGCACGTCGGGGGCGACCGGGTCATCCTCGGGGGAGCTCACGACTGCAGGCTATCGCCGAACACCGTCTCGGGGTCGTCGGCCAGCGCGGCCGCGGCGAGCCGGGCCAGCTCGATCGCCCGACGCGCCCAGCCCATACTCGCTCCGGCGAGCCCGCAGGCCGGGGTGATGCCGACCCGTTCGGCGAGCACCGCGCGCGGCAGCCCGATCCGGTCGATGAGCGCCGCGGCCGCCCCGGCGACCTGCTCGACGCTCGGCCGGCGCGCCGGCTCCAGCGCGGGCACCGCGCCGAGCAGCACGCTGCGCCCGGCGTCGAGGAACTCCCCGACGCCGTCCTCGTCACCGCGCGCGAGCCGGCTGACGTCGACCGCTACTGCCGCTATCGCGCTGCGCCGCAGTAACTTCCACGGTAGCTGTGGGGCGCAGCAGTGCAGCACCGTATCGGCGGGCGCGGCGCAGGCGTCGAGCAGTTCCACCGCGACGGCCTGCTCCACCGCCGGCACCGGGGTCAGTGCGGTCACCCCGGTCAGGTGTCCGGCCAGCGCCGCGGGCAGCGCCGGCTCGTCGAGCTGCACCACCACCGGGGTGTTGAGGCGCCGGGCCAGCTCCGCGGTGTGGGAACGGATCCCCTCGGCCAGGGACGCCGCCAGGTCGCGCAGCGCGCCGGGGTCGGTGACGGCGCGGTGCCCGTTGCCCAGCTCCAGTTCGGTGGCCAGGGTGATCGGGCCGGGCACCTGCACTTTGACCGGCCTGCCCTGCCCGGCCAGCCCGGCGGTCTCCCACGCCTCTTCCAGAGCGTCGAGGTCCTCGGCGAGCAGGCTGGCCGCGCGCCGGGTCACCGCGCCGGGGCGGGTGGCCACCCGGTAGCCGCGGGGGGTGGTGTCGATCGCGATGTCGACCAGCAGCGCCCCGGCCCGCCCGATCAGGTCCGCCCCCACCCCGCGGGACGGCAGTTCGACCAGGTGCGGCAGCCCGGGCAGCTCCCCGACGATGACCGCCGCGGCCTGCCGCGGCGGCATGGCCGGCCAGGAGCCGATCCCGGTGGCGGTGGCGAAGACACTCACCGGCTCACCGTAGCGGCGCGGCGGCTCAGCGCAGGCGGCGGGCGATCTCACCGTAGCGTTCGAAACGCTCCCGGTCGCCGCCGTGGTGCAGGGGCAGCGCGTTGTAGAGCACGAGCCGATCGGTGAGGCCGCCGTACTTCGCGGTGAGGGCCTCGGCCAGGCCGTCCCAGGTCGATTCGGTGGCGAACACCGCCAGGTGCTCGTCGGTCACCTGGGCGGCCATCCCGGCGATGTCGGCGGCCTTCTGATTCTCCCGGATGCGGGCGGTGGTGCCCTCGAATCCGGCCTCGTCCCAGATGAAGGCGTAGTTGGGGGTGCTGCCGTAGAAGCTGAGGCTGGCCCGCACCAGCTCCCGTTCGACGTGGCGTTCGGCGTCGTCGTCGCCGACGATGGTCAGCGCCGGCACGGTCAGGGCGATCTCGGCGGGGTCGCGGCCCGCCGCGGCCGCACCGGCGGCGACGTTGGGCAGCACGTGTCGGCGCAGGTAGCCCGGCTCGCCCAGCGGGTGCACGTGCACCCCGTCGGCGACTTCGCCCGCCATCCGCAGCATCCACGGATTGACCGCCGCCGCATCGATTTTGGGGTCGGCCACGTCGATGGGCCCGGGGCTCCACTGCGGGGTGATGAAGTCCAGCTCATAGAACTCCCCCGCGTAGTCCAGCTCCCCGGTGCGAAACGCCGCGAAGCAGGCCTTCACCGCCCGCAGATAGTCGCGCAGCCGCGGGCCGGGCGGGTCGAACTCCACCCCGTAGCGGCGCTCCACGTGCCTGCGCACCTGGGTGCCCAGGCCGAGCCGGAAGTTGCCGCCGGTGGCCTGCTGCAACTCCCAGGCGGTCGCCGCGGTCACGAACGGGCTGCGCGGGAACGCGACCGCCACCCCGGTGGACAGCGCCAGGCCGGGCGCGGCCTGGGAGGCGACGGCGGCCCCGAGGTAGGCGGTGCGCCCGCCCTCGGTGAACAGCAGCCCGGCGAATCCGGCGGCCTGGGCGCGGCGGGCCAGTTCGGCGGTGCGGGCCAGCGGACCCGGGATCACCATCGCCTCGACGTGCATGCCCCTCACCGTAGCCAGCCGGGGCGCGGCTCACTCGGTGTCGGCGATGGTGGCGCTGGCGATCACCTCGTCGCCGGCCGGGTCGGGGAGGTAGCAGACCAGGGTCTGGCCGCGCGCCACCCCGCGCAGCGGGGCGCCCAGTTTCACCTCGAGGCGACCCGCCGCCGGCCGCGCGACCGCGGGCACGGTTTCGCCGTGGGCGCGCACCTGCACCTCGCACTGCACCGGGCCGGGGAAGACCGCGCCGCCGGTGTAGACCGGGTCGGCGCCGGTGAGCGCCCAGACGTCGAGATCCGCCACCGAGCCGACGGTGACGGTGCCGGTGGCCGCGTCGATGGCGGTCACGTAGCGCGGCTTGCCGTCGGGGCCCGGGCCGGCGATGCCCAGTCCCTTGCGCTGCCCGATGGTGAACCCGTGCACGCCGTCGTGGTGCGCCAGCACGGTGCCCTCGGCGTCGACGACGCTGCCGCGCCGCACACCGATGCTGGCGCCCAGGAAGGCCTGGGTGTCCCCGGAAGGGATGAAGCAGATGTCGTGGCTGTCCGGCTTGTCGGCGACCGCCAGGCCGCGGCGTTCGGCTTCGGCGCGGATCTCGGGTTTGGCGGTGTCGCCCACCGGGAACGCGGCGTGGCGCAGTTGCTCAGCGGTGAGCACGGCCAACACGTAGGACTGGTCCTTGTCGGCGTCGACGGCGCGGCGCAGCCGCCCGTCGGCCAGCCGGGCGTAGTGGCCGGTGGCGACGGCGTCGAAACCCAGCGCCACCGCGCGGGCGGCCACCGCGGAGAACTTGATCTGCTCGTTGCAGCGCACGCACGGGTTGGGGGTTTCGCCGCGGGCGTAGGACTCCACGAAGTCGTCGATGACGGTCTCTTTGAATCGCTCGGCGAAATCCCAGACGTAGAACGGGATCCCGAGCACGTCGGCGACGCGGCGGGCGTCGTCGGCGTCCTCCTTCGAGCAGCAGCCCCGCGAGCCGCTGCGCAGGGTGCCCGGGGCGCTCGACAGCGCCAGGTGCACCCCGGTCACGTCGTGGCCGGCGTCGACCATGCGGGCGGCGGCGACCGAGGAGTCCACCCCGCCGCTCATCGCGGCGAGCACCTTCATCGGATCACCCCCGCGCTGGCCAGCGCGGCCTGCCGCGCCCGCTCCACGGCGGCGGGCAGCACCCGCAGCGCGGTGTCCACGTCCTCCTCGACGCTGGTGTGGCCCAACGACAGTCGCAGCGATCCACGCGCCCCGGCCGGGTCCACGCCCATCGCGGTGAGCACGTGGGAGGCGCGGGCCACCCCGGCGGTGCACGCCGAACCGGTGGAGCACTCGATGCCGTTGGCGTCCAGCAGCATCAGCAGCGAATCGCCTTCGCAACCACGGAAAGTGAAGTGGGCGTTGCCCGGCAGCCGGGGTTCGCGGGCGCCGTTGAGGACGGTGTCGGGGATGGCGGCGAGAACACCGTCGATGAGCCGGTCGCGCAGCCGGCTCAACCGGGCCGCGTTGTCGCCCATGGCGTTCACGGCGATGTCCACCGCGGCGGCCATCCCCGCGGCGCCTGCGACGTTCGGGGTGCCGGAGCGCACGTCGCGTTCCTGCCCGCCGCCGTGCAGCAACGGCACGCACGCCACGTCGCGGCGCAGCAGCAGCGCCCCCACCCCGGGCGGGCCGCCGAACTTGTGCGCGGTGATGCTCATCGCCGACAGCGCGGTCGCCCCGAAATCGACCGGCAACTGCCCGATCGCCTGCACGGCGTCACTGTGGAAGGGCACCTCGAACTCCGCGGCGACGCCGGCGAGCTCCTCGACCGGCAGCACGGTGCCGACTTCGTTGTTGGCCCACATGATCGACACCAGCGCGACGTCGTCGGTGCCCTGCAGCGCCTCGCGCAGCGCCGCCGGGCTGACCGAGCCGTCCGCGGCGGTGGGCAACAAGGTCACCTCGGCCCCCTGGTGGTCGGCCAGCCAGGTGACCGCGTCGAGCACCGCGTGGTGTTCCACCGCGGTGGTGACGATGCGGCGGCGGCGCGGGTCGGCGGCGCGCCGAGCCCAGTAGATGCCCTTGACCGCCAGGTTGTCGCTCTCGGTGCCGCCCGCGGTGAAGACCACCTCCGAGGGGCGCGCCCCCAGGGCCGCCGCGACACTCTCGCGGGACTCCTCCATCACCCGCCGCGCCGCGCGCCCGGTCGTGTGCAGCGAGGCGGCGTTGCCGACCGTGGCCAGCATGGCGGTCATCGCCTCGATGGCCTGCGGGTACATCGGGGTGGTGGCGGCGTGATCCAGGTACACCATGACCCGCTCAGACTACCGGCGGACGCCCGGGAGCGGCGCGCCCGGCACCGAGCGGTCCGGCAGCGCGACGCGGCCCGGGCGAGCGAAAGGCCCCCGCCACGGTGTGCCGGGGGCCTTTCGTCTGCTCGTGCCGGAAGCGGTCAGCCCTTGCGGGACTTGATCGCCTCGGTCAGCTGCGGGGCGACGTTGAACAGGTCGCCGACGATGCCGTAGTCGGCAATCTCGAAGATCGGCGCCTCCTCGTCCTTGTTGACCACCACGATGGTCTTGGAGGTCTGCATGCCGGCCCGGTGCTGGATCGCCCCGGAGATGCCCAGCGCGATGTACAGCTGCGGCGACACGGTCTTACCGGTCTGGCCGATCTGGAACTGGCCCGGGTAGTAGCCCGAGTCCACCGCGGCACGCGAGGCGCCCACCGCGGCCCCCAGCGAGTCGGCGAGCTCCTCGACGACGCTGAAGTTGTCGGCGCTGCCCACGCCGCGGCCGCCGGCCACGACGATGCCGGCCTCGGTCAGCTCCGGACGGTCGCCGGCCTCCACCGGGTCCCGCGAGGTGACCTTGGTGTCGTTCTCCTCGGCGCCGGGCACCTCGACGGTGACCTGCTCGCCGGCGCCGTCGGCGGGCTCGGCCTCGACCGAGCCGGGGCGCACGGTGATGATCGGGGTGTCGCCGTTGGCCTGGGCCTCGACGGTGAAGGCACCACCGAAGATGGAGTGCACCACCTTGGCGCCCTCCTGCACCTCGACCACGTCGACCAGCAGCCCCGACCCGAGCCGGGCGGCCAGCCGGCCGGCGATCTCGCGGCCGTCGATGCTGGCGGCCAGCAGCACGCCCGCCGGGGAGGCCGACTCGACCAGCTCGGCCAGCACGTTGACGTACGGGGTGATCAGGTATTGGTCGACCACGTCGGACTCGGCGACGTAGATCTTGGCCGCGCCGGCGGCCTTCAGCCCGTCGATCAGCGGCTCGGCGGTGCCGGGGGCGCCGATGACGACGGCGGAGGGCTCACCGAGCGCGCGGGCGGCGGTGAGCAGTTCGGAGGTGACCTTCTTCAGGGCACCGTCGGTGTGCTCGGCGAGCACCAGTACTTCAGCCATGTTGT
The DNA here is from genome assembly GCF_001668625.1 of Mycobacterium sp. 1274756.6. Classification (GTDB taxonomy): domain Bacteria; phylum Actinomycetota; class Actinomycetes; order Mycobacteriales; family Mycobacteriaceae; genus Mycobacterium. The sequence goes on from NZ_LZLJ01000050.1 coordinate 17,377, forward strand.
CTCTTCCCTAAACCAGTCTGGACGTCTCTAGATGATCTTCTGGGCAACCAGGTACTCGGCGATCTTGGTGCCGCCGTCGCCCTCGTCGGTGACCTTCTCACCGGCGGTCTTGGGCGGCTTGGGCGTCGACGCCGTCACCGTGGAGCCGGCGTTGGCGAGCCCGACCTCGTCGCCCTCCACACCGATCTCGGCCAGCGAGAGCACGGTGACTTCCTTCTTCTTGGCGGCCATGATGCCCTTGAAGGACGGGAACCGCGGCTCGTTGATCTTCTCGTTGACGCTGACCACGGCCGGCAGGCTGGCCTCCAGGGCGAACACGCCCTCGTCGGTCTCCCGCTCGGCGGTGAGCTTGTCGCCCTCGATGGTGAGCTTGCGCACCTGGGTGACCTGCGGCAGGCCCAGGTACTCGGCGATGATGGCCGGCACCGCGCCGGCGACGCCGTCGGTGGACTCGTTGCCGGCGATGACCAGCTCGGTGCCCTCGATGGTGCCCAGCGCCTTGGCCAGCGCCCAGGCGGTCTGGATGGCGTCGGAGCCCTTCATGCCGTCGTCCTTGACGTGCACCGCCTTGTCGGCGCCCATCGACAGCGCCTTGCGGATCGCCTCGGTGGCGCGCTCGGGGCCGGCGGTCAGCACGGTCACGGTGCCCTCGGCGCCCTCCTTCTCCCGGATGAGCAGGGCTTCCTCGACGGCGCGCTCGTTGATCTCGTCGAGCACCGCGTCGGCGGCCTCCCGGTCGAGGGTGAAGTCACCCTCGGTGAGCTTGCGCTCCGACCACGTGTCAGGGACCTGTTTGATCAGGACCACGATGTTCGTCATAAGTCTGGTCTGTCCTCCTCGAACGCGTCCTGCAGCGGCGGCCACCGGACTTGGCTCACGATAATGCGGAACAACACATCAGGTTACTCATGGGTAACTTAGCCCGTTTCGCCCGTCTACCATAACGGGTGCCGTGACGGGTTCTCGCTGCGCGTCGGGGTGACCCATTCGCACCCGGCGAGCTTGCCCGATAGCCTGCCTGTGCAATGAGCGCATCCGCCACCGAGGGCCGCGACGCCCCGCCCCCACCGGACGCCGACCCCGGGTTGGTGCTGACCGGGGAACGAACCATCCCCGGCCTCGCCGAGGAGAACTACTGGTTCCGTCGCCACGAGGTGGCCTACCAGCGGCTCGCGCCGCGCTGCGCGGGCCGCGACGTGCTGGAAGCCGGCTGCGGCGAGGGCTACGGCGCCGACATGATCGCCGCGGTCGCGCGGCGGGTCGTCGGGGTCGACTACGACGAGAGCACGGTCGCCCACGTGCGGGCCCGCTACCCGCGGGTGGAGATGCTGGCGGGCAACCTCGCCGCGCTGCCGCTGCCGGACGGCGCGGTGGACGTGGTGGTCAACTTCCAGGTCATCGAGCACCTGTGGGACCAGCCGGGCTTCATCGCCGAATGCGCGCGGGTGCTGCGCCCGGGCGGGCTGCTGATGATCTCCACGCCCAACCGGATCACCTTCTCCCCCGGCCGCGACACCCCGATCAACCCGTTCCACACCCGCGAACTCAACGCCGCGGAGCTCGCCGAGCTGCTCACCGACGGCGGTTTCGCGCTGGAGTCGATGAACGGGCTGTTCCACGGCCCGCGGCTGCGTGAGCTCGACGCCCGCCACGGCGGGTCGATCATCGACGCGCAGATCGCCCGCGCGGTGGCCGACGCGCCGTGGCCGGCCGAGCTGGCCGCCGACGTGGCCGCGGTGACCACCGCCGACTTCGACCTGGTGCAAGCCGGGACCGACCCGGCGCACCCCATCGACGACAGCCTGGACCTGATCGCGATCGCGGTGCGGCCGTGAACAATTCGTCTGCCCCCGGAATGTTCACACTGGTGTTGCACACCCACCTGCCGTGGCTGGCCCACCACGGCCGGTGGCCGGTCGGCGAGGAGTGGCTCTACCAGTCCTGGTCCTCGGCCTACCTGCCGCTGCTGCGGGTGTTGCGCACGCTGGCCGCCGAGGACCGCGCCCACCTGCTGACCCTGGGCATCACCCCGGTGGTCGCCGCCCAGCTCGACGACCCGTACTGCCTCGACGGCATGCACCACTGGCTGGGCAACTGGCGGCTGCGCGCCGCCGAGGCGGCCAGCCTGCGCCCCGGTGATGCGACCGGCCCGGCCCCGGCCTCCGCGCCGGAGGCGTTGCGCGAGTTCGGCATCCGGGAGGTCGCCGCCGCGGAGGAGGCGTTGGCGGACTTCGCGACCCGGTGGCGCCACGGCGGCAGCCCGCTGCTGCGCGAGCTGGTCGACGCCGAGACCGTGGAGTTGCTCGGCGGCCCGCTGGCGCACCCGTTCCAGCCGCTGCTGGCACCGCGGTTGCGCGACTTCGCGTTGCGCGAGGGGCTGGCCGACATCCGCCACCGCATCGCCCACGCCCCGACCGGCATCTGGGCGCCGGAATGCGCCTACGCACCCGGGATGGAACACGGCTACGCCGCCGCCGGGGTGAGCCATTTCATGGTCGACGGGCCCTCGCTTCACGGCGACACCGCGCTGGCCCGGCCGGTCACCGACAGCGGCGTGCTGGCGTTCGGCCGCGACCTGACGGTCAGTTACCGGGTGTGGTCGCCGAAGTCCGGCTACCCCGGGCACGCCGCCTACCGCGACTTCCACACCTATGACCACCGCACCGGGCTGAAACCGGCCCGGGTCACCGGCCGGGCGGTGCCCCCGGAGCAGAAGGCGCCGTATGACCCGGCGCGCGCGGACGCGGCCGTCGACGCCCACGTCGCCGACTTCGTCGAGGTGGTGCGCCGCCGGTTGCACAGCGAATCCGAGCGGATCGGGCGGCCCGCGCATGTGGTCGCCGCGTTCGACACCGAACTGTTCGGGCACTGGTGGTACGAGGGACCGGTCTGGCTGGAGCGGGTGCTGCGGGCGCTGCCCGAGGCCGGGGTGCGGGTCGGCACCCTCGCCGACGCCGCCGCCGCCGGATTCGTGGGCGCCCCGGTCGAATTGCCGCCGAGTTCGTGGGGTTCGGGCAAGGACTGGCAGGTGTGGTCCGGCGAGCAGGTCGCCGACCTGGTGCGGCTCAACGAGGAGGTCGTGGACACCGCGTTGACCTCGGTGGACAAGGCGCTGGCCATCCGCGGCGCAGCGCCGGGCGCACCGACGGTGCGCGACCCGGTCGCCGACCAGATCCTGCGGGAGGCGCTGCTGACGGTCTCCAGCGACTGGCCGTTCATGGTGAGCAAGGATTCCGCGGCCGACTACGCCCGCTACCGCGCGCACCTGCACGCCCACGCCACCCGCGAGATCGCCGACGCGCTGGCGTCGGGCCGCCGTACGACCGCCCGCCGGATCGCCGACGGCTGGAACCGCGCCGACAACCTGTTCGGCGCCCTGGACGCCCGGAGGCTGCCGCGGCCATGAAGATCTTGATGGTGTCCTGGGAGTACCCACCGGTGGTGGTGGGCGGCCTGGGCCGGCACGTCCACCACCTGGCGGTGGCGCTGGTCGAGGCCGGCCACGAGGTGGTGGTGCTGGCGCGCCGGCCCGCCGACACCGACCCGAGCACCCACCCGTCCTCCGACGAGGTCCACGAGGGGGTGCGGGTGGTGGCCGCCGCACACGACCCACACGAGTTCTCCTTCGGCGACGACATGATGGCCTGGACGTTGGCGATGGGCCACGCCATGGTGCGCGCCGGGCTGACCATCAAAACGCCGGGCGGCGACGAACTGTGGCGCCCCGACGTCGTGCACGCCCACGACTGGCTGGTCGCCCACCCGGCGATCGCACTGGCCGAATTCCACGACGTCCCCCTGGTTTCCACGCTGCACGCCACCGAGGCGGGCCGGCACTCGGGCTGGGTGTCCGGGCCGATCAGCCGCCAGGTGCACGCGGTCGAGTCGTGGCTCGCCCACGAATCCGACTGCCTGATCACCTGTTCGGCGTCGATGCGTGAGGAGATCACCGAACTGTTCGGCCCCGGCCTGGCCGAGACCACCGTGATCCGCAACGGCATCGACGCCGACCGCTGGCCGTTCGCCGCGCGCCGCCGCCACGACGGGCCGCCGGAGCTGCTGTATGTGGGCCGGCTGGAGTACGAGAAGGGCATCCAGGAGGCGATCGCGGCGCTGCCGCGCATCCGCCGCGGCCACCCCGGCACCACCTTGACCGTGGCCGGCGACGGCACCCAGCAGGACTGGCTGGTCGAGCGAGCCCGCAAGCACCGGGTGCTCAAGGCGACCCGGTTCGTCGGGCGCCTCGACCACGACGAACTGCTGGCGCTGCTGCACCGCGCCGACGCGGCGGTGCTGCCCAGCCACTACGAGCCGTTCGGGCTGGCCGCCCTGGAGGCCGCCGCGGCGGGCACCCCGCTGGTGACCGCCGACGTCGGTGGGCTCGGCGAGCTGGTGGTCGACGGGCTGACCGGACTGTCTTGTCCGCCCAGGGATCCCGCGGCGCTGGCCGCGGCGGTCTGCGCGGTGCTCGACGACCCGGCGGCCGCGCAGTCCCGCGCCCGCGCGGCGCGGGACCGGCTCACCGCCGACTTCGCCTGGCAGACCGTCGCCGAGGAGACCGCCGGGGTGTACCTGTCGGCCAAACGCGGTGTGCGCCAACCGCAGCCGCGCCGCCCGATCGTCGAGCACGCGCTGCCCGACCGCTGAGCCGATCCGCGCTAGCGGGCGGCTTTCTTGCGCTCGATGTCGGCCAGCGCGGCCTCCAGCTCGGCGCGTTCGGCCGCGGTGGCCTCCCAGGCCTGCTTGCGGTTCTTGACCACCCGGGCCGGCGCGCCGACCGCGATCGAATAGTCGGGGATGTTGCCGCGCACGACGGCGTGCGAGCCGAGCACGCAGCCGCGCCCGATCGTGGAGCCGCGCTGCACGGTGACCTTGGCCGCCACCCAGGTGTCCGGGCCGATGCGCACCGGGCTTTTGACGATGCCCTGATCCTTGATCGGCAGGTTGATGTCGTCCATCTTGTGGTCGAAGTCCACGATGTAGCACCAGTCGGCCATCAGCACCGAATCACCCAACTCCACGTCGAGGTAGGCGTTGATGACGTTGTCGCGACCCAGCACCACCTTGTCGCCGAAGCGCAGCGAGCCCTCATGGGCGCGGATGGTGTTCTTGTCCCCGATGTGCACCCAGCGGCCCAGCTCGAGCTGGGCGAGTTCCGGGGTGGCCTGGATCTCCACGTTCTTGCCGAGGAACACCATGCCGCGGGTGATGATGTGCGGGTTCTGCAGTTTGAATTTGAGCAGCCGCCAGTACCGCACGAGGTACCAGGGGGTGTAGGCGCGGTTGGCCAACACCCATTTCAGCGACGCCCGGGTCAGGAACTTCGCCTGCCGGGGGTCGCGCAGCCGGGAACCTCGCCAGCGTTTGTGGATCGGCGCGCCCCACATGGTCGTCATGACCGCAAAGCCTACGCGAGCCGTTTCGGGCCACGAGATACTCTCACCTGATGCTTCGCCGGTGCCTTTCGACGGCCGCCGTGCTGGTGATCACGCTGGCCGGCTGCTCCACCACCGACTCCTGGGTCGAGCCGGTCGCCGCCCCGGGCTGGCCCGCGCCGCTGGCCGACGCCGCCAACTCCAGCTACACCGCGACCGCGGGCGCCGCCGCGCTGACCCTGGACTGGACCCGCTCGGTCAAGGGCGCTCTGGGCGCCGGGGTGGCCCTCAGCGAGTCGGGCTATCTGGCGGTCAACGCCCAGACCGAGGACGGCTGCTCGCTGATGGAGTGGGAGAACGACAACACCGGCAGGCAGCGCTGGTGCACCCGGCTGGTGCAGGGCGGCGGCTTCGCCGGGGCGCTGTTCGACGCCTTCGACAACCTCTACGTCGGCGAGCCCGGCCAGATCATGGCGTTCCCGATCACCCAGTGGATCCGGTGGCGCCAGCCGGTGATCGGGATGCCGGCCACCCCGCGGCTGCTGGACCCGGGCCGGCTGCTGGTGGTCACCCATCTGGGCCAGGTGCTGGTGTTCGACGCGCATCGCGGCACCGTCGTGGGCAGCGCGCTGGACCTGGTCGACGGCGTCGACCCGACCGATTCGCGGCGTGGTCTGGCCGACTGCGCGACGGCCGGCCCGGAGTGCCCGGTGGCGGCCGCGCCGGCGTACTCGGCGGCGCAGAACACCGTGGTGCTGGGCCTGTGGGAGCCGCACTCCGACGCCGCCGTGCTGGTGGGTCTGCGCTACACCCCCGGCGGCAGTCCGCTGCTCAGCCGGGCGTGGACGAGCGACGCGGTCGGCGCCGGGGTGCTGGCCAGCCCGGTGTTCTCCGCCGACGGTGAGACGGTCTACGTCAACGGCCGCGATCAACGGCTGTGGGCGCTGCACAGTGCGGACGGGACGCCGAAATGGTCGGTGCCGCTGGGCTTTCTGGCCCAGACCCCGCCGACGGTCACCCCGGACGGCACGATCGTCGCCGGCGGCGGCCCGCAGACCGAGCTGGTCGCCTTCGCCGACCGCGGCGACAAGGCCGAACAGCTGTGGCGCCGCGCCGATGTCACCCCGCTGTCCACGTCGAGTCTGGCCGGCGCGGCGGCGGGCTACACCGTCGTCGACGGCACCTCGGTGGGCCCGTCCGGGCTGTCGTTGCTGGTGTTCGATCCCGCGGACGGCCACACCCTCAACAGCTATCCGCTGCCGGAGGCGGCCGGGTTCCCGCTGGGGGTGTCGGTGGGCGCCGACGGCCGGGTGGTGACCGCCACCAGCCGCGGCCAGGTCTACAGCTTCGCCCCGGCCTGATCCGGGCTCAGCCGACCGCCAGCGGCGGGATCGCGTCGCGGGGCACCCGCGCGCTGGTCTCCCCCGCCGCCAAGGGCAGCAGCTCGCCGGGGGCGAAGAAGAAGATCAGCTCGTCGTCGGTGATCGCGAAGTTCTGGTAGTGCGTCGGGTCGCTGCCGGTGCCGGGCAGCATGGTGGCGCGCCAGCCCAGCTGCCCTTCCAAGTCGCGTTGCACCAGCGGGGCGATCACCTCGAGGGCCTTGGTGCCGGGGGCGAACAGCGTGTCGAAGGTGATCGGCTGCTGGCGGCGCCGGTCGTAGTTGAACGCCTTGTACCACGTCGAGGGGTGCGGCCCGCCCAGCGTTTGGAAGACCTTGAGCACCACGCTGCTGGTGCCCTGCGGCGGCTGCCCGGACTGGTACCGCTCGGCGGTACCGTCCATCTCGTAGGGCACGCCGCGGGCGGCCGGCATCTGCGCCACGCTGAGGAAGCCGTCGCGGTTCTGCACCACGTAGTCGGTCAGCGTCTGCTGGTCGGGGTAATCGGTGGGGAACTCCAGGTTGAGCGTGTAATCCGGGTCGGTCACGTGAATCTGGCAGAACGCGGCCCCGTCGACCGTGCCGCCGAGGTCCGCGCAGCCCGGCTCGGCGGCGGCGGTCGGGCTGCCGTAGAGGGCCGCCGCCGTTGCGGCGGCCAGCAGGGCGGCCACGGTGGGTCTGCGCGTCATCGGATGCCTCGTGTCGGTGGTGGACCAATGGTGCTGGAGCAGTTGAGCTTACCGGCCCGCGCTGCCGTTAGGTGCCGGGCGAGGATTCCGGTGGGACGAGTTTGGCGGTGTCTCCGGACGAAAGGTGCACGGCGTGGATGCCGGGTTGTTTGGCCAGCCGCGCCAGCAGGCTCTCCAGATCGGCCTGATCGGTGTGCCAGTGCTGTACCGATTCCGGTTTGGCCGACAGTTCGGCGAGCACCTTCTTGAGCTTCTCCGGGGTGTCTTTGCCGCTGCCGCCGAGCCGTCCGACCCGCGCGACGGTGCCGCCGACGGCGCGTTCGGTCATGCCGCCGAGCGCGCTGCCGACCGCGCCGGCCCCGGCCACCTGCCCGAGCACCCCGGCCGGGACGCCCGTCGTCGCGGCGCCGCTGTCCTGCAGGGCGCCGGCCGCCAGCCGGATCTCCGGGGTGGCCACCGTCCAACTCGGCGGCACCGCCAGCCTGCCCACCACGGGGGCGCGGCCCAGCTGCGCCGAGACCGTCGGCCACTCGACGGGCCGGGTGGCGCTGACGACCACCGGCACCCGCGGCCCGGCGGTGGCCGGCGGGCGCCCCTTCTGCACCGCCCGGGTGCCCAGGCCCAGCCCCATGAGCACCGAGATCGCCGCGTCGTTGAACGGCAGGATGGCCTTGGGGATCAGCTCCACGTCGGCGGCGATCGTGGACAGCGACTGCAGCGGGTTGGGGGCGGCGAGCGGCGAACTCTGTGCCAGGTTCATCGCCTGCGGCAGCGCCGAGCGGGCTCCGGCGGCGGCCGCCTGCGCCGCCGGCTGGGCCGGACCGGCCGGGTTGGCGGCCGGCTTCGGCGGGATGAACGGGGTCAGCCTGCTGGCCGCAACCGATTCCGCGGCATAGCCGGACATCGCGGCCGCGTCCTGCGCCCACATGGCGGCGTACTCGGTTTCGGTGGCCGCGATCGCCGCGGTGTTCTGGCCGAGGACGTTGCTCGCCTGCAACGTGGCCAGCCGGGCGCGGTTGGCGGCGATCAGCGGTGGCGGCACGACCGCGGCGAACACGGTCTCGAACGCGGTGGCCGCCGCCTGCGCCTGGCCCGCGGTGTGCTCGGCGTGGGCCGCGGTGGTGGTGAGCCAGGCGATGACGGGCTGGGCGGCGGCGGCCATCGCCGCCGACGACGGGCCTTGCCAGCCCTCGCCGGTCAGCGTGGTGATGGCGGCGGTGTAGCCGCCCGCGGTGGCGCGCAGTTCGGCGGCGAGTTGCTGCCAGGCCACCGATGCGGCCACCATCGACTCCGGCCCAGGACCGGCATAGATCAGCGCGGAGATGACCTCCGGCGGCATCATTCCGAAATCCATTGCGGTATCCCAGCTTCGGCGGTCACTCGTCGGGCGGCAGGACGATGATGGTGGCGGTCGTCGCGCCGGTGGTGCCGTCGCCGACGGTGACGGTGCGCGCGGTGGCTCCGCCGACGTTGGCGGTGGCGCGCCCGGCGAGCGCCGACAGTCCCATCGGGCTCAGCAGGTTCGCGCCGCTGAGTTCGGCGGTTTCGGTTTCGCCTGCCGCCGTGGCGGTCTGCAGCACCGAGGCGATCGGTTTGACCGCGGGCGCGGTGGTCGCCCAGGTCTGCGGCACCGACAGCTTGCCGACCGTTCCCGCGTTGCCCAGCCCCGCGGTCAGGGGCGGCCGGGCGGCCGCGGTGGCGGGGGCGGTCGGGGCGTTGGAGACGAACATGGCCGTCGGCGGCTGGTTGCGGGCCATCGCCTCGGCGAGGTTCTGGCCGTTGAGCGGGAGCAGGAAGCTTTGGATCCCGAGCAGGAACGGCACTCCGGCGACCGGGAACAGCGACAGCGGGGAGAGCGGCCCGCTGATGAAGCTGTTCAGCGAGTCCAGCGGGGCGGAAGCGGCGGCCGCGGGCGCCGGGGTGGCGGCGAGGCTGTGCGGCAGCGCGGTCGCCACCTGCGCCAGCGTAGCGCGGGCCGTGCCGGCCGCGGCGGTGGCACCGGCCTGCGGCACGGCGGACGCCGGGTTGCTGGTCGGCGGCGCGGGGGCGAACGGTTCGAGTTGGCTGGCGGCGCCCGCGGTCGCGGCGTAGCCGTACATGGCGGCGACGTCTTGGGCCCACATCTCGGCGTAGTGTGCTTCGGCCGCGGCGATCGCGGCGGTGTTCTGACCGAGGATGTTGGTGGCGACCAGCGTCGCCAGCAGCGCCCGGTTGGCGGCGATCACCGGCGGCGGCACGGTGGCGGCGAAGGCGGTCTCATAGGCCCCGGCGACCGTCTTGGCTTGGATGGCGGTCTGTTCGGCCTGGGTGGCGGTGCCGTTGAGCCACGCCACCTGGGGCGCGGCGGCGGCGGCCATCGCCAGCGAGGACGGACCCAGCCACGAGGTGGCGGTGAGCTCCTGGATCACCGAGTGGTACGCCGCGGCCGCCGACCGTAGTTCGGTGGCGAGCCCGTCCCAGGCCGCCGAGGCGGCCAGCATCGGCCCCGATCCCGGGCCGGTGTAGATGCGCAGCGAGTTGATTTCCGGCGGCAGCAGTGCGAATTCCATGTCATTGTCACCTCGGTGGGTGTTAGACGGCAGTGCACGGCACTGCCGCGGCGAGACGGGGCGAAACCTGTGGCGGTTAGGCGCCGCGGTATCGCCACTGCCGGTGTCGACGGCGCAACCGCTGCCAGGATGCGGTGCGCTCACCGGCGATCGGGTGTTCGCGAGGTGCGGGTTCGGCGCGCACGCGGGCTGTTCCGACCCGGTCGTTCATCGTCATGGGCGCCTCCTGCGGGCCAGCTTGACAGCTGTTACTGCCCTGGCGCTGTATGCACCCCGGACGTTTCCTGTGAGCCGAAATCAGTGCGAGGGGCGGCAGACGAACGCCGTGGCCCGGGCGCCCGCCCCGGCCCCCAGGCGGGTGAGCACTACCGACAGTGCCCGGTCGCCGCGCAGCCGCAGCCGCCGGCGCAGCGCGTCGGGGTCGACGTCGAGGCCGCGGACCAGGATCTCCAGCGCGCCGCAGTCGTGGCGGGCCAGCGCCTGCCGCAGCCGCTTTTCGCTGTAGTGGAGTTGCTCGAGAACCTCGAAGCCGCGCACCCCGGCGGGCAGGTGGTCCCCGGAGAGGTAGGCGATGGCCGGGTCGAGTTGCCACAATCCGTGCCGGGCCGCGTACTGGCGGACCAGGCCGGCGCGCACGACGGCGCCGTCGGGGTCGACGATCCAGCGTCCGGCCGCGCCGACCGCGCAGTCGTCCGGTTCGGTGTCGGTGATCTCCTCGCCGCGGTCGAGCACGACCGCGCGGCGGCGGCTCCCGCCGCCGGTCAGCCCGGCCGACCACAGGCAGGCTTCCCGGACCGATCCGGCCAGCGAGGTGACGGCGATCTCGCCGTCGAAGCCGAGGTCGGTCACCGCGGCGAAGTCGATGCCGGGGGCGCATTTGACCACCAGGTCGCGGCCGCGATGCGCGGCCAGCAGGGCGTCGAGGGCCGGCCGGTAGGCGCGCGGGTCGAAGCGGCGCCGGCCGCCGGCCCGGCGGTCCGGGTCAGCGAGCACCACCGCGTCGCGGCTGATCGGCCGGCACGCGTCGGCGCGGCACAGCAGCACCTCGTCGGGCAGGTTGTGGCGCGCCATCGCCAGGCGCACCGGGTCGATGTCGCTGCCCAGCGCGGTCGCGGCGCAGTCGTGCAGGGCGGCGAGTTCGGTGCCGATCGAACACGTCACGTCGTGCACCGTGCGGCCGGCGAGCCGCTGGGCGCGGTGGCGGGCGACCGGGGCGGCGCTGGCCTGCTGCAGGGCGGGTTCGGTGAACAGCCACTGCCCCACCCCCGGCAGCCCGGCGAGTTTGGTCTGGGCGCGTCGCCGCGCCAGGACGGTGGCGATCAGCGTCGGCGCGTGGTCGCCGAAGCGGACGCGGGCGGCGGCCACGTCGGCGACCCGGGTGGCGCCGGTCAGCGGATAGCCGGCGACCTCGGCCAGGGCGGTCGCGCCGGCTTCGGAGTGCAGGTAGGCGACGTCGGCGGCGGCGAAACCCTCGGCGGGGTGAGCGTCGGTCAGGAGGGCTTTACCCCGGTGACCATGACGTTGTAGAACCAGCCCTTGGGCACCACGCGGCGCCACAGGTTGGCGTCGACCCAGCTCAGGCTGGTCCAGCTGGTGAACGCGAAGCGGGCCCAGCCCCAGCCGAGCCGGCCGGGCGGGACGGCGGCTTCGAAGGTGCGCACCGGCCAGCCCAGCATGGCGGCGGTGAATTCCTCGCTGGCGGTCTCCACGTCGACCGCGCCCGCGGAGGTGGCCATGCGTTCCAGGTCGGCCGGGTCAAAGGTGTGCAGGTCGACGACGGCTTCCAGGGCGGCGGCGCGGGAGGATTCGTCGAGTTCGGTCTGGGGGCGCCGCCAGCTCTCCAGCCCGGGCAGCCGGGTGAGGTTGGTGGCCAGCCGCCAGGTCAGGGTGGACAGGCCGCGGGCGTAGGTGTTGCCGACGGTGGTGGGTTCGCCGGCGAACACGAACCGGCCGCCGGGCTTGAGCACGCGCAGCACCTCGCGCAGCGACAGTTCGACGTCGGGGATGTGGTGGAGCACGGCGTGGCCGACCACCAGGTCGAAGGTGTCGTCGTCATAGGGGATGCCTTCGGCGTCGGCGACCCGGCCGTCGACGTCGAGGCCCAGGGATTCGCCGTTGCGGGTGGCGACCTTGACCATGCCCGGGGACAGGTCGGTGACGCTGCCGCGGCGGGCGACCCCGGACTGCATCAGGTTGAGCAGGAAGAAGCCGGTGCCGCAGCCCAGTTCCAGGGCGCGGTCGTAGGGCAGGTTGCGGCGCTCGTCGGCGGGCACGATGGCGTCGAAGCGGCCGCGGGCGTAGTCCACGCAGCGCTGGTCGTAGGAGATCGACCATTTGTCGTCGTAGCTCTCGGCTTCCCAGTCGTGGTAGAGGATCTGGGCGAGCTTGCTGTCGTGCCGGGCGGCTTCCACCTCTTCGGCGGTGGCGTGCGGGTTGGGCGCCGGGTCGATACTGGTCATGAGGGCAGCGTAACGGCCGGTCACGGCGGGGGGAAAACCGCGGTCGGCGCCTAGAAGGCGGTCGCGATTGCGGTGATCAGGGCGCCGAGGTCGCCGGGCAGCATCGCGGCCAGATCCCCACCCAATCCGGGCAGTGCGCCGGCGACGTCGTCGAGGATCGCCAGCGGGAAACCGAGGGTGGTGTGCAGGGTGTCGACGAGCCCGGTGTGGGCGGTGGCGAGGATGTCGGCGAGGTCCGCGCCGGGCAGTGCCTGCCAGAGGTTCCAGAGCGCGGCCTGCGGGGCGATGAGCAGCTCGCGGGTGTCGACGAACAGGCTCTGCCACAGGTTCGGGTCGGGCGCGACATCCACCCCGTCCCAGTTGACCAGGGTCCAGCCGTCGACGGGGTTGCCGCTGAGTTCGATGATGCCGGTGTTGGACAACTGGTGGGTCAGCAGCAGCGTCGGGTCGGGGTTGGTGACGTTCATCTGCGTCCAGAACATGATCGCCGCGCTGTGGGAGAAGGCGACCTGGTGGGCGCCGCCGGTTTCGTAGATGGTTTCGATCGCGTCGCCGAAGCGGTCGCTGAAGACGAACCCGTTGACATCCGGGGAGCCCAGCATCGGCACCAGCGGGAAGCCGAGGGCCCAGGCGACCGGCGGCAGGATGTAGAACGGGGCGAACGGGATCGCCGGGAGGTCGTTGACCAGGCCGGCGTGGATTTCGTTGAGGCCGGGGAGGATGTGCGCCGGGCTGAACGCGCCGGCGAGGTCGGCCGCCGCATCGGGGATCGGTACCGGTTCGCCGGGCGCGCCCTTGAGCAATTCGAGCAGCGGCCAGGCCGTTTGCTGAGTCCGCAGCAATTGCGAGACCCACACCTGCGCTGGGTCGGTGATCGGCCCTTCTCCCCCGCCGAAGAGTTGACTCCCGATTTCAAATGCCTGGCCACGGCCGGCGCCGGTGAGCAGCGCGCCCGGCGCGGCGGTGCCGAGGATGCCGGCGACGTTGTCGGCCGATTCGCCGTGCCGGATCAGGTCCAGCACCACGGTGTCGGCCAGTAGCTGGATCAGCGGGGTCGCGGACGGGTGGGTTTGCGGTGTCGTCGCGGGGGCGACGGCGATCAGCCCCGCCAGCACAACGGCGGCGGCGCAGCGGGTTCGCCCGTGACTGAACATCGTGCCGCGAACCTTAGCTGAGAAATGCGTGAGGAGCGGGTGTTTCTGCGGTGGGTTTCGCGGCGTGGTGCAACGGCCGGGTCGTGGGCGGTGGGGGGATCCCGCGACACGACCCGGCCGTTGCCCGATCAGAACGCCAGGCTGGTCAAGATGCTGGCGAGGAGGTCGCCGCCGACCATGGCGGCCATGTCACCGCCCATCGACGGCAGCAGGTCGGCGAAGTCCAGCGGCAGCAGCCCGCCGCCGCCGAGTCCGCTGAAGAGCTGCATCAGGGCATCGATTCCGAACTCGTGCATGAAGTTGCCTTGGAAGGCGTCGATGATGTCGCTAATCATGGCGCCGGGGTAGCCGAGGGTCGTCTGGAAGATGTCGGTGAGGCCGGTTTGCAGCGTGCCGAAAACGTTCTGCAACGACCCAGGAATGTCGCTCGGGTCGAAGGCGATCAGCGACTCCCCCAGATGCGTGAGCGCAGCCTGCGGGGCGACCATCAGATCGCGAGTGTTGACGAAGAGGTCTTGCCAGAGGTTGGCGGGCAGAACGTCAGTGCCGTTCCAGCTCTCCAAAACCCACCCATCGATCGGGTTCCCGCTGACCACTACCTGGCTTGTGTTGCTCAGCGGATCCGTGAACATCATCAACGGGTTCGGGTTGTTGACGTTCATCTGGGTCCAGGCCATGATCGCCGCGGCGTGGGAGAAGGCGGCGGCGTTATTGACACTCGGGTCCGCTAGCTCCCCGGACTGATTCACGAGACTGCCATAGATCGTATTGACGGCCCCGCTGAAGTTGTCGTTGAACACGACCCCGTTGAAATTGTCGAGCGAGCCCCACTCCGGCACGATCGGGAAGCCGAGTGTCCACAGGAACGGCGGCAGGATGTAGAGGATCTCGTTGAGCCGCCCGAGCGGTTGCATGAGTGATCCCAGCAGCGACCCCTTGTCCAGGAGGCCGGCGTTAATCTCGTTGAGGCCCGCCAAAACGTTGTCCGACGGAAGCCCCTTAATAGCCGCACCGACATCTGCCAACTCAGTCGGCATAGAAGTGCCAGCGCCACTATCGCCCAAAATAGCGTGAAGAAGGGGCCACGCAGTCTGTTGGGCTCGCAAGAATTCGGAAGCGAAAACCTGGTTCTCACTGGTAATCGCTCCAAAACCGTTTGGACCGAGATTCGGTTGGGCCAACTTCAAGATGTCGCCAATCGCCTTGGCTTGCGTGATCCCGTCGTCTGTCAGGCCAGCCCCGGTGGGGACAGTCCCGACGAGGTTGGCGATGTTGTCCGTGGACTCGCCGTGGCGGATGAAGTCGATGACGACATCTGCCGTGCTCATCAACTGGACCGAGATGTCGTGGACCGAAATCTCCGGGATCTGCACGTTCGGCAGCGGGGTGACCACCGGGGCGGCGGCAACCATGCCGGCCCCGGCGAGCGCGACGGCGGTGGTGGCCCAGGGGCGGGAAGCGAGCTGTTGCATGGCGCGGTCCTCACACGTCATCGTTTCGATACGAGCCGTCTCGTATCGCAAAGTTGGGGTTAAGTTACTTTAAGGCTGTACTCAGGTCAAGGGTTGGTCCGAAAAATTTTCGGACCGTGTCGGATGGGCCGATTACCGCTGATCACACGGCCGGCGAAGCCGAGGACCCCGGTCAGAAGACACCGGCCGGGCGCTCCCCCGGCCCGCCGAGGCGGGTCTAGGCGAAGGCGTCGTCGATGCCGGCTTTGGCCGCCGACAGCGCCTGCGCCGGCGCGTCGAGGAACCGCCGCACCCAGGCCGACGCGGCCTCGTACACCCCGTCGGGGGCCACCATCTCCTCGATCAACCCGAGGTCGAGCGCCTCTTCGGCGTCGAAGAACCGGCCGGAAAATACCAGCTCCTTGGCGCGCGCCGCACCCACGGTGCGGCTCAGCCGGCTCAGCGTGCCGGTATCCGGCGCGAGGCCGGCCAGGATCTCGGTCGCGCCGAACTTCACGTTGTCCCCCGCCACCCGCCAGTCCGCGGCAAGCGCCAAACCCAGCCCGCCGCCCAGCGCGTAGCCGGTGACCGCCGCGACCGTCGGCTTGGGGATGGCGGCCACGGTCGCCGCGGTGTCGCGGCGCAGCCGGCTCGCCGCGGTGGCCTCGGCGTCGTTGAGGGTGCGCAGCTCGGGCACATCGTCTCCGGCGCTGAAGATTTCGTGGCCGCCGTAGAGGATCACCGCGCTGATGTCGTCGCGCTGCGCCGCCTCCTCCGCTGCGGCCCCGAGCTCCCGATAGGCCTGGCGGGTCAGCGCGTTGGTGGGCGGACGCGAGATCACGATCGTCGCCACGCCCGGCTGCTCGGCGTCGACGTGCAACCCGATGAACTCGCTCATTGACCCCAGCCCGCCGGGAGGCCGTCGGGGCGCTGCCGCAGCGCCGTGTTGTACCGCTCGGAGTCGAAGAACTCCACGGTCCAGTTGTCGCCGTCGATGACCAGATCCGGCTGGATCGGGCTGATCTGGCGTTCCACCTCCAGCACCTCCGCGACACTGCGCCCGGCAAGCGAGTCCAGTTGGGTCCAGGTCGGCGGCAACAGCAGATTGCGGCCCGCGGCGAAGTCGTCGAGGGCGGCGCGAGGCGCGACCCAGTCGGCCTCGTCGGCCTCGGTGTTCTCCCCGTCGGCGCGCTGGCCTTCCGGGATCGCGCCGACGAAGAAGTAGGTGTCGTAGCGGCGGGTGCGTTCGGCTTCCGGGGTCACCCAGTTCGCCCACGGCCGCAACAGATCCGCGCGCAGCACCAGGTGCTCGGTGCGCAGGAACTCCGCGAACGACAACGAGTTGTCCGCCAACGCTTTCCGGGCGTCGCCGTAAATGGAGGCGTCGGAGACGATCGTCGCCGGATCGTCGGCCGGTCCGGCGAACAGCACCCCGGACTCCTCGAAGGTCTCGCGTGCCGCCGCGCACACCAGTGCCCCGGCCAGCTCCGGTTCGACGCCGAAGCGCTGCGACCACCACGCCGGTTGCGGTCCGGCCCAGGCGATGTCGGTGCGGTCGCGTTTGTCGACACCGCCGCCGGGAAACACCATCACCCGCGGGGCGAACTCCATGCTCGCCGCGCGGCGCATCAAGAACACGTCGACGCCGTCGGTGGAGTCGCGCACCAGCATCACGGTGGCGGCCGGGCGGGCGGGCAGCGGCGTCATGAGGGCCTCCGGTGGGCGGCGCGGGTGCGGGTGCGGCGGGCGAAGTAGCGTCCGTCGATCACGTCCAGGGCGATCGACTGCCCGAACGCCGCCGACAGGTTCTCCGCGGTGAGCACATCGGGCAGCAGGCCCGCGGCCACCACCGCCCCCTCCGACAGCAACAGGCAGTGGCTGAAGCCCGGCGGGATCTCCTCCACGTGGTGGGTGACCAGCACCAGCGCCGGTGCGTCCGGGTCGGCGGCCAGGTCGGTCAACCGCGCCACCAGTTCCTCGCGCCCGCCCAGGTCCAGCCCGGCGGCCGGCTCGTCGAGCAGAAGCAACTCCGGGTCGGTCATCAAGGCGCGCGCGATCAGCACCCGCTTGCGCTCCCCCTCCGAGAGGGTGCCGTGCCGCCGGTCGGCGAGGTGTTCGGCGCCCAGGCTCTCCAGCAGGTCGACGGCGCGCTCGTAGTCGATGTCGTCGTAGCGCTCCCGCCAGCGGCCCAACACCGCGTACCCGGCGGAGACCACCAGGTCGCGCACGATCTCGTCGTCGGGAATCCGGTGGGCCAGTGAGGAGGAGCTCAGCCCGACCCGGGCGCGCAGTTCGGTGACGTCGACGCAGCCCAGCCGCGCGCCGAGCACGTGGGCCACCCCGCTCGAGGGGTGCTCGGCGGCCGCTGCGATGCGCAGCAGGGAGGTCTTGCCGGCCCCGTTGGGTCCGACGATGACCCAGCGCTCGTCGAGCTCCACCGACCAGTCCAGCGGGCCGACGAGGGTCTGACCGCCCCGGCGCAGCGACACGCCCTGGAAGTCGATCAACAGGTCGGCGTCGACTGTGTCGGCTTCGAAGTCAGGCACGAGTCCATCGTGCCGTACCCGGTCCCGGCCGACGGCTGCGGGGTCGACGCCGGCGTCACGCTCACCGGTCACAGATCGTTTCCGGCGTAGGACAGGTTGAAACTCTTGTTGACCAGGGGGAAGTCCGGGACGATCGTGTCGTTCATCGCCACCGGCAGCGCCGGCCAGTTGAACCAGGACGGGTCGACGACCTTGGCGCGGGTGAGGCGGCCGGCGGCGTCGACCTCGACCCGGTGCACCAGGGTGCCGCGCCAGCCCTCGACGATGCCCACCCCGGAGCCGGGCTGCCCGGCGGGTCCGAGCGGCGCGGTGAACGCCAGGGTCTCGCCGTGGCCGGCCACCAGGTCGGCGATCAGCCGGACCGAGGCGGCGAACTCGTCGCGGCGGGCGGTGTAGCGGGCCAGCACGTCGCCGGCCTCGCCGGTCACTTCCCGCACCGGCAACTCG
The DNA here is from genome assembly GCF_001668625.1 of Mycobacterium sp. 1274756.6. Classification (GTDB taxonomy): domain Bacteria; phylum Actinomycetota; class Actinomycetes; order Mycobacteriales; family Mycobacteriaceae; genus Mycobacterium. Next base: position 35,425 of record NZ_LZLJ01000050.1, read on the forward strand.
ATCATCGGGTGGTCGAGGCGGGCGTCGGTGCGCAGGCCGCTGGCGCGGGCCACGTAGCCCAGGCAGCCCAGCGCCTGCGCGTCGCCCCGGCGCAGCACCCCGGTCTCGGCGAACCGGTCGTAGATCACCGAGTTGCGCAGGGACAGTTCGGCGATCTCGGCGACGTCGCCGGCCGCCGCCGCCAACTCGGCCGGATCGGGCAGGCTGCGCAGGCTCAGCGCGCCCGGCCGGATGGCGTCCCGCAACAGGCGATGCCCGGTGACCGCGGCGTTGATCCGCAGCAGCCGCTCCCGCACCCGCTGGGCGTGCGCGTTGGCCAGCGAGAACCCGACGTCGTTGGCCAGCGCGCCCATGTCGGCGACGTGGTTGTAGAGCCGTTCCAGTTCGACCAGCATCGCCCGCAGCCGGTGCACCCAGTCGGGCAGGTCGACGCCGAGCGCCTGCTCCACGGCCAGGCTGTGGGCCAGCGCGTGGCCGGCGGACGTGTCGCCGCTGATCCGTTCGGCCAACTCCACCGCGTCCCCGGCGGCGCGGCCCTCGAAGAGTTTCTCCACCCCGCGGTGGACGAACCACAGCCGGGCCTTGAGCCGGATGATCGATTCGCCGATCGCGGAGAACCGGAAATGGCCGGGCTCGATCAGCCCGGCATGCACCGGTCCGACCGGGATCTCGTAGACGCCCGGGCCCTCGACCTCCAGGAACGGGAACCGGCCGGCCGGCCGGAACGGGGGCGGCGGTCCGGCGTCGTGGCGCATCGGGTGCCAGTCATCGGGCCAGTGCGCGTGGCGCACCAGCCGGCGCGGGCGCGGGTGGCCGACCGGTTCGATGCCGTAGAGATCGAGCATCTCGCGTTCGAAACGCCCGGCCGGGAACGAGAACTGGTCCAGCGACGGCACCCGGGGCCGGTCCCGGTCGGTGGTGACCGTCAGCTCCACGCGCCGGTCGGGGCGCCCGGCCAGGAACAGGTAGACGACGCGGAAACCGGCGTCGCCGTCGTCGTGGCCGGCCACCAGCGCCAGCCGGAAGCCGTCGGCGAACAGCCCGGCGGCGGTCTCGCCGAGTTCGTCGTGGCCGACCGTGCGGCGGGTCGGTGCGGTGCCCATCAGCTCACCCCCACCTGGGTTGCGGCGGTGTCGAAAAGGCCGACCAGCGGGCCGGCGGTGACGCCCAGCGCGGCCGAGACCACGATCCCGGTGACCAGCGCGGCGGCGATGGTCGCCGGCGCACCGATCGGGGGCGCGCCGGGGTCGGGACGACCCAGCAACACCCGGGAGGCGTTACCGATCAGGGCGGCGAACCCGATCACGATCAGCAGCAGCGTCACACCCAGAACCCAGGCCAGGTCGGCGTCGGCCAGGGCGCGGGCGATGGAGATCTCGCTGGCGAACATCGCGAACGGCGGTAACCCGGCGAGCACCGCGATGCCGACCGCGAAGGCGCCACCGACCAGCCGGGAGCGGGCCAGTACCGCGGTGAGGTCGGTGATCGTGGTGCTGTCGTGCGCCGCCTGCAGCTGACCGCCGGCGAGGAACGCGAGCGTCTTGCCGACCCCGTGGGCCAGCACGTGCAGCAGCAGGGCGGCGATCGCCAGTCGGGTCCCGACGGCGGCGGCGATCGCGATCAGCCCCATGTTCTCCATCGAGGAATACGCCAGCATCCGTTTGAGATCGCCGGTGAGGGTGAGCAGCAGAACCGCCACCGCCAGTGAGGCCAGCCCGACGGTGAGCAGCCCAGCGCGCATGAACTCCGGGCCGGCCGCGGCGTCGACGATCGGTTTGAGCCGGATCAGCACCGAGAACGCCACGGCGAGCAGCACCCCGCTCATCAGCGCCGAGACCGGCGCCGGGGCCTGGCTGTGCGCGTCGGCCAGCCAGCCGTGGAAGGGCACCAAGCCGACCTTGGCGCCGTAGCCGATCAGCAGCAGCCCGCCGGCCAGCCGGGTGATCTGCGGGTCCAGGCCGGCGGCGTGGGTGAGCAGCACGTCGAGGTTCAGGGCGGTCGCCGAGTCGACGCCGGCGTGGGTGGCGGCGAAGTGCAACATGATCGTGCCCAGGAACGCGATGGCGATGCCGACCGAGCAGATCATCACGTACTTCCAGGTCGCCTCCAGCGCGGCGCGGGTGCGGCGGTGCCCGACCAGGAACGCGGTGATCACCGTGGTGGCTTCGACCGCCACCCAGATGATCCCGATGTTGTTGGCGCAGACCGCCAGCACCATCGCGGCGAGGAACGCCGGGGTCAGGGCGCCGTAGCGGCGGGCGTCGGCCTCGTCGGTGCGCCCGGCGGCCAGTTCGGTGTCGATGTAGCCGATGCTCGCCCAGGCGGCCAGGCTGCCGACCACGCCGATGACGATGAGCATGGTCACCGTCAGACCGTCCACCCGCAGCGCCCCGCCGAGCAGGACGTACTCCGCGCCGCCGGTGCGCCAGGCCAGTACGGCACCGGCGGCCAACACCGTCATCGCCGAGCAGGCGGTGACCACCGCGGTCCAGCGCTGCCACCCCGCGGCGAGGGCGAGCAGGGCTGCCGCGACGGGCGCGGCGATCGCCAGAATCACCAGGCTGCTCATCAGTCCCGCAGCTCCTGAAGTTGGTCGAGGTCGGTGCGGCCGAACATCCGCTGGATGCGTCCGGTGAGCACGCCGAGCACGATCACCGCGAACAGGACGTCCAGCGAGGCACCGAGTTCCACGATCAGCGGGACTCCGGCGGTGAGCAGGAAGGCGGTCGCGGTGATGCCGTTGTCGAGCATGAGGAAGCCGGCGGCCTGGGAGATCGCGTGGCGGCGCACCGCCATCACGAACAGCGCGATCAACACCACCGCGAACCCGGCGGGCACCGCACCGCTCGCCGGTCCGGCGCCCAGTTCCACCAGCGGGCGGGTGACCGCGAACGACACCACGATCAGCGCGGCGGCGACCAGCAGCGAACTGGCGGTGTTGACCAGTGGCTGGGCTTCGCGCAGCGCGTGCGGTTCGCCGCGCAATGCGCGGGCCAGCAGGCCGGGCATGATCACCGCGCGCAGCATGAGCAGCACACCGGCGATGGTGATGAGCAGCCAATCCTGTTCCCACACACCGCGGATGAGCGGGATGGCCGCCAGGGCGACGCCCTGGGCGGCGAGCAGCCACAGTATCGAGCGCAGGTCACGGCGCCACACGATCAGTGCGGCGGTGAGCACCATGGTGCCCGCTGCCAGCGCGAGCACGTTGCCGTCGTCGAATCCGGTCATCGCATCAGCCTTGCATCGCAACGAAGTTGGCGAAGGTGACGGCGAGCAGTGCCAGCAGGAACGATCCGGCGAGGAGTTCGGGGACCCGGAACAGCCGCAGCTTGGCGATGAAGACCTCCGCGCCGGCCAGCAACGCCGCCAGCAGCGCCACCTTGACCGCGATCGCCACCACACCGATCCCGATCTGCAGCAGGCCGGGTGCGGCCGGCGCTACCCCCCAGGGCAGGAACAGGTTGGCCAGCAACGCCAGCAGCACCGACAGCCGCATGCCTTCGGCCCATTCGACCAGCGCCAGCCGCGGTCCGGCGTACTCGAGCACCACCGCCTCGTGCACCATGGTCAGCTCCAGGTGGGTGGCCGGGTTGTCGACCGGCAGACGGCCGGTTTCGGCGACGATCACCAGCGCCAGCGCGGCGAACGCCAGCACCCCGGTCAGTGACAGCACCTGGCCGGGGTGGTCGAGGGCGTGACCGACGATCGCGCCGAGGTTGGCCGAACCGGCCGGGATGGACAGCGCGAACACCGCCAGCAGGATGGCGGGCTCGACCAGGGCGGCGAACGTGAGCTGGCGGCTGGCGCCCATCCCGCCGAACGCGGTCGCGGTGTCGACCCCGGCCAGCGTCATCGCGACGGTGCCCAGGAACAGCAGGCCCACCACCGCGAACAGGTCGGCGACCGAGTCCAGCGGCGAGCCCAATGCCACCAGCGGCGCGATCGCGGCGATCAGCAGCGTGCTGCCGGCCAGCAGCACCGGGGCGGCCCGGAAGACGACCGTGGTGCCCTCGGGGGTGACGCGTTGTTTGCGCAGCTGCTTGCGCAGGTCGCGCCAGGGCTGGCCGACGCCGGCGCCGCGGCGCCCCTCGGCGCGGGCGCGCACCTGGCGCACCAGCCCGACCAGCAGCGGGGCGCCCAGCATCACCACGGCCAGCTGCACGACGCCGGCCAGGTAGGCGGTGGGGGTCATCGGGCGATCACCACCACGATCAGCACGCCGATGCCGCCGTAGGCCAGGTACAGGTGCACGCTGCCGGTGTGGGCCGCGCGCACCGCGCGGGCCAGCGCGGTCAGGGCGCGCAGCAGCGGCAGGTAGAGACGCTCTTCGAAGGCATCGGTCAGCCGGGCGCGGTAGGCGATGCGTTCGACGTGGTAGCGCGACTCCAGCTGCGGGGTGACCTCGATGTCGGTGTCGGGGCGCAGCACGTCGTCGAAGACCTGCTGCAGCGGCTGCGCGAACGAGGTCGCGGTGTACTGCATGCGCGGGGTGAGTTCGGCGGCGCCGCAATCCCACAGCGGCGCGCCCGAGACCGGGGCGGGTCGCCGCCACGCGGTCCAGGAGGCGCACGCCACCGCGATCGCGACGGCGCCGAGCAGGGCGGCGGCCAGCAGGCCCGGGGCCACCGAGCCGTCCAGGCCGGGCAGCCGGAGGACGGGGCCGAGACTGCTCAGGTCGGCCTCGGCGAAACCGGGCAGACTCTGGACCACCGCGCCGAGGGTGGGCATCAGCACGAACGGTGCGACGCCCAGCACCACGCAGCAGGCGGCCAGTGCGGCCATGGCCGTGATCATCGTCGCGGACGCCTCACGCGCTTCGGCGGCCGCGGTGGAGCGGGCGCGGGCGAGGAATCCGAAGCCGAAGGCCTTGGCCATTGCCGCCACCCCGAGTCCGGCGGTGAGCGCCACCGCGCCCACGGCCAGCGGTGTGGCGAGGCCGACGACGGTGTCCACGGTGCCCGCGTCGGGGCGGGCATGGATCAGCGACTGCACCAGCAGCCACTCGCTGACGAAGCCGGCGCCCAGGGGCAGCGCGGTGGCACCGAATGCGCCGATACCGAAAAGGATTGCGGTGGCGGGCATCCGGCGGGCCAGTCCGCCGAGCCGGTCGAGGTCACGCAGGCCGGTGGCGCTGAGCACCGAACCGGCGCCCAGGAAGCCCAGGGATTTGAAGGCGCCGTGGGCGACCAGGTGCAGCAGCGCCGCGGTGACCGCCAGCAGCGCGGCCGGCCCGATCGCGGTGGCGCTGAGCAGGACCGCCGCGCCCAGCGCCAGCGTGATCAGGCCCATGTTCTCCACGGTCGAGTAGGCCAGCAGCCGTTTGATGTCGGTGGCCACCACCGCCTGCAGCACCCCGTAGACCGCGGTGAGCGCCCCGACGACCAGCAGCACCAGCCCCCACCAGCGCGGCCCGGGGCCCAGCAGCTGCAGATCGACCCGGATCACCCCGTAGATGCCCATGTTGACCATTGCCGCGCTCATCAACGCCGACACCGGGCTGGGGGCTTCGGGGTGGGCGCGCGGCAGCCAGGCGTGCAGCGGCAGCAGACCGGCCTTGGAGCCGAACCCGGCGAACGTCGCCACGAACACGATGCTGCGCACCGGTTCGGGCACCGCCCCCAGATCGGCGAAGGTGTCGGCTCCCCCGGCGGCGCCCAGCAGCATCAGCCCGAGCAGGATCACCACGAATCCCAGCTGGGTCATCACCGCGTAGAACACGGCCGCGGATCGCACCGCGGGGCGCCGGTGGTCGGTCGCGACCAGGATGACCGAGGCCAGCGCCATCAGTTCCCAGGCCAGCAGGAAGGTGCTCACCGATCCGGCGGCGGGCACCAGCAGGAGGGCGGCGACGAAGACGGGCAGCACCGTCAACGCGACCGGGCCGGGCCGGTCCCGGCGCAGGTAGCCGGCGCTGTAGATGCCGACCGCGACCGCGACCGCGCCGGTGAGCGCGATGAAGAATCCGCCGAGCCGGTCGACGTGCAGGTGCACCCCGACCAGCGGCACCAGCCAGTCGATCCGCACCGGCGGCACCGCTCCGGCGATCCCGGCGAGCCCGAGCGCGACACCGCCGGCGCCGAGGCCGACGGTGGCCGCCGCGCTGGCGGCCGCGCCCGCATCGCGGGCCGGCGCCGATTCGCGCTGCAGAACGGTCAACGTCGGGTCACCGACCGCAGGGCCGCGACGATCTGATCGGGGGTGGGTGGGCAGCCGGGCACCTCGACGTCGACGTCGACGATCTCGTCGACCGCGCCGGCGACGCCGTAGCCGTCGGCGAAGACGCCGCGGTTGAGCGCGCAGTCGCCGCAGGCGATCACCGCGCGCGGTTGCGGGGTGGCGGCGACGGTCTTGCGCAGCGGGTCGGCCATGTTGTGGGTGACCACGCCGGTGACCAGCACCGCGTCGGCGTGCCGGGGGGAGGCGACCAGGCGGGTGCCGTAGCGTTCGGCGTCGTAGACCGGCCCGAACGCCGCCGCGATCTCGATCTCGCAGCCGTTGCAGGAGCCGGCGTCGACGTGGCGGACCTGCAGCGAGCCGCTGACCCCGGTGGGCGGTTCGGGGCCCGGTTCGGGTGCGGGTCCGGCGGGCTCGGCGGCCCGGCCGAGTCGCAGGATTCGGCTCAGCCAACTCATGTCTCTGCCCCTTCCACGCCCCGGGCGGCCCGCAGGTCGGCCAGCACCGCGACCTGACCGCTGAGCATCCCGGTGAGCACCTCGCGAGCCACCGCCAGCAGTTCGGCGATGGCCGGTGAGGCCAGCGAGTAGGTCACGGTGGTGGACTGCTTGGTGGCGGTCACCAGGCCGGCGCGGCGCAGCACGCCGAGCTGGTGGGACATGCTCGACGCTTCCAGCCCGACCTCGGCGAGCAGCTCGGCGACGGTGTGGTCGCGCTCGACGAGCAGCTCCAGCACCCGGATGCGGGCGGGGTGGCCCAGCGTCTTGAAGAACTCCGCCTTCAGCGTGTACAGCGGTGTGTCCAGCGTGCCCGGCATGCGCCCTCGTTCGTGATTCCCTTAACTCAACAATTGAAGAAGTTATCATATGTGGGCGCCGCGGGGCCACCGGCGGTCTGCGGGCAATGCCGGGCTGCCGGCCGGCTTCTAGTCTGCGGGCCGGCTTCTAGACCGGGGGGATCTCCACCCTGCGCACGGTGCCGTCGACGGCGTCGGCGGCCTCGATCTCGCCGCGGGTGACGCCCAGGATGAACAGCACCGTGTCCAGGTACGGATAGCTCAGCGACGCGTCGGCGACCTCGCGCAGCGCCGGCTTGGCGTTGAACGCCACCCCCAGCCCGGCGGCGGTCAGCATGTCGATGTCGTTGGCGCCGTCCCCCACCGCGACGGTCTGGCTCATCGGCACGCCGGCATCGCGGGCGAAGTCGCGCAGCGCCTTGGCCTTTCCGGGCCGGTCGATGATCGGCCCGACCAGCCGACCGGTGAGCAGGCCGTCGACGACCTCCAGTTGGTTGGCGGCCACGTAGTCCAGGGCGAGCTCGTGGGCGAGTGGATCGATGACCTGCCGGAAGCCGCCGGAGACCACCCCGCAGTAGTAGCCGAGCCGGCGCAGGGTGCGCAGGGTGGTGCGGGCGCCCGGGGTGAGCAGCAGCTGGTCGGCGACGTCGTCGAGCACCGCGGCGGGCAGTCCGGCCAGGGTGGCGACCCGTTGCCGCAGGGAAGCGGCGAAGTCCAGTTCACCGCGCATCGCCGCCTCGGTGATGGCGGCGACCTCCGCCTGGCGGCCCACCCGGTCGGCCAGCATCTCGATGACCTCGCCCTGGATCAGGGTCGAGTCGACGTCGAACACGATGAGCCGCTTGGCCTGCCGGGACAGACTCATGTCGGAGAACGCGACGTCGAGGTGTTCGTCGGCGGCGGCCCGGGCCACCACGGTCTGCAGCTGCTCGCCGACGCCGGGCGGCACCGAGACCCGCAGTTCCAGCCCGGTGACCGGATAGTCGGAGATGCCGCGGATGGTGTCGATGTTGACACCGAGTTCGGCCACGTCGTGGGCCAGCGCCCCGAACGCCTCGGCGGTGACCGGCCTGCCCAGCACGACGATCTTGTGCGTGGAGGGCTCCTTGATGATCGGCAGATCGTCGCTGCGCTCGATCGTGACGTCGAGCCCCATCGCGTGGATGGCCGCCTCGACCTCACCACGGAACCCGTTGTGCACCACGCTGTCCGGCTCGGCCGACACCAGCACGCCCAGGGTCAGCCGGCCGCGGATCACCACCTGCTCGACGTTGAGCAGCGCGACCCGGTGCCGGCCGAGCACCTCGAACAGCGCCGAGGTGACGCCGGGCCGGTCGATGCCGGTGACGGTGATCAACACCGTCACCTTCTTCGCGGCAGCGCTCACCCGCAGCCCCGCGTCATCGGAACCCGCGGCTCAGCTGGACGGCAGGGCGGTGGGCTCTTCGGCGTGCTTGCGCCCGACGTGGGCCTCGGCGCGCATCCGTTCCACCATGTGCGGGTAGTGCAGCTCGAACGCCGGGCGCTCCGAACGGATCCGGGGCAGCTCGGTGAAGTTGTGCCGCGGCGGCGGGCAGCTGGTGGTCCACTCCAGGGAGTTGCCGTAGCCCCACGGGTCGTCGACGGTGACGACCTCGCCGTAGCGCCAGCTCTTGAACGCGTTCCACACGAACACGATCAGCGACACACCCAGGATGAACGAGCCGATCGTGGACACGATGTTCAGCGGCTGGTAGCCGTCGGTGTCCAGGTAGTCGGCGTAGCGGCGCGGCATGCCCTCGTTGCCCAGCCAGTGCTGCACCAGGAACGTGGTGTGGAACCCGATGAAGGTCAGCCAGAAGTGCACCTTGCCCAACCGCTCGTCGAGCAGGCGCCCGGTCATCTTCGGGAACCAGAAGTAGATCCCGGCGAAGGTGGCGAACACGATCGTGCCGAACAGCACGTAGTGGAAGTGCGCCACCAGGAAGTAGGTGTCGGTGACGTGGAAGTCCAGCGGCGGGGCCGCCAGCATCACCCCGGTCAGCCCACCGGCGAGGAAGGTCACCAGGAACCCGAACGAGAACAGCATCGGGGTCTCGAAGGTCATCTGGCCCTTCCACATGGTGCCGATCCAGTTGAAGAACTTGATCCCGGTGGGCACCGCGATGGTGAAGGTCATGAACGAGAAGAACGGCAGCAGCACCGCGCCGGTGGCGAACATGTGGTGCGCCCACACCGCGGTGGACAGCGCCGCGATCGCCATCGTGGCGAAGATCAGCGTGGTGTAGCCGAAGATCGGCTTGCGGCTGAACACCGGGATGACCTCGCTGATGATCCCGAAGAACGGCAGCGCGATCACATACACCTCGGGATGGCCGAAGAACCAGAAGAGGTGCTGGTAGAGGATGATGCCGCCGTTGGCCGGGTCGTAGATGTGCCCGCCGAGGTGACGGTCGTAGGCCAGGCCGAGCAGCGCGGCGGTCAGCAGCGGGAAGATGATGAGCACCATCAGCGAGGTGACCAGGATGTTCCAGGTGAACACCGGCATCCGGAACATGGTCATGCCCGGGGCGCGCATGCAGACCACGGTGGTGATCATGTTGACCGCACCGAGGATGGAGGCCAGACCGGTGACGGCCAGACCCACGATCCAGAAGTCACCGCCCGGTCCCGGGGAGTGGATCGCGTCGCTCAGCGGGGTGTAGGCGGTCCAGCCGAAGTCGGCGGCTCCGCCGGGGGTGATGAAGCCGGCCAGCGCGATCAGCGAACCGAACAGGAACAGCCAGTACGACAGCGCGTTCAGCCGCGGGAACGCCACGTCGGGCGCGCCGATCTGCAGCGGCAGCACCAGGTTGGCGAACCCGAACACGATCGGCGTCGCGTAGAAGAGCAGCATCGCCGTGCCGTGCATGGTGAACAGCTGGTTGAACTGCTCGTTGGAGAGGAACTGCAGGCCCGGCGCGGCCAGCTCGGCGCGGATGAACAGCGCCATCAGCCCGGCCACACCGAAGAAGACCATGCAGGTGACCACGTACATGATGCCGATCAGCTTGTGATCGGTGGTCGTCACCATCTTGTACAGCAGGTCACCCTTGGGACCCGTGCGCGGTGGGTACGGGCGGTTTGCCTCGAGTTCTCCGCGCGGGGGGGCTTCGGCTGTCACGGGTCCTCCAAATATCAGTCCGGCGTCCCTGGGCACAGTCAGCGGTGGTGAGGGATCTCTAGTAGAGATCGTAGCGTCCGTACCAATCCATGTGGGCCCCGGACCCCCTGTGTAGAACGTCATGTCCTACGAGCTGTCGTATTCGTGCCGTGCACAATCTTGCGTCACCCGGGTGTTACCGTCAACCGCGTGTTCAGGGGTGGTGCGCGACCTCGCCGCGGGTCCCGTGCCGTCGCGGCGCTGCTGGGCTTGGGGCTGGCCTTCACCGCGGGCTGCGCCACCGACACCGCCGGGGAGCGCGCCCCGTCGACCTCGGTGATCACCAGCACCACGATGATCGCCGGCGCCGGGGTGCTGGGCAACCAGCGCCGCCCCGACGAATCGTGTGCCGCCGAGCCCGCCCCCGCCGAACCCGGCCCCGGGCCGGTCGACAACGCCGAGGGCATCGTCCCGGCGACCGTCGAGGTCCCCGCCGACCCGCAGCGCATCGTGGTGCTGGCCGGCGACCAGCTCGACGCGCTGTGCGCGCTGGGCCTGCAGTCGCGGATCGTGGCCGCCGCCGAGCAGCCCTCCTACCTGGGGACGGTCATCCACGACCTGCCCGCGGTCGGCTCCCCCGACGCCCCGGATCTCGCCGCGATCAGCGCGGCCGACCCGGATCTGAACCTCGGGTCGGCGGCGTCGACCCCGGAGCTGTACCCGCGGCTCGCGGAGATCGCCCCGACCGTGTTCACCGCCGCGCCGGGGGCGCGCTGGCAGAGCGTCCTGCGCGCCGTCGCCGCCGCCACCGGGCGGGCCGGCGCCGCCGACGGGCTGCTCGACGGGTTCGCCGAACTGGCCGCGCGGGTCGCGGCCAAGGCCGACACCGCCCACTATCAGGCGTCGATCGTGCAGTTCACCGACGACCGGGTGCGGATCTTCGGTGCGGTGAACTTCCCGGCCAGTGTGCTCAAGGAGGCCGGCTTGGACCGGCCCCCCGCCCAGCGCTTCACCGACCGCCCGTTCATCGAGGTCGACACGACCGACCTGGACGGCGCCGACTTCTCCGCCGCGGACGCCGACATCGTCTACGTGTCGTTCGCGACCGCCACGGCCAAGGAGCGCGCACCGCAGATCTTCGACAGCACCGCATGGCGCGCCCTGTCGGCCACCTACGACAACCGGGTGTTCGTGGTCAACAACGAGGTGTGGCAGGCCGGGCAGAACCTGGTCGCGGCCCGCGGCATCCTCGACGACCTGCAGTGGGTCAACGCCCCGATCAACTGAGCAGCCGCTGCAACTGCGCTGCCGCCGCGGCGCGGGCGGCCGCGGCCTCCGCGCCGACCCGCCGGATCTCGGCGTCCAGGCCCGCCACCTGGTCCTGCAGTTCCGCCAGCGCGCCGACCTGGCGGGCGCGGAGTTGCCCCTCGGCGCCGTCGGTGCGCAGCACCTGCAGTTGTTCGGTGATGCGGCTCGCCGCCGCGTGCAGATCGGCGCGGTCGGTGTCGAGCCGGTCGCGTTCGGCGTCGAGGTGTTCGGCGCGCCGTCGTTCGGCGAGCACCTCCGACAGTTCCTCGATGGTCGCCGCGTCCAGCGAGCGGCTGGACAGCCAGGCGTCCAGCCGCGCCGGGGAGAGGTCGCCGTAGCCGACGTCGCGGTAGACCGGCCAGGTTTCCAGCACCGTGGCCGCCACGCTCCGGTGGCCGGGGACGGTGACGGCCAGCCGGTGCCGGTCGGGGTCGGTGTCCTCCAGCAGGACAGCGGTGTCGTCGCCGATGACGTGGTGGTCGAACCGGCGCGGCAACTCGACGATGACCTCCACCGGGTCGGGGTGGTCGTTGCGCAGCCACAGCCCGTGGCGCTGCTCCACCCGTTGTTCTTCGATGGCGGCGGTGTCGGCCAGGCGCACGCCGACGGTGACGGTGTCGGTGGCGGTGTGGCTGCTGCAATGCACGGCGAGGTCTTTGGCGAAACTCAGCCGCGCCCGCGCGCCGCGGGCGGTGAAGCCCAGCATCGCCTCACCGGCGTAGCCGCCGTGTTCGTAGATCACCGCCGGGCCCTCCTCGAGCACCAGGTCGGTGTCGTTGGCGAAGGAGATCGTGATCTCCGGGGCGGGGGCGGAATCGATCGGCCACACCAGTTCCCGGCGTAGCTGCCCGACCGGAGCGACCGCCAGCGGCACCATCGTCGCGCCACCGGGCGCCAGCGAGACCGGCGTGGTCAGCCGGTATTCGAAGTACTCGCCGCTGTCGGCGGCCTCGACATCCTCGGCGGCCGCTCCGTAGGAGTCGAGATCGGGGACGCCGGAGAGCATCATCTCGTCACGCGGTGCGCTGCGCATCGCCCGGTCCGCGACGAGCCGCTGCTGCTCCTCGGCGACGGTGCGCCGCACCCGACGCGGGTGATACAGGTCGATGTCGAACGAGTGGGGCTGGCCGGTGGTGAGGGTCACCGCGATGTCGGTCAGGTCCTCGTCGACCGGGTTGTGCAGGATTCCCATCGCGGCCAGGGTGGCCCGGTCCCCGTCGCGGATCAGCCGGTAGGACACCCGCCACATCGGGGCGGCGACCAGATAGGACAGCTCCGCCTCGGCGGCCCGGCCGCGCAGGTTCACCCCGATCGTGGCGTGCGGTCCCGCGGTCGCCGCCTTCGCGCGGTCGAGCAGGCGGGCCAACTCCGCACGCGCGCCGGGATCGAGCACGCTGAGTCGCCCGACGCCGGCGAGGTCGACGATCTCCACCTGGCCGGCGTCGGTGCGCAGCAGCAGGGTGCGCTGCCCCGCACCGGGTTCGTCGACCCCGATCACCTCGCCGCGATACGTCGCCGCGCCGTGCTGCGCCTCGACGCTGCGTCCGCGCAGTCCGTCGAGCAGGTCGCGCAGCGCGGTCCCGGTGTCGGACGGCACCGGGAAGCCGGGCGCGTCGTCGGGCGGGTCCACCGGGGTGTCGAAGGTGATCGCCCCGACCGCCGCGTCGGCACCCGCCGCGGAGACCACCAGCGACTTCAGCACGTCGGGCATGTCGGTGCGGCGGACGGTCAACGCGACATCGCCGTCGACGGGTCCGCGGTGGACCACGAAGGCCACGCCGAGTTTGTAGAGGACCAGGTGCGTCACCGGCGGGCATGCGGACATGAGCCGACGATAACCGCGGGGGGTGACACGGCAGGCGGGTCGAGGCGATGTGGTGGAGAACACGTTCGTCGGCCCGCCGGGGTTTCGGTGCGGCTTTCACCTCGCCGTTGTGGCCGATACCGTGGCCGCCGGGCGGTGGGATGCCGCGGCGCGCGACGGCACCGACTATTTAACTTCGCTAAGCTATACAACTAGGGTGCCGGCCGGGCGAAGGGCCGCGGCCACGCCATTGCTGAGCCAGCTAGCCACATCGAGAGATTGCAAAGAGGGATAGCCAGATGAGCACGACCGTTTCCGCTTACGCCGCCACGTCGCCGACCTCGCCACTGACCAAGACCACGATCACCCGCCGCGAACCGGGCCCGCACGACGTGGCCATCGACATCAAGTTCGCCGGGATCTGCCACTCCGACATCCACACCGTCAAGGCCGAGTGGGGCCAGCCCAACTACCCGGTGGTGCCCGGCCACGAGATCGCCGGGGTGGTCAGCGCGGTCGGTGCCGAGGTCACCAAGTACCAGGTCGGCGACCGGGTCGGGGTCGGCTGCTTCGTCGACTCCTGCCGCGAGTGCCCGAGCTGTCAGGCCGGGCTGGAGCAGTACTGCACCGGTGGCGGCATGGTCGGCACCTACAACTCGGTCAACCGCCGGTTCGACGAGCCCACCCAGGGCGGCTACAGCCAGGCCATCGTCGTCGACGAGAACTACGTGCTGCGCATCCCCGACGCCATCCCGCTGGATGCCGCCGCTCCCCTGCTGTGCGCCGGCATCACCCTGTTCTCCCCGCTGCGGCACTGGAAGGTCGGCCCCGGGATGCAGATCGCGGTGGTGGGTCTCGGCGGGCTGGGCCACATGGGCGTCAAGCTCGGCGCGGCGATGGGCGCGGAGGTCACCGTGCTGTCCCAGTCGCTGAAGAAGATGGAGGACGGGCTGCGCCTGGGTGCCAGCCACTACTACGCGACCAGCGACCCCGACACCTTCAAGAAGCTGCGCAACCGCTTCGACGTCATCCTCAACACGGTGTCGGCGAACCTGGACCTGGGCGCCTACCTGAACATGCTCAAGGTCGACGGCACCCTGGTCGAGCTGGGCATGCCCGAGCACGACATGGCGGTGCCGCCGTTCCCGCTGGCCGGGATGCGCCGCAGCCTGTCCGGGTCGATGATCGGCGGGATCGCCGAGACCCAGGAGATGCTGGACTTCTGCGCCGAGCATGACGTGCGGCCCGAGATCGAGCTGATCGACGCCGACTACGTCAACACCGCCTATGAGCGGGTGCTCGGCTCCGACGTGCGCTACCGGTTCGTCATCGACACGGCGACGATCTGACCGGCGGCCGCGCGGGCATCCGCACCGCGGTGTAGCCGAGCGTGAGCACCGCGGTGACCACCAGCAGCACCAGCCCGACCGTGTAGTCGTTGTGCACCGGGTCGTAGGTGGCGCCCATCACCAGCGGCGGGAAGAAGCCGCCCAAACCGCCTGCGGCGGCGACGATCCCGCTGACGGTGCCGACCGATCCGGGCTGGGCGCGGCGGGTCACCCAGGCGAACACGCCGCCGGTGCCGATTCCCAGCGCGACCGCCAACGCGATGAACGTGGCCGCCGACCACACGTCGGCCGGCGGCCGGAACACCGCCACCAGCGCCAGTGTCGCGACACCGGCGAGTGAGGCCAGCACGACGTACTTGGGGGCGATCCGGTCGGCGAGCATGCCGCCGACCGGCCGGGCCAGCACCGCGGCCAACGCGAAAGCGGCGGTGCGGGTGCCGGCCTCCACCGGCGCGAACCCGTAGACGGTCTTGATGTAGGTGGGCAGGTAGTTGCTGAACGCCACGAACCCGCCGAACACCACCGCGTAGAGCAGGGACATCTCCCAGGTGATCGGCAACCGCAGGGCAGCACGGATTTTCGGTCCCAGCCGTTCGGTGTTGGGAACGAACACCGGCCCGGGATGCATCGCCACCGCGCACACGCCCGCGGTCACCAGCAGCGCCGCGGCGACCAGCAGGTGGGTGGGCACCAGCCCGAACCACCGCACGAACCGCGGGGTGAAGTACGCCGAGAGCGCGGTGCCGACCATGCCCATCCCGAACACGCCGGTGGCGAAGCCGCGGCGCGACGGCTCATACCAGTTGTTGGCGAACGGGATCCCGATGGCGAACACGGTGCCCGCGATCCCGAGGAAGAAGGCCGCGGTCAGCAGCAGCGGGTAGGACCCGCTGGCCTCGGCGGCGCCCACCGCCACCACCGGACCGACCGAGAGCAGCGAGACGGCGACGAACATGGTGCGTCCGCCGAACCGGTCGGTCAGCGGGCCGGTCACCATCCGGCCGAGTGCGCCGACGAGGACCGGGGTGGCGACCACCAGCGCCTCCTGGTTGCCGCTGAGCGACATCAGCGTCGCCTCGCGGGTTCCCAACGGGCCGATCAGGTTCCACGCCCAGAAGTTGACCAGCGACGCCCAGGTCGCCAGCGCCAGCTGCACCCCGGGGCGGTTGAGCAGGGTCGCGGTGGGTTCCGCCGTCTGCCGGTTCACAGCCGGGGTGGGGTCAGAACTCCCAGTCCTCGTCCTCGGTCACCACGGCCTTGCCGATCACGTACGAGGAGCCCGACCCGGAGAAGAAGTCGTGGTTCTCGTCGGCGTTGGGGCTCAGCGCCGAGAGGATGGCCGGGTTGACGTCGGTCTCGTCACGCGGGAACAGCGCCTCGTAGCCGAGGTTCATCAACGCCTTGTTGGCGTTGTAGCGCAGGAACTTCTTGACGTCCTCGGTCAGGCCGATGTCGTCGTAGAGGTCCTGGGTGTACTCCACCTCGTTGTCGTAGAGCTCGAAGAGCAGTTCGTAGGTGTAGTCCTTGAGTTCCTGGCGTTTGGCTTCGTCGGCCATCGCCAGCCCGCGCTGGTACTTGTAGCCGATGTAGTAGCCGTGCACGGCCTCGTCGCGGATGATCAGCCGGATGACGTCGGCGGTGTTGGTCAGCTTGCCCCGGCTGGACCAGTACATCGGCATGTAGAAGCCGGAGTAGAACAGGAAGCTCTCCAACAGGGTGGAGGCCACTTTGCGCTTGAGCGGCTCGTCACCGCGGTAGTAGCGCATGACGATCTCGGCTTTGCGCTGCAGGTTGGTGTTCTCCTCCGACCAGCGGAACGCCTCGTCGATCTCGGTCGTCGAGCACAGCGTGGAGAAGATCTGGCTGTAGCTCTTGGCGTGCACCGACTCCATGAACGCGATGTTGGTGTAGACGGCTTCCTCGTGCGGGGTCAGCGCGTCGGGGATCAGGCTGACCGCGCCGACGGTGCCCTGGATGGTGTCCAGCAGGGTCAGCCCGGTGAACACCCGCATGGTGACTTCTTTTTCCTTGTCGGTGAGCGTCGCCCAGGCCTGGATGTCGTTGGAGACCGGCACCTTCTCCGGCAGCCAGAAGTTGCCGGTCAACCGGTCCCAGACCTCGAGGTCCTTCTCGTCTTGCACCCGGTTCCAGTTGATCGCCGAGACCCGATCGATCAGCTTCACTTGTCCGCTCACCGCTACCCCACTTCGAACGCCGATACCCGTGCCTGACGACACTACCCCTGGGGGCCGACAAGTTCGGCTAACACAACACGTTGTGTTGCCGTGTCGGGCTCAGCGATGCGACCGGGCGGCCGGCCCGACCCCGAGGAACCGGTATTCGGCGGGGCGCAGCCGGCGGGTGGCGGTCCAGTACTGCCAGGTGTAGCCGCCCCACAGCACCGGGTTTCTGCCGTGTGCGTCGAGGTACCAGCTGGAACAGCCGCCGGTGTTCCACACCGAGCGGGCCAGCCGGCGCTGCAGCTCGGCGTTGAACCGGTCCTGGGCGGAGCGGGTCGGGGTCAGCGCCTGGGCACCGGCCTTCTCGGCGGCGGCGATCGCCTGGTCGACGTAGTGGACCTGGGATTCGATCATGAACACCATCGAGTTGTGGCCCAGCCCGGTGTTGGGGCCGAGCAGGAAGAACAGGTTGGGCATGCCGGCGACGGTGACCCCGCGGTGGGCGGCCATGCCCTCGGCGTTCCACCGGTCGACCAGGTTCTCCCCGTCGCTGCCCTTGATGTCGACGTAGGTGTAGGAGTCGCTGACGTGGAACCCGGTGGCGAAGACGACCACGTCGACGTGGCGTTCGGTGCCGTCGACGGTGACGATGCCGTCGGCGGTGAACCGGTCGATGCCCTCGGTGATCAGCTCGGTCTTCGCATCGGCCACCGCCGGGTAGTAGGTGGAGGAGTTCAGGATGCGTTTGCAGCCCAGCCGGTAGCGCGGGGTCAGTTTGCGCCGTAGCGCCCGGTCTGTGACGCCGCGGCGGATGTTCCACCGGCCCAACACTTCTCCGATGCGCAGCAGCCCCGGCCAGCGGGTCATACCGACCGCCACGGCCTCCTGCAACCAGTAGATCGCGGTGCGCAGCGCGAGTCGGGCGCCGGGGACCACGGTCAGCACGCGGCGCAGCCGCTCGGGGATCGCCTCGTTGGTGCGCGGGATGACCCAGGCCGGCGTGCGCTGGTAGAGCTGCAGGCCGCCGACCCGGTCGACGATCTCCGGCACGATCTGGATCGCGCTGGCCCCGGTGCCGATCACCGCGACCTGCTTGCCGGTCAACTCGACGCTGTCGTCCCACTGCGCGGAGTGGAACGCCGCGCCGCCGCCGGCGCGGAAGTCCTCGAGCCCGGCGAAGTCGGGCACCGACGGGATGTGCAGCGCGCCGGCCGCCGAGATCAGGAAGCGGGCGACGAATTCCCTTCCGTCGGTGGTGAAGACATGCCAGCGGTACTCGTCGTCGTCCCAGTGGGCGCGGTCGACGAGGGAGTCGAACACCATGTAGCGGCGGAGGCCGTACTTGTCGGCGACGCCCTTGAGGTAGCCGAAGATCTCGTCCTGGTAGGAGAACAGGTACTCCCAGTCGGGTTTGGGCTCGAACGAGTAGGAGTACAGGTGCGAGGGGATGTCGCAGGCGCAGCCGGGATAGGTGTTGTCGCGCCAGGTGCCGCCGAGGTCACCGGCCTTCTCCAGCATCAGGAAGTCGATGCCGCGCCGTTGCAGGGCGATGCCCATCGCCAGCCCGGAGAAGCCGGTGCCGATGATCAGGGCGCCGGTCTGCACCACCGGCCGGTCGGGCGCGGCGGAGTCGGCGGGCTGCTCGGTGACGGTCATGGCGCACCCTTTCCTGGGACCTGCGGTACCGGATAATTCTCAGTGTGGCCGCGCGCGCCGTCCGCTGTCAACGGTGGACCGGCGTGCCAGGGGCTAGCTGGCGGCCCGCCGCGGGACCGCGGCGTGGATGGGCTGACCGGGATCGATGGTGATGCCCAGCACCGCCGCGGTGCTGGTCACCGTGCCGGACAGGATCGTGCTCAGGTGCTCGACGAAGACGTCCTGGGCCATCCGGCGTTCGCTGCCGGCGTCGCGGCCCAGCCACCAGTCGGTGGCCGAGGCGACCGACCCGAACGTCGCGAACGCGGCCAACTCGATCGCGTCGCGGTCCAGCTGCATCTCGCGCAGTTCGTTGCTGAACATCTCCGCGATCGCCAGGATGATCTCGCGGCCCTCCTGCAGCGCCTGCAGGGTGGACGACGACTGCTCGGTGAACTGCCCCTGGAGCAGGAACCGCAGCACGTTGGGGTGCTGTTCGACCAGCCCGACGTACTGTTCCACGCCTTTGCGGATCACTTCCTCGGCGGAGTCGGTGGTCACGTCGATGGCCGAGGAGATCGCCGCCCACAGCATGTCGCGCATCCGTTCGCTGACCGCCTGGAACAGATCCGACTTGTCGGTGAAATGCCGGTAGATCTTCGGTTTGGCGGTGCCGGCCTCCTCGGCGATCTCCCGCACGCTCAGTTCCGGTCCGCGCTTGTCGATGGCGCGGAAGGCGGCGTCGACGATCTCGGCGCGCACCTTTTTGCGGTGCTCACGCCAGCGCTCCCGCCGGGCGTCGACTTTGCCGTCGGGCCGCTCGGCGGGGCTGGGCCGGGCCGGTCTGCGCACGTCCCACACTGTACTCGCCCGTACCGGCCGCGCCGGTGGCTATAGCCGGGTTGACCTGCCGAGACACCGCGTCACCGGGCGGCGCGGGCGCAGGCTCGGTTTTTCTCCGGCACCCTCGCCTCGGTAGCGTAGGGCCCGCGATCGATCTCGGAAGGGCTGAACACCGGTGACACAGCGATACGACCTGGCCATCGTCGGCGGCGGGCCGGCCGGGTCGGCGGCTGCCTGGCAGGCCCGCCAGGCCGGGGCCAGTGTCGTGCTGCTGGACAAGGCGCAGTTCCCCCGGGACAAGCCGTGCGGGGATGGGTTGACCGCCCGCGCCGTCAGCTACCTGCAGAAGATGGGGCTGGCCGAGGAGGTCGCGACCTTCCACCGGGTCAACCGGGTCTGCGTGTACAGCCCCAGCCACTGGGAGCTGTCCTTCCCGCGCCGCCCGGGCATGCCCGATCACGGCCGCACCGTCAGCCGCACCACCTTGGACACCATGCTGCTGCGCCACGCGGCGGCCGCCGGCGCGGAGGTCCGCGAAGCCGCGGAGGTCGCCGGGCCGGTCCTCGACGACCGCGGCCGGGTCACCGGGGTGAGCCTCAAGGGCGGCGAGCAGGTGTTGGCCGACGCGGTGATCGCCGCCGACGGCGCCTACTCCCCCATCAAACGGGCGCTGAAACTGGACTCGGCCTACAACGGCTACTCCGCGATCGCCATCCGCGCCGAGATGGACGCCAACCGGCCCGACTCCGACAGCCTGGACATCTACCTTCGGCTGCGCTTCGAGGGCGACCAGCTGCCCGGCTACGGCTGGGTGTTCCCGATGGGCGACGGCCGGTTCAACATCGGGCTGGGCTACGTCAACAGCTACCGCAACTGGCAGGCGATCAACGCCACGGCGTTTCTCGGGGAGTTCCTGGGCACGCTGCCACGCGAGTGGGAGCTGCCCGACATCGGTGAGCTGAAGAAGTCCAAAAGCGTGCGCGCCTGGCGGCTGCCGATGGGCTTCACCGCCTGGCCGCCCTGGCGACCCGGGGTGCTGTTCGCCGGCGACGCGCTGGGCGCGGGCAAGCCGGCCAGCGGCGCCGGCATCTCCAAGGCCCTGGAATCCGGGATGGCCGCGGGCGAGTGCGCCGTCGCCGCGCTGACCAACGCCGGACCCGACGACTTCACCAACTACGCCCAGCGCATGCAGGAGGCGTGGGGCCGGGAGTACCGGCGCGGCCGCTACTTCCACAAACTGCTGGGCTATCCGCACGTCGCCGACGCGGGGGTGCGGCTCATCGACAACGCGGCGTTCCGCGACCGGGTGCTCAAGGCGCTGTACAAGAAGGCGCAGGGGCCGGCGCACAGCTACTGAGCCAGCCGGTCATCCGAACGGGCAGGTACCGGTGCGGCCCCCCGGGACCGCGAACGACTCCAACCCGTAGCGGTCGTAAAAGCGTGCCAGCCAAGCGTTCTGCCGCTGCAGCCGCCGCGCCGCCCGCTCGTAGCGGGCGCGGCTGCGCGGGGTGTCGCCGCGGCGGGCGCGTAAACCGTCTAGGCGCACCCGGTTGTAATGGATGGGTTCGAGTTTCAGCCGGTCCGGCAGCAGCCGCCAGGCCAACTGCATCGCGGTGCTGTAGACGGTGAACTCGATGTCGTGGCGCGGCTTGAGCTCGAACCCGATCATAGCCAGCACGTCGGGGTGCATGGTCTTGGCGGAACAGACCTGCACCACGTGGCCGGCCAGCGGGCGCAGCACCAGCCAGGGCGGAGTGAGTACCGGGCGCATCCATTTCGGCAGCAACAGGTTGGGCAGCGGTAGGCGGGTCAGCGTGGCGAACTGGTGGCGCAGGAAACCGTTGGCCTCCAACTCGGTGGTGACCGTCTGGTCGTAGTAGGCGGCGAATTCGGCGAAGGTGGCGGGCAGTTTGCCCCGCTTGCTGGGCAACTCCAGGTCGGAAAAGAGGTGGCGCAAGTACTGGTAGGCGGCTTCTTCCTCGGCGGGCCGCAGGCTGTTTCCGGTGCACACCGGGAAGGCGACCAGGATCGCGTGCACCGCGCTGGCGATGATCCACAGCCACAGGTCGGGGTCCAGCGCGCTGTAGCGCACGCCGTCGTATTCGCCGATGCCGGTGCCGCGGACGTCGCGGTGGCGGTCTTTGAGCCATTGGGCGTGTGTTCGGCGCTGTTGCGCGTCGGCGAGGATCACCTGCCCGCTGAAGCCGCTGCGCAACGCCCGGTCGGTGAAGTTCTCCCGAAACCGGCCGGTGTGGTCCACCGATGCGGCGATCGGGACGCGGGCCACCTCGTCGAAGAGCACTCCGCCGAACACGCCGGTCAGCACGCTGCCGATGTGTTTGCGGAAGTCGGCCATCACCGCCGGGCGCAGGCCGGGGCCTTCGAGCAGGTGCAGACCGTCGGTCTCGTCGTTGTCTGGGGCGGCCTCGACCGGCGGGTCGATGTCGGTGAGCAGCTCGGTCATCGCAACCTCCCGATGTTAGGGCGTTAACTGAACGCTAACATCATCACTCGTCGGAGGGAAGCATTCCTGTGCGACGATGGGGACATGCCTGTCGACGGGACCGGCGAGCGCATCTTGGACGCGGCCCTACAGGCGATCCTCGACTTCGGGGTGCGCCGTGCATCGGTGGAGGAGATCGCCCGACGCGCCGGCGTGTCGCACATGACCGTCTACCGACGCTGGCCGACCAAGAAAGACCTGCTGGTGGCCACGCTCGGCACGGTGACCGATGCCATCTTCGCCGCCGTCGACGCCGAGGTGGCCGCACTGGACGACTACGAGGACCGGTTCGTCGCCGGGTTCACCGGAATCTACTGGCGGGTCTGCACCCATCCGATGCTCAGCCGCACCCTGCAGACCGACCCCGAAGCGGTGCTCCCGGCGCTGACCACCGGCGCGGGGCCCGCGCTGGAGCTGGCGACCAACTATCTGGCCCGCCACATCGCCGACACCGCCCGCCACGGCGGGGTCGAGATCGACGATCCGGCGGGCCTGGCGGAGATCTTCGTCCGCCTCACCCACTCACTGGTGCTCACCCAGCGGGTGCGCGAACCGTTGACCAGCCGCGCCGAGGCGGAACGCTATGCCCGCCAGCATCTTCTGCCGCTGGCGCTGGCTATGGTGCGCCCGGCGAACGTCTCGGCGCGGTGAGGCGCAGGACACGCCCGAAGCCGGACCTCAGGACGCCGAGCGTGTTCTGACTGCGAGAATCGTCGCGCCTTTTCGCAGCCCGTGCACGCTCGGCGTCGAGGTCACAACATGCAGGACACGCAGCCCTCGACCTCGGTGCCTTCCAGCGCCATCTGCCGCAGCCGGATGTAGTACAGCGTCTTGATGCCCTTGCGCCAGGCGTAGATCTGGGCCTTGTTGACGTCGCGGGTGGTGGCGGTGTCCTTGAAGAACAGCGTCAGGCTCAGCCCCTGGTCCACGTGCTGGGTGGCCGCGGCGTAGGTGTCGATGATCTTCTCGTAGCCGATCTCGTAGGCGTCCTGGTAGTACTCCAGGTTGTCGTTGGTCATGTAGGGCGCCGGGTAGTAGACCCGGCCGATCTTGCCCTCCTTGCGGATCTCCACCTTCGACACGATCGGGTGGATCGAGGACGTCGAGTGGTTGATGTAGGAGATCGACCCGGTCGGCGGCACCGCCTGCAGGTTCTGGTTGTAGATCCCGTGCGCCTGCACCGATTCCTTGAGCCGGCGCCAGTCGTTCTGGTCGGGGATGCGGATGCCGGCGTCGGCGAACAGCGTGCGCACCTTGTCGGTCTTGGGCTCCCAGATCCCCTCGGTGTACTTGTCGAAGAACTCACCGCTGGCGTAGGCGGAGCGCTCGAAACCCTTGAAGTGGGTGCCGCGCTCGATCGCGATCCGGTTCGACGCCCGCAGCGCGTGATAGAGCACCGTGTAGAAGTAGATGTTGGTGAAGTCGATGCCCTCTTCGGACCCGTAGAAGATCCGCTCGCGCGCCAGGTAGCCGTGCAGGTTCATCTGCCCGAGCCCGATCGCGTGGGAGTCGTTGTTGCCCTGCTCGATCGAGGGCACCGAGAAGATGTTGGTCTGGTCGCTGACCGCGGTCAACGCGCGGATCGCCACCTCGATGGTCTCGGCGAAGTCCGGTGAGTCCATCGCCTTGGCGATGTTCAGCGAACCGAGGTTGCAGGAGATGTCCTTGCCCACCTTGGCGTAGGACAGGTCCTCGTTGTACAGCGACGGCGTGGAGACCTGCAGGATCTCCGAGCACAGGTTCGAGTGGGTGATCTTGCCCTCGATGGGGTTGGCCCGGTTCACCGTGTCCTCGAACATGATGTAGGGGTAGCCGGACTCGAACTGCAGCTCGGCCAGGGTCTGGAAGAACTCCCGCGCCTTGATCTTGTGCTTGCGGATCCGCGGGTCGTCGACCATCTCGTAGTACTTCTCGGTGACGTTGATGTCGGCGAACGCCACCCCGTAGACCCGCTCGACGTCATACGGCGAGAACAGGTACATGTCCTCGTTCTTCTTGGCCAGCTCGAAGGTGATGTCGGGGATCACCACGCCCAGCGAGAGCGTCTTGATCCGGATCTTCTCGTCGGCGTTCTCCCGCTTGGTGTCCAGGAACCGGTAGATGTCCGGGTGATGCGCGTTGAGGTAGACCGCGCCCGCCCCCTGGCGCGCGCCGAGCTGGTTGGCGTAGGAGAAGGAGTCCTCCAGCAGCTTCATGATCGGGATGACGCCCGAGGACTGGTTCTCGATGTTCTTGATCGGCGCGCCGTACTCGCGGATGTTGGTGAGCAGCAACGCCACTCCCCCGCCGCGCTTGGACAGCTGCAGCGCGGAGTTGATCGACCGGCCGATCGACTCCATGTTGTCCTCGATACGCAGCAGAAAGCAGCTCACCGGCTCGCCGCGCTGCTTTTTGCCCGCGTTGAGGAACGTCGGCGTCGCCGGCTGGAACCGGCCGTCGATGATCTCGTCGACCAGCCGCTCGGCGAGCTTGGTGTCACCGCTGGCCAACGACAGCGCCACCATGACGACCCGGTCCTCGAACCGCTCCAGATACCGCTTGCCGTCGAAGGTTTTCAGCGTGTAGGAGGTGTAGTACTTGAACGCGCCCAAGAACGTCGGGAACCGGAACTTCTTGGCGTAGGCGCGATCCAGCAGCGTCTTGACGAAGTTGCGGGAGTACTGGTCGAGCACCTCACGCTCGTAGTAGTTCTCCCGGATCAGGTAGTCGAGCTTCTCGTCCTGGTTGTGGAAGAACACCGTGTTCTGGTTGACATGGGTCAGGAAGAACTGCCGGGCCGCCGCGACGTCCTTGTCGAACTGGATCCGTCCGTCGGCGTCGTAGAGGTTCAGCATCGCGTTCAGCGCGTGGTAATCGGTCTCGTTACCCGCGCTGGGCGCCGTGGTGGTTACCGGCTCTGCAGCTGCGACAGTCGCTGGCATGTCTCGTCCTTCCAGAAATCAGCCAATCCCGCACGAACGGTTTCCACGTCGTCGGGGGTTCCCATGAGTTCGAAGCGATAGAGGTAGGGCACGCCGCACTTGCGCGAGATGACCTCGCCGGCGTAGCAGTATTCGGCACCGAAGTTGTTGTTGCCCGCGGCGATGACCCCGCGCAGCAACCCCCGGTTGTGTTCGTTGTTCAAAAACTTCTTGACCTGTTTGGGCACGTAGCCGCTGTCGGTGACGCTCGGCGCGCGCCGCCCGCCGCCGTAGGTGGGCACCACCAGCACGAAGGGCTGGTCGACCTCGATCGGCTCGTGCAGCGGGATCCGGGTGGCCGGCAGACCCAGTTTCTGGATGAAACGGTGGGTGTTCTCCGAGACGGAGGAGAAGTACACCAGGCGGTTGCCCATCTGCTGCCCCTCCCGTGACTCGTGCCGGCTGTTCGACGTGTGACTACCCCGGATCGCCGCCGACGGATCGCGGCGGCCGCGCTCAGGCGCTCAGCGCCGTCGCGGCCAGTGCCTTGATGCGGTCCGGGCGGAAGCCCGACCAGTGGTCGTCGCCGGCCACCACCACCGGAGCCTGCAGGTGCCCCAGCGCCATCACGTAGTCGCGGGCCTCGGAGTCCAGCGAGATGTCCACCGACCGGTAGGCGATGCCTTCCTTCTCCAACGCCTTGTGGGTGGCGTTGCACTGCACGCAGGCCGGTTTGGTGTACACGGTGATGTTCATCGTCGAACGACTCCTCGCTGGAAGGTTGAGCAACTATCAAACACTGCGTCCGCACCGCTGGTCAGCGGACCGTCGGGCGGTGAATCCCCGGGCTGGCGGGGCCGCGCCGACCCGGAGGCCGGGGACTTCTCCCCGGTTCCGAACGACCCGGTCTTCGTCGGGCCCGGCGGCACTGTGAACACTACACCTAGTGGGTGACAACGGGAAGGGATACAAGATGTTCTGAACAACATTCATGAAATTCCCTGGTCGGAAGCTTTCCACAGGCACCGCCTCCGGCGTGTCGCAGCTCACACTGCATCTGTTTCGTGCCGCTGATCACAATTACCACCGGGGTCGGACATTCGCGACGCACGGGGTCCGCCATCCCGACCCTCAGCAAACTCCGGGCCGGTAGGCTGGCGGGGACCTCACCCAGGTCGGGTGCCGTCGAGAACCGGCGAGGAGTGCCACCATGACCGACTACGGCCGCCCCCTGCAGTTCGGCCTGTTCGTCTCCCCCGCGGTCGACCTGTTGGACAACTCGTTCGCGCTGGCCGAGATCGCCGACGAATCCCTCGAGCTCATCGGGGTGCAGGACCATCCCTACCAGGCGAAGTTCCTCGACACCTGGGCGCTGATGCCGATGCTGCTGGCCCGCACCCGCCGGGTGCGGGTGTTCCCCGATGTCGCCAGCCTGCCGTTGCGCCCGCCGGCGGTGTTGGCAAAGACCGCGGCCAGCCTCGACGTCATCTCCGGGGGCCGGTTCGAGCTGGCGCTGGGCGCCGGCGCCTTCTGGCCGGCGATCGCGGCGATGGGCGGCGCCGACCGCACCCCGCGGGCGGCCGCCGAGGCGCTGGAGGAGGCCGTGCAGGTGACGCGGCTGATGTGGTCGGGGCAGCGCTCGGTGCGCTTCGAGGGACGCCACTACCAGCTGGCCGGGGTGCACCCCGGGCCGGCGCCGGCCCACGACATGGGGATCTGGCTGGGGGTCGGCGGGCCGCGGCTGCTGGAGTTCCTGGGCCGCAGCGCCGACGGCTGGGTGCCGTCGAACAGTTACTTCCCGCCGGAGAAGCTGCCCGGCATGCACGAGCGCATCGACGCCGGGGCAGCCGCCGCCGGCCGCGACCCCGCCTCGATCGTGCGGGCCTACAACGTGTTCGGGACGATCGGCGACACCCCGGCTGACGACCCGTTCGAGGGCACCGTCGAGCACTGGGTGGGCGCGCTGACCGACCTGGCGGTGCGGACCGGCATGGACACGTTCCTGTTCGGCACCCCCGATGACGACATCGGCCAGGTCCGGCGGTTCGCCACCGAGGTGGTGCCCGCGGTGCGCGCGGCGGTGGCCGAGCGCCGCGGCTGAGCGCCGGTCAGCCGCGCGCCGCCGGCCCCAGCAGGGCCCGGGCGAAGAACCGGTTGGCCCCGCGCATGGCCACGCTGTAGGGCCACCAGGCCACCCGCTTGAAGGCGTACAGCGCACGGATGTCCACCGACGTGTAGATCAGAAACCGGTTGCGGCGCACCCCGGCGAGGATCTTGCGGGCCGCCCGCTCCGGGGTGACCGCATGGCCGCTGAACCGGTCCACCCACTTCTGCACGTGCGGATCGTCGCGGTCCACCCCGGCGATCTCGACGGTGTTGACCAGCGGGGTGCGCACCGCGCCGGGCACGACCACCGACACCCCGATGCCGTGGCGGGCCAGGTCGAAGCGCAGCACCTCGGAGACCCCGCGCAGCCCGTATTTGGAGGCGCTGTAGGCGGCGTGCCAGGGCAGCGCCACGATCCCCGCCGCCGAGGAGACGTTGACCAACTGTCCGCCCCGCCCGGCCGCCAGCATCGGCGGGATGAACTCCTCGATGACGTGGATCGGACCCATCAGGTTGATCGAGACCATCCGGCTCCACTGATCGTGGCTGAGCCGGTCCACCGTGCCCCACGCCGAGACCCCGGCGATGTTCATCACCACGTCCATCGCGCCGTGGCCGGCGTGGATGTCGGCGGCGAACGCGGCCACGTCGTCGTGGTCGGCGATGTCGACGACCCGGTGCGCCGGTACCTGGGCGCCCAGCGCCCGGGCGTCGGCGACCGTCTCGGCCAGCCCGTCGGCGTTGCGGTCGGTCAAAAACAGCTCGGCGCCCTCGGCGGCCAGCGCCAGCGCAGTGGCCCGCCCGATGCCGCTGGCGGCGCCGGTGATGAAACATCTCTTACCCGCAAAGTCCTTGACAGCCATCCGCCGACGATATCGTCGCCCCCGGTGCGCGCAGGGACTAATCGGCGAGTTGGCCGCCCCACAGCGCGTTGAGCCACAGCGCCTCGAGCACCCGCAACCCGCGGCTGACGTCGGCGTCGGGCCCCAAAAACGTGGTGTCGCCGGAGAGCATGGTCGCGGTGGTGGCGCCCAGCGTGCGCACCAGCGCCGGGATGTCGTCGCTGATCGGGTGGGCGGTGCCGGCGGCGATCTCGGCGCGCACGATCGCGATGATCTGGTCGACGATGGTGTCGATCTGCTGGTCGAGGATCTCGCGGATCTGCGCGTCGCTGTAGCGGGCCTCGTTGCAGGCCATCATCACCGGGTCGTTGTGGGCGAACACCAGCGCCGCGCTGCCGACCATGCGCCGCGCGAACGCGGCCGGCGTCTCGTCCTCGCCGCGCGGGGCGAAGAAGGCGGTGAGCTCCTCGAGCTCGGCGGTGGCCTCGGCCATGATCTGGGCCAGCACCGCGTATTTGGATTCGAAGTAGAAGTAGAAGCCCGACCGCGCCACCCCGGCGCGGTCGCTGATCGCGCTCACCGACAGCTCGGCCAGCGGCCTTTCCTCCAGCAGTTGACGCACCGCGGTGAGGATCGCCTGTCGCTGTTTGTCGCCGCGCCGCTGCGGCGCCGCGGCGCTCGCCCGCTGCTCGATGCTCACCTGCCTACCATGCACCAGGGCGCACCGCGGGCAAAACTTGACAGGCGTCAAATTTCGGGGTGGGATAGCGAATGAGTGACGGCCACCACAGCCGGCACGCCCTGCTGCCCTCTCCGACCCATTCACCGCCCAAGGAGCGTCGATGGCCACCATCAGCACCCCGCACTACCTGCTCGACCAGGCCAAGCGCCGGTTCACCCCGACGCTCAACACCATCCCCGGCATGGGGATGCTGGAAAAGGCGCTGCTGAACGTGAACTGGAAGCAGCACACGCTCGCCGAGCCGCCCCCGGGCAGCGACCTCAAGCCCATCCGCGGCGACTCCGGCCTGCCGCTGCTGGGTCACATCATCGAGATGTTCCGCGGCGGCCCGGAATACCCGAAGTTCCTCTACGAGACCCGCGGGCCGGTCACGTTCGCCGACTCGCCGATCCTGCCCTCGATCGTGGCGATGGGCCCCGACGCCACCCAGACCGTGTTCGCCAACCGGAAGAAGGACTACTCGCAGAAGGGCTGGCTTCCGGTGATCGGCCCGTTCTTCGACCGCGGTCTGATGCTGCTGGACTTCGAGGAGCACCTCGCCCACAAGCGGATCATGCAGCAGGCCTTCACCCGGCCCAAGCTGGCCAGCTACGTCGCCGACATGGACCAGGTCGCCAGCGCCACCGTGCGGGACTGGCCGACCGACGATCCGCGGTTCCTGGTGTATCCGGCGATGAAAGAGTTGACCCTCGACGTCGCCTCGGTGGTGTTCATGGGCCAGGACCCCTCCACCGACCATGTGCTGTTGACCAAGGTCAACAAGGCGTTCGAGAAGACCACCCGCGCCGGCGGGGCGATCATCCGCACCGGGGTGCCGCCGTTCAAGTGGTGGCAGGGCCTGCAGGGCCGCAAGGTGCTCGAGGAGTACTTCGAGCAGCGGGTCAAGGAGCGCCGCCACTCCGACGGCACCGACATGCTGACCGCGCTGTGTCACGCCGAGGACGAGGACGGCAACAGCTTCACCGACCAGGACATCGTCAACCACATGATCTTTTTGATGATGGCCGCCCACGACACCACCACCTCGACGGTGACCACGATGGCCTACCACCTGGCCGCCCACCCGGAGTGGCAGGACCGCTGCCGCGAGGAGTCCGACCGCATCGGCGACGCCCCGCTGGACATCGAGACGCTGGAATCGCTGCAGTCCCTCGACCTGGTGATGGACGAATCGCTGCGCCTGGTCACCCCGCTGCCGTTCAACATGCGCCAGACCGTCCGCGACACCGACCTGATGGGCTACTACGTGCCGGCGGGCACCAACGTGGTGATCTGGCCGGGCGCCAACCACTGGCTGCCCGAGCTCTACACCGACCCGATGAAGTTCGACCCGGAGCGGTTCCTGCCGCCGCGCGAGGAGCACAAGAAGCACCGCTACGCCTGGGCGCCGTTCGGCGGCGGCGCGCACAAGTGCATCGGGATGGTCTACGGCCGCCTGGAGGTCAAGACGATCCTGCACCGGATGCTGCGGCAGTACCGGCTGGAGCTGGCCCGGCCGGACTACCAGCCGCGCTGGGACTACGGCGGCATGCCGCTGCCGATGGACGGCATGCCGATGGTGCTGCGCAAGCTCTGAGCCGGGCTCGGGTCCGCTCAGTCGGCCAGCAGCCGGTTGGCGCAACCGATCACCGCGCGCAGCGCCGACTCGGTGGCGTCGCGGGCCCAGCCCATCGCCCATTCGGTGCGGATGCCGTCGCTGCCGCAGACGAAGGTGACGGTGTGCCCGTCGCCGGAGCGCATCTGGTGGAACCGCACCGTCTCCACGGTCACGCCGTGCTCGTGCAGCATCGCGGTGACCGCGGCGATCGGCCCGCTCGCCACCGCCGTGTCGGTGCGGACGCTGTCGCCGTGGGCGATGGTGGCGCGGTACCGGCAGGAGCCCAGCGAGCGGGTACGCCCGCGCGACCACTGCCCGAGCCGCAGCGGCCCGGAGCAGCCGGACGGATAGCCGTAGGTGGTGACGAACCGCCCCCAGTCCATGGCGGCCGCCTGTTCGCGCAGGCCGCGCGGCAGCGACACCCCGAACCGGTCGAGGAACCAGGTGTTGGCGTCGGTCGACGGACTGGAGTGGATGAAACGGCTGGTCATGTGCCGGCTTCCTCGGATTGGAGGGTGACCGACGGGCAAGCGTCCGACCCGCAGCGGGGGGTCGGTCCGAATCAGACCCCGCTGCGGGTACTGGCTACTACAAGCCGATCACGCAACCATGACACGGCATCGAGCCTAGCCGCCGGCCCCATGCCCGGCAACCGGATTCGCCGCGCGGGCGTCACGTGGCCGCGATCGACTGCAGCGCGTTCTGCAGCAGGCCGGTGACCTCTTCGGCGACCGCGCGCACCTCCGGCACATCGGTGAGATCGGCCATCAGCGCGGGGTTCATCGCATCGACGATGACGGTGTCGGCGGCGGCCGGATCCCGGCGCACCACCACGTTGCACGGCAGCAGCACCCCGATCTGGCGGTAGGCGTTCACCGCGCGGTGGGCCAGGCCCGGGTTGCAGGCGCCCAGGATCAGATAGTCCTCCATGTCCTCGCCCAGCTTGGCCTTCAGGGTCGCCTTCATGTCGATCTCGGTGAGTACGCCGAAGCCCTGCTGGGTCAGCGCTTCGCGGGTGCGGGTGACCGCCTCGTCGAACGATGTGCGCACGGTGGTCGTCAACGCCACAGCCATGGGGTCCTCCTTCGTCTCGGGTGGTCCTCACGCCAGGGTGAGGAAGAGTTTCTCCAGTTCCTCCTCGGTCAGCGGCTCGTCGTCGCCGCTGCTGGTGCCGGCGATGCACTCGCGCAGCCCGGAGGCGACGATCTTGAACCCCGCCCGGTCCAGGGCGCGGGAGACCGCGGCGAGTTGGGTGACCACGTCGCGGCAGCTGCGGCCCTGTTCGATCATCGTGATCACGCCGGCCAGTTGCCCCTGGGCGCGGCGCAGCCGGTTGAGCACCGCGGTCATGTTCTCCTGGTTGTCGCTCATCGCATCTCACCCGGCGCTCAGCCGGCCGCCTCCTTCTCGGCGTCGGCGAACTCGCAGAACGCGTCGTAGGCGCGGGCGCCGTAGATGGTGGCCGGCCCGCCCATCATCAGGATGCTCACCCCGATCGTCTCGGCGGCCTCCTCCTTGGTGGCGCCGGCCTTCACCGCGGCGCGCGCGTGCGAGGCGATGCAGCCGTCGCAGCCGTGCACCACGCCGATGGCGACCGCCATCAGCTCCTTGAACTTGGTCGGCACCGCCCCGTCTTTGAAGGCGGCCTTGCTCAGCGCGCCGAACCCCTCGTAGACGTCGGGGATCTGGGCGCGCAACGCGCGGTGCTGGGGGTTGAGGTCGTCGAGGACGTCGTGGTAGGTCATGCCCCAACTATACCCCTCGGGGTATCCGGGCGCCAGGTCGCGGCGCCCCCGGTCAGGACAGGATGCGGCGCGCGACGTTGGTGGTGACCAGGTCGAGCAGCTCGTCGCCGCGGCCGGCCAGGATGGTGCGGATGGCGTAGAGGGAGAACCCCTTGGCCTGCTCCAGGCTGATCGCCGGCGGGATGGTCAGCACCTGCCGGGCGGTGACGACGTCGACCAGCGCCGGCCCGTCGTGGGCGAACGCCGCGCTCAGCGCCGGTTCCAGATCGCCGGGCTGCTCCACCCGCCTGCTGAACAGCCCCATCGCGACCGCGACCGCCGCCAGATCCGGGTTCTCCAGTTCGGTGCCGAAGTTGACCAGGCCGGCGGCCTTCATCTCCAGTTCGACGAAGTTCAGCGAGGAGTTGTTGAACACGATGACCTTCACCGGCAGCCGGTTCTGCACGACGGTGAGTAGCTCACCGAAGAGCATCGCCAGGCCGCCGTCCCCGGCCAAGGCGACCACCTGCCGGGCCCGGTCGACGCTTTGCGCGCCGATCGCGTGCGGCAGCGCCCCGGCCATGCTGCCGTGGTTGAACGACCCGATCAGCCGGCGGCGGCCGTTCATCGTCAGGTACCGCGACGCCCACACCACCGGCGAGCCCACGTCGACGGTGAACACCGCGTCGTCGGCGGCCAGCCGGTCGGCGGTGACCGCGACGTACTCCGGCCGGATCGGGGTGCGGCCGCGGTCGTCGACACCCAGCGCGTCCAGGCTCTTGCGGGTCTTGCGGTAGTGGGCCAGCGACCGTTCCAGGTGGCCGCGGTCGGGGTTGCCGCGCAGCAGCGGCTGCAGCGCGGTCAGGGTGTCGGTGACGGTGCCGACCAGGCCCAGGTCGATCGGGGTGCGCCGGCCCAGGTGCCGACCGCGGATGTCGACCTGGATGATCGTGGCGTTCTCCGGATAGAACTGCTGGTAGGGGAAGTCGGTGCCGAGCATCAGCAGCACGTCGGCTTCCTCGATCGCCTTGTAGCCGGAGGCGAAGCCGAGCAGGCCGGTCATGCCGACGTCGTAGGGGTTGTCGTACTCGATGTACTCCTTGCCGCGCAGCGCGTGCACGATCGGGGCGGCCAGCGTCCCGGCGGCCCGGATGACCTCGTCGTGGGCGCCGGCCACCCCGGCTCCGGCCAGGATCGTCACCCGGCTCGCCTCGTTGAGCAGGCGGGCGGCGCGGGCCAGCGCGGCGTCGTCGGGCCGGGCCACGGTGCTGCTGGCGGTGACCGGGCGGGTGGTCCAGCCGGTCTCGGCGGCACGGGCGGAGAACACCTCACCGGGCACCACCACCACCGCCACCCCGCGCTCCTCGACGGCGGCCCGCATCGCCTGGTGCAGGATCCGCGGCGCCATCTCCGGGGTGCTGATCAGCTCGCAGTAGACGCTGCACTCGGCGAACAGGTCCTGCGGATGGGTCTCCTGGAAGTACTCCGAGCCGATCTCGGCGCGCGGGATGTGGGCGGCGAACGCCAGCACCGGCACCCGGCTGCGCTGCGCGTCGTAGAGGCCATTGACCAGGTGCAGGTTGCCCGGCCCGCAGCTGCCCGCACAGACCGCCAGCTCGCCGGTGAGCGCGGCCTCGGCGGCCGCGGCGAACGCCGCGCTCTCTTCGTGGCGGGTCAGCTCCCAGGCGATGTGCTCAGCGCGGCGCAGCGCGTCGGTCAGCCCGTTGAGGCTGTCCCCGGGGATCCCGTAGATGCGTTGCACCCCGGAGTGCTGCAGCGCGGTGACGAAGTGATCGGCGACGGTGGCCATCGGACCTGCCCTCCTGCATCGGACACTCCCAGAGAGCCCGACCCGCCGCAACCCCGTTCGGCGGCTATTTGATCAGCGGGTCGCGCGGCATCCCCAGGATGCGCTCGGCGATCTGGTTGCGGCTGACCTCCGAGGTGCCGCCGGCGATCGCCATGCCGCGCGCCCCCATCACCATCCGCCCGGCCAGGGCGGCCGGGCCGTCGGTCAGCGCGACCTCCGGGCCCAGCAGGGCCGCGCCGATCGCCGCGCCTTCGCTCATGTGCTCGGCGAGGGTCAGCTTGGTGATGTTGCCCTCCGGGCCGGGGCCGGCTCCCTCCAGGGTGCGCACGGCGCGCCGCAGGTTCAGCAGCCGCAAGGCGTGGTCGTGGGCCAGGTAGGTGCCCACCCGCACTTTGGCGCCGGCCACCCGGTCGGGGTGCTGGCCGACCAGGGTCACCAGGTGCTCGGCGATGCCCTCGTGGAAGGAGCCGCCGCCACCGATGCTGACCCGCTCGTTGCCCAGCGTCGCGCGGGCCACCGTCCAGCCGGTGTTGGGTTCGCCGACGACGTCCTCGTCGGGGATGAACACGTCGTTGAAGAAGACCTCGTTGAACTCCGAGCCGCCGGTGATCTGCCGCAGCGGGCGCACCTCGACGCCGTCGGCGTTCATGTCGATGATCACCGTGGTGATGCCGGCGTGCTTGGCGGCCTCGGGGTCGGTGCGCACGGTGGCCAGCCCGCGCCGGCAGTAATGCGCTCCGGAGGTCCAGACCTTCTGGCCGTTGAGTTTCCAGCCGCCGTCGAACCGAGTGGCGCGAGTCTTGACCGCCGCGGCGTCCGATCCGGCGTCGGGTTCGGAGAACAGTTGGCACCAGATCTCTTCCTGGCGCAGCGCTTTGGCGACGAATCGGTCGATCTGCGACTCGGTGCCGTGCTGGATGAGGGTGAGGATCACCCATCCGGTGATCGAGTAGTCGGGCCGTTTGATACCGGCGGCGGCGAACTCCTCCTCGATCACCAGCTGTTCGACGGCGGAGGCGGCGCGACCCCACGGCTTGGGCCAGTGCGCCATGATGTAGCCGGTCTCGATCAGCTTGTCGCGCTGGGCTTCTCCGTCGAGCGCGGCGATGACGGCGGCGTCGGCGCGGACCTGTTCGCGGATCCGGTCGGCCTCGGCCGGCAGGTCCAGGCTGTTGGCGCGGCTCGCTCCCCCGGCGGTGCGTTCGAAGGTGTCCAGTGCCGGTGCGTCCCCGCCGAACAGGGCGCGCAACGTCAACGCGCGACGCAGCTGCAGGTGCGCGTCGTGTTCCCAGGTGAAGCCGATGCCGCCGTGCACCTGGATGTTGAGTTCGGCGTTGCGGGCGTAGGCGGGCAGCGCCAGGGTGGCCGCCACCGCGGCCATCAGCTGGAACTGGGTTTCGGCGTCGTCGCCGGCCTCGCCGGCCGCGCGGGCGGCGTCCCAGACCGCGGCGGTGGCCGATTCGGCGGCCACCAGCATGTTGGCGCAGTGGTGTTTGACCGCCTGGAAGGTGGCGATGGTGCGGCCGAACTGCTGGCGCACCTTGGCGTAGTCGACGGCGGCGTCGACGCAGTCGGCCGCCCCGCCGACCGCCTCGGCGGCGACCAGCACCCGGGCGCGCGCCAGGGCCGCCGGGCGGGCGCCGGGCAGGATGTCGGCGTCGGTGACGGCGACGTCGGAGAGCGTCACCCGACCGGAGCGGCGGGTCGGGTCGAGGTTCTCCGGCACCTCGACGCTGACCCCGGCGCGGTCGCGCTCGAGGAGCAGGACATCCTCGCCCGCGGCGATCAGCAACAGGTCGGCGAGCCCGGCGCCGAGCACGACGCCGCCGTCCCCGGCGGCCACCCCGTCGGCGACCCGGACGTCGCCGCCGAGTCCGACACCGGCGGTGGTGCTGCCGTCGATCAGCCCGGGCAGCAGCCGGTCCTGCTGCTCGCCGTTGCCCGCGGCGGCCAGCACCGCGGAGGCGATCACGGTCGGCAGGAACGGTCCGGGGGCGACCGCGCGGCCCAACTGCTCGGTCACCACGACCAGTTCGGGCAGCCCGTAGCCGGACCCGCCGTGGTCCTCGGCGATGTGCAGCCCCAGCCAGCCCAGCCGCGCCAGGTCGTCCCAGAACGCGGGGCGCTGTTCGTCGTCGGCGTCGAGCAGCGCGCGGGCGGCGGCCCGGGCCTTCTGCGCGGCCAGGAAATCGGCCGCCACCTCGGCGAGTTCGCGGTGGTCGTCGGTGAGCGCGATCCCCATCGGGGCCTCCTTGCAGCGGTGGGTTCGGATCAGCCCCGCGGGCCGGGTCGAAGGGTCAGGACTGCTTTTCCGGGGACCGCTGCCCGTAGGGCACCGCCGCGAGCAGGGTCACCGAGATCGAGGCGCCGCTGGGCACCCGGTAGGTGCGCTGCTCCCCCGGCCGGGCGCCGGCCAACGCGGTGCCCAGCGGGGACTGCGGGGAGTACACCTCCATGTCGCCGGGGTCGACGTCGCGCACCCCGAGCAGGAAGGTTTCGGTCTCCTCGGTGTCGTCGAAGCGCACGGTGAGCACCATGCCCGGTTCGGCGATCCCGTCGTCCGGCGGGTCCTCCCCGACCGTGGCGTGCGAGAGCAGGTCGCGGATCTGCGCGATTCGGCTCTTGCGGGCCTGCAGGTGATCCAGCGCCACCGATTCGTCCTCATCATGGGTGTCGAGCAGCTCGTTGAGCTCGGCTTGGAGCCGTTCGTAGGCGCTGCGAGTCATCCAGACGGATTGCGGGCCGGTCATGAGGTGTTCTCCGTTCTTAGGTACGCCGGAAACTTGTCGGTGCTAACGCACCGGGTCGAACTCGCGCAGTGCTGCGGGCAGTTTGCCGGTGGTGATCAGCTCGGTCAAGAACCGGCCGGTCGCCGGTCCCTGCGCCATGCCCCACATGCCGTGTCCCCCCGCTACGTAGATTCCTGGTTCCGGCGTGGCGCCGATGACCGGCCGGGAATCCGAGGACAGCGGCCGAGGACCGACCCACAGGTCGGTGCGCTGGGCCCAGTTTATCCCGTCGAGCAGCGGTTGTGCGGCAGCAGCGATGGCATCCAGTCGGGCGGGCACGGCCGGGGCGTCCGGCGAGCGGAATTCCATCGTCCCGGCCACCCGCAGTCCGCCGCGGTACGGGGTGCAGGCCACGCGGGCGTCCGGCAGGTAGATCGGTGTCTCGACGGGCCGGTCGGTGGGCACGGTGAAGGAGTAGCCGCGCCCGGCCCGCACCGGCACCCGCACCCGGCGGCCGGCCAGCCGCGACAGCCACGCCCCGGTGGCCAGCACCGCCACGTCGGCCGTGAGTTCGGTGCCGTCGGCGCAGCGCACCGCGACCACCCCGGCGCGTGAGCCCACCTCGGTGGCCTCGGCGATCCGCAGCGTCGCGCCGCGCCGGACGACGGCGTCGCCCAGGTCTTGGACGAACCGGCCGGGATCGAGGTGGCGTTGCCCTTCGACGCGGATCGCGGTAGTGATGCGGTCGGAGGCCAGCGGCACCTGCTCGCGCACCGCCGGGCCGGTCAGCACGGTGTGGGTGACCGGTTGGCCGGCCTCGGTGAACCGGCGCAGCTGGTCTTCGAATCCGGTGGCCTGCTCACGGGTTTCGAAGATCGCGGTGATCGGGCCCTCGGTCAGCGGCGCGTCGACCCCGTTGGCCGTGAGCACGTCGTAGGCCGGCAGCGAGGCCTCGTTGAGGGCCACCGCGGCACGCACCGCGCGTCGCCACGTCGACCACCGGCAGTGCGCGGCGAAGCGCACCAGAAACGACCACATCCGCGGGTTCGCCGACGCCGGGATCCGCAGCGGCGCGGTCGGGTCGAACAGCGAGGCCAGACCGTAGCGCAGCACGTCGGGCTCGTTGAGCGGGATGGTCAGCCCCGGCGAGATCCAGCCGGCGTTGCCCCACGAGGACCCGGCAGCCACCCCGGTGCGGTCGACGACGGTGACCTCGACGCCGCGTTCCTGCAGGAACCACGCCGTCGACAACCCGACGATGCCGGCACCGACCACGATCGCGGTGCGCGGGGCGCTGTGTGCCATCCGGTGACCTCCTTCGCAGTGCGGCCGCGGCCGGTGCCGCCGGCTCCCCCTCCCATGATGTCCCGCCGGGGTGGGCGCACCGGCCGCCCGCCCCGACACCGCAGTTCACGGGCGCCGAAGCGGCGTGGCTGTTCTGTGTTGTCCCGGATACACCATGATGGTCGGTGCGGTGGTGGGATGCTGACCGTGGCCGGAAGCGCAGCGCCGGCCGGGCCGGACGGAGATGGACGATTTCTGAACAACCCGTTGCTGACGAGTCGGGCGGTGTGCAGCGCTGCTGCCCGTTCTGCGGTGCCACCAACCCGCCCGGCGCGCACTTCTGCACCGCCTGCGGTGAGGCGCTGGAGGCCGGACCCACCGCGGCCGGACCGGCCGAGGCGTTGGAGGTGCCGTCGGCGCCGGTGCGGCGGGCCGGGCGCGCGGTGCGCACCGTCGCCGCCCTGCTGGATCTGGCCGCGATGCTCAGCCCGGCGCTGCCGTTGGCGGCGGTCGCCACGGTGTTCCGGGTCCCGGCGGTCGTCTACATCGTGCTGCCGCTGGCGTTCGTGTTGGTCTGGGCGTGGCTGCAGATCTGGCAGGCCGTCGGCGGCACCTCGTTCGGCAAGGCGATCCTGGGCTTGCGGCTGATCCGCACGGCCGACCACCGCGCGCCCGGGCTGCTGCGCACGTTGGCGCGCAGTGCGGTGTTCATCCTCACCGCCGGGCTGGCCGGTCTGCCGGTGCTGGCCGGGGGAACCGGTCTGCACGACCGGCTCAGCGGCCTGACCGTGCTCGACGTGGTCAACGGCGCCGACCCGCTGGGGCCGCGGCGGCGACGCTGGGCCGACCGGCGCGGCGACGTTCAGGACTGATCGCGCGGGGGCGGCGCCGCGATGCGCGGCGCTTTCGGCGGCGCCGCGGCGATCCTCGGCGCGGCCACCGCGGGTGCCGGGGCGGGCTGCGGCGCTGCGGCCGGAGCGGGCTGGGCGGGAGCGGGCCGGGCCGGTTGCGGGCGGGACGCCGGGGTGCGCACCTGGCGTAGGAAGGCGGCGACCAGCAGCAGCAACGCGAGGACGGCGAGGGTGGCGTCGATGATGCCGGTGATCTGCTGGCTGAGGTCGTTGCCGTAGACCGCGTTGATGGTGCCGGAGTTCAGCGGCATGCTGCGCGGCACCAGCGCCACCCCGACCACCAGCCGGCAGCCGGTCAGCACGAACACCACGCCCAGCAGCAGCAGGGTGACCGCGCGCGGCGTTGCGCGGTGGCCGCTGTTGAGCGCCAGCCAGGCGGCCACCACCGCGGTGAGCACGTCGAAGGCCATCAGCGCGGTGTTGTTGTAGGGCAGGGCGGGCAACTGCAGCATCCCGTTGAGCACCACGCCAACGATGCGCAGCACGGCGGTGCCGCCGCACCAGACCGCCACCAGGATGAGGCAGGAGCGGGTCGCCGCGCGCCACAGGGCATCGGCGTCGGCGGCCGACGCGGCCCGCAGCGCGGCGGCTCCGACCAGACCGGCCACCGCCACCCACGCCAGGTAGCCCTCGTAGCCGACACCGGCGGTCCCGGTGTTCTGCGCGATCCCGTGGAAGGCGTCCAGGTCGCGCCCGACCGGCAACAGCCACAGCAGCGCCGTCGCCACCAACGTCGCGATGCCCAGCAGCGTCGTGGCCAGCCGGTGAGCGCGAGTGCCGGCGATGATCCAGCGGCCGACGAGGACGATCGGTGCCAGCGCCACCACGGTGTAGAGCAGCGCGGTCACCGCGGTCATGATGTTGGCCCCGGCGGCCGGGCCGGCGAATCCGGCGACCACGAACCGGATGCGCAGGTAGAGGTTGAACAGCGCG
Source organism: Mycobacterium sp. 1274756.6 (assembly GCF_001668625.1). Lineage (GTDB taxonomy): Bacteria > Actinomycetota > Actinomycetes > Mycobacteriales > Mycobacteriaceae > Mycobacterium. Next base: position 74,719 of record NZ_LZLJ01000050.1, read on the forward strand.
GCGAGCACACCGAGCAGGATCGATGCCCAGCCGAGGAGCGCACGGACCCGCGCCGTGCGCTGGCCGCCGCCCGGGAGCAGCGGCGGCTGCGCGGCCAGCAGGGCGCCGGCCAAGCCCAGCAGCGCGCCGGGCCCGATGCCGGGCGCGGCGACACCGTCGCCGCCGTGGCGCAGCGCGCTGACGATCGTGGTCAGCGTGAAGATCGCCACGACCAGCAGGTAGGGGCCGCAGAGCGGCAGCCGCAGCCCGATCGGCGCTTTCGAGTCGCCGCGCCGGGCGAGCTCTCCGATACCGGTCGCGGCCAGCGCCGCCACGGTCACCGCCACCAGCACCGCGAACACCCAGCCGGACGTGCCGGCGATCCCGACGCCGGTGTGGATGTTCCACGGCAGCAGCAGCCCCGCCACCAGCAAGGCGGCGGCGAGCACGTCGCGGCCGCGGGCGGGCGCCTGCCCGCTCGCCGTGGCGGTCTCCGGTTTGGTCATCTCGCCCACCTTCCGCGGCTATTCCGAGCTGTCCCCGCCGAAGTCGGGCATCTTCATGGTCGGCATCGACGGCATCTTCGGTGCCTCCTGCGTCGGAATCTGCCGAGTGGGGGCCTGCGGCGCCGGGATCTCCCGAGTCGGCGCCTCGTAAGTCGGCGCCTCATAGGTAGGCGCCTCGTAGGTCGGCGCCTCCTGGGTCGGGGCCTCCCGGGTGGGGGCCTCGTAGGTCGGTTCCTGTTGAGTCGGCGCCGGCCGTTCCGTCGGCATCTCCCGGGTCGGCTCCTGGGTGACGGCCGGCTGCTGGGTCGGGCTGTCCGCCGAGGTCTCGGCCGGCCGCTCGGCGGTCGTCTGCCGTGTCGGCGCCTCGGTTGTGCGTGCCGGGGTCTCCGATGCCGGGCCCTCCGACGCCGGAGTCTGCGACTCCGGGACCTCCGAGGCGGGCGTGGTCTGCCCCGGCGACGGCTGTTCGCGGCTCTCACCCGGCTCGGTCGGCGGTGTCTCCGACGCGGGGGTCTGCTCCCCCGGGCTGGTCAGCGCCGGGCTCTCGGTGGCCGGCGACGTCTCCGGCGCGATCTCCGGCGCCACGGTCGCCAGGTCGGGGAAGACCGGCGGCGACTCCTTCTCCTGCACCAGTTCTGGGCCGCTGCCGACCACGGTCGGGTTGAGCGCATTCACGTCGGTGATCGGTGTGCTCAGCGGGTTGAGCCCGGCGTCGGCGGCGGTCTCGGGCAGGTCGCTGATCTCGGTCACCCCGGCCGGCAGCAGCTCGGATTTCTGCGCCGGGGTGATGGTTTGCGAAAACAGTTGCGCCGGAATGCTGTTGGTCAGCCGCACCGGGTTGAACGGCGCCGCCAACGCCGCGGCGGTGTCCGCCGCGAACAGCGCCCCCTGCAGGGGGCTGACCGCCACCACCGCGCCGAGTTGCGCCAGCGTCGGCCCGAGGCTGGAGGCGACGATGTTGACGGCGTTCGCGCCCGCGATCACCGTGGCGGGCGCCATGTTGCTCATGTAATAGAGCACTTCGAGCGGGGTGTACAGGCCGAAGTTGGGGATCAGCCGCGACACCAGGATCGGCGCGATCGGGTCGATCCCGCCGGTCACGTTGGGCACCGGCGGTGCGATCGGGGGCAGCGGCGCGGCGGCGTTGCGCACCCCGAACGTGCCGTCGGGGTAGACGTCGATCAGGGAGTTCGCCGCGGTCGCCGGGCGCGCCAACGACACCGGTTCGAAGGTGCGCACGCTGGGCCGCACCCCCTTGGCCGGGACGTGTTCGATCACCGTCCAGTTATCCCCGTCCCGCTGCACGCCCTGGCCCGGCGAGTTGGGGAAGTAGTTGCCCGGCACCGCGGGCTCCTGGGCTCGCACGTCCTGCCGGCTCGCGGTCGGACTCACCCCGACCGCCACGCCGACGGCGAGCGCGGCGAACCCGACCACCACGGCCGCGGCGAAGGTGCTGCCGACCAGCAGCGCGCGCGGCCGGGCCCGCCGCTGGGGCGGGCCGACGTATTCGGTGGCCGCCCAGTCCTCGTCGTCGGCCTCGTCGAGTTGGGTCGGCGCCCAGGCCTCGTCGTCATCGACCTCCGAGTAGGCCAGCTGCGGCCCCTGCGGGCTGAGCTGGGTCATCGACGGGTCCGCCGACGCCGCACCGACGGCCGGGGCCGCCGCGGTGGGCGTCATCCCGGTCATCGCCGCCCCGGCGGCCAACGCCAGTGCGGTGTTCTCACCCTGCGCGGTGGCCAGCGCCGCGGTCTGCGAACCGGCCGGGCCCTCGGCGGCGGCCGCCGCGGCCGATTCCGACACCGCGATCACGTTCGCCAAGCCGGTCGCGGCCAGCGCGTCGACGACTTGGGCCGCCAGCGCGCCGTCACCGGAGATGCGGGTGGACACCAGCCGGTGGCCGGTGTCGGTCAGCATCCGGTCGGTGGCCACCAGCGTGGCTACCAAATCCTCGACACCGGTGCCGGCCAGGTCCACCTGTGACCGGTCGATCACCGGATGCGGCGGCGCCGCATCCAGCAGCGCGATCTGCGCGACACCGTCGTCGATGACGGCTCCCAGCGCGACATCCATCTCGCTCACCCTCCGCTCGGTGGCCGCCGTCCGTCGCAACCCCCCTGGTCACGCGACGAGATATGCCACTGTATGCATGTCGCCGGAGCGGCGGGCGGCGTTACAGATTATTCGGTGGCGGCTTCGCGGCAGGTCAGAAGTCGTCCCAGTCGCTGTCGGTGGTCTCCTCGGTCTTGCCCATCACATAGGAACTGCCCGACCCGGAGAAGAAGTCGTGGGTTTCGTTGGCGCCGGGATCGAGGCTGGCGATGATCTCCGCCGGCGGGTTGCACTCCTCGGCCGCGAAGGCGGGCGTGAAACCCAGGTTCTGCAGCGCCCGGTTGGCGTTGAGCCGCATCCAGGCCAACACGTTGGGGGTCCAGCCCAGGTCGTCGTAGAGCTCGCGGGCGTAGCCGACCTCGTTCTCGTACAGCTCGTCGAGCAGCCGGTAGGCGTACTGCTCGAGGTCCCGCTGACGCTCGGGGTCCTGCTCACGGAAGCCGTACTGGAACTTCTGGCCGATGTACCAGCCGTGCAGTACCTCGTCGCGCAGGATCAGTCGGATGATGTCGGCGGTGTTGGTCAGCCGGCCCCGCGCCGAGTAGTGGAACGGCAGGTAGAAACCGCTGTAGAACAGGAACGACTCGAGGAAGACGCTGATGACCTTCTTCTTCAGGGCGTCGTCGCCGCGGTAGTACTGCCGGATGATCCGCGCCTTGTTCTGCAGCCAGCGGTTGCGCTCGGACCACTCGAACGCCGCGTCGTTCGCGGTGGTGCTGGCCAGGGTGGAGAAGATGCTCGAGTACGACCGGGCGTGCACCGCCTCCATGCCGGAGAAGAAGCACAGCACGGCCTCTTCGTGCATGGTGCGGGCGTCCTCGATCATCTCGATGCAGCCGACGGTGCCCTGCGCGGTGTCCAGCAGGGTCAGGCCGGTGAACACCCGCATGACGGTGAGTTGCTCGCGGTCGCTGAGCGCGGCCCAGGACTGCAGGTCGTTGGAGAGCGGGATCTTCTCCGGTAGCCAGAAGTTGGAGGTCTGCCGGTTCCAGGCGTCGAGGTCGATCTGTTCCTCGATGCGGTTCCAGTTGACCGCGCGGGCCGCATCCAGGGGCTTGGCGGACTCGCGGTCGGGGTGGGACGTCGCCGCTGCCCCGTTGTCGGAAGTGACCTCGGAAAGTCCCTGCGCCGCCAAGAAATCCTCCTCAAAAATTCGGGTGACCAAAATCCAGCATAGGCCGTGGGGGCGACAGTTCCCGGACGGCTGAGAACCTCCGCGGGTCTGTCCGGCGGTGCCGACGTCGGTGACTTCGCCCGCGCTGCGCGAATCGTGGGCACGCGGGTGTGTGGGCACGGACCCCGCGGGTATCCGGACCGCTGAGGCACTACGCCCGCGGCGAAGGCAACGACTCGGCGGACTCCGAGGACTACGAGGACTCCGAGGACTCCGACCAAGGCAGGAGAACGACATGGACAACATCGGCCACAACGTGCGCAGCAAGGCGGAGCAGTTGAAGGGACGCGCGAAGGAGGTCGCCGGCTCGGCGATGGGCGACGACGAACTGATGATCGAGGGACACCAGGAGCGGGCCGCCGCGCTGGCGAAGCGCGGCCGCACTGCCAAGACCGAGCAATTAGACCAGTTCCGGGAAGAGAACACCGGTAAGCCGCTGACGAGCGACACCGGCACCCTGATCTCCGATGACCAGCACTCCTTGCGGGCGGGACGACGCGGCCCGACCCTGCTTCAGGACACCCATTTCTACCGGAAACAGTCGCGGTTCAACCGGGAGCGCATTCCGGAGAAAGTGGTCCACGCGCGCGGCTTCGGCGTGCACGGCGAGTTCGAGCTGACGAAATCCCTCGAGCACGTGACGCGGGCACATTTCCTGCGGTCACCGGGGACGAAGACACCGACGTTCGTCCGGTTCTCCAACTTCATCGGAAGCAAGGGCTCCAAAGACACCGCTGTCGATGTGCGCGGGTTCGCGACCAAGTTCTACACCGAGGAAGGCAACTACGACAATCTGGCGCTTTCCTTCGCCGTCTTCATCCTCCAAGACGCGATGAAGTTCGTCGACTTCGTGCATTCCATCAAACCGGACCCGGCCAGCGACACCCCGCAGGCAACCGGCGGGCACGACGGTTTCTGGGACTACGTCACCAGCAATCCGGAATCCGCACACATGATCATGTGGCTGATGTCGATGCGGGGACGCCCGAGAAGCTGGCGCATGATGGAGGCCTGGCCGATCAACACCTTCCGCCTGACCAACGAGCAGGGCAAGTCGACATTCGCCCGGTTCGTCTGGAAGCCGCTCCTCGGGGTTCACGGGCTGTTGTTGGAAGAGGCGAACATCCTCGGCGGCGTCGACCCGGACTTCCATCGTCACGACCTGGTCGAGGCGCTGGAAAACGGCGCATACCCGGAATACGAGCTCGGCGTGCAATTGATCGCCGAGGAAGACGAATTCAAGTACGACTTCGACATCCTCGATGACACGAAGCTCTGGCCCGAAGACGTCGTCCCGGTCGAAATCGTCGGCAAGATGACGCTGAACCGGTTGATGGACAACTTCTTCGCCGAAGAAGAGCAGGCCGTCTTCGACCCCTCGAACCTGGTCCCGGGCATACAGATGACCAACGATCCGTCGCTGCAGGGCCGGTCCTTCGCCTACCGGGATACCGAGTATCACCGCCTGGGGGCGAACATGAACGAGATCCCGATCAACCGGCCGATCGTGGAAACGAACCACAACCACCGCGACGGATACGACCGGTACCGCATCGACGCCGACGAGGTGGACTACCGGGCGAATTCGCTCGCCGACAACACCCCGTCGGTGACGCCGGCGGAGCAAGGCGGCTACGCGAACTACCCCGGGCCGGTCGAGGGCCACATCACCCGCGAGTTGCCCAGTGAGCGGTTCAACGATCACTTCTCCCAGGCGCGACTGTTCTGGAACAGCATGGCGGATTTCGAGAAAGCCGATCTCCTCAAAACCTTCAGCTTTCACCTGCAAAAGGTGAAGAGCAAAGCTGTTCGCCAGCAGACGGTCGAGATGTTCGGCAACGTTGATCAAGAGATGGCGGCCATGCTCGCGCGCAATATCGGCGTCAACCCGCCGAGCGGGGACCACGTGCCGGTCACCGAAAGCTCGCCGGTGCTCAGCACGGCCAACACCGCCTACAGTCCCGCCACCCTGAAGGTCGGCGTGCTGATCGCCGAGGACTTCGACGACAAGGAGGTGGGGCCGGTGCTCACCGCGCTGAAGGCCGGTAAAGCGGTCGTGCAGATCGTGAGTGACCGGCTCGGTGCGGTGACCGGGGCGAGCGGCATGAGCCTGGAGGTCGACGAGACATTCTTCACATCGCATCCCACGCTGTTCGATGCCTACTACGTTGTCGGCGGACGCAGCGATCAGCAGCCGCTGTTCGACGACAACGTGCGCGAATTCGTCAGGCAGGGCTACAAGTTCTACAAGCCGATCGGCCTCGCCAAGGCCGGTCAGGCCTACCTCGGCCTCGCCGACGGCAGTAACCCGACCGGCGTGGTGACGGCTGCCGAATCCGATTTCAGCGAACGTTTCATGGCCGCCGTGACCCAGCAGCGGTTCTGGGATCGAGTCTGAATCCGGCCGTTGCGGAGCTGGTGGACGGCCTGACCTGTTTCGGGTTTGCTGCCTGATTGCGGATCCGGTGGCCGGTCATGGCCTGGCTCCGACACGAGTCAATCGCGAACTAACTCAGTATGCGCAGGACCAGGAACACCGCGGTCGCGAGAAAGGCGGCGGCGAAGATCGCGATCGCGACGAATGCGACGACTGTTGCGACCGTCGGCCGGGGCCGGGGCACTGGCTCCGGCTCGGACGCCCCGGAGGTCTGCGCCGACTCCGGCGGGGTCGAGCCGGGAGCCACGCCGCCCCCCGCCTCGAGCCCCGGCGTCCGTTCCGGTTCTGGATCTGGAGGCGACGCGGTCATGTCGACACCGCGCCGCGGTCGCGTTTTGCCGAAAACACAGTGCCCGGATACCCCGAGGCGTCGTCCTTACACGCCGAAACGGACGGTGCTCTGCCGGTCGACCCGAGAGCGGTCACGGTTTGACCTGCGGTTTTCTCGGTGGAGCTAAGGGGACTCGAACCCCTGACCCCCACACTGCCAGTGTGGTGCGCTACCAGCTGCGCCATAGCCCCGTGCAGTCGTGCCCATCGAAGTTACACCACCGCCATTCCTACCTTCAAAACGGCTGGTCACGGCAGCTCCTCGGAGCCCCGGGACCGCAGGATGCGCACCACCCGGGGCCGGACGGCCCCCGGCCGGGTCTCCGGCGCCAGCAGCCAGCCCAGCGACGCGAGCACCAGGATCGCCCCGGCCACGGTGAAGCTCCATTCGAAGGTGAGCCGCTCAGCGATCTGGCCGATCGCCACCGACCCGGTGATCACGCCCAGATCGGCCATCATCTGGAAGGTCGCGACCGCGGTTCCCGAGCGGGTCTCACTGCCCAGGATGTCGGCGACCGCGGCCTGCTGCGGCGCGCTGAACATCCCCGACGCGGCGCCGCTGAGGTAGGCGGCCAGCAAAAACAGCGGCAGCGAGTGCGTCGTGCCCAGCAAGATGGTGGCGACCCCGGCGGCGGCCAGCCCGACGATCAGCGGCAGTCGCCGTCCGACCAGGTCCGACAGGTGTCCGCTGGGGATGACCGCGGAGATGTTGCCGATCGCGATCGTCGCCAGCGTCACCCCGGCCATGCCGGGGCCGCGGGCGAGCACCTCGGTGACGAACAGCGGCACCAGCGCGATGCGCACCCCCAGCACCGACCAGCCGGTGGCGAAGTTGGACAGCAGCGCCGCCCGATACGCCGGCAGGCGCAGCGCTTCGCGCACCGTGACGGCCGGTTCGCTCGACTCCGTGGCGGGTGCGGCCAGCCGCGAGTGCCGCAGGTTGATGAAGACCACCAGCGCGGCGGTGAGCACGGCGGCGCCGTAGATGACGAACGGGGCGCTGAGCCCCAGCCCGGCGGTGAGGCTGCCGATCACCGGCCCGCCGATCGACCCGAGCAGGAACGCGGTGGAGAACAGCCCGGCGATGCGGCCGCGGGCGCCGGGTGGGCTGATCCGGATCATCAGCCCCAGCGAGGAGATGAAGAACATCGTCGAGCCGACCCCGCCGATGGACCGGAACAGCAGCAGCTGCCAGTAGGACTGCGCCACCGCGCACGCGGCGGTCGACACCGCCACGATCAGCAGCCCGCCGACGTAGACGCGCCGCTCTCCCAGGCGCTGCACCATCAGCCCGCTGACCGGCGCGAACAGCAGCCGCATCAGCGCGAACGCGGTGATGACGAAGGTGGTCGCGCCGATGCTGACCCCGAAGTGGCGGGCGTAGGCCGGCAGCACCGGCGACACCACCCCGTAGCCCAGCGCGATGATGACATTGGCGACCACCAGCACCCAGATCTCGCTGGGCAGCGGCTGCGAGCGCCGCTCCCCGCGCGGCCGTCGAGCGGTGGAGGTCACCCGATGACCCTATTCACCACCTCTTGAGCCGCTTCCTGCACCTGCGTCACATGCTCGGGGCCGAGGAAGGATTCCGCGTAGATCTTGTAGACGTCCTCGGTGCCCGACGGCCGGGCGGCGAACCAGGCGCTGGCGGTGGCGACCTTCAACCCGCCCAGCGGTGCCCCGTTGCCGGGCGCGGTGGTCAGCTTCGCGGTGATGGGCTCTCCGGCCAGCGTGTCGGCGCTGACCTGCTCGGCGGAGAGCGCGGCCAGCCGCGCCTTCTGCTCCCGGTCGGCCGGGGCGTTGATCCGGGCGTAGACCGGCGCCCCGTAGCGTTCGGTGAGCTCGGTGTAGCGCTGGGCGGGGCTGGCGCCGGTGACCGCGAGGATCTCGGCGGCCAGCAGCGCGCAGATGATGCCGTCCTTGTCGGTGGTCCACACCGCGCCGTCGCGCCGCAGAAACGACGCCCCGGCGGACTCCTCGCCGCCGAAGCCCACCGTCGCCTCGCGCAGACCGTCGACAAACCATTTGAACCCCACCGGCACCTCGCGCAGCGGCCGGTCGATGCCCGCGGCGACCCGGTCGATGATCGAGGAGCTGACGACGGTTTTGCCGACCCCGGCGCTGCCCGGCCACTCCGGGCGGTGGGTGAACAGGTAGTCGACCATCACCGCCAGATAGTGGTTGGGGTTGAGCAGCCCGGCGTCGGGGGTGACGATGCCGTGCCGGTCGGCGTCGGCGTCGTTGCCGGTGGCGATCTGGTAGCTGTCGCGGTGCGCGATCAGGGCGGCCATCGCGTCGGGGGAACTGCAGTCCATCCGGATCTGGCCGTCGGTGTCGAGGGTCATGAACCGCCAGGTGGCGTCCACCAGCGGGTTGACCACGGTGAGGTTGAGCCGGTGCCGCTCGGCGATCGCCGCCCAGTACTCGACGCTGGCCCCGCCGAGCGGGTCGGCGCCGATCACCACCTCCGCGGCGCGGATCGCGTCGAGGTCGACGACGGCGGGCAGGTCGTCGACGTAATGCTGCAGGAAGTCGTGCCGGCCGGCGCGCTGTCGCGCCGCGGCCAGCGGCACCCGGCGCACCGCATCGGTGCCGCCGCGCAGAATCTGGTTGGCACGCTTGGCGATCGCGTCGGTGACATCGGTGTCGGCGGGCCCGCCGTGCGGCGGGTTGTATTTGAAGCCGCCGTCGCGGGGCGGGTTGTGCGACGGGGTGACGACGACGCCGTCGGCCAGATCGGTGCTGCGACCGCCGTTGTGGCTGAGGATCGCGTGACTGATCGCCGGCGTCGGGGTGTAGCCGTCGCGGGAGTCGATCACGACCGTGACGTCGTTGGCGCCCAACACTTCCAGCGCCGTCGTCCAGGCCGGTTCGGACAAGGCGTGGGTGTCGCGGCCGAGAAACAGCGGGCCGGTGATGCCCGCAGCGGCGCGGTACTCCACGATCGCCTGGGTGATGGCCACGATGTGCGCCTCGTTGAACGCGGCGTCGAGGGCGGAGCCGCGATGCCCGGACGTGCCGAACGACACCTGCTGGTCGGGGTCGTCGGCGTCGGGCCGGATCGTGTAGTACGCCGTGACCAGGTGCGGCAGGTCGACGAGGTCTTCGGGTTGAGCCGGTTGCCCGGCGCGCGGGTGGGCCATGGTTTCATTCTGCGATACCGTGCCTGCGCAACCCAGCGATCGGAAGGCATCCGTGGTGGGCCATGACAGCCGTGAACTGGCCGCCGTCTTCGCCGGCGGCGCGCTGGGCGCCGGTGCCCGCGCCGCGCTGGAGGTCTGGGTCGCTCCCGATCCGGGGTCTTGGCCGTGGCCGACGTTCGCGGTCAACATCCTCGGCGCGTTCCTGCTGGGCTACTTCACCACCCGGCTCTTGGAACGGCTGCCGGTGTCGGCCTACCGGCGCCCACTGCTGGGCACCGGGCTCTGCGGCGGGTTGACCACGTTCTCCACGATGCAGGTCGAGACGCTGGCGATGCTGCAGCACCAGCGTTGGGCGTTGGCCGCCGGCTACACCGCGGCCAGCCTGGCCGCGGGGCTGGTGGCGGTGCAGGTGGCCACCGCGTTGGTGCGCCGGGTGCGGGTCCGCCGATGATGCTGTGGGTGGGGGTGCTGGCGGCCGGCGGCATCGGGGCGGTGCTGCGGTTCCTGGTCGACCGGGCGGTGGCCCGTCGGGCGGCGCGCGCCTTTCCGTTCGGCACGCTGGTGGTCAACCTCAGCGGCGCGATGCTGCTGGGGCTGCTCAGCGGCCTGACGCTCAGCCCGCAGGTGGGATTGCTGGTCGGCACCGCGCTGGTGGGCTCCTACACCACGTTCTCGACGTGGATGCTGGAGACCCAGCGACTCGCCGAGGAGCGCCAGTTCGCGCCGGCGGCCCTCAACATCGGTGTCTCAGTGGTGCTCGGGTTGGCCGCCGCGGTGCTGGGGGAACACCTCGCGGGTTGGCTGTGAGTCGCCCGCAGCGGGAAGGGTCCGGGAGCGCGGCGGGTTGGCCCACAACAGAGACGGCGGAGGGAGCGAGATGACGACCGAAAGCGGCCAGATGCCGGCGGCGGTGACCCGGTTGTGGGATCGGCGGGCGGTGTTCCTGCCGTTCGCGTTGGCCGGGCTGACCGCGGTGCTGGCCGGCGGGATCGTCGCCGCGGTCATCGCGGCGCCGGCGCCCACCCGGCACGGCACCTGGGCGGCCGCCTACCTGGTGCTGGTGCTCGGCCTGAGCCAGCTGGCGCTGGGGGCCGGTCAGGCGCTGCTGGCCGCCGCCGCCCCGTCGGCGCGGTACACGGCGGTGACCGCGACGCTGTTCAACGTCGCCAACCTCGGGGTGATCGCCGGGGTGCTCAGCGACCGGGCCGCGGTGCTCGATGCCGGGTCCGCGCTGCTGTTCGTGGCGTTGGGGTTCTTTCTCTACGGCGTGCGGCGCAGCGACGGGCCACGCTGGCCGCTGTTCGCCTACCGCGGCGTGCTCATCGTGCTCGCGGTCAGCATCCCGATCGGGCTGCTGGTCACCACCGTGGCGCGGTGAGCGTCAGCGGTCCAGCAACTCGGCCAACACCGCGGCCTGGCTACCCGCCAGATCACGGGTGGCGGTCACCAGCGTCGCCGCACCGGATCCGATGAGCCTGCGCAGTTCGGCGACGGCGGCTTGGCCGTCGGCGGTGCTCAGTTCCCGGTGGTAGCGGGTGACGAACTCGTCGAATCGCTCCGGGCGGTGGCCATACCAGTGCCGCAGTTCGTTTGACGGTGCCGCGTCTTTGAACCAGTGCCCGACTCGCGGGTCGTCTTTGCGGAATCCGCGCGGCCACACCCGGTCGACGAGAATCCGCACGCCGTCGTCGTCGCTCGGATCGTCGTAGACCCGCGCCACCCGAATCCGGTTCGCGGCGCCCATGGTTTTCAGATTACTCGCGCACGCCGTGTCCTCAGGCGTATGCCGACCCCGGGTGGTAGCGCTTGACCCGACGCAGCGTGTTCTGGTCGGTGTGGTTCATCTGCTTACCGTCCATGGCGGCCAGTTTGAGCACCAGAGTCGAGGTGTAGCTGAAGGTTTCGTCGTCCTCGATGGTGAAGGTGCTGTCGAACGCGATGAGTTCGGCGCGCTCGGAGAGATACTCGTTCTGCAAGATGCCGTAGTTGGGGTCACCGGGGGTGGCGGTGAACTGCAGGGTCTTGTCCCGAGGCTCGGCTTGGCCGCCGGCGAGGATGGCGATGCCGCGGCCGAACACCACGTTGCGGATGACCACGCCGGTTTTCTTCTCCCACAACAGATATCCGACCTCATCGTGGAAGGGGTCCATGGCTTCCTCGCCGTGACGCCAGGCGGTCATCTCATACTTGAGACCCTCGATGACCTGCTGCCCGTTCTCCTGGATCGGGATGGGCTTGAACCACGCCCGCTCGAAATAGCTGGTCTGCGCGGTGCCGCCGTCCTTGTTGTGGAAGGAGAAGTCGACGCCGACATCACCCTCCCACTCGCCGACCAGCGGGGTCAGCGGCCCGAGTTTCTGCGGGCCCTGGATTTCGGTCATGGCTGCATTCCTCCCGACGGTGGATGGGGTTCCATGCCGCCCGTGACCGGCAAACCACGCTGACCTGAGCGGGACCGCCCTCGCCAAGCCGCGCCAACCGCGAGTGACACGAACCGAGATGGTAGTCGGCGGCGCGCGGCGCCGCGGGCGTTCCCGCAGACCCGGGTGGCCGTTCGTCAGCTGGCTGATCTGGCCGAGTCGGCGCTGCCGGGCCGTCCACTCGACCGGCAACGCCATCTCGGCCACCTCAGCTGAACAGAACGGGCAAAAGAGAACGTCGTCGTGTCGCGCCGTCGTCTCGACTCTCCTACGCTCGCTGTGTCACCAAGCGTCGGGCAGTAACCCCGCAGGTGCGCGTCAGAATCGTGACTGTGATAGCAGCCCGTCTCACGTGTGCCGGAGGCGGCACTGGCGTGTGCCCACGAAGCACGCGAACGGGTCGTACGGCGCGACGGTGACCTTCTTCAACAGCGGGATATCAGAGTCCCGGTCCCAGCTGAGCCACCGCGCGATGCACAGCCCAGTGACCGACGCGGCCCCCGCGGCCTTGAGCGCGGCGGCCGCGGACTGCACCGACGTGCCGGTCGTCCAGGTGTCGTCGACCAGGAGAACCCTCTTCCCCTCGACACTGGGCCTCCACATGTCGGATACCGCGAACCGGCCAGCGTTGGCGATGCGCGAAACGTCCACCGGACCGGGTTCGAGGACCACGCGCTTGATCTTGTGCGGGCCTTCGGTGGCGGGGTCGTCCTCAGCGAGCCGCGCCACGTTGCGTGCGATGGCGGCGACGGGGTGCAGCCCTTCACGCGGTGTCCGCGACGGCACGAACGCGGCGGCGTCCCACCCGCCGTCAGCGACACGCATGCAGTCATCGTGGATCCAGGTCACGACGAACATCAGCTCGTGCAGGTGTTCCACACAGAGCGCGGTGGGAGGGATCTCCTTATAGAGGCGCATCGTCTGCGCGCTCTGCGACCAGCCGCCGGGGTTGCGTCCGTCGGCGTACGCGACGAAGAACGTGTGATCGCACGTCGCCCCGCCGAGTGTCTCCGCGGTGGACTGGCACCGGGGGCACGCGTCGGAGTCCTGCGCGGGCCCGCGGCAGACACGGCAGATGCCGGGACTCACCGCAGCGATGTTGTGGAAGTAAGAGACCTTGCCCATCGCGACGGAAATCTCGTGGCGCAGTGCCGCGTCCGCCTCCCAGTCGGTCACCAGGCGGTGCCCACCGGCACCGGAGCCAGGTGGGATCGCACTGTCTGATCCGCAGCCGCGATCTGTTCCAACTGTGCAACCGCTTCGCCAGCGGTGCTCACCACGAACACATCAGGGCGTTCGGCGAGGGTCCGCCCCCACGACGTGCCCTCAGCTACGCCGCGATGCAACACGAGCCGCCGGCCGTGGGCTACGGCTTCCAAAGCTTGGTGCTTGGTTCCGGACTGCTCGGTCGCTTCGGCGATCACGGTCACCTGGACGTAGGCGCTCATCGTCCGATTGCGTGCGGGGAACGCCCACTTAGCCCCGGGGAATCCAGGAAGGAACTGAGTAAGCACCAGCCCGCGTTCCGCGACGGTCGCCTGCAGCTTCGCGTTGAGCGCCGGATACGCGCGGTCGATGCCGGTCCCGATGACGCCGACGACCCGACCGCCCAGCTCGACAGCGGTGCTCATCGCTGCGGTATCGATACCTTCAGCGAGGCCGGAAACCACGGTGACGTCGTGTTCAACAAGGCCCTCGGCCGCACCCACCGCGAAGTCGAGCCCGCTGGCCGAAGCCTTCCGGGAGCCGACGATCGCCACGGAGTAGTCATCGTCGGCCATCGTTCCCGCTGCCATCATGAGCGCGGGTGGCCGCCGCGCAGCGCGGACCCGGTCCGGGTACTCAGGATCGAGGACGGTGAGTGTTTTCCAGCCGCGGACATCCCACTGCTCGATGTCCCGGGCGGCGGCGTCACGGTCCGGTTCGGTTCCTGGCACGGCCAGCAGCGTCGCGCCGACGTGTTCGTCCCACACCTGATCAGCGGAGCCGCTGTCGAGCAGGGCTTCACCGAGGCTGGCCATCGTTATCGTCTTCGGCATGTCTCGCAGCAGCGCCACGACGGTGGCAGCAGCTGAGTAAGCCACGAGTCCTGCACCTCCGTTCCTCTGATCTGCGCGTCTACTGCGAAGGCTAGTCCGCTGTGCGCGAGCCGCTACCTGGACACTCCGCCGACAAACCCGCAGCCTAGAGCTGGGGACCGACACGCTGGCGCTGGCCAGGTGCCGCCGTTGTGGGAAAGGGCGCTGCACGTCCTCCGCGTACCTCCCGCCTCATGGACAAGAACGTAAAGAACCAGAGCTCTGCGCGACCCGACCCCAAGACTGTGTTCCCGGAGGTGGGCCAGGCTGCGCGAACACTGATGTACTGGCTGGCCTCAGCCCTTGCCTCCGACTTCGACGAGGCGCGCCGGCTGGCTGCACAGACCTGCACCTGATGACCACGAACGTCGTGACCAGCAAAGCGAGCGACCATCGCCACGCTACGAGCTGAACAGCTCCGCGGACCACGCGGCGATCGTCGGTTCCAGCCGCTCGGGGACGTAGGAACCTTCCGGCCTGGCACCTCCGGGTGCCCTGGACGCCGTCTCGTACAGGCACACCGCGCACTCGGTCATGTTCAGCGCCACGCCCATCGCGTCGGCCAGCAGCGACCAGACGGTGCCGTCGCGGCTGTAGTCCGTCATCCACCGGTAGCCGTGGATGAAGCTGGAGCCGTAGGAGTAGAGGGACCGCGCGGACCGCTCCCTCCAGCCGACGTCGATCTCTTCCGTGTCGGGCATGTGTGCGTCGGCCCATTGCGCGGACTCTCGGACCATCGTGGTGAACGACGGCGGATTGTCGAAGCTGTACGCGTCCTTGGCCGCGGACAACATGAGGTTGAACTTGCGCCGGTGCTCGGCGTTCATGGTTCGGCGCTCCTGCGTGAACCGCTCACGTCGGCCGGCCTCGTTCTCGGCATCGATCACGAGGAATCGGCGCTGCTGCTCCATCTGCTCCATCTCCTCAGCCAGGCACCGTGCGAGGCGTATGTCGGGATCCGGATCCCTGAGCAGCCAGACCGTTAGCGCGGCGGACTCCAGCGCTACGCGGCACAGGTTAATGACCTCCAAGATGTGCGGCTGCTGATGCGTGAGGCGACGGGCCACCAGAATCCCGACAGTGTTCAGGTTCCCGACAGCGGCAATGACGGGGAAAAGCGCGTGCCCGGTGACGGCTGCGAGTCCCGGCAACGTGATCGGGTACGCGGCTGCGAAGGCGGCATCATCGGCGGCGAGAGCGCTCCCCTCGTCGGCGGTGTGCGGGTGCAGCCCCCATTCGTACAGGTCACCGCACCGCTGGCCCCGCTCGTCGATGTAGCTGAGGACACCGTTGTGCCTGATGTTCATCAGCGCCTCAAGCAGCGACTGCTCTGGCGGCGGGATGTTCGGAGTGGTCATGGGGTAACGGTAGGCGGCCGCTACGACATACTCGGCTGCAGAATACTCACCAGCCAGTCACCCAGACACAGGTGCGTCTTCTTGCGCGCCCACTCCGGTTTACCTTCGACCAGCATGTGCGCCGAAGGGCCAAGCCAACGGGAGACCCCTGCACACGTGAGTTGCGGCCTCCGGCGAATCACTCCCCCCGCGTCCCCGCCGATCTCGCGTAACGAGTTCGATTGCGGACCGCTCGGTGCCGGAATCGGGTTGCGTCCACCAGAGTGGTGTACGAGTCGGGACCTGATCTTGGTGACCGGCGTGTCGTAGCCAAATGATTGAAGGTCATCGCGTGATTCTTCGAGAGACCCGTCAAAGTCACTCGAGCAAAGGAATCAACGCGATGACCGACGCCCACGATATCGACCTGCCGGCTGTGCTGGCTGAGCGACTCACCAGCGCCCACCCGGACGTGCTGCGCGAATTGTTGGCCACATTCATCCACACCCTGATGGGGGCAGAGGCCGATGCGTTGTGCGGGGCCGGCTATGGCCAGCGCACCGCTGAGCGCATCAACCAACGTAACGGCTACCGGCATCGCCGGTTCGATACCCGGGCGGGCAGCTTGGATCTGGCGATCCCGAAACTGCGGCAGGGCTCGTATTTTCCGGACTGGCTACTGGAGCGACGCAAACGCGCCGAACGAGCGCTGACCACGGTGGTAGCCACCTGCTACTTGCTGGGAGTGTCCACCCGGCGCATGGACCGGCTCGTCGACACCCTCGGTATCGCTGGCCTGTCGAAATCACAGGTCTCGGTGATGGCCAAAGAACTCGACACCACGGTCGAGGCCTTCCGGACCCGTCCGCTCGATGGCGGGCCGTATACGTTCATGGCCGCTGATGCCCTGGTCCTCAAAGTGCGCGAAGCGGGCCGGGTGGTCAATGTGCACGCCATGATCGCGGTGGGGGTCAATGCCGAGGGCTACCGCGAAATCCTCGGTGTTGACGTGACCACCGCCGAAGACGGCGCCGGCTGGTTGACCTTCCTGCGATCATTGACCGCCCGCGGCCTATCTGGGGTGCGGCTGGTCACCTCCGATGCCCACGCAGGGTTAGTCGCCGCGATCGGCGCCACCTTGCCCGGCGCATCCTGGCAACGATGCCGAACCCACTACGCCACCAACCTGATGGCCCTCACCCCCAAAACGTCGTGGCCGTGGGTCAAGACACTGCTGCACTCGGTCTACGACCAACCTGACGCCGACTCCGTTGGCGCCCAGTACGACCGCATCATCGACGCCCTGGCCGACAAGCTGCCCAAAGTCGCCGACCACCTCGACACCGCGCGTCCTGACCTGCTGGCCTTCACCAGCTTTCCCAAGCAGATCTGGCGCCAGATCTGGTCCAACAACCCCCAAGAACGGCTCAACAAGGAAATCCGCCGGCGCACCGACGTAGTGGGCATCTTCCCCGATCGCGACGCCCTGATCCGCCTCGTCGGCGCCGTCCTCGCCGAACAACACGACGAATGGGTCGAATCCCGCCGCTACCTCGGCCTCGACGTCCTCAGCAAATCCCGCACCGACCAACACCCCACAACCCAACAGGAGGACACCCCGGCAGAACTCACCGCCTAAACCACCACACCGAAGAATCACACGACGACGCCGTACACCACATCAGTGGACTTGACCCGGAATCGAGGTGCCAGCGTCTGCAAAAACGACGACCACGGGTGCGACGCCACGCCGTCGGGAGCGCGGAGCACTTCGTGCGCATGTGCGCCTCTCTGCACCACGGCTATCCGCATGAAGAAACCTCCTTGCCGACTGTGCACCCACTGGTACTCCACGGGTTTGACACTTTTTCTCGTCGGCAAAGAGGTTCTCGATACGAAGCTGTCTGTACTTCGAAAGTGGAGCTGCCGGGAATTGAACCCGGGTCCTCCGGCCTGCCCTCAAGGCTTCTCCGTGCGCAGTCCGCTGTGTCTCTACTCGGATCTCCCGGTCACGCGGACCAGCCGGGATGACGATCCCAGTCGCTGTGTGGTGTCCCGTTACGTCCCGCGACCGAACGTAACGGTTGATCCCTCTAGCTGATGCCAGGGTCCGGGCCGAGGGCGTTCCCGGTCTGACAGACTAGCTGTCGCTTAGGCAGCGAGAGCGTAGTCGCGCTGATGTGAATCGGCGCTTAATTGGTTGCAACGACGCTTAACGGTGGTCTCTTGCCTGCACCGGCACGCTTCCCTTGATTCGAAGCACGAAGTCGAAACCGTTCAGCCCCCTGTCTTGGTTGTTCTCCCCGCCGAGCCGGCGGGGCGTTTTCCATGATACGTGGGCTGCAACGACAATTCAGCCGGGAATCATCCCCGTGCCCGCGACGTCACCCCACCGTGATCATGCTCACCGCGATCACGGCGAGCACCATCCCGGCCACCTGCCAGCGGTGCACCCGCTCGCGCAGCACCACGATCGCCAGCACCACCGTCGCCGCCGGGTACAGCGAGATGAGCACGCTGGCCAGCGACAGCAGCGCCAGGTGCAGCGCCAGCAGCATGGTGATGTTGGCTCCGGTGTCCAGCGCGCCGGCCAGAAACGCCAGCCGCAGCGGGGTACCGGACGGCACCCGCAGGTTGTGGGTGACGGCGGCCACCAGCACCACCATCACCGCGGCCGCCGCGCGGGCGAACACCAGCGGCCACAGCCGCGACTCCCCCGGCGTCTGGTCGATGAACACGAAGTTCAGCCCCAGCGCCAACCCGGAGCCCACCGTCAGCCACGCCACCTTGACGGTGAAGCGGTGCGGCCGGACGTCCTCGTCGGTGGCCTCCCGGCTGATCAACACCACCGCCAGCAGGGCCAGCACGATCCCGATTGTGGCCACCGTGTCGGGCCGCTCCCCGATCACCACACCGACCCCGACCGGCACCGCCGCGTCGATCACCGCAGACAGCGGAGAGACCACCGCGATCGGGCCGGCCCCCAGCGCGGCGTAGAACCACCAGATGCCCAGCGCCTGGGTGATCCCGCCCAGCGCGCCCCAGACAGCGGCCTCGACGGTGATCGGTCCGCCGGCGCCCAGCGCCGCCAGCCCCAAGAACACCATCGCGACCGGGGTGGAGATCAGCACCACCCGCAGCGCCGCGACCTGCCGTGCGGCGATACCGCCGACGAAGTCGCTGATGCCGAAACTGGCCGCCGAAGCCAGCGCCAGCGCCGGGGCGGCGGTGACCACCGTCAGTCCATTCCCTTGGCGCGGCGGCCCAGCGCGCGGGTGATCTCCCGCTGGGCGTCGCGGCGGGCCAGGTCCTGGCGCTTGTCGCGGGCCAGCTTCCCGCGGGCCAACGCCAACTCCACCTTCACCTTGCCGCCGGTCAGATACACCGACAGCGGCACCAGGGTCAGGTTGCCGTCCTTGATCTTGCCGACCAGCATGTCGATCTGCCTGCGGTGCAACAGCAGTTTGCGATTGCGCCGGGGCTCGTGGTTGGTCCAGCTGCCGTGGTGGTACTCCGGGATGTGCATGTTGCGCAGCCACACCTCGCCGTCGTCGATAGTGGCGAATGCGTCGACCAGTGACGCGTGCCCGGCGCGCAGGCTCTTCACCTCGGTGCCCAGCAACGCGATCCCAGCCTCGAAGACCTCCAGGATCGAGTAGTCGTGCCGCGCCTTGCGGTTGGTGGCGATCACGCGATTGCCACCGTCGGCGTCGGAGCCCTTCGGGCGACCGGATTTCTTGGCCACGTCAGCGCCGAACGTACAACCGCAACGTCACGTACGCTGTCGCCCCGGCCATCGCCACCCCCACCAACCACAGTAGTGGGGCGATGTAGAGGACGTCGGCGTAGTCGATCTTGGCGATCAGGTTGGCCTGATAGAACTGGCTGAGCGCCCGGTCGAGGAAGACCGCGCGCACCACGATCAACCCGAGAACCGAGATCGCCACCCCGATCGTGGCGGCCAGCATCGCTTCGACCAGGAACGGTAGCTGGGTATACCAGCGGCTGGCCCCGACCAGGCGCATGATGCCGATTTCCGTGCGCCGAGTGTAGGCGGCCACCTGCACCATGTTGGCGATCAGCAAGATCGCGCCGATGGCCTGCACCAGCGCCACCGCGAACGCGGCCCCGCTGATCCCGTCGAGGACGGCGAAGAGCCGGTCGATGAGGTCCTTTTGGTTCTTGACCTCCCGCACGCCGGGTTGGCCGCGCATCGCGTCGTCGAACGCGACGTGCTCCTCCGGGTTCTCCAGCTTGACGATGAACGACGCCGGGAACGCGTCCTCGCTGGCCACCTCCTTGAACTGGGGCAGCTTGGCGATGGCGTCCTCGTAGGCATCCTTCCGGTTGAGGAAGCGCACCGACTTGACGTCGTCGCGGTCCTCGATGCGTTCGCGTAACGCCTTGCACGCGTCGCTGTCGCAGGTCATGTCGCCCGCGGAGATGTCGTCGGTGAGAAAGACCTGCGACTCCACCCGGTCGAGGTAGATGGCTTTGGAGTGGTCGGCCAGCCGGATGATCAGCAGCCCGCCGCCGAACAGCCCGATCGAGATCGCGGTCGTCAGGATCATCGCCACGGTCATGGTGACGTTGCGACGAAGCCCGATGAGGACCTCGTTGAACAGGAATCCGAAGCGCACTATCGATCCATTCCGTAGATGCCGTGCTGCTCGTCGCGCACCAGCCGGCCCAGCGACAGCTGGACCACCCGTCGGCGCATCGAGTCGACGATGTGGTGGTCGTGGGTGGCCATCACGACGGTGGTGCCGGTGCGGTTGATCCGGCCGAGCAGGTCCATGATGTCGCGGCTGGTCTCCGGGTCGAGGTTGCCGGTCGGCTCGTCGGCCAGCAGCACCAGCGGGCGGTTGACGAAGGCGCGCGCGATCGCGACCCGCTGCTGCTCACCGCCGGAGAGTTCGTCGGGCAGCCGGTTGGCTTTGCCCGCCAAGCCCACCATCTCCAGCACGTCGGGCACCACCCGGTTGATGGTGTCGGTGCGTTTGCCGATCACTTCCAGCGCGAACGCGACGTTGTCGAAGACCGACTTCTGCTGCAGTAGCCGGAAGTCCTGGAAGACACAACCGATCACCTGCCGCAGCGCGGGGATGTGCCGGCCGGAGAGCTTGTTGACGTGGAATTTCGAGACCCGGATATCGCCGCTGGTGGGGCGTTCGGCGGCCAGCAGCAGCCGCATGAACGTCGATTTGCCCGAACCCGACGGCCCGATCAGGAAAACGAACTCGCCCTTGTCGATCTTGACGCTGACGTCGTCCAACGCCGGGCGGCCCGACGATTTGTACTGCTTGCTGACATGGTCAAGCGTGATCATCACGGCACGCAGTGTAACCGCGGATAACTCCGCCGCCGGTCACGCTAGCCCGGCGGGGCCGTCGGCGTCGGCGACGGCGGAGTCGGGGGCGGCGGAGACGGCGGGGACGGTGAATCCGGCTCGGGCGGGATCAGCGGCGGCAGCGTCCCGAACGGGGAGGGCAACGGCAGGGG
>NZ_LZLJ01000051.1 GCF_001668625.1 Mycobacterium sp. 1274756.6
TACGTGCGCCGGGCGTTCACCGGCCCGCTTCAGCAGGTCGGGGCGGTGCTGGCGGCGCCGCCGCCGGCGTCGGCGGGCCTGATCGCCGGCTATGTGGCGGCGCTGGACGCGGCCGCCGCCCGCGGCCCGATCGCCGTCGGCGGGGTCTCCATCGGGGCGGCGGTGGGCACCGCGTGGGCGCTGCGTCACCCGGCGGCGACGGTGGCGGTGCTGGCCGCGCTGCCGGCCTGGACCGGCGCGCCGGGGCAGAGCCCGGCGGCCGACTCGGCCCGCCAGACCGCCGCGCAGCTGCGCGCCCAGGGGCTGGACCCGGTGATCGCGGCGATGGCCGCGTCGAGTCCGGCCTGGCTGGCCGCCGAGTTGGCCCGGTCGTGGCGCGGGCAGTGGCCGGCGCTGCCCGACGCGCTGGACGAGGCCGCCGGTTTCGTCGCCCCCGACGCCGACGCCCTGGCCGGGCTGCGCGCGCCGCTGGCGGTGGCGGCGGCGGTCGACGACCCGATCCATCCGCACGCGGTCGGTGCGCAGTGGGCGGCCGCCGCGCCGCGCGCCGCGCTGCGCTCGGTGACCCTCGATGAGATCGGCGCCGATCCCGCCGAGTTGGGCACGGCCTGCCTGGCCGCACTGGCCGCGGCCGGTTAGCCGCCGGTGATGGTGCGCAGTTGCTGCATGGCCGAGCCGTCGACGCTGCGGCGCGCCACCGATTCGGCCGGCGGCTGCTGCTGGGGGGCCTCGGCGGCCCGGGCGGCGGCGGCCTCGCGCAGCTGGGCGGCCATCGGCTCGGGCAACACGACCGGCAGCGGGGTGCGCACCGGCAGCGGGTTGTCGCCGCGGCGCACCACCGTGTCGGCCAGCGCGTCGCGGGCCTCGGTGGCCAGCGCCTCCATCGAGTCCGGCGCCCCGTTGGCCACGCAGCGGATCATCCAGCGGTAGCCGTCGACCCCGATGAACCGCACCGCCCCGGCGCCGGTGCCGTGCACCTCCCGGCCCCAGGGGCCGTCGGTGATGGCGACCTGCGCGCCGTCCTTGCGCAGGGAGTCGGCGAGTTCCCCGGCGACCTCACGCCACAGCCCGGCCGATTTCGGCGCCGCGTAGGCGGCGATGGTGAACCGGCCGTTGGGGGTGACCACCCACACCGCGTTGGGCACCCCGGCCTCGGTCAGCTCCACCTGCACCTGGCCGGTCTGCGGGATCGGGATGAGCACCGAGCCCAGGTTCAGCCGGGCGTGCTCGGCGGCGGACGGGTCGTCGAAATCCTCGATGTCGAACGGGCCGTCCAGCTCCTCGGCGGTGTCGTTGTCGTCGTTGCTATCCATGGCCCCCACGGGCGCCACTCCTTTTCCTCACGTCGCTGTGCTCATCGGCTTCGCCCACCATGGTCCCCCGTGGCGCCGCGCGGGCGCTAGAGGCTCGCATGCCCACCGGAGGATCCGTGGCCGCCCTCGCCGCGGGTGGTGCCGGTCAGCCCGGCCTCGTCGAACGAGTTCACCTCGACCAGCTCGGGCAGTTCCACCCGCTGGACCAGCAGCTGCGCGATCCGGTCGCCGCGGGCCACCGAGATCGGGGTGGCGGGGTCGAGGTTGACCAGGCAGACCTTGATCTCGCCGCGGTAGCCGGCGTCGATGGTTCCCGGGCTGTTGACGATCGAAAGGCCAACCCGCGCAGCCAATCCGGAGCGCGGATGCACCAGGCCCACCATCCCGTGCGGGATGGCGACCGCGATGCCGGTGGGCACCAGGGCCCGCTCGCCGGGGGCGAGTTCGACGTCGACCGCGCTGCACAGGTCGACCCCGGCGTCCCCGTCGTGGGCGCGGCTGGGCAGGGGCAGTTCCGGATCGAGGCGGAGAACCGCCAGGGTGGTCGACACGAGGCCACAGACTACCCTTGACCCGATGTCGGGAACACGTGTCGCCGCGCCGAACGTGCGGTATGCCGAGCGGTTGTGGGTGCCGTGGTGGTGGTGGCCGCTGGGTTTCGCGGTGGCGGCGATCTTCGGCTACGAGGTCACCTTGAGCCTGCGCGATCTGCCCGAGTGGGTGCCGTATGTGGTCTTGAGCGCGGTGTCGGTCGGGACGCTGCTGTGGCTGGGCCGGGTCGAGCTGCGGGTGGTCGACAGCGACGGGGAGGTCGAACTCTGGGTCGCCGACGCGCACCTGCCGGTCACGGTCATCGACCGGGCCGCGGTGATCCCGCGGTCGGCGAAATCCGCGGCGTTGGGCCGCCAGCTCGATCCGGCGGCGTTCGTGGTGCACCGCGCCTGGATCGGGACGATGT
The DNA here is from genome assembly GCF_001668625.1 of Mycobacterium sp. 1274756.6. Lineage (GTDB taxonomy): Bacteria > Actinomycetota > Actinomycetes > Mycobacteriales > Mycobacteriaceae > Mycobacterium. Next base: position 2,272 of record NZ_LZLJ01000051.1, read on the forward strand.
TGCTGGTGGTGCTCGACGACCCGGAGGATCCGACGCCGTATTGGCTGGTCAGCTGCCGCAACCCGGACCGGTTGCTCGCGGCGCTGCAGAGCTAGGAGCCCCTGGCCGGCGGGTCAGGCGGCGCAGTCGGTGCAGATCATCACGCCGTTCTTCTCGCTGGCCAGGCGGCTGCGGTGCTGCACCAGGAAGCAGCTCGAGCAGGTGAACTCGTCGGCTTGCTTGGGGATGACCCGCACCGACAGTTCCTCGCCGGACAGGTCCGCGCCGGGCAGTTCGAAGGATTCGGCGGTCTCGGATTCGTCGACGTCGACCACGGCTGACTGCGCCTCGTTGCGCCGCGCCTTGAGCTCCTCGATGGAGTCTTCAGAGACGTCGTCGGCTTCGGTGCGCCGTGGAGCGTCATAGTCGGTGGCCATCGTCCTGTCCCCTCTGTACAAAGCTCTGCAAGCACAGGTTTGTACCAGCGTTAACTGCATCCGCCAAATGATTCGTGCCCAATACCGCCGCCCCTTAAGTGTGATTTGCGTCACACCACGGCCCGGGTTGTCGTGAGCTCACCGCAGCCCTACCTCTAGAGTGCTTGCGTGGTCGCACACATCACCCAGGCGGGCACCGTCTTCGACAAGCACGGCCGCCCGTTCCGGCGGCGCAACCCTACACCCGCGCTCATCGCGCTGGCCGTCGCGGTTCTGGTGACGACCGTGGTCTGGTCGATCGCGCTCACCCGGCCCGACGAGGCCGACCAGATCGCCGTGTGCAACCCGCCACCGGCCGTCGGCGCCGCCGAGACGCCCACCCTCGGCGAGCAGGTGTCGACCTCGACGATGGTGGAGATCGCGCCGGCGCCGCTGTCGGCGACCGACATCCGGGTCCTCAACGCCAGCGGCCGCGGCGGGCAGGCCAGCGAGGTCGCCGCCGCGCTGCGCGACCTCGGGTTCACCCAGCCGACCGCGGCCAACGACCCGATCTACGCCGAGGAACGCCTCGACTGCCAGGGCCAGATCCGGTTCGGCAAGACCGGCGAGGCCGCCGCCGCCGCGCTGTGGCTGGTGGCCCCGTGCACCGAGCTTTTCCGCGACGACCGCGCCGACGACTCCGTCGACCTGGCGCTGGGCACCGACTTCACCGGGTTGGCCCACAGCGACGACATCGAGGCCGTCCTCGACGGCCTGCGCCCGGACGCCGTGGAGGCGCCGGGACCCGACCTGGTGGCCCACGCCCACTCCGGCGTCTGCTGACCGCCGGGATCTACTCCCCGATCGGCGCCAGCCCGCCGAAACCGGCCAGCGTCGCCTCGATTTCCGCGGCGATACCCGGCGCGGCGGCCAGCACCGGCCCCGCCGACGGCGGGGACGCCAGCCGCACCGTCGCGCCGGCCTCGGCGGCGATCAGCGTCCCAGCCGCCCAGTCCCACACGTTCAGCCCGTGCTCGTAGAACGCGTCCAGCCGCCCGGCCGCCACCAGGCACAGGTCCAGGGCCGCCGATCCGATCCGGCGCACGTCGCGCACCTTGGGCAGCAGCTCGGCAAGCAGCGCCGCCTGCGCGGCGCGGCGGGTCGCCGAGTAGCCGAACCCGGTGCCCACCAGCGCCAGCGACAGCTCCCCGACCGCCGTGCAGCGCAGCGGGCGGGTGCCGTGCGCGTCGGTCAGCCGGGCGCCCTGGCCGGCCGCGGCGGAGTACACCGCGGCCCCGGCCACGTCGGCGACCGCTCCGGCCACCGAGACCCCGTCGATCTGCGCCGCGATCGACACCGCGTACGCCGGGATGCCGTAGACGAAGTTGACGGTGCCGTCGATCGGGTCGACGACCCAGGTGACCGCTCCGGGGGCGGCGGTGTCGCCGCCGCCCTCCTCCCCGAGCACCGCCTCCCCCGGGCGCAGCCGGGCCAGCCGGTCCCGCAGGAACCGCTCGGTCTCGGTGTCCACCACGGTGACCGGGTCGGTCGGGGTGCTCTTGGTGCGCACCGCCGGTTCGGCCGCGGCGGCGAACACTTCGGCGCGCCGGTCGCGGACGAACGCGGCGGCGTCACCGGCCAGCGCCTCGGCCACCCGGCGCAGCTCGCCATTCCGGTTCTCGACGTTGTTCACCCTGCCATCGCAGCACAATCACCGCGGTCGCGTCGCGGCGCCGTTTAGGGTGGCATCCAGACGTCGACTGCCCCGAGGAGTTCCGATGACCACCGTCCCGCCGCCCGAGACCGCCGCGCAGCACCGCGGGTTCGGTGTCGACGTCGGCGGCAGCGGCATCAAGGGCGGCATCGTCGACCTGGCCACCGGCCAGCTCGTCGGCGACCGGGTCAAGCTGCCGACCCCGCAGCCGGCCACGCCGGGGGCGGTGGCCAAGACCGTCGCCGCCGTGGTCAACGAATTCGGCTGGACGGGCCCGCTGGGCGTCACCTACCCGGGCGTGATCCAGGACGGCGTGGTCAAGACCGCGGCGAACGTCGACCCGGCATGGGTGGGGTCCAACGTCCGCGACGTGATCAGCGCCGAACTCGCCGGGCAGGACGTCACCGTCCTCAACGACGCCGACGCCGCCGGGGTGGCCGAGGCGCGCTACGGCGCCGGCCGCGACCACACCGGGGTGATCGTGCTGCTGACCTTCGGCACCGGGATCGGTTCGGCGGTCATCCACAACGGGGTGCTGCTGCCCAACACCGAGTTCGGCCACATCGACGTCGGCGGCAAGGAGGCCGAGCACCGGGCGGCGGCGTCGGTGAAGGAGAAGCACGACTGGAGCTACCGGAAGTGGACCCGACAGGTGACCAAGGTGCTGGTGGCGATCGAGAACGCGATCTGGCCGGACCTGTTCATCGCCGGGGGCGGGATCAGCCGCAAGGCCGACAAGTGGCTGCCGCTGCTGGAGAACCGGACGCCGGTGGTGGCCGCCGCGCTGCAGAACACCGCCGGGATCGTCGGTGCGGCGATGGCCGCCGAGCCCGGTTTCGGCGTGACCGAACCGCGCTGATTTCCGCAGCGGGCACCGGCGGATTCCCGCCCTGTCGTTACAATGGTCAGCGGCGGTCGCGCAACCGACAGCGGGGAATATTCCATACCGATAGCGCCGCCGACATTCGATACAGCCGAACCGTCCGGTCAGCGCATGCCCACGCGGCCGGAAGCCAGCCCGACTGAAGGGGTGTACGTGGCAGCGACCAAGCCCAGCCCGGTATCCGAGAAGCCGGTGAAGCGCACCGCTACCAAGACCGCCACGAAAGCCGATAAGGCCCCGAATTCCGCGGAGGCGGAGTCGGCCGCCGAGGCCAAGGCCCCCGCCAAGAAGACCGCGGCGCCGCGCAAGCGTGCCACCGCGACCGCCGCCAAGAAGGCCCCCGCGAAGAAGGCCGCCGCCAAGAAGGCACCGGCGAAGAAGGCCGCCAAGAAGGCCGCACCGGCGAAGAAGGCCGCCAAGCCGCGTACCAAGAAGGCCGCCGCCGAGGCCGAGGACACCACCGGCGCCGCCGAGGCCGACGCCGACCTGGACGCCGAGCCCGGCGACGGCGACATCGACGCGACCGAGGTGAACCTCGCCGACCTGGCCGAGGAGTCCGACGACGCCGAGGAGGAGATCGCCGAGCCGACCGAGAAGGACAAGGCCTCCGGCGACTTCGTCTGGGACGAGGAGGAGTCCGAGGCGCTGCGGCAGGCCCGCAAGGACGCCGAGCTCACCGCGTCGGCGGACTCGGTGCGCGCCTACCTCAAGCAGATCGGCAAGGTGGCGCTGCTCAACGCCGAAGAAGAAGTCGAGTTGGCCAAGCGCATCGAGGCCGGCCTGTACGCCACGCAGAAGATGGCCGAGCACGCCGCCAGCGGCGAGAAGCTCGCGGTGGCCTACCGCCGCGACATGGCCTGGATCTGCCGGGACGGGGAGCGCGCCAAAAACCACCTGCTGGAGGCCAACCTGCGCCTGGTGGTCTCGCTGGCCAAGCGCTACACCGGGCGCGGGATGGCGTTTCTCGATCTCATCCAGGAGGGCAACCTGGGTCTGATCCGCGCGGTGGAGAAGTTCGACTACACCAAGGGCTACAAGTTCTCCACCTATGCCACCTGGTGGATCCGCCAGGCCATCACCCGGGCGATGGCCGATCAGGCCCGCACGATCCGGATCCCGGTGCACATGGTCGAGGTGATCAACAAGCTCGGCCGCATCCAACGCGAGTTGCTCCAGGACCTGGGCCGCGAGCCCACCCCGGAGGAGCTGGCCAAGGAGATGGACATCACCCCGGAGAAGGTGCTGGAGATCCAGCAGTACGCCCGGGAGCCGATCTCGCTGGACCAGACCATCGGCGACGAAGGCGACTCGCAGCTCGGTGACTTCATCGAGGACAGCGAAGCGGTGGTGGCCGTCGACGCGGTGTCGTTCACCCTGCTGCAGGACCAGCTGCAGTCGGTGCTCGAGACCCTTTCGGAGCGCGAAGCCGGCGTGGTGCGGCTGCGGTTCGGGCTGACCGACGGCCAGCCCCGCACCCTCGACGAGATCGGCCAGGTCTACGGGGTGACCCGGGAGCGCATCCGCCAGATCGAGTCCAAGACCATGAGCAAGCTGCGCCACCCCAGCCGCTCGCAGGTGCTGCGCGACTACCTCGACTAGCTCCGCCCGGCTTTTCCGGGCCGTCGGCGCCGCGTTCTCTACCGGCGAACGCCACCGCGCGAACCGGCCGGCCCGCGAACCGTCAGGGTGCGGTCAGCGGCGCGAACAGGCCGTCGGGCCCGGGCCGGTAGGCCTGCACCGCGCTCACCGCGGCGGTGGGCAGCGGCCCGTACAGGTGCGGGAAGAGCATCGCCGCCGGATCGGTGGGCACGCCGGGCTCCCAGCGCACCGGGTCGGCCAGATCCTCCGGGTTGACCTGCAGTAACAACAGGTCGGTGCGCCCCCGGTAGAGCCGGTTTGCCGGCAGGTGCACCTGCGCGGGCGTGGACAGGTGGACGAACCCGACCTCGTCGAGGGACGCCGGGTGCAGCGTGCCGCGGCGCTGCGCCGCGGCCCACTCGGCGGCACCGCACAGGTGCACCAGGACCTCGGAGCTCATCGGCTCAGCCTGCCCCACCGCGGCCGATGCGGTGAGGCGCGACACACCCGGTGCGAGCCAGGAACAACGCGCCCGCCTCGATCGTCTGACACAGTGGAAGCATGCAAGGAACGGAGGGAGCTATGAACGCGACTCTGACCAGCCCACCACTGACCCGGGCTGATCGTTGCGACCGGTGCGGTGCCGCCGCCCGGGTGCGCGCCAAGCTGCCGTCGGGTGCAGAGTTGCTGTTCTGCCAGCACCACGCCAACGCACACGAGGCCAAGCTGATCGCCATGGCCGCCGTGCTTGAGACGAGCCCCCCGCTCGAGGACTAGGGTCACCGCGCAGAACGCGACTCGCCCGAGGGCAATCTCGGCACCACGGTGGGCGTCAGGGATGCTGGGTGGGTCATGACCGAGCAGACCCCCCGGCCGTCCCGCCATCACATCTGGCGGATTTGCCGTCGCGCCCTGGCCAAAAGCTGGGACGATTCGATCTTCTCCGAATCGGCTCAGGCCGGGTTCTGGTCGGTGCTCTCACTGCCGCCGCTGCTGCTGGGGATGCTGGGCAGCCTGTCCTACATCGCGCCGCTGTTCGGCCCGGACACCCTGCCCACCATTCAGGCCCGGCTGATCGGAGCCGCCGGGCAGTTCTTCTCCCAGAACGTGGTCAACGAGATCATCGAACCCACGGTGCGCGACATCGTGCAGGGCGCGCGCGGCGAGGTGGTCTCGCTCGGGTTCATCATCTCGCTGTGGGCCGGCTCGTCGGCCATCTCGGCGTTCGTCGACTCGGTGGTCGAGGCCCACGACCAGACGCCGCTGCGCCATCCGGTGCGTCAGCGGTTCTTCGCGCTGTTCCTCTACGTGGTGATGCAGGTGGCGATCATCGCCGCCGCGCCCTTTCTGGCGCTGGGCCCGCGCAAGATCGCCGAACACCTGCCGGCGAGCTGGTCGTATTTCCTGCACCTGGGCTACTACCCGGCGCTGGCGCTCACCCTGATCCTCGGGGTGACCGCGCTGTACCGGGTGTCGCTGCCCAAGCCGCTGCCGACCCACCGGCTGATCGTCGGCGCGCTGCTGGCCAGCAGCGTGTTCGTGCTGGCGACGATGGGGCTGCGGGTCTACCTGCGCTACATCACCCGCACCGGCTACACCTACGGGGCGCTGGCGACACCGATCGCTTTCCTGCTGTTCGCCTTCTTCCTGGGATTCGCGATCATGCTCGGCGCCGAACTCAACGCCGCCATCGAGGAGGAATGGCCGGCGTCATCGACCCACACGCTGCGGGTGCGACGCTGGCTGCGGGTGCGGCGCCGGTGGCTGCGGCTCCGGCTGCGCGCCCGGCGCGACCCGCCGCCGCTGGCGCCCGCGGAGCCGGCGGCCGCCACCTGCACCGAGCAGCCGTCCGCGGCCCGGCAGGTCAGCCCTTCTTGAGCTTCTGGTAGATCCGCTTGCACTCCGGGCAGACCGGGGAGCCGGGCTTGGCCGAGCGGGTTACCGGAAACACCTCACCGCACAGCGCCACCACGTGGGTGCCCATGACGGCGCTCTCGGCGATCTTGTCCTTTTTGACGTAGTGGAAGTACTTCGGTGTATCGCTGTCGGTGCCGTCATCGACGCGTTCGTCGGTGTCGGTGCGGTCGAGCGTCTGAGTCTCCATGTCCGACATTCTGCCCCGCGCCGATCGGCGGCGAAACCGGCTGTGCCGGCGGGGCCGCGATGTGGAACAGTGGAAGGCATGAGACACGGCTCCGAGCTGGGTTTCGATGACGACGGTCGGCCAGTCCTGATCACCGCCGCCGCGCCCTCCTACGAAGAACAGCACCGCGCCCGCGTGCGCAAGTACCTGATCATGATGTCGTGCCGGATTCCGGCGTTCGTGCTGGCCGCGGTCGCCTACGGCGTCTGGCACAACGGGTTGGTCTCACTGCTGATCCTGGCGGTGTCGATCCCGCTGCCGTGGATGGCGGTGCTGATCGCCAACGACCGGCCGCCGCGCCGCCCCGGCGAGCCCCGCCGTTACGACACCCGGCGCGAGGCCGCCGGCCTGTCGTCGACCACCCGCCCGGCGCTGGACCGCGCCGAGACGACCGACGGCGAGCCCGACGACACCGCCGACCGGTCCGGCCGCGGACCCGCCGACGCCGCGGGTCCGGAGCACACGACGTCCTGACGCCCGTGGCTGCCCGCTTCGGCGAGCGCGATCCACGCGGACGCACGTGGGGGGTGTGACAACCGCACGCCCGGGGAACTCCTGTCACAGGGTGCGCGTTGTACCCGATGAGTGTATCGCCGATCAGGAGGCTCACCATGGCAAAAGCCACTACACGCGCCACCGTCGGGCGGACTGAGGCCGAACTGGACGGGCAGGGCCCCGCAGCGGATCTGGTGCGGGTGTACCTGAACGGGATCGGCAAGACAGCTCTGCTGACCGCCGCCGACGAAGTCGAACTCGCCAAGCGCATCGAAGCCGGGCTCTACGCCAAGCATCTGCTGGAAACCCGGCCGCGGTTCGGTGAGAAGCGCCGCAACACCCTTGCGGTGGTCGTCCGGGACGGGGAGGCGGCGCGCAGGCACCTGCTGGAGGCCAACCTGCGGTTGGTGGTGTCGCTGGCCAAGCGCTACACCGGGCGGGGCATGCCGCTGCTGGACCTGATCCAGGAGGGCAACCTGGGTTTGATCCGCGCGATGGAGAAGTTCGACTACGCAAAGGGTTTCAAGTTCTCCACGTACGCCACCTGGTGGATCCGGCAGGCCATCACCCGCGGGATGGCCGATCAGAGCCGCACGATCCGTCTGCCGGTGCACCTGGTGGAGCAGGTCAACAAGCTGGCCCGCATCAAGCGCGAGATGCATCAGCGGTTGGGCCGGGAGGCCAGCGACGAGGAGTTGGCCGAGGAGTCGGGTATCCCGGTGGAGAAGATCCACGACCTGCTCGACCACAGCCGCGATCCGGTGAGCCTGGACATGCCCGTCGGCTCCGACGAGGAGGCTCCGCTGGGCGACTTCATCGAGGACGCCGAGGCGATGTCCGCGGAGAACGCGGTGATCGCCGAGATGCTGCACACCGACGTGCGCAGCGTGCTGGCCACCCTCGATGAGCGCGAGCAGCAGGTGATCCGGCTGCGGTTCGGGCTCGATGACGGCCAGCCGCGCACCCTCGACCAGATCGGCAAGCTGTTCGGTCTGTCCCGGGAGCGGGTCCGCCAGATCGAGCGCGAGGTCATGGCCAAGCTGCGCTACGGCGACCGCGCCGACCGGTTGCGCTCCTACGCCAGCTGATCCAGCACCACGGATATGCCCGCCGGCTCGACGGCGGGCATATCTGCGCGTGCGGCGGCGTTACGGGGCACAAGGCGTGCATAACCGCCGATGTCGGTGGTCGCCCAGTAGACTCGGGGTGCGACGAAGGATGTGGAATGAACGATCTGGTTGACACCACGGAGATGTACCTGCGGACGATCTACGACCTTGAGGAAGAGGGCGTGACACCGCTGCGAGCTCGGATCGCCGAGCGCTTGGAGCAGAGCGGGCCGACCGTCAGCCAGACCGTGTCGCGGATGGAGCGCGACGGGCTGGTGCGGGTGGCCGGCAACCGGCACCTCGAGCTCACCGAGACCGGCCGCGCGTTGGCGGTGGCGGTCATGCGCAAGCACCGGCTCGCCGAGCGCCTGCTGGTCGACATCATCGGACTGCCCTGGGAAGAGGTGCACGCCGAGGCGTGCCGCTGGGAGCACGTGATGAGCGAGGATGTGGAGCGCCGCCTGGTCAAGGTGCTCAAGAACCCGACCACCTCCCCGTTCGGCAACCCGATTCCCGGCCTCGACGAACTCGGGGTGGACACCGACACCGAGTCGTGGGCGGACCTGCTGCGGCTGACCGAACTGCCGGCGCGATCGCCGGTGGCGGTGGTGGTCCGCCAGCTGACCGAGCACGTCCAGGGCGACGTCGACCTGATCTCGCGGCTCAAAGAGGTCGGCGTGGTGCCCAACGCCCGGGTGACCGTGGAGAACAACCCCGATCAGGGCGTCACGATCGTCATGCCCGGCCACGAGAACGTGACCCTGCCGCCGGCCATGGCGCACGCGGTGCTGGTGGAGAAGATCTAGCACCGGGTCTGCTCATCCGGCGCGGCGGGCGGGTCGCTGCGGCGGCAACCGGACCCCCAGTTGCCCGGCGATCCGCAGCCCGGTGAGCGCCAGGTCGCGGATCTGTTCGGGGCGCATCCCGCCCTGTAGCGCGGAATCGAGCAGCCCCGCCATCCGGTGGTCGGGCCGCGCGTCCAGCGCGGCCGCCAGCGCCACTCCGGCCAGCGAGCCGTCGCCACGCACGTAGGCGCTGAACGCCAGCAGCACCAGCGCTTCGGCGCGTGCGGGGTCGGGCAGGGTTTGGGCCAGCGACATCCACAGGGCCTCCGCCTCGCCGGCCCGCTTCCCCACCGCGAGGCCGAACAGGCTGTCGCGCACCCGGATATCGTCGAGCGCGTCGGCCAGCGCCACCAGTTCGGCGTCATCGAAGACCGCACCGGCCGACCGTCGCTCCACCGCGGCCAGCACCGACTCCAGCTCGCGGCGGCTGCCGGTGTCGGGGTCTGTGGTGTGGGCCGCCTTCCGCGCCGATCGTTTCCTCCGCAGCGCCGCCGCCAGCCGCCGGGCGCGCTGCGGGTCTCGCGGTGCCACCACCGCCACCAGTTCGTCGCGGCTGGCGTAGAGCCGGCGGCCGTCCAGCACCGCGGCCAAAGCCAACGGCGAGCTGGCCGGGTCGTCGACGGACCCGGCGGAGCCGCAGCCGTCGGCGCAGTGCCAGCGCCCGCCCGCGGCGATCGTGTCGACCACGTGGGCGGCCCACACCGTGATGTCGCGGCGGGCCAGCAGCCGCACCAGGGTGTCGGCGATCCGCCGGTATTCCAGGTTGCACACCGGGCACTGGGCGCCGTCGGCGTCGACGAAGACGGCGATCACCGCCTCGGGTGCGGCGGCGGCCACCGCGGCGGTGAGCTGTGCGAGCTGGTCGGGCAGCGCGTCGGCCAGGTCGGTGCGGGTCACCAGTCCCAGCGCGCCGTCCTCGACAGCGGCCAGCACCAGCGAGTGTTCCGGCACGAACCCCAGGACGGCCGGGAGCGCCGCGATCAGCGCGCCGGGACGGTCGGGGTGGAAGTCGTATCGCTGTTTGGTCATACCCGCACGCTGGCAACCACGTCCGTCAACGCGGCGCCGGCGGCGGGTCAGCCGCACCGGATCCGGCCCGGGTTGGGGACGGCGGCGCGACTGGGGATGACGACTTCGGCCGGGGCCGTCAGTGCGGCACCCAGGACCACACGGTCCGGGCGATCGTGCGCAGCGGTTTGGGCCAGTGCACACCGGGTCGCTGCATGCCCGGGCCGCATTTGGGCCACGCCTCGGGGCCCTGCACCGCCAATACCCGGTTGGCGACGGCAATTTGCTGGTCCCGGGTGGCGTCGGCCGGTGAACCGACCCCGCCGAATTCCCGCCAGGTCGATTCCTTGAATTGCAAGCCGCCGTAGAAACCATTTCCGGTGTTGGCCGACCAATTGCCGTTCGATTCACATTGCGCGACCGCGTCCCAATTGACGCCGTCGGCCTGGGCGATCCCGGCGCCCGGACTCAGCAGCAGTCCCACGCCGGCGATCAGGGCGCCCGATGCCAGTAACGGCCTGTTCCGGGGGGCTGACGAGGCGACTCGCCGGCCCGCCACATTGCGGTCCATACCCCAACCTCCGTGATAGAAGTAGCACGTGTGGTCAGAGAACCTAACGTGATTAATGGGACAAATCCATAGGTTCCGTTATTACTGAGTCGTAAGTGGCAACTCTTTTTATTGATGCAAAATTCGGTCAACGTTGTTAAAGAGTCAAAAGATGTTGCTGTGGCCTGTGATGTAGCTGTTATCAATGTTGTTTCTGTTGTCTGTGTTTCCCATGTGGTGATGTGGGCGGCGGTGGCCGCCGGCCCGGATTCACCGGCGAGCGAAACGGCTACCCGACCGGAATGAGCCCGACGACGGCGGCGTTTGAACCGACGGTGTCCACACCGGCAGGCCGCCCCGCGAGATGCTCGACGCGCAGGCGACACTGGTGGGACACCGCGCACGCGACCGCCGGAGCGCCCCACCCACCGGCGATGACAGACTTGAGTACGACCTGCACCGAAGGAGGCTGAGCCCGATGACGCAGGACGCGCACGCCGACCCCGGCCCCGACGAACGGCCCGACCAGAGCGGCATGTACGAGCTGGAGTTCCCGGCGCCGCAGCTGTCGGCCGCCGACGGCCGCGGACCGGTCTTGATCCACGCCCTGGAAGGCTTCTCCGACGCGGGCCACGCCATCCGGCTGGCCGGCACCCACCTCAAGGAGACGCTGGAGAGCGAACTGGTGGCGTCGTTCGCCATCGACGAATTGCTGGATTACCGCTCCCGGCGCCCGCTGATGACGTTCAAAACCGACCGCTTCACCCATTACGAGGAGCCCCAGCTGAATCTGCACGCCCTGCGCGACAGCTCCGGCACCCCGTTTCTGCTGTTGGCCGGCATGGAGCCCGACCTCAAGTGGGAACGGTTCATCACCGCCGTGCGGCTGCTCGCCGAGCAGCTCGGCGTGCGCCAGACGATCGGGCTGGGCACGATCCCCATGGCGGTGCCGCACACCCGCCCGGTGACGCTGACCGCCCACTCCAACAACCGGGAGCTGATCGCCGACCACCAGCCGTGGGTGGCCGAGGTGCAGGTCCCGGCCAGCGCCTCCAACCTGCTGGAGTACCGGTTGGCCCAACACGGCCACGAGGTGGTCGGGTTCACCGTGCACGTCCCGCACTACCTGTCCCAGACCGACTACCCCGCGGCCGCGCAGGCCCTGCTCGAGCAGGTCGCCAAAACCGGCGCGCTGCAGCTGCCGGTCGGCGAGCTGGCCGAGGCCGCCGAGGCGATCCGGGTCCGCATCGACGACCAGGTGGCCGAGAGCGAAGAGGTCAGCCAGGTCGTGCGCGCGCTGGAACAGCAGTACGACGCGTTCATGAGCGCCCAGCAGAACCGGTCGCTGCTGGCCCACGACGAGGATCTGCCCAGCGGCGACGAACTCGGCGCGGCGTTCGAGCGGTTCCTGGCCCAGGAGGCCAAGAAGGATCGCGGCGACGGCGGCTCGTGAGTCTCCGGGTGGCGGTGCTGCGGGTCTTCACCGACGCAGCCGGTGAGTACGGCAACCCGCTCGGGGTCGTCGACGCCGAGGCGGTACACCCGCAGGACCGTCCCCGCCTGGCCGCCCTATTGGGTTACAGCGAAACGGTGTTCGTCATCGCGCCGCAGCCGGGGGCGAGGACCGCACAGGCTCGCATCTACACCCCCGGCGGCGAGATCGACTTCGCCGGGCACCCCTGCGTGGGCCTCGCCTGGTGGCTGCGACAACGCGGCACCCCGGTCGAGGCCCTGGCGGTGCCGGCCGGGCTGGTGCGCGTCGAGCAGGCCGGTGAACACACCGCGATCACTGCGCGCGCGGACTGGGCGCCGCCGTTCGAGTTGACCGAGCTGGAGTCGGTGGCCGCGCTGACCGCGGCCCTACCCGCGCAGTATCCCGCCACTGTCGCGCATTACCTGTGGGCGTGGGACCGACCGGCCGAGGGCCGGGTACGGGCCCGCATGTTCGCGCCCAACCTCGGCGTCGCCGAAGACGAGGCGACCGGGTCGGCCGCCTTGCGTCTCACCGACCGGCTCGGCCGCGATCTCGCCGTTGTCCAGGGCCGCGGGTCGGTGATCGAGACCCGCTGGAGCGCCGACGGCTGGCTGAGCGTCACCGGCCGGGTGGTCGACGAGGGGACGATGACCGTCGTGTGAGGCGCGGTGCCGGTCAGCCGGGCTGGCGCAGCAGGGTGGCGCTGAGGTGGTCCTGGGCGTGCTGGCCGACCGCCCCCATCCGCAATGTGTAGCTGAGCTCGTCGCCGTCGACGCGCACCGAGCGCTCCAGCGCCGTGACCTCTTTGGCGGTGGGGCTCAACCCGATCGCGGTGGCGGCCATCTCGGCGGTGATCACCGCGTCCACCACCGAGTAGGTGCCGGCCTGGATCTCGGTGATGCCGGTCGGGTGGGCCAGCACCCATTCGAGCCGGCCCGGCTCGGGCACCTGCAGGTAGCCGGCCTCGGCGTGCAACGGGCGGCCGTCGGCCATCGCCCGGGTCTTCTGCCGGTAGCTCAGAAACGGTTTGCCGACATGGGTGAACGAGATCTCTTCGAGGTATTCGAAGGTCTCGATGGTGGGATACATGCCGACGCCGCGCCCCGACCAGGTTCCCAACAACGGTGCCAGGTCAACGAGATTGGGGTGCAGTTCCGGCGCCATAGCACGAGCCTAGGGCAGCGCGCGGCGCTCAGCCCGCATTCGAGACGTTGCGGTGTGCCCGCAACGTGGCGATCTCCTTCTCGAAATCATCGGCGGAGGAGAACGACCGGTACACCGAGGCGAACCGCAGGTAGGCGACCTCGTCGAGGTCGCGCAGCGGGCCCAGGATCGCCAGGCCGACCTCGTTGCTGGGCACCTCGGCCGATCCGCCGGCCCGGATCGCGTCTTCGACCTTCTGGGCCAACAGGTTCAGGGCGTCGTCGTCGACCTGGCGGCCCTGGCAGGCCCGCCGCACCCCGCTGACCACCTTCTCGCGGCTGAACGGCTCGGTCACCCCGCTGCGTTTGACCACCGCGAGCACCGCGGTCTCCACGGTGGTGAACCGGCGACCGCATTCCGGGCAGGCGCGGCGACGCCGGATGGCCTGGCCCTCGTCGGTCTCGCGGGAGTCGACCACACGCGAATCGGGGTGCCGGCAAAACGGACAGTGCATAGCCGCTCCTTCGCCACGCCGCTGGGCGGGGTGCTTGAACGACTCCGAGCGTACCCGCGGCCCGTCGACCGCCACCAACACCGTTGCGGTGCGGCGGTGTCCGCCGCTCATCGCACCGGCGCGATCAGGGTCTGGCCCGCCTCCAGCACCGCCGAGTCCAGCCCGTTGAGCTCACGGATGGTGGCAGCGACCCGGCTGGTGGGGGCGCCGGGGGCCACCCGGGCGGCCAGGTGCTCGAGAGTCTCCCCGGTCTGCACCCGCACCACGGCCAGTTCGGCCGGGACCGTCTCGGCCTGGGCGGCCACCGCGGCGCCGAACTGGGCGACGATGCCCAGCCATACCGTGATCAGCGCCGCCAGCAGGGCCAGCACCACCGTGGTGGCCGGGGTGACCGGCCGGCGCCGGTGTGGGCGGCCGGCCACCCGCACCGCAACGGTGTTGGTGGCGGTCGACGGGCCGTGGGCCCGGCGC
>NZ_LZLJ01000052.1 GCF_001668625.1 Mycobacterium sp. 1274756.6
CGCTGGTGATGATCTTCGGGTTCTTCGTGATGGGGATCCTGATCTACCGCACCTACACCGCCTCGATGCCGCTGCCGGAGAAGGTGGTCAGCGAATCCGGCGAGACCCTGTTCACCGAGGCCGACATCACCCGCGGGCAGGAGTTGTTCCAGGCCCGCGGCTTGATGCAGTACGGCTCGATCCTGGGCCACGGCGCCTACCTGGGCCCGGACTACACCGCCGACTACCTGCGCCGCGCCACCGAGGACGTCGCCGCCCAGTTCCGCACCGGAGGCGTCGACGACCCCCGCGACCGTGTGGTCGACGAGTTCCGCACCAACCGCTACGACGCGGCGAGCAAGACCCTGACCTTCACCACCAAGCAGGCGGCGGCGTTCGAGCGCATCCAGGGCCACTACGCCGAATACTTCGGTGAGGACTCCACCAAGTACGGGCTGCTGCCCAAGACGATCACCGACCCGACCGAGATCCGCGACCTGACCGCGTTCTTCGCCTGGACCGCGTGGGCCTCGGCCGCCGAACGGCCCGGCCACACCTACAGCTACACCAACAACTGGCCGGCCGAGTCCCGGGTCGACAACGGGCCCACCGCCGCGATCGTGGTGTGGTCGGCGCTGTCGCTGATCGCGTTGCTCGGCGGGATCGGCATCATGTTCGCCGTCTACGGGCGGTGGAGCCAGAAGGTGGGCTGGCACTCCGCCGAAGCCGACACCCTCACCTTCCGCCAGCCCGGCGAGGTGGGCCTGACCCGCTCCCAACGCGCCACCGTGTGGTTCTTCGTGGTGGTCGCGGTGCTGTTCTTGGCCCAGACCCTGCTGGGTGCGGCCGCCCAGCACTACCGGGCCGACCTGTCCACCTTCTTCGGCGTCGACCTGGCCCGCATCCTGCCCTACAACCTGGCTCGCACCTGGCATGTGCAGCTGTCGCTGTTCTGGACCGCGGCGGCGTTCCTGGCCGGCGGGATCTTCCTGGTGCCCTTCATCGCCCGCCGCGAACCGCGCAGGCAGTCGACGCTGACCTACGCCCTGCTCGGCGCGGTCGCGGTGGTGGTGTTCGGGTCGATGCTGTTCGAGGCGCTCTCGATCTACGGGGTCATCCCCGAGGGCCACCTGCTCTCCCAGCAGTGGGAGTACCTGGACCTGCCGCGGATCTTCCAGATCCTGCTGGTGGTGGGCCTGTTCTTGTGGATCGCGATCATCTGGCGCGGGATGCGCTCGCGGCTGCGCGGCGAGTCGAAGATGAACATGCCGTGGATGTTCCTGTTCGCCGGGCTGGCGATCCCGATGTTCTACGCGGTCGGGTTGCTGGCCTCCAGCGACACCCACTTCACCGTCGCCGACTTCTGGCGGTTCTGGGTGGTGCACCTGTGGGTGGAGGACTTCCTGGAGCTGTTCACCACGGTGATGGTGGCCTACATCTTCGTGCTGCTCGGGGTGGTGCGGGAGCGCATCGCGCTGGGCGTGATCTTCCTCGACATCATCTTGTATTCCGCCGGCGGGGTCATCGGCACCATGCACCACCTGTACTTCTCCGGAACACCGGCCGAGCACATGGCGCTGGGCGCGTTCTTCTCCGCCGCCGAGGTGATCCCGTTGACGTTCCTGACCGTGGAGGCGTGGGCGTTCCTGCAGCTCGGCGCCCGCCAGGAGACCGCCGACAACAAGCCGTTCCCGGCCCGGTGGGCGGTGATGTTCCTGGTCGCGGTCGGGTTCTGGAACTTCGTGGGGGCCGGCATCTTCGGGTTCCTGATCAACCTGCCGATCGTGTCCTACTACCAGATCGGCACCGCGCTGACCGCCAACCACGGGCATGCCGCGATGTTCGGGGTCTACGGGATGCTCGCGGTCGGGCTGGCGATCTTCGCCTACCGCTACGTGATCCCGCCGGAGAAGTGGCCGACCAAGTGGGTGCGGCTGTCGTTCTGGTCGATGAACCTCGGCCTGGCCTGGATGGTGTTCGCCACCCTGCTGCCGCTGGGCATCCTGCAGCTGTTCCACTCGGTCAGCGACGGCTACTTCGAGGCCCGCTCGCTGGGCTACATCACCCAGCCCGGCAACGCGCTCATCGAATGGCTGCGCCTGCCCGGCGACGTCATCCTGATCGGCGGCGGGGTGCTGCCCTTCGTGTACGTCTCGCTGCTGGCGCTGCGCTACTTCCGGGCCGGCAAGGTCATCGACGAGATGCCCGAGGACCCGCTGTTCGTCCCGGTCACCCCGGCCGACGCCACCGCCAAGGAGTGAGATGACCCCGCCCTCGGCCTCGGTGCTGATGGTCGCCGGGTACGCGCTGCTGCTGGTGGCCATCGCCTGGAGCTTCGACGCGATGGCCAGACGGGCCTCGGCGCGGGCCGCGCAGTGGCGCAGCGGGCAGTTCACCTACCGGCCCGACCACGACGCCTGGGTCTGCCCGGAGGACCACTGGCTGTGGCCGACCTCCTATGACCCCACCAACCGGGTGATGCGCTACCGGGCCTCGGCGGTGGTGTGCAACAGCTGCCCGGTCAAGGACTCCTGCACCGCCTCCGAGCACGGCCGGGAGATCAGCCGGGAGATCGATCCGTGGCCGCATTCCGAAGCCGGCCGGTTCAACCGCGGGATCGCCTGCTTCGTGGCGTTTCTCGGGGTGGTGATGCCGGCCGGGATGCTGCTGGGCAAACACGACACCGCCGACGTGCTGGTGCTGCTGGCCACCATCGCGCTGGTGGCGCTGCTGAGCGTGCCGCTGGCGCGCCACCTGTGGAAAACGCCGGGCAACGCCCCGCCGGAGGCGCTGCCGCACCGCAGCGGCCTGGAGGAGCAGGCCGCCGCCACCATCGACCGCTATTCCACCCGCTGGGGTGGCGGCTACGCCGAGAAGGAGAACGACGAGACGTGAGTGGACCGATGGTCATCGTGGTGGCGGCCGTGCTGACGGTGCTGGCGGTGCTCGCGGTGTTGTCGCTGACCGTGCTGCGCGAGTACGAGCGCGGCGTGGTGTTCCGGATGGGGCACCTGCGCCCGCTGTATCAGCCCGGCCTGAAGTTCCTGCTGCCGCTGGCCGACAAGATGGACCGGGTGGATCAGCGGGTGGTGACGCTGACCATCCCGCCGCAGGAGCTCATCACCCGCGACAACGTGCCCGCCCGGGTCAACGCGGTGGTGATGTTCCAGGTCATCGATCCGATCAAGGCGATCATGGCGGTGGAGAACTACGCGGTCGCCACCTCCCAGATCGCCCAGACCACGCTGCGCTCGCTGCTGGGCCGCGCCGATTTGGACACCCTGCTGGCCCACCGCGAGGACCTCAACGCCGACCTGCGGGTGATCATCGAGAAGCAGACCGAGCCGTGGGGGGTGGAGGTCCGGGTGGTGGAGATCAAGGACGTCGAGATCCCCGAATCCATGCAGCGCGCGATGGCGCGGGAGGCCGAGGCCGAACGGGAGCGGCGCGCCAAGGTGATCAGCGCCCGCGGGGAGCTGCAGGCCTCCGAGGAACTGCGGGCGGCCGCCGAGACGCTGTCGAAGAGCCCGGCGTCGCTGCAGCTGCGCTACCTGCAGACCCTGCTGGAGCTGGGCGCCGACCAGAACTCGACGGTGGTGTTCCCGCTGCCGGTCGACATCATCACCCCGTTCCTGCGGCATCCGCGGCTGCTCGCCGAGGTCGCCGAGGCGGTCAACGGCCGCGACTGACGGCGCGCTAGCTGTGATGTCCGGAGAGGTTGTCCCGCCCGTTGGCGGTGAGTCGCCCTGACAGGTGAGGGCCTCCGGTTGTGAAGTGG
>NZ_LZLJ01000053.1 GCF_001668625.1 Mycobacterium sp. 1274756.6
AACATCACCCCGGCGTTGTTGATCAGCAGGTCGATGCGCGGGTGCGCCGCGCGCAGCTCGCCGGCCGCGGCGCGCACGTCGTGCTGGCGGTGCGGGATCCGTCGCGCGGTACGGCGGCCGCCGACCGGATCCGCGCCGACCATCCCGGCGCCACGGTCAGCACCGCCCGCCTGGACCTGGCGTCGCTGACGTCGGTGCGCGCCGCCGCCGCCGAGCTGCGCGCGGCGCACCCGCGCATCGACCTGCTGATCAACAACGCCGGGGTGATGTTCACCCCGCGGCAGGACACCGCCGACGGCTTCGAGATGCAGTTCGGCACCAACCACCTGGGGCACTTCGCGCTGACCGGGCTGCTGCTGGACTCGCTGCGGACGGTGCCGGGGTCGCGGGTGGTCACCGTCTCCTCCAACGCGCACCGGTTGAAGGCCGCCATCCACTTCGACGACCTGCAGTGGCAGCGGTCCTACAGCCGGGTCGGCGCCTACGGCCAGTCCAAGCTGGCCAACCTGCTGTTCACCTACGAGCTGCAGCGCCGGCTGAGCGCCGCCGACGCCGAGACGATCGCCGTCGCCGCGCACCCGGGGGCCTCGAACACCGAGCTGATCCGCAACCTGCCCGCGCCGATGCGCCCGCTCGCCGCCTGGACCAGCTCGCTGCTGTTCCAGGGCGCCGACATGGGGGCCCTGCCCACGCTGCGGGCAGCCACCGACCCCGACGTCACCGGCGGGCAGTACTTCGGCCCCGACGGGTGGCAGCAGCAGCGCGGCCACCCGGTGTTGGTGCGGTCCAGCCGCCAGTCCCACGACGCCGACCTCCAACGCCGGCTCTGGGCGGTCTCCGAAGAGCTCACCGGCGTGAGCTACGGCGTCTGAACCGGGGGTCGAAGTGCGCGCCGTCGAGGAACATCAACGGGCCGTCGCCGAGTTGATCGGCGCCGGCGACCCGGTCAGCCTGCCGCTGGCGCGAGCCGAGGGGCTGGTGCTGGCCGCCGATGTGGTCGCGCCGATCGCCCTGCCGGTGTTCGACAACTCCGCGATGGACGGCTACGCGGTGCGCGCCGCCGACGTCGCCGCCGCCGACGCCGAGCACCCGGTGACCCTGCCGGTGGCCGAGGACATCCCGGCCGGACGCACCGACATCCCCACCCTGGCGCCGGGCACCGCGCACCGGATCATGACCGGCGCGCCGATGCCGGCCGGGGCGACCGGCGTGGTGCCGGTGGAGCACACCGACGGCGGGGTCGACACCGTCGAGTTCCGCGCGGCGACCAGCGAGGGCCGCCACATCCGCCGCGCCGGCGAGGACGTCGCCGCCGGGGACACCGTGCTCACCGCGGGCCGGCCGGTCACCGCGCCGGTGGTGGGGCTGGTCGCCGCGCTCGGACTGGACCGGCTGACCGTGTGGCCGCGCCCCCGCGTGCTGGTGATCTCCACCGGCACCG
>NZ_LZLJ01000054.1 GCF_001668625.1 Mycobacterium sp. 1274756.6
ACGGCGTGCAGCCGGGCCCCCGGCGGCCAGCGCGCCTCGTCCAGCCCGTCGGTCAGCTCGGCCGGTAACTGCCCGCACCGCAGGTCGGGGACGAGCTCGTCGCTGCGGTACCGGTGAAAGCCGGGCCGCCCGTCCGGGTCGACGTCCAGCTGCACCCGGGTGCGCCAGCCCAGCACCGCCCCGGTGCCCAGCGGTTCGGCCTCACCGGCCCAGTCGTACCGGCCGTAGCGGGCCAGCTGGTTGGCCACCACCGCGGCCTTCACCGAGCGGGCCGTCGACGGGTCGGCGAACGCGAGGTCGCAGCAGCCGGCGCCGTCGACACCGGCGATCGGGCACAGCGAAGCCACCCGCCCGGCGGCCGCGTCGAGCACCTCGAGCACCTCGGCGTGCCAGTAGGCGCTGCGCTGCTCGGTGACCCGCACCCGCACCCGCTCGCCGGGCAGGGCGCCGCGGACGAACACCACCCGCCCGTCGTGGCGGGCCACGCAGCGGCCCCCGTTGGCCGGTGCGTCGGTGCGCACCGTGAGTTCGGCCCCGCTCATCGGTCGATGAAGCCGCGCCGGGTGTCCCCCGGTGCGGCGCGGTGCTGCAGGGTCTTGAGCCGTTCGGAGGAGTCCAGCTGCCAGGGCACCGAGGTGACCATCACCCCGGGCACGAACAGCAGCCGGGTTTTGAGCCGCAGCGCACTCTGGTTGTGCAGCAACTGTTCCCACCAGTGCCCGACGACGTATTCGGGGATGAACACCGTCACCACGATGCGCGGCGCCTCCTTGACGATGCGTTTGACGTAGTCGAGCACCGGGCGGGTGATCTCGCGGTACGGGGAGGCGATCACCTTCAGCGGCACGGTGACGTCGCTCTCCTCCCATTCCTGGACCAGCAGGCGGGTTTCGGCGTCGTCGACGCTGACCGTGATCGCCTCCAGCGCGTCCGGGCGGGTGGCGCGCGCATACGCCAGCGCCCGCAGTGTCGGCAGGTGCAGCTTGGACACCAGCACCAGCGCGTGGTTGCGGCTGGGCAGCACCGTCTCGGCCTCGTCCTCGGTCTGCCTGCGCAGTTCGGCGCTGACGGTGGCGTAGTGGCGGTGGATCATCTTCATCAACGCGAACAGCAGCGCCATCGCCAGGATCGCGATCCATGCTCCGGCAACGAATTTGGTGACCAGCACCACCAGGAACACCGTGCCGGTGCAGACCGCGCCGACGGTGTTGACCAGCCGGGAGCGCATCATCGTCCGCCGGGCGCGCGGGTCGGTCTCGGTGCGCAGCAACCGGGTCCAGTGCCGGACCATGCCGATCTGGCTGAGCGTGAACGAGACGAAGACACCCACGATGTAGAGCTGGATCAGTGCGGTGACCTTCGCCTGGAAGGCGACCGTCACCGCGATCGCGGCGATCGCCAGGAACAGGATGCCGTTGGAGAACGCCAGCCGGTCCCCGCGGGTGTGCAACTGGCGCGGCAGATAGCTGTGCTGGGCCAACACCGAGCCGAGCACCGGGAACCCGTTGAAGGCGGTGTTGGCGGCCAGCGCCAGGATCAGCGCGGTCACCGCGGTGGTGAGCACGAAGCCGATGTGGAAACCGCCGAACACGGTTTCGGCGAGCTGGGCGATGAGCGTCTTCTGCTTGTAGTCGGCCGGGGCGCCGCCGAGTTGGGTGCCCGGATCGTCGACGATCTTCACCCCGGTCTGCTGGGCCAGCACCATGATGCCC
Organism: Mycobacterium sp. 1274756.6; assembly: GCF_001668625.1. GTDB lineage: Bacteria > Actinomycetota > Actinomycetes > Mycobacteriales > Mycobacteriaceae > Mycobacterium. The sequence continues at coordinate 1,713 of NZ_LZLJ01000054.1, forward strand.
ATCAGCATGGCCACCGAGATGCCGCCCAACATCAGCAGCGTGGTGGCCGCGTTGCGGGACTTGGGTTTGCGGAACGCCGGGACACCGTTGCTGATGGCCTCCACCCCGGTCAGGGCGGCACATCCGGACGAGAACGACCGCGCCACCAGGAACACCAACGCGAACCCGGTGAACGCGGAGCTCTCGGCGTGCATCTCGAAGGCGGCGGACTCGGCGCGCAACGGGTCGCCGAGCACCCCGATCCGGAACAGCCCCCAACCCAGCGTGACCGCCATCGCGACGACGAACGCGTAGGTGGGGATGGCGAACAGCACCCCCGACTCGCGCACGCCGCGCAGGTTCAGCGCCATCACCGCCAGGATGGCCCCGACCGCGAACAGCACCCGGTGGTCGGCGATGAACGGGTAGGCCGATCCGATGTTGGACACCGCCGAGGAGATCGACACCGCCACGGTCAGGACGTAGTCGACGAGCAGCGCACTGGCCACGGTCAGCCCGGCGCTGGGCCCCAGGTTGGTGGTGACCACCTCGAAGTCGCCGCCCCCGGAGGGGTAGGCGTGCACGTTCTGGCGGTAGCTGGCGACCACGACCAGCATGACGAAGGCGACCGCCAGCCCGATCCACGGCGTCAGCGAGTACGCCGCCAGACCGGCCATCGACAGCATCAAAAAGACTTCCTCGGGCGCGTAGGCGACCGAGGACAGCGCATCCGAGGCGAACACCGGCAGCGCGATCCGTTTGGGCAGCAGGGTGTGCTGCAGTCGGTCGCTGCGGAACGGCCGGCCCAGCAGCAGCCGGCGCGTGGCGGTGGACAGTTTGGACACGAGAGCCAAGAGTATGCCCCCTGCCGGTTGCCGGTAGCGTTCCCGGTAGGGAAAACGTCGCCGAAAGGACCTCGGGTGCGGGTTGTAGTGATGGGGTGTGGCCGGGTGGGTTCCTCGGTGGCCGACGGGCTGGCCCGCATCGGCCACGACGTGGCGGTCATCGACCGCGACAGCGCCGCGTTCGGGCGGCTCAGCCCGGAGTTCACCGGCGAGCGGGTCCAGGGCATGGGCTTCGACCGGGATGTGTTGCTGCGGGCCGGGATCGAGGACGCCGGCGCGTTCGCCGCGGTGTCCTCCGGCGACAACTCCAACATCATCTCCGCGCGGCTGGCGCGGGAGACCTTCGGCGTGGAACGGGTGGTCGCCCGCATCTACGACGCCAAGCGCGCCGCGGTCTACGAGCGCCTCGGCATCCCCACCGTGGCCACGGTGCCCTGGACCACCGACCGGCTGCTCAACATCCTGACCCGCGACACCGAGACCGCCAAGTGGCGCGACCCGACCGGCACCGTCGCGGTCGTCGAGGTGGTGCTGCACGAGGACTGGGTGGGCCACCGGGTTACCGACCTGGAGGCGGCCACCGGCTCGCGGGTGGCGTTTCTGCTGCGGTTCGGCTCCGGGTTGCTGCCGGAGGCCAAGACGGTGATCCAGGCCGGTGACCAGGTGTATGTCGCGGCGGTCTCCGGGCACGCCGCCGAAGCGGTGGCCATCGCCGCGTTGCCGCCCAGCGGCGACCTCGAGCGGGGGCGCGGGTGACCGCCGGACACGAGAGGATGCGACGCAGGTGAAGGTGCTGATCGCCGGGGCGGGCGCGGTCGGGCGCTCGATCGCCCGGGAGTTGGTCGACAGCGGCCACGAGGTGTGCCTGATCGAACGCAACCCCGACCACGTCGACGTCGACGCGTTGCCCGCCGCGCAGTGGGAGTTCGGGGACGCCTGCGAGCTGAGCCTGCTGGAGGCGGTGCACCTGGAGGAGTTCGACGTGGTCATCGCCGCCACCGGCGACGACAAGGCCAACGTGGTGCTGGCGTTGCTGGCCAAGACCGAGTTCGCGGTGTCCCGGGTGGTCGCCCGGGTCAACGATCCGCGCAACGAGTGGCTGTTCACCGAGGCGTGGGGGGTGGACGTGGCGGTGTCGACGCCGCGGATGCTGGCCTCGCTGGTCGAGGAGGCCGTCGCGGTCGGGGATCTGGTGCGGCTGATGACGTTCCGCAAGGGCGAGTCGAACCTGGTCGAGATCACCCTGCCCGACGACACCCCGTGGGGTGGGCGCCCGGTGCGCAAGCTGGAGCTGCCCCGCGATGTCGCGCTGGTGACGATCCTGCGCGGGCCGCGGGTAATCGTGCCGCAGCCCGACGAGCCGCTCGAGGGCGGCGACGAACTGCTGTTCGTGGCCGCCGAGGCGGCCGAGGACGCGCTGCGCGGGCTGCTGCTACCCGCCCAGTGAACCGACCTCGCCGACCGGTTCGGCGACCGGGGCGGCGGTCAGCCGCCGCTGCACGGCCTTGATCACCAGGTAGGTGACCACGGCGGCCAGCGCGGTCAGCGGCCAGCCCATCCCGATCTTCGCGGCCGCCAGCCAGCCGGTCTGGTCGGCGTTGAACAGCGCGGCCTGCACCGCGAACCGCGATCCGAACACCAGCACCCAGGTGGCGGTGGCCAGGTCGAACAGGTACACCGCGGCGGGTACGGCCCGCCAGCCGCGGTCGTGGCCGCCGGCCCAGCTCCACAGGTAGCCGACCACCGGCCGGCGGATCAGGATCGACGCGGCGAACACGATCGCCCAGAACAGTGACATCACGATGCCGAGCAGGAAATAGCCGCGCGACTCCCCGGTGAGGTAGGCGATGAGCACGCAGATCGCCACCCCGAAGAACCCGGAGATCGCCGGCTGGGTGGATTGGCGCCGGATCAGCCGCCACACCAGCACCGCGGCGGCGGTGCCCAGCGCCGCGACGACCGCGGCCATCAGCCCGAACAGGCTGGAGACCGGGACGAACACCAGCACCGGCAGCGAGGAGTAGATCACCCCGCGCACCCCGCCGATCTGGTCGAGGATGCGTTGGTAGCCCTGCGTGTTGTCGCTCACGTCCCGCCCCTGCTGTGCGCGGCCGTCACCGCGGGTTGCCGCTCATCGTCGGGTGGCTTACTGCTCGATTTCGTAACGCGGGTTGTAGACGGCCTTGGCGCCGTTGTCCATCCGGCCCAGCCGGCCGTGCACCCGCAGGGTGCGGCCGGACTCGATGCCGGGGATGCGGCGCTGGCCCAGCCACACCAGGGTGACCGTGTCGGTGCCGTCGAACAGTTCGGCGCGCAGCCCGCCCGCGCAGCCCTTGGCGTTGGCCTCCACGCTGCGCAGGGTGCCGACCATGGTGACCTCCTGGCCGCGCTCACAGTCGATCACCCGTTGCGCGCCGGTGTTGACCACCTCGTCGCAGAGTTCCTCGGCGTCGCGCTGCTGGGGGTCCTCGGTCAGCCGACGGGTGAGTCGGCGCAGATACCCTCCGGGCGCGGCCATGTGTCTCTCCTGATAGCGCGGTGTGTATTCACCCGACACCGTAGACCTGTTATCCGGCAAAAGCCACGCGGCCCGCGGGCCGCGCTCACCGGGTCCGACGGCGGCAGGCACGATCAGGGGATGACGGTATCGCTGCGCGGGGTGACCGCGGTTCTGCTGCCGGGCGCCGGCTCCGACGACGACTACGTGCGCCGGGCGTTCACCGGCCCGCTTCAGCAGGTCGGGGCGGTGCTGGCGGCGCCGCCGCCGGCGTCGGCGGG
>NZ_LZLJ01000055.1 GCF_001668625.1 Mycobacterium sp. 1274756.6
GTGCCGGTGCCGGCGCCGGTCGCCCCGGCGGCGGTGGCGGTGGCGGCGGTTTCCGCGGTGGCGGTGGGGCGCCGTTGCCCGCGCTGGGGGCCGGTTCGGCCGGCGCGGCCGGTTTCGGCGCCGACGGGGCGGCCGGCGGGGCGGACTTCGCGGCCGGTTTGGCCGGCTCCTTCTTCTCCGGCTTGGGGCCGCCGAAGGATTCCAGCAGCCGGCGCGCGACCGGTGCTTCCACCGTCGACGACGCGGATTTGACGAATTCGCCCTGTTCGCTCAGTCGGGCGAGCACTTCCTTACTGGTGACACCGAGCTGCTTAGCCAACTGGTGTACGCGGGCCTTTGCCACTACTTCTCCTGTCCATGAGGCGACAGCGGTGGTCGGCCGCGCCTCGGTTAGCTATGACACATGGTCATCGGGTCTTCACGGTGTGCTCATGTTCTTCGTTGCCTGTCTGTCGTGCGGCGGGTCGAGCACCCCGAGGTGCTCGGCCACCGCAGTCGTGTCCGGTGAACCGGTGATCCGCAGCGCGCGGGTGAAAGCTCGCCGCCGAACGGCTGCGTGCAGACACCGCGGGGTGGGGTGCAACCAGGCGCCCCGCCCCGGCAGGTTACCCGCGGTGTCAACGGCGACGGCGAAGATTCCGTCCCCGGTCGACACCGCGACTGTGCGAAGCAGATCGACGGCCAGCTCTCGCTGCCGGCATCCGATACAAGTCCGGACCGGCTGGTGCCGGTGCGGACGGGGCTCGGAGGCCGATGACGCGTGCTGGACCACCGGTGAGTCTACCTTCACCCGCGCCGTGCTCCGAACCACCCGGATGCGCTCAGTGTTCGGGTCCGCCGGCGGCCGGCAGGTCGGCCTGGCCGGGGGCCGGCGCGGCGCCGGGAACCGCGCCGCCGGGCAGCCCGCCGCCCGGCTCGACCATCCCGGCCCCGCCGCCGGCGCCGTCGTCGGCGGGGTCACCGGCGTCGCTGCGGATGTCGATGCGCCAGCCGGTCAGCCGGGCCGCCAGCCGGGCGTTCTGGCCCTCCTTGCCGATCGCCAGGGACAGCTGGAAATCCGGGACGACGACGCGGGCGGCGCGGGTGGCCAGGTCGATCACGGTGACCGAGACCACCTTCGCCGGGGACAGCGCGTTGGCGACGAAGCGCGCCGGGTCCGGGTCGTAGTCGATGATGTCGATCTTCTCCCCGGCCAGCTCGCTCATCACGTTGCGCACCCGCTGGCCCATCGGCCCGATGCAGGCGCCCTTGGCGTTGAGGCCGGCGACCCGCGAGCTCACCGCGATCTTGGAGCGGTGCCCGGCTTCGCGGGCCACCGCGACGATGTCCACCGAGCCGTCGGCGATCTCGGGCACCTCCAACGCGAACAGCTTGCGCACCAGGTTGGGGTGGGTGCGGGAGAGGGTCACCACCGGTTCCCGCGGCCCGCGGCTCACCCCGACCACGTAGCAGCGCAGCCGGTCGCCGTGCTCGTAGGTCTCGCCGGGCACCTGCTCGGCGACCGGGATGATGCCCTCCGAGCCGGTGGTCTCGCTGCCGATGCGCACCACCACCAGGCCGCGCGCGTTCTGCCGGGCGTCGCGCTGGATCACCCCGCCGACGATGTCGCCCTCGCGGGCGGAGAACTCGCCGTAGGTGCGTTCGTTCTCCGCGTCGCGCAGCCGCTGCAGGATGACTTGGCGGGCGGTGGTGGCGGCGATGCGGCCGAACCCCTCGGGGGTGTCGTCCCACTCGCTGAGCAGGTTGCCGTCCTCGTCGGTCTCGCGGGCGATCACCTGCACCGCGCCGGTCTTGCGGTCGATCTCGATGCGGGCGTCGCTGTGGTGGCCCTCGGTGTGCCGGTAGGCGGTCAGCAGCGCGGATTTGATGGTCTCGACCACCACGTCCACCGCGATGCCCTTCTCCGCCTCGATCGCGTGCAGGGTCGCCATGTCGATGTTCACGCCCCGGCCTCCTCGCTGTCCACGCCCGCGGCGGCTCCCGCGCCGACCCCGGCCAACTCCAGTTCGCGGCGGTCCGGGCTGGCGAACTCGATCTGCACCACCGCGCGCGCGATGTCGGCGAACCGGATCTCGCGCAGCGTCCAGTCCTTGTCGGCTTTCCCGCCGGTGGCCACCACCAGCGCGACCCCGTCGGGGTCGGTGGCGCCGACCCGGCCGGTCAGTTCGGTGCCGTCGGTCAGCCGCACCGCGACCTTGCGGCCGCGGGCCCGCCGGAAGTGCTTTTCGGCGGTGAGCGGGCGGTCCACGCCCGGCGAGCTGATCTCCAGCAGGTAGCGCTGGGTGCCCGGGTCGCGGTCGAGCAGCGTCGAGGCGGTGCGGGACAGCTGCGCGATCGTGTCGGAGGTCAGGGCGGTGTCCCCGTCGGCGATCACGGTGATGCGGGGCGGCCGGGAGCGCGCATCGATGACGACGTCTTCGATTTCGTAGCCGGCTCGCGCGAACTCCGCATCGAGTAGCTCGATCACCTGAGTCTGTGAAGGTAGCCCGGTGGCCACGGCGAGCTCCTCATCTTGAGTTGTCCGGTCATCGCGTCGCCGGCGCCAGCGGCGGTCCGGCGAATCAGCCCCCCACGATACGCCAGATACGGCGGCCGCGGCCGCGAACGCCGCGACCTCCCGCCGGGGCGCGGCCGCCCGGTCCCCGGTGGCGGCGGCGGGCAATGGCAGGATGTCGCTGTGCCGAGCTCACCGCCCCCGTTCAGCCGGCGCCGGCTGCTGGCCGGCGGCGCGGCGCTGGCGTTGCTGGCCGTGCCGGCCGCCGGGTGCCAGAGCGCGCCGCCCCCGCCGCCCGACGAGCTCGTCGAGCAGGTGGCGCTGGCCCGCCGGGACGCCGATCTGGCGGCCGCGGCCGCCGCCGCCACGCAGGTGCCGCTGGCCGATCTGCTGGAGCAGGTCGCCGACCGCAGGCAGGCCCACGCCCGGGTGCTCACCACCGAGATCGCCCGGGTCGCGGCGACCCCGGCGACCACCGACACCACCACCTCGACCGCCGCGGGCGTGGTCACCGTCGAGCAGGTGGTGGCCGCGCTGCGCGAGTCCGCGCAGCGGGCCGGTGCCGCGGCGAGCGCCCTGTCGGGCTACCGGGCCGGGCTGCTCGGGTCGATCGCCGCGGCCTGCACGGTGGATTCCACGGTCACCCTCGCCGGCCCGGAGCCGGCGCGATGACCGACGCCGAGCAGGCGTTCTGCGACGCCCTGGCCGTGGAGCACGGGGTCATCTACGGCTACGGGATGGTGTCGGCGCACTCCCCCTTCGAGGTCAACGACCTGGTGGCGGCCGCGCTGCGCGAGCACCGGGCCCGCCGGGACGCGCTGGTCAGCATGCTCACCGCGCGCGGCGTCGACGCGCCGGTCGCCGCGGCCGGCTACGAACTGCCGATGCCGGTGACCGACGGCGGCCAGGCGGCGGCGCTGGCGGTGCGGATGGAGGACGACGCCGCGGTGGCCTGGCGCGCGGTGCTCGAGCAGGCCGAGACCGCCGAGGACCGCGAGTTCGCGGTGGGCGCGCTGACCGAGTGCGCGGTCACCGCCGCGCGGTGGAACGTGGTGCGTTCGGTGGCGCCGGTCACCGCGACGTTTCCGGGCGGCAGCGAGTAGCCAGCCGCTCGGCCAGGTCGTCGGCCAGGCGCTCGGAGACGGCCAGTTCGCCGGTCTGCCCGGCGAAGCGGTCGCGGAGCTCCACCACGCCGTCGGCCCAGCCGCGGCCGACCACCACGATCCAGGGCACCCCGAGCAGCTCGGCGTCTTTGAACTTCACCCCCGGTGAGGCGCCGCGGTCGTCGAGCAGCACCGCCACCCCGCGGCGGTCCAGCTGCTCGGCGAGGTCCAGCGCGCCGGCGCGGGCCTGGTCGTCCTTGTTGGCGATGACCAGGTGCACGTCGAACGGGGCGACCGCGGCCGGCCAGCGCAGGCCCAGCTCGTCGTGGTGTTGTTCGGCGAGGACCGCGACCAGCCGGGAGACCCCGATGCCGTAGGAGCCCATCGTCAGGCGCACCGGTTTGCCGTCCTCGCCGAGGACGTCGGCGGCGAACGCGTCGGTGTATTTGCGGCCCAGCTGGAAGATGTGGCCGATCTCGATGCCGCGGGCGCTGACCAGTGCGCCGGCCCCGTCCGGGGACGGGTCGCCGTCGCGCACCTCGGCGGCCTCGATGGTGCCGTCGGCGGTGAAGTCGCGGCCGGCGACCAGCCCGACCACGTGTTTGCCCGGCTGGTCGGCCCCGGTGATCCAGCTGGTGCCGTCGACCACCCGCGGGTCGACCAGGTAGCGGACCCCGTTGTCGCGCAGCGCTTTCGGACCGATGTAGCCCTTCACCAGGAACGGATGCTCGGCGAAGTCGCGCTCGTCGAGCAGGGCGTAGTCGGCCGGTTCCAGCGCGGCGGCCAGCCGTTTGTCGTCGACCTCGCGGTCACCGGGCAGCCCGATGCCCAGCAGCTGCCAGTCCCCGCCGGGGGCGCGCACTTTCAGCAGCACGTTCTTGAGGGTGTCGGCGGCGCTCACCGGCTCGCCGGCGGCGGTGGTGAGGCCCGCGCCGGTGGCCCAGTCCACCAGCGCGGCGATGGTGGGGGTGTCGCCGGTGTCGTGGACGACCGGCTCGGGAAGGCCGTCCAGCGGCAGCGGCGTCGGGCTGGGGGTGATCACGGCTTCGACGTTGGCCGCGTAGTCCGAGTCCGGGCAGCGCACGAAGGTGTCCTCGCCGACCGGGCTGGCGGCCAGGAACTCCTCGGAGGTCGAGCCGCCCATCGCCCCGGAGAGCGCGGAGACGACGACGTAGTCGATGCCCATCCGGTCGAAGATGCGCCGGTAGGCGGCGCGGTGGGCGGCGTAGGCGGCGGCCAGCCCGGCGTCGTCGACGTCGAAGGAGTAGGAGTCCTTCATCACGAACTCCCGGCCGCGCAGGATGCCGGCCCGCGGCCGCGCCTCGTCGCGGTACTTGGTCTGGATCTGGTACAGCAGTACCGGGAAGTCCTTGTAGGAGCTGTACTCCCCCTTGACGGTGAGGGTGAACAGCTCCTCGTGGGTGGGGCCGAGCAGGTAGTCGTTGTTGCGGCGGTCGGTCAGCCGGAACATGGTGTCGCCGTACTCGGTCCAGCGCTGGGTGGTCTCATAGGGTGCGCGCGGCAGCAGCGCGGGCAGCAGAATCTCCTGCCCGCCGATGGCGTTCATCTCCTCGCGGACGATCTGTTCGATGCGGCGCAGCACCCGCAGGCCCAGCGGCAGCCAGCTGTACAGCCCCGGCGCGACCGGGCGGATGTAGCCGGCCCGGATCAGCAGCTTGTGGCTGGGCACCTCGGCGTCGGCGGGGTCGTCGCGCAGGGTGCGCAGGAACAGTTCGGACATGCGGGTGATCACAGCGGGCCAGCTTATCGGTGCGGCCCGCCCCCGCGGTTACAGGTCGCCGGCGTCGAAGGCGTCCTTGACCTCCTGGGCCTGCGCGACCTGCTGGGAGGTGTAGCCGATCAGCAGCGCCGCCGCGCCGACGAGCACCGCGACCGCCGCCACCCACAGCAGCCCGTAGGTGTAGCCCTGGTCCAGGGCGTGCAGCTGGGCGTCGTTCATGTCCTTGACCGGGCCGGTGATCCCGCCCAGGTACAGGGTGCGGGAGGTGATGACGGCCTGGATGACGGCCAGCACCAGCGGCCCGCCCAGGTTCTGCAGCATCAGCGCGATCGCCGAGACCGGGCCGATCTGGTCGAAGCCCACCCCGGCGATGGCCGACAGGGTCAGCGGCACCACGATCGCCCCGATGCCGATCCCGCCGACGGTGATCGGCACCACCAGGTCGGGGAAGTAGGGGATGCCGGCGTGCAGCGTCGAGCCGTACAGCATCGCGCCGAGCACCAGGATGCCGCCGCCGATCACCAGGATGCGCGGGGAGAAGAACCGCACCAGCTGCGAGGACGCCCCCAGCCCGATGCCCATGCCGATCACGAACGGGATGAAGCCGATCCCGGCGCGCAGCGCCGAGTAGCCCAGGATGTCCTGCACGTAGAGCCCGATGAGCACGGTGAGGGTGAACAGCACCCCGCCGGCCAGAAAGATCGCCCCGAACACGGCCAGCCGGTTGCGGTCGTAGAACAGCTCGAACGGCACCACCGGGTTCGCCGCGGAGCGTTCGGCGATGATGAACGCGATCCCGCAGACCGCCGCCACCGCCCCCAGCCCCAGGGTGACCGGGGACAGCCAGCCGCTGACCGGACCCTGGGTGAAGGCGAACACCGCCGCGGTACAGCCCAGTGTGGCCAGCAGCGCCCCGGTGGCGTCCAGCTTCATCCGCTCCCGCACGGTCTCCCGCAGCGCGGTGCGGGCCAGGTAGATCATCACCAGCCCGATCGGCACGTTGACCAGAAACGCCAGCCGCCAGGACACCTCGGTGAGCGCGCCGCCGACCACCAGGCCCATCACCGAGCCGATCGCGGTCATCGCGCCGAACACCGCGGTGGCGGTGTTGCGGGCCGGCCCCTTGGCGAACGTGGTGGCGATCAGCGCCAGCCCGGTCGGCGAGGCGATCGCCGACCCGACGCCCTGCAGCAGCCGGGCGATCACCAGGGTCGGGGCGTCCCAGGCCACCCCGCACAGCACCGAGGCGATGGTGAACAGCGAGACCCCGACGATGAAGGTGCGTTTGCGGCCGATGGTGTCGCCGAGCCGGCCGCCCAGCAGCATCAGCCCGCCGAAGGTCAGCACGTAGGCGGTGATCACCCAGCTGCGCCCGGCGTCGGACAACCCCAGGTCGTCCTGGATGCGGGGCAGCGCCACGATCGCGACCG
>NZ_LZLJ01000056.1 GCF_001668625.1 Mycobacterium sp. 1274756.6
GGCTTGGCCACCCCGACCAGCGACCCGTCCAGCGGGTTGAACGACGGCGGCAGGAACGGCGGGTCGCCGGTGGACCCGTTCGCACCGCCACCACCACCCGCACCACCCGCACCACCCGCGCCGCCGGCCCCGCCGGTGGCCGCACCGCCGGCCGACGGCCCGGCCACCGCCCCGACGGTGGCGCCGGGCGTGGTGCCCGCCGGGCAGAACCCGAAGCCATTCACCGGCGACCCGCCGTTCCTGCCGCCGTCGTTCAACCCGCTGGACGGGTCGCTGGTCGGGGTGGCCAAGCCGATCATCATCAACTTCCAGCGCCCGATCGGCAACAAGGCGATGGCCGAAGAGGCCATCCACATCAGCTCGGACCCGCCGGTGCCGGGCAAGTTCTACTGGATGACCCCCACCCAGGTGCGCTGGCGTCCGCTGGACTTCTGGCCGGCCCACACCCGGGTCAGCATCGACGCGGCCGGCACCAAGGCGAGTTTCCGCACCGGGGATTCGCTGGTGGCCACCGCCGACGACGCCACCCACGAGATGACGATCACCCGCAACGGCGAGGTGGAGAAGGTCTTCCCGATGTCGATGGGCATGAGCGCCGGCGGGCACGAAACCGAGAACGGCACCTACTACGTGCTGGAGAAGATGCCCGAGGTCGTGATGGACTCGTCAACCTACGGGGTGCCGGTCGACTCCGAGTGGGGCTACAAGCTGAAGGTCAAGGACGCGGTCCGCATCGACAACAGCGGCGGCTTCGTGCACAGCGCCCCCTGGTCGGTCGCCGACCAGGGCAAACGCAACGTCAGCCACGGCTGTATCAACCTCAGCCCGGAGAACGCCAAGTGGTTCTTCGACAACTTCGGCAGCGGGGACCCGGTCGTGGTGACGAACTCCGTCGGGCTGTACACCAAGAACGACGGCTCCCAGGACTGGCAGATCTAACTCCAGATCCGCACCCGCCGGGCCGGCTCGAGGTACAGCGCGTCGTCGGCGCCGACGGCGAAGGCGTCGTAGAAGGCGTCGATGTTGCGGATGACGCCGTTGCAGCGGAACTCCGGCGGCGAGTGCGGGTCGGTGGCCAGCCGGCGGATCGCCTCGGCGGTGCGTGACTTGGTGCGCCACACCTGCGCCCAGCCGAAGAAGACCCGCTGCACCCCGGTCAGCCCGTCGATGACCGGCGGCTCCGCGCCGTCCAGGGACAGCTGGTAGGCCAGCAGCGCGATCGACAGGCCGCCCAGGTCGCCGATGTTCTCCCCGACGGTGAACGCGCCGTTGACGCGGTGCTCCGCGTCGAGGCCGCGCGGGGTGTAGGCGTCGTACTGGGCGATCAGCGCGGCGGTGCGGGCGGCGAACTCGGCCCGGTCGGCGTCGGTCCACCAGTCCACCAGGTTGCCGTCGCCGTCGTACTTGGCGCCCTGGTCGTCGAAGCCGTGCCCGATCTCGTGGCCGATCACCGCGCCGATCCCGCCGTAGTTGGCGGCGTCGTCGGCCTCGGCGTCGAAGAACGGCGGCTGCAGGATCGCCGCCGGGAAGACGATCTCGTTCATGCCCGGGTTGTAGTAGGCGTTGACGGTCTGCGGGGTCATGAACCACTCGTCGCGGTCGACCGGGCCGCCCAGTTTGGCGGCCTCGCGGTCGAAGGCGGCGGCGGCGCCGCGCACGCAGTTGCCGTACAGGTCGTCGCGGTCGATCACCAGCGCGGAGTAGTCCCGCCACTTCGCCGGGTAGCCGACCTTCGCGGTGAACTTGTCCAGCTTGGCCAGCGCCCGCTCGCGGGTGGCCGGGGTCATCCACTCCAGGTCGCTGATGCTCACCCGGTAGGCCTCCCGCAGGTTGGCCACCAGCACGTCCATCCGCTCCTTGGCCTGCGGCGGGAAGTGCCGCTCCACGTAGAGCTTGCCGACCGCATCGCCCAGCAGGCTCTGCACCAGCCCGACACCGCGTTTCCACCGCTCCGGCAGCTGCTCGGCGCCGGTGAGGGTGCGCCCGTAGAACTCGAAATCCTCGGCGACCAGCGCGGCGGGCAGCGTCCCGGCCCGGGTGGTGATGATCTGCCAGCGCGCCCAGCGCTGCCAGTCGGCCAGCGGTTCGGCCGACCAGGTGGCGGCGAACGCGGTCAGGTAGTCGGGTTGGCGCACGACGAGCTCGGCGACCGCCGCGGCGGGGATCTCCAGCCCGGCCAGCCAGCCCGGCCAGTCGAAGCCGGGCGCCTGCTCGGCCAGGTCGGTGAAGCGGCGCAGGTTGTAGCTCGCCTCGGCGTCGCGGCGCTGGACCACATCCCAGTGCGCGGCGGCCAGTTTGGTCTCCAGCGCCACGATCGCCGCGGCGTCGTCGGCGTAATCGGCGGCGTCGCCGCCGTAGACCAGCGCGAACATCGCCGCGATGTGCCGCGGGTAGGCGGCGAGCACCGCGGCGTGCGCCGGTTCCCGGTAGTAGGACTCGTCGGGCAGCCCGAGACCGGACTGGGTCAGATACACCAGGTAGCGGCTGGAGTCCTTGGCGTCGGTGTTGACGTAGAGGGCGGCGCCGCCGCCGACCCCGCTGCGCTGCAGCCCGCCGAGCACCGCGGCCAGCGCCGCGCGGTCGGTGGCCGCCTCGACGGCGGCCAGCTCCTCGAGCAGCGGGGCCACCCCGCGCGCCTCGATCGCCTCCTCGGCCAGGAAGGCGGCGTAGAGGTCCCCGATGCGCTGGGTGTCGCTGCCCGGCGCGGCCCCCGCCGCGGCGGCCGCCTCGATCAGCTCCCGGACCTGGAGCTCGGCACGGTCGAACAGGGCCCGGAACGCGCCGTCGGTGGCCCGGTCGGCGGGCATCGTGTAGCCGGTCAGCCAACCGCCGTTGACGTGGCCGAACAGGTCGTCCTGCGGGCGGATGCTGTCGTCGGCGTGGCTCAGGTCGATCCCCGAGCGGGTGGCGGCGGTGGTCATCGGGCCATCCTGCCACGGCGCACGGTAGCCTCACGGCCATGTCCGACGCCGAGCAGGCCGAGCAGGCCGGCACCGCCGGCGCCGAACCCGCCCGCGACGCCGACGGCCCCGCCGAACCGCCCGCCGACCGGGTCTTCTCGCCCTACGGGGTGGCCTCGGCAGCGCTCGGGGTGCTGGCCGTGGCCGCGCTGGTGCTGGCCGCGCTGATCTGGTCGGGGCACCGCAGCGACGACGCCGAACGCGCCTACCAGGAGCGGGTGCTCCAGACCGCCGCCGACTGGGTGGGCCTGCTGGCCAACATCGACACCGGCAACGTCGAACCCACCCTGGCCCGGCTGCGGGACGGAACCGTCGGCGGACTCAACGCCGAGTTCGACTCCGCCATCCAGCCCTACCGCGAGGTGGTGCGGCAGTTGGCGTCCCGCAGTGTCGGGCAGGTCGAGGCGGTGGCCATCGAATCGGTGTATCGCGGCGACGACGGCCGGCCCCGCGACCGCACGCCGCTGCCCGAGGAACTGGCCGGGCGCACCGACACCGTGCTGGTGGTCGCCGCGTCGATCGCCGACAACACGGCAGGCGAGCCGCGGACGGTGCGCTGGCTGCTGCGCCTGGACATCTCCGACGTCGAGGGCACGCCGATGGTCTCGGGGCTGGAGTTCCTGCGATGAGCACGCTGCGCAACGGGTGGCGGGTGGCCGCCTTCGACGTCGCCGTGCCCGCGGCGACGGTCGTGGCGCTGCTGCTGATCGGCGCGGCGCTGGACTGGCCGCGCTGGTGGGTGGTGGCCGCCACCGCGCTGGTGCTGCTGATCGGGCAGGCGGTGCTGGTCAACGCGGTGCTGTGGCGCCGTGACGCGGTCACCGTCGGCACCGACGACGACCGGCCCGGCCTGCGGCTGGCGGCGGTGGGGCTGGCGACGCTGGCGCTGGTGGCCGCGGTGGCGGTGAGCTATCAGCGCTGGACGGTGCCCGACCGCGCGTTCCGCGCCGACGCCGCGCAGGTGGTGCGCATCGCCACCGATATCGCCGAGATCACCGCATCGTTCTCCCCAACCGACCCCGACGCCGCGGTCACCGCGGCCGAGGAGTTCATGGTGCCCGAGCGGGTGGCCGCGCTGAGCGAGGAGCTGGCGGCGGTCGGCGAGCAGATGCTGCGCGACAAGGTCAGCACGAAGGCCGCCACCGTCTCCGCCGGGCTCGAGGCGCTGGGCCGCGACGCCGCCAGTGTGGTGGTGCTGGTGCGCAGCACCCGCACCGCGGCGGGACAGCAGCCGCAACGCCGGGTGCTGGCCCTGCGGGTCGCCCTGACCAAGCCGCAGGACCGGTGGCTGGTGCTCGACGTCATCCCGATCCGGTGAGGATCAGCCCAGCCGGGCGTACTCGACCTTGAGGCAGCGGTCCATGACCACCTGCAACCCGGCGGCCGCGCCGTCGCGGGCCACCTGCTCGTCACGCAGACCCGACTGCAGCCACAGCGTCGCCGGCCGCGGCGTCAACGCCAGCACCTCGGCCAGCACGGTGGGCAGCTGGTCGCGGCGGCGGAACACGTCCACCAGGTCCGGGGTGACCGGCAACTCGGCCAGACTCGGATAGACCGGCACCCCGTCCAGCTCGCTGAAGGTGGGGTTGACCAGGAAGAACCGGTAGGGGGAGGCCGCGGCCAGATAGCGGTACACCTCGTTGCTGGGCCGGGCCGGGTTGGCCGAGATGCCGACCACCGCCACCGTGCGGGTCTGCTCGAGGATGCGGCGCAGGGCCGCGTCGTCGTGTGCCATCGCTGCTCTCAATTCTGGGTGGGGCGTTGCGCTTTCATCTTCACGAACCGGTCGGAGAGCCGACGCATCCGGATCATCAGCGACGCCGACGGGCTGACGGTGGCGTCCAGGTAGGCGCTGAGCTCCTCGGTGGGGACCCCGATCCGGGAGGCGAACTCCGGGTGGCCCAGCCCGGACCGGTCGATCAGCAGCTGCACATGGCGGGCCACCTCGGCGCGCTCGTTGGCCTCCAGGTGGGCGCGGGTGCGGGTCAGCACCTCCGACAGCGCCTTGGAGATGCCGTACGGGCGGGTGCCGGCCAGCACCTCCTCCACCTGCCGGGCGGTCCGGCCGTACGGGTCGCGTTTGAGGGCCACCACGATGCGCTTCCAGACGCTGATGTCGCCGTTCTCCAGGGCGGCGCGGATGGCGGCGGTGGGCCAGAACTCCACCGGCCGGTCGTTGTAGGACGCGCGTGCGCCGACCCGTCGCGAGGCAGGCTTGCTGTGCGGGTCCGCGCTCACCGTCACCTCGCCTCCTCGAGCATCGCCACCGCCACCGCCAGACAGCGCTGCCTCACATCATCCCAGTCGCCGTCCCACTGGTCGTGCCCGGTGTCGGGGTCCGGCGCGTCCACCGGGTCCGGGTCGGCCGAGGGCTCCGGCGCCGGCTGCGGGTCGGCCAGCCGGCGCACCAGCTGGGTGGCGATCCAGTTCGGCTGCAGCGACGGGCAGCGGTAGTAGCGGTCGATGCCGGCCAGGGCCACCGCGGCCGCCTCGGCGTCGACGGTGCCGACCAACTCGGCGAACTCGGTGAAGTCGCGCCGGGTGTTGCGGGACATGATCAGATACCCCTTGAGCCGCACGGTCTCCGCCGCGGTCGGGATCTGCAGGCGCTCCCCGGTGGTCAGTTGCACGTTGGTGATCTCCACCGGGCTGCAGCGGCGGAAGTCGGTGTCGTCGGCCTCGGTGCCCAGCGCATCCAGGGCGATCGCCAGCCGGTGCCGCCACACGGTGACCGGGTGGACCGGGCGCACCGCGCGCGGTGCGGCCCGGCCGATGACCCGCCGGGCCAGCCGGGTGTCGGCGGCGGTGGACGCCGGGACGGGGGAGCGGTGCCCGCCGGCG
The DNA here is from genome assembly GCF_001668625.1 of Mycobacterium sp. 1274756.6. Taxonomy (GTDB): domain Bacteria; phylum Actinomycetota; class Actinomycetes; order Mycobacteriales; family Mycobacteriaceae; genus Mycobacterium. The sequence continues at coordinate 5,802 of NZ_LZLJ01000056.1, forward strand.
GCGCCGCGCTGGCAGCCGCTGAACGCCAGCGGGTCGGTGACGCTGACCGCCTCGGGGGCCAGGTCCTTGAGCCGCGCGGAGGACTTCACCACCATGCGCAGGTCGGCGGCGGGTGCGACCAGCGCCGAGATGTCGTCGGGGATGAGCACCACATCGCCGAGGTCGACGGCGGGCAGCGGCTTCTCGAAGTCCACCGACGGCAACAGCCGGGCCAGCCAGCGCGGCAGCCACCAGTTCCACTGGGCGAACACCGCCATCAGCGCCGGGACCAGCACCAGCCGCACCACGGTGGCGTCGATGGCGATCGCCACCGCGCAGGCGACCCCGAGTTGGGCGACCAGCGGCATCCCGGCGAACGCGAACCCGATGAACACCGCGATCATGATCAGCGCCGCGCTGGTGATGGTGCGCGCGCTGGTGCTCACCCCGTAGGCCACCGCGTCGCGGGTGTGCCCGGATTCCAGGAAGCGTTCCCGGATCCGGGTGAGCAGGAAGATCTCGTAGTCCATCGACAGCCCGAAGGTCATCGCCAGCACCAGCGGCGGGATGGTGCTGTCGATCGAGGACAGCCGCGGGAAACCCAGTTGCTCCAGCCACCCCCACTGGAACACCACCACCAGGCTGCCGTAGGCGGCGCCCACCGACAGCATCGTCATCAGCACGCCCTTGGCGGCCAGCACCACCGACTGGATCGCCAGCAGCAGCATCACGAACGCGATCGCGGCGACGAACGCCAGCACCAGCGGCTCGGCCCAGGCCACCCGGTCGTCGAAGTCCTTGATCAGCGCCGTCGGCCCGCCGACCGAGATCTGCGCCGAGTCGATGCCCGCGGTCTGCGGCAGCTCATCCCGCAGCCAGGACACCGTGCGGCGGGCCCCGAGGTTCTCCGGGTCCACCGAGAGCACCGCGGAGAGCAACGCGCTGTGGCCGTCATCGGAGAAGACCGGCGGCGACACCGTGGCGATCTGCGGCGCCTGCGCGATCCGCTGGGTGACCGCATCGAGGGCGGCGGTGTGCTCCGGCGACGACGCGGACCCGTCGGGGAAGCTGACCAGCACCCGCACCGGGCCGAGCGCGCCGGGGCCGAGCGCCTGCGCGGCCGCCGCCATCCCGCCGCGAATCTCATGGGCGGAGTCGAACTGGCGCACCATGCTGTTGCCCAGCACCATCGTGAACGCCGGCGCGGTCATCAGGATCAGCAGACCCGCGGCCCCGACGCTCGCCAGCCACGGCCGGCGCATCACCGCACCGACCCAGCGGGTCCAGAACGGGGACTGGGTGGCCTCGGGGCGCCGCGACCAGTGCAGCAGGGCGGCCCGCCGCGCCGCCGCCCGACCGAAGGTGGCCAGCACCGCCGGGGTGAGGGTCACCGCGGTGAGCACCGCGACGGCCACCGCCAGGATCGCGCCGGTGGCCATCGACACCAGTACCGGGGTGTTGATCAGATAGATCCCGCAGACCGACGCGATGACGGTGAGACCGGAGAGCACCACCGCGAGCCCGGAGGTGGCCATCGCGGCGTCGACCGCCTCCTGCGGCTGGCGGCCGGCCCGCAGCTCCTCCCGGTAGCGCATCAGGATGAACAGCGAGTAGTCGATGGCCAGCGCGATCCCGAACATCGACACCGTCGAGGTGACGAAGACCGACATCGTGGTGAACAGCGACAGCAGGTAGACCAGCCCCATGGTGACGACCACGGTGCAGATGCCCAGCGCCAGCGGGATCGCCGCGGCGGTCAGCGAACCGAAGACGGCCAGCAGCACGATCAGCACGACCGGCAGGTTCCAGCGCTCGGCCTGGGCGATGTCCTGTTTGGTCTTGTCCGCGGCGGCCGCGCCCAGCGCGCCCTGCCCGATGACGTACAGCCGGACGTGGCCGTTGGGGATCTGACCGGCCTCGATCCCGCGCACCCCGATCTCGTGGCGCAGCTGTTTGGCGGTGTCCACCGCGCCGGTGTTGTCGAAGCCCAGCTCCAGCATCAACACGTAGGGCCGGTCGGGTTGCGGGGGCGGCTGGGCGGGATTGTGCTGGACCGACACGGCCGGCAGCGTCGCCGCCGCCCGCTCCAGCTCGGCGACGGCCTCGGCCATGTCGGCCTGGGTGGCGGCGGCGCGCGGCGCGGCCACCAGCGCCAGCGGGGACGCCCCCTCGTCGGGGAAGTGGTCCTCGATCTCGTATTGCACATGCAGGGACTGGGAGCCGGCGACCTCGAAGCCGCCGCCGGTGAGTTGACCGGACTGGGTCAACGCCAGGTACACCGCGGGGATCACCGCCAGCACCCAGCCGATGAACACCACCCACCGGAATCGGCGCAGGTGGCGGCTGAGGTGAAGCATCAACTGCTGAATCTCAGTCTCCCCGCATCAGCCCGCGTTTCCGTCGCGTCACCCTACCGCAGCGTGTGGTAGGCTCACGCTCTTATTCGGGCCGCCCGGCTCGGTACGTCCGAGCGGAACTCCCGATCAGGACACCGCCGTCCGGCCGCCCCGCCCGCAGCAACCGATGCGGCGCGGTGATCGTCTCCCATTCGGCCGGTCGGCAGTTAGCCGGCTCACCGCGGATCCCGCCCACGGCGGAATCGGTGCTGGTCGGCGCGTCGGGTGGGCGTGCGCGGATTGGCGGCGATCGCCGCCGCGATGGCAGGATGGCGGAGTCCGCGAAGGTAAGGAGCTTTTCATGGCCAGGACCAGGGGGAACCGGCGGCAGCGGCTGCTCGGCGGCCTGACCGCAGCGGCGCTGGGGGGCGCGCTGGCGGTATCGATGTCGCCGTCGGCGGCGGCCAAGCCCGAGGATCCGTGCGCCGCCAGCGCGGTGGCCAAGACGGTCAGCAAGGTGTCCGCCGACACCGGCAAGTACCTGGAGAAGAACCCGGAAACCGACCGGGTGATCAGCACCGCGCTGCAGCAGGACCCCGGACCGCAATCGGTCATGACGCTCAAGAACTACTTCGACGCCAACCCGACCGTCGCCGACGACCTGGCCGAGATCAGCGAACCGCTCAGCGAGATCACCGCCAGCTGCCGGCTGCCGATCTCGCTGCCCCAGGTGCTGGGGCTGATGCAAGCCGCCCAGAACCAGCAGCTGCCCGGCCAGTTGCCCGGTCAGCTGCCCGCCCAGTTGCCGCCGGCCGCCGCCGACGTGCTGGGCAAGACCGGCCGGCTGCCCGGCCCCGCCGGCGCGGTCACCCGGCCCGGCCCGGCCGCGCCGACCGCCGCGGACTGACGCTTTACAGCACCACCGGTTCGGTGCGACCCGGGCCGCGCCGCCGGCTGGTCAGAGCCACCGCCAGCCGCCAGCCGAGCAGCAGGACGCCGGTGCTCAGCGTCGCCACCACCCAGAACGCGGCGGCGACACCCTGACCGGTCGCGGCGCGCAGCAGCATGCCCACCGGGACCGTGACCACCCAGATCACCAGCCCCGTCGGCGTGACGGCCAACGGACGCCGCCAGCCCCGCGCGATCAGCCAACCCGCCAACGCACCGACGAGGAACGGCCAGGCGGTGCCCGCGATGCCGGCGACGGTCAACCCCTCGGCGTGACTGCGCCGCCCCGCCGTGCAGAACAGCACCACCGCGACCGCGTCGGTCAGCGCGGCCGCCGCGACGGTGAGCGCCCGGTATCCCTGTTCAGCCACGGCTCTAGGTCATCACACCGGTTCGGCGCCCCGGCAACCGGGCCGATCAACCGCGGTCGGGGCGGTGGCGCGGCGGCTACGCTACCGATGTGGCGAACCCTGCTGAGGACTCCGTTCACCCGCTCGTCCGCCAGGCGGCGGCGTGGGCCTGGCGGCTGCTGATCCTGCTGACCGCGGTCGTGGCGCTGCTGTGGGTGATGAAGATCTTCGAGGTGATCTTCGTGTCCACGGCGGTGGCGCTGCTGCTGTCGGCGCTGCTGCTGCCCGGGGTGGACTGGCTGGACCGGCACGGCGTGCACCGCGGGCTGGCGGTCTTCCTCCTGCTGGCGACCGGGCTGGCGGCCATCAGCGGGATCCTGGCCTTCGTCATCAGCCAGTTCATCGAGGGGGTGCCGGGGCTGGTGGTGCAGGTGACCCAGGTGGTGGACTCCAGTCGCGCCTGGCTGGTCAACGGGCCGCTGCACCTGAGCGCCGAACAGATGGACAAGCTGCGCGACACCGTCACCCAGGCGTTGCAGACCAACCAGTCCGCGCTGACCAGCGGGGCGCTGTCGACCGCGGGCACCATCACCGAGATCGTCACCGGCGCGTTCGTGGTGCTGTTCACGATGATCTTCTTCCTCTACGGCGGCCGCAACATCTGGCAGTTCGTGGTGAAGATCTTCCCCACCGCGGTCCGGGAGAAAGTCCACACCGCCGGGATCGCCGGGTTCCGCTCCCTGATCGGCTACACCCGCGCGACATTCCTGGTGGCGCTGGTGGACGCGGTCGGGATCGGCACCGGCCTGGCGATCCTGGGTGTGCCGCTGGCCCTGCCGCTGGCGTCGCTGGTGTTCCTGGGGGCGTTCATCCCGCTGGTCGGTGCGGTGGTGACCGGCTTCCTGGCGGTGATCGTCGCGCTGATCGCCAAGGGCTGGATCGTGGGGCTGATCGCGTTCGGTGTGGTCATCGGGGTCAACCAGCTGGAATCGCACGTGCTGCAGCCCCTGGTGATGGGCCGTGCCGTCGCGATCCACCCGCTCGCGGTGGTGCTGGGCATCTCCGCCGGCGCGCTGTTGGCCGGCATCGTCGGCGCACTGCTGGCGGTGCCGATGATCGCGTTCTTCGACCGGGCGATCCGGGTGCTGATCGCCCCGGACGAGGAGGCCGAGGCGGTGGCCGACGGCGACGACCTGATCGAGGAACCGGTGGCCATCACCGCCCAGCCCGACCAGGTCTGACCGGCCCCGCCGGTTTCAGTAGCGGCCCTCGCGGCGCAGCAGTTCCTGGGCGCTGAGCCCGTCTTTGCCGCGGCGGCGGCCCTTCTCCGAACGGGCGTTGAGCTTCTCGGTCTTCGGGTCGTCGCTCTCGGGCTGGGTGGGAATCGCGGTGGTGGCGTCCTCGGGCGCCTCGGCCCCGGGTGGCGGAGTGGGCGGTTTGCCGGGTGTTGTGAACGCCTCGGTCTGGGCGTTCGACGGGGGCGGGTCGCCCGCCCCGCCGCGCAACTCACCGAGCCACGACTCGATCTCCCGTTCGCCGCCCTCCGGGCGCCGCGGCGCCGGCGGCGGACTCGCCGGCAACTTGGTGGTCGCCGGGTCGGTGGGCAGCTTGTTGGTCTCCGCGGCGTCGGGGCGCGGGCGGGGGATCCGCTTGGTCGGCGGGGTGTCGGCACCCGGGATCCGCTTGGTCGGCGGGGTGTCCGCGCCCGGGCTCCGAGTGGTCGGCGGGGTGCCGCCGGCGCGGGGGGTGCGGATGTTCCTGGTGCCCTCGGTGATGAAGCTGCTCGGCGACGACTGCTGGTGGGCCCCGCGCTGGATGAAGCGGCTGCAGAACCGGATCGGGCTCGGCGAGATCCACCTGCCCGACGAACGCAAACGCCCGGTGGTCGCAGCACCGATCCGGATGGATTCGGTGGTCGACATACCCGACTCGCGAGCCTCCACCATCCGCC
>NZ_LZLJ01000057.1 GCF_001668625.1 Mycobacterium sp. 1274756.6
TTTTCGGAGGGGTAGCAGGGTCCACGTGCAGTTCTAAATAGCGTGCACCGGATACGATCGCTAAACGAGCATTAGCGGCACGTGCGTCTATCTTGGCTGCATCTGCCGTCGGTTCTTCTTTTGTTTGAACGATTAAGCCACGCTTGACCAACTCAAAAGCCGTACAAGCCCGTGTCTTCGCCGCCTCGATCTGCTGCTCGGTGAAGACTGGCTCGGGCGTCTGGGCCGATGGAACGGGCCGGAACCAACCCGCCACCGCAACGAGTAGGGCAACGGAGGCGATGGCGACGGCGGCAACGCCGGCCCAACGGGACGGTGGGCGCGGAACTTTCGGCGGTGTCGGAGGCCAAGACGGCGCCGCCGGAGTTGGAGGAAGCCCCGTAGAGGGCAAATCCGCCATTGGTTGATCGTAACGCCGATTGAGCATTCCGGTATTCACTCCGGCCGGTCGATGACAACGACGACGAGACCAGATTGACGCTAAACCTTGACTTGACCCTTAGCTTTCAGGCCGGTGACGATGGCAGCGTGCGCCGACTGTTTGCCTTGCTGTGCGCGGCGGTCTGTGCCGTCGCGGTGACCCTGGTGGTCGCCCCCGCCAGCGCAGCAGTCGTCAACCCGTGGTTCGCCAACTCGGTCGGCAACGCCACCCAGGTGGTTTCTGTCGTCGGGGTTGGCGGTTCGAAAGCCAAGATGGATGTCTATCAGCGCGGTCGGGCCGGCTGGCAGCCGATCGGGGTGGGAATCCCGACCTTCGTCGGCTCGGCGGGAATGGCGCCCAAGGCCAAGAGCGGCTATCCGGCCACACCCATGGGCGTCTACACCCTCGACTACGCCTTCGGCACCGCACCGAATCCGGGGACCAATCTGCGCTACGTACAGGTGGGACCCACCCACTGGTGGAGTGGCGACGACAGCAGCCCGTCGACGTTCAACACCATGCAGGTTTGCCAGCAGGCCCAGTGCCCGTTCAACACTTCCGCGAGCGAGAACCTCGACATCCCGCAGTACAAGCACGCGGTGGTCATGGGGGTGAACAAGACACGCACGCCCGGCGAGGGGTCGGCGTTCTTTTTCCACACCACCGACGGGAACCCGACCGAGGGCTGCGTCGCGATCGACGACGGCACCCTGGTGAAGATCATCCAATGGCTCCGCCCCGGCGCTTTGATCGCGATCGCCCAATAGCTTCGACCGGTTCTCCACAACGCCGTTCCGAGTGAATGGCCGCTCGGTTGCGCCGCTGTTATCCCTGATCCATCGCGGTGGAAGGGGGTCTGCGATGACCGTAGAGATACGACTGGACGACGCCGTCTGCTCGGCCAACCACGCGCGCGGGCAATGCGACGATCTGGCCACCGCGCACCTGTTGTCCAGCAGCAGAATTGAGTCGGCCCAGTCCGGATGGGTGGACAGTTCGGCCGCCGCCATTCAGGCGAAGCTCGACACCTGGCGCCGACTGTCGGATGCGCTTCTGGCCAGGCTCGCCGACCATGCGCAAGGACTGCACACCATCGCCGATCTCATCGCGACAACCGAGGCGACCCGAGCGCGCGACCTCGCCCTTAAAGACGGCGAGCCGTGATGTTGACCGTTGCGGACATCCAGCGCTGGGATGCCGAGGCGGTCCGAGAAGTGTTCCATGCCGCCACGGCTCGTGCGGATGTCACCCACGCCGTGTCCCGCGAACTACGCACCCTCGCCGTCTTCGAAACCTGGTGCGGGGCAGCCGCAGACGCCGCCCGGCACGCCAACGCTGCTCTTCGCCAAGACCTCGATGCCCACGGCGTGGAGGCGATCGCGGTGGCGCGGGCAGCGGGGCGCGCCGCGGATGGAATCGAAGAGGTGCAACGCGAACTCGACGCCTTGGAAACACGCGCCCGCAGCCGTCGACTCCTGATCGATCCTTACGCCGACCTCGTCGTTCCCGCCCGCGGTCACAGCTTCGGACTGCAAACCGCGACCGTCAGATGTCAGCTCCAGTTGCTGCTCGACGGGCTGGTCGACCGGGCCAACTCGGTGAACCGTGAACTGGCCGCCGCAATCGATATGGCCGACGGAGACCAGCCGATTGCACCCGGACCGCACGATGAGCGCCCCGGCATCCAAGCGGCGCTGGCGGCGCCGCCGCCGGCGGACCCACAGCAGTTCCATGATCTGTGGCAGGCCCTGACCGATGACGAGAGGGACTGGCTATACAACCAGGACCACGACATCGGGAACCACGCCGGGATGGAGTTCATCGACAAAGACCGCTACAACCGGCGGCACCTCGATGAGTTGATCGCGACCACGGAGAGCGAACGGGACCGTCTCGCTGGCGAACACCCGGATTGGGCCGACGCGCCACCGCCGCGGAGCAGCGACGGCAGGATCCCCGCCGACTGGCTGCTCTGGAACGCCCAGTGGAGCAGAGCAGGACACGACCTCGCCGGCTATCGCGCCGTGCGGGACGGACTGAATAGCGACGACGGCGTGCCGCACCTTCTGGGATGGCTCGATGACCACGGCCACGCCGCCATCTCAATCGGCGACCCCGATCGCGCCAAGCGCAACGCGGTTTTCGTTCCCGGAACTGCCCAAGACCTGAGCCGCTGGCGCTTCAGCGAGGACAAGTCGAAGGCGATGTACAAGGCGGCGCACGACGCCGACCGTCACTTGGGCCACGCGGACCTCGCGGTGACCACCTGGATGGGTTATGACCGCCCGATGAACCTGTTGGAAGCCGCCGTCCCCGAGCGCGCGCGATCCGGAGCGGATCCGTTGGCGCGCTTCGCGGAGGGAATGCGCGTCTCGCACATCGGGCCCCGCGCGGTCGACACCGTCATCGGCCACAGCTACGGCGCGGTGGTGCTCGGCGCAGCGGCCGCGGAGGGGCATCACTTGGCCGCCGACAACGTGGTCGCCGTCGGAGCGCCGGGAATGCTGGTCGACCGTGCCGGCGACCTGCACATCGATGACGGCGGGAAGGTGTACGCGATGCGCGCCCAGAACGACATCATTCGGTGGGCCGCCGGCGGTCTGGGACTCGGCATCTACCCGCCGGACAGCCCCGTGTTCGGGGCAACCGTCTTGGCTGCCGATCCCGGACCCACCGTCGCGGGCATCTTCCCGTCCGTTGACGCGCACAGCAGCTACTGGAACCCTGGGAACATCGCGCTGGCCAACCTGGGCGCGGTCATCGCCGGCGTCGAACCGCCACGGATCGAGCACCGATGACTCGCCCGCCCCCGCCAGGCGGCAGAGGCCGCATGCTGGTCGCGGTCGCGATCGTCGCAGCATTGGTCGGTGCCTGCAGCGGTCGGCAATTCACCGACGAGGGAGGACCACCGATGACCGTAGTTCCGCCGCCACCGGGATGGGAGCTCCGGCCGGTGATCCCGACCAGCCAGCAACAGGCTCAGGACACCGTCCTCGGTTACCTGAAGAAGACGTTGCAGAGCCTGCCCGAGGGCACAACCTTCGACCGCTCGCCATACCCGGGTTCCAGCAACGTTCCGTGCAGCGATGACACATTCGACGTCCCGGAGAACCAGTTCTACGACATGCGCCAAGCACTGTTCCCGCCCGACAGCGATCTGCCGACGATGATGGTCCTCATCGAGGAGATCTGGTCCGGGTGGGGCTGGCATGTCGTGGAGCGCGACGAGTTCCGCAAGCCCAACCGGTTCGGGTACGGGTCCGACGGCTACACGCTGCAGATCGTCGCCGCCAATCCGCCGGGGTACCCGCCGACGATAATCGGGAGCGCGCCGTGTTTCCCCGGTGAGCTGGCCCGGTGGGACATCCCGGTCCCGACCGTGCTGACCGCGGACTAATCAGTGAGTGCAGCACCGGGTTTCACTGAGAAACCGATACTGGCCAACGACATCGTCGCTTCGTAGGTGCGGTCGTAGCCGGTTGCGCTGATGCGCCAGCCGCTGTCGGTACGCCGGTAGCGATCGCGGTAAAACGCCGCTCCGATGAGCATGAAATCGAAGTCGGCGACGATGACCCGGTCTTGGAGATACCACACGCCGCTCGCCTCGTCGCCGCTCACGCTGATCTCGGGATGGTCAACGCGATGTTCGGTGATGATCGTCGGCCCCAGGGTCGAACTCATGTAGCTGACCAGATCGGAGCGGTTGGTGAAATGCAACGCCTCACCCTGCGACGCTCCGTAGTCGCCGACGACATCCTCGGTCAGGGTCGCGGCGAAGTCGTCCCAGTGCTTGGTGTCCAGTGCCCGCAGATAGCGGTACTTGACTTGCTTGATTGCTGCGATGTCGTCGATCTCGCCCATGGCTCATTGCAGCACACCGGCTACTGCCGGAGGTAGTGGGTCACCATGTCGATGAGGGTGGCGCGTTCCCGTTGCCAATCGACCGGTGTTCCGATCAGCATCTGCGCGAAAACCATGCCGCGTAGCCCTGCCCAGATCACCTCGGCCACATCGGCGTTCACCGGGTCGTCGGAGATGAGCCGACCCAACTGCCCGATGGCCGTGTTCATCTCCAACAGGTGGCTGCGTGATTGATCACCCAGACTGCCGCGGGTGGCATACAGGATTTCGAAGGCCGCCATCGACGTCGGACTGCTGTAGCAGCACCACGCGGTGTCGACGACCACCTCGATGCGCTCGCCCGGCGGAAGAGTTCCGACTTCGATCGCGCTCAAGCTCTCCAGCAACCTGGCCACTCCGTCGTCGACGACGGCCATCAGCAACCCGTTGCGATCGCCGAAGTGGTACTGGATAACCCCCCAGGTCACGCCGGCGCGTTCGGCGACGTGTTTGGCGGTGGCTGCGAGGAAGCCCTCCTCGACCACGCAGCGCACGGTCTCCTCGATGATGCGGGCGCGCGTCTCGTCGCCCCGCTTGCGCGGAGCGCTGGTCTGCCGGGTGGGGGTGGCCCCCCGGGTGGCCTTCGGGCCCGCGCTCATCGACATCGTTGACTTTATAACATAGTCCTAACTATGTTTTCGGTGTGACGGAATCCCGATACGCCTCGCTCACCCGCGACGAGTTGGCGACCCTGCTCCCGGAGTTGCTGCTCATCGGCCACATGATCGACCGGTCCGGCATGGCTTGGTGCATCCAGGCGTTCGGCCGCGAACAGATGGAGCAGATCGCCATCGAAGAGTGGGCCGGAGCCAGCCCGATCTACACCAAGCGGATCCAGCGGGCGCTGAACTTCGAGGGCAACGACGTGCCCACGATCTTCAAGGGGCTGCAGTTCGACATCGGCTCGCCACCGCAGTTCATGGACTTCCGGTTCATCATCCACAACCGCTGGGACGGCGAGTTCTACCTCAACAGCTGCGGCGCGCTGCTGGACGTCGAGCCGCTCGGCGAGGACTACGTCCACGGCATGTGCCACACGATCGAAGATCCGACCTTCGACGCGACCGCGGTCGCCACCAACCCGAAGGCTCAGATGCGGCCGATCCACCGCCCGCCCCGCCAGCCGGCCGACGAGCATCCGCACTGCGCCTGGACGGTCAAGATCGACGAGTCCTACCCCGAGGCGCAGGGGATTCCGGCGCTGGACGTCGTCGGTCGCTCGCGCGCGGCCAACTGGGAGCTGCCCGGTATCGACCCCGCCCACGAGGGCTGGGCGGAATACACCGGGCCGTTGCTCGCCGACGTCGACTTCGGGGCGTTCTCGCACTCCGCGCTGGTCCGCCTTGCCGACGAGGTCTGTCTGCAGATGCACCTGCTGTATCTGTCGTTCGCCATCGCGGTACGGGCCCGCGCCGAACACGACGACGACCTCGCCGTCTCGGTGGGTACCCGCCAGCTCATCGGGCTGGCCGGGCTCGGAGCCGAACGATTGCACCGTGCGCTGAACCTGCCCGGCGGGCTCGAGGGCGTTCTCCGGATCTTCGAACTGCACCCGCTGTTCAACCCGGCGGGCTACATCAGGGCGGAATTCGCCGACGGGCGCATTCATGTGCACCCCTCCCCGGCTCACGACGACCGCGCCTGGCTCAGCCTGTGCCACCCGGGGTCGGTGCAGCCGCTGCAGGCGATCGCGACGGCAGTCGATCCGCAACTGCGGGTCGAGGTCACCGGCACCGACACCGACTGGACCGCCGAACTCGTGCACTCCGAGGAGCCGATCGCCGAGCTGCCGGAGGTCTCGGTCGCGAAGGTCAGCGGCGGCGCCACATTCCAGTTCCGCTCCCGGCGCTCTCTTCCGTTGACGGTGGTGTGAATTTCGTTGGGTAACCGGCCGGTAACCGGTCGGTTCCATTCGATAACGGCGAACGGCTGAGGACACCTGGGACCGTTATCGTGGGTGGCTGCCCTCCCGAACGTCGATGCAAGGTACGCGATTGATGAACGACCCGCTCGGGTTGTCGGTCGGAGCGACCAATCTGGTGGCGGCGCGCGTCGGCTACCCGCCGGTGACGCGCCGCGCCGTCGTGCATCTCTACCCGCAGCGCCCCACTCAGGTCGGCGACCTGCCGCCGGGCAGCGACGCCGGAACGGCTGTCACCGGGTTCGTTGAACGGGTCGGCGATCCCACGCCGCTGGCCGGCATCGAGGGTGCCGTTCATACCCCCGACCAACTGCTGGTCGAGGCGATCGACGCGATGATCGCCGCGCTCGGGTTACAGCCAGCCGCCGCCGGGCTGACCCTCGCCATCCCGGCCTACTGGGGTGCGGGCCAGGCACGGACCTTGCGCGACGCGTTGCTGGCCCACCCGCGCCTGGCGCAACCGGCGCCCGCTCTGGTCTCCGACGCCGCCGCGGCACTCGCCGCACTCAACGCCGACCCGGGGCTGCCGTCGACCGGCGTGGTGGCCCTGTGTGACTTCGGCGGCGGCGGCGCCACGTTTTCGCTGGCCGATGCCGGCGCCGGCTTCGAACTCCTCGACAAGCCCCTGCGCTACCCGCAGTTCTCCGGCGACCGGATCGACGAGGCGCTGCTCGAACACGTCCTGGAGCGCGTCGGGCAAGCCGACGATCGTGAGCCGACCGGCACCACCGCCGTCGCATCCCTGGCCCGATTGCGCGACCAGTGCCGTCTTGCCAAAGAGTCCCTTTCCGAGCTGGCAGCCACCGAGCTGACGGTCGCGTTGCCCACCCATCAGACGCAGGTCACCGTGACCCGCGGTGAACTGGAGGCCCTGGTCGCCGAACCGCTGACCGGCGCGCTGGAGGCCTTCAAGGCCATGCTGCAACGCAACCGGGTCGGCGGCCGGAACCTGCGGGCCATCGCAATCGTCGGCGGCGGCGCCAACATGCCCGTGATCGCACGCCGTATCACGCAGTGGCTGCCGGTGCCGGTGGTGCGCACCCCTCACCCGGAGATCAACGCCGCACTGGGCGCCACCTTGCTGGCGGCTGGACAGTCGGACGAGAGTCCGGCCACCGGTACCGCGATGGCGCCCAGCGTGGCGCCGCCGACCACCCCGAGCCCGCTCGCCTCGGACGCCGGGACCGCCACGGCCATGGCCGCCGCGGCAGACGGCACCACGGCGGGCCTGCCGCCGTCTACGGCCGGCGACGGCGGGCTCGAACAGGAACTGGCGTGGTCGAAAGCCGACGACACCGACGAGCCGGTGCCGTTCAGCGGCGAGGTGCCCGAGGACGGCTACGCCGACTACGCCGGCGCCGCGGCCGTCCCGGAACCGCGCGGATACGACTACTCCGCGGATGCGTTCGACGAGCCGGGTCGCCGCTGGTTCCGGATGCCGCTGTTGCTCG
>NZ_LZLJ01000058.1 GCF_001668625.1 Mycobacterium sp. 1274756.6
CGGGTGTGTTGTTTGAGAACTCAATAGTGTGTTTGGTGGTTTTTGTTTGTTGTTGTTTTTTGCCATGCCTTCGGCGCCCCGTGTCGGGGGTGTGGTGTTTTTTGGTCCAGTTTGATTGGACTGTTTGTCAGGTATTTCTGAATGGCCTTTTTTGAAGGTTTTGTTTGGAGAGTTTGATCCTGGCTCAGGACGAACGCTGGCGGCGTGCTTAACACATGCAAGTCGAACGGAAAGGCCCCTTCGGGGGTGCTCGAGTGGCGAACGGGTGAGTAACACGTGGGTGATCTGCCCTGCACTTCGGGATAAGCCTGGGAAACTGGGTCTAATACCGGATAGGACCACATGTCGCATGGTGTGTGGTGGAAAGCTTTTGCGGTGTGGGATGGGCCCGCGGCCTATCAGCTTGTTGGTGGGGTTATGGCCTACCAAGGCGACGACGGGTAGCCGGCCTGAGAGGGTGTCCGGCCACACTGGGACTGAGATACGGCCCAGACTCCTACGGGAGGCAGCAGTGGGGAATATTGCACAATGGGCGGAAGCCTGATGCAGCGACGCCGCGTGGGGGATGACGGCCTTCGGGTTGTAAACCTCTTTCAGTCACGACGAAGCGCAAGTGACGGTAGTGACAGAAGAAGCACCGGCCAACTACGTGCCAGCAGCCGCGGTAATACGTAGGGTGCGAGCGTTGTCCGGAATTACTGGGCGTAAAGAGCTCGTAGGTGGTTTGTCGCGTCGTCCGTGAAATCCCATGGCTTAACTGTGGGCGTGCGGGCGATACGGGCAGACTGGAGTACTGCAGGGGAGACTGGAATTCCTGGTGTAGCGGTGGAATGCGCAGATATCAGGAGGAACACCGGTGGCGAAGGCGGGTCTCTGGGCAGTAACTGACGCTGAGGAGCGAAAGCGTGGGGAGCGAACAGGATTAGATACCCTGGTAGTCCACGCCGTAAACGGTGGGTACTAGGTGTGGGTTTCCTTCCTTGGGATCCGTGCCGTAGCTAACGCATTAAGTACCCCGCCTGGGGAGTACGGCCGCAAGGCTAAAACTCAAAGGAATTGACGGGGGCCCGCACAAGCGGCGGAGCATGTGGATTAATTCGATGCAACGCGAAGAACCTTACCTGGGTTTGACATGCACAGGACGCCGGCAGAGATGTCGGTTCCCTTGTGGCCTGTGTACAGGTGGTGCATGGCTGTCGTCAGCTCGTGTCGTGAGATGTTGGGTTAAGTCCCGCAACGAGCGCAACCCTCGTTCCATGTTGCCAGCGCGTGATGGCGGGGACTCATGGGAGACTGCCGGGGTCAACTCGGAGGAAGGTGGGGATGACGTCAAGTCATCATGCCCCTTATGTCCAGGGCTTCACACATGCTACAATGGCCGGTACAAAGGGCTGCGATGCCGTGAGGTGGAGCGAATCCTTTCAAAGCCGGTCTCAGTTCGGATCGGGGTCTGCAACTCGACCCCGTGAAGTCGGAGTCGCTAGTAATCGCAGATCAGCAACGCTGCGGTGAATACGTTCCCGGGCCTTGTACACACCGCCCGTCACGTCATGAAAGTCGGTAACACCCGAAGCCAGTGGCCTAACCCGTAAGGGAGGGAGCTGTCGAAGGTGGGATCGGCGATTGGGACGAAGTCGTAACAAGGTAGCCGTACCGGAAGGTGCGGCTGGATCACCTCCTTTCTAAGGAGCACCAGTAGTTGTTCCCCCGTGCCTCACATCGGTGAGGGGTTCACGGTTGGGAGAGAAATAGTGCCGGCGCCTGTAGTGGGTGTTCCGGTGGGTGCGCAACAACAAACCGCTCATCGTTGGTTGGTTTCCGTCCCCCTGGTGGGGTGGGGCTGGCTGGTGGGTGGTCACCAGGCACACTGTTGGGTCCTGAGGCAACACGCTTTTCGGTGTTGTCGCCTCACCGGTTTTGGTGTGGGGTGTGGTGTTTGAGTTGTGGATAGTGGTTGCGAGCATCTAGCAGATGAGCCCTTTGTGGGGGTTTGTTTGTTGGTGTGATTTTGTTTTTGTTTTTGAACACTTTTGGTTTTTGTGTTTGTAAGTGTTTAAGGGCGTATGGTGGATGCCTTGGCATCAGGAGCCGATGAAGGACGTGGGAGGCTGCGATATGCCTCGGGGAGCTGTCAACCGAGCGTAGATCCGAGGATGTCCGAATGGGGAAACCCAGCACGAGTGATGTCGTGTTACCCGCCGGTGAATATATAGCCGGTGGGGGGGAACGCGGGGAAGTGAAACATCTCAGTACCCGCAGGAAGAGAAAACAACAGTGATTCCGTTAGTAGTGGCGAGCGAACGCGGAGGATGGCTAAACCGCAGGCACGTGATACCGGGTAGGGGTTGTGTTTGTGGGGTTGTGGGAGTGTCGTGTCCGGGTCTACCTCACCTGGAGGGCAGTGAGAAAGTGTTGTGGTTAGCGGAAGTGGCCTGGGATGGTCTGCCGTAGACGGTGAGAGCCCGGTACGTGAAAACCCGACACCTGCCTTGCGGCGTTTTTCCCGAGTAGCAGCGGGCCCGTGGAATCCGCTGTGAATCTGCCGGGACCACCCGGTAAGCCTGAATACTTCCTGATGACCGATAGCGGACGAGTACCGTGAGGGAATGGTGAAAAGTACCCCGGGAGGGGAGTGAAATAGTACCTGAAACCATGCGCCTACAATCCGTCAAAGCCCTCTCCTTTGGGGTGGGGTGATGGCGTGCCTTTTGAAGAATGAGCCTGCGAGTCAGGGACACGTCGCGAGGTTAACCCGTGTGGGGTAGCCGCAGCGAAAGCGAGTCTGAATAGGGCGTATCCACTTGTGGTGTAGTGGCGTGTTCTGGACCCGAAGCGGAGTGATCTACCCATGGCCAGGGTGAAGCAGCAGTAAGATGCTGTGGAGGCCCGAACCCACTTAGGTTGAAGACTGAGGGGATGAGCTGTGGGTAGGGGTGAAAGGCCAATCAAACTCCGTGATAGCTGGTTCTCCCCGAAATGCATTTAGGTGCAGCGTCATGTGTTGCGTGCTGGAGGTAGAGCTACTGGATGGCCGATGGGCCCTACTAGGTTACTGACGTCAGCCAAACTCCGAATGCCGGCACGTTGTAAGCGTGGCAGTGAGACGGCGGGGGATAAGCTCCGTGCGTCGAGAGGGAAACAGCCCAGATCGCCGGCTAAGGCCCCTAAGCGTGTGCTAAGTGGAAAAGGATGTGCAGTCGCGAAGACAACCAGGAGGTTGGCTTAGAAGCAGCCACCCTTGAAAGAGTGCGTAATAGCTCACTGGTCAAGTGATTGTGCGCCGATAATGTAGCGGGGCTCAAGCACACCGCCGAAGCCGCGGCAATCCTCACCCTTGGGTGGGGGTTGGGTAGGGGAGCGTCCCCTCATCAGTGAAGTCATCGGGTGACCGGTGGTGGAGGTGTGGGGAGTGAGAATGCAGGCATGAGTAGCGATAAGGCAAGTGAGAACCTTGCCCGCCGAAAGACCAAGGGTTCCTGGGCCAGGCCAGTCCGCCCAGGGTGAGTCGGGACCTAAGGCGAGGCCGACAGGCGTAGTCGATGGACAACGGGTTGATATTCCCGTACCCGTGTGTGCGCGCCCATGACGAAACAGCGGTACTAACCACCCAAAACCGTGCTGACTTGATCCCTTCGGGGTGATGGCGGTGCGGGGCTGCGTGGGACCTTCGCTGGTAGTAGTCAAGCGATGGGGTGACGCAGGAAGGTAGCCGTACCAGTCAGTGGTAATACTGGGGCAAGCCCGTAGGAAGAGATCCAGGCAAATCCGGGTCTCACATATTCCGAGAGGTGATGCATAGCCGTATGAGGCGAATTCGGTGATCCTCTGCTGCCGAGAAAAGCCTCTAGCGAGCTCACACACGGCCCGTACCCCAAACCAACACAGGTGGTCAGGTAGAGAATACCAAGGCGTACGAGTGAACTATGGTTAAGGAACTCGGCAAAATGCCCCCGTAACTTAGGGAGAAGGGGGACCCACATACCGTCAACCGGTTCGCCCGGGGCAGCGGGAGTGGGTCGCAGAAACCAGTGAGAAGCGACTGTTTACTAAAAACACAGGTCCGTGCGAAGTCGCAAGACGATGTATACGGACTGACGCCTGCCCGGTGCTGGAAGGTTAAGAGGACCGGTTAGTGGACGTAAAGTCCGCGAAGCTGAGAATTTAAGCCCCAGTAAACGGCGGTGGTAACTATAACCATCCTAAGGTAGCGAAATTCCTTGTCGGGTAAGTTCCGACCTGCACGAATGGCGTAACGACTTCTCAACTGTCTCAACCATAGACTCGGCGAAATTGCACTACGAGTAAAGATGCTCGTTACGCGCGGCAGGACGAAAAGACCCCGGGACCTTCACTACAACTTGGTATTGATGTTCGATGCGGTTTGTGTAGGATAGGTGGGAGACTGTGAAACCCGCACGCCAGTGTGGGTGGAGTCGTTGTTGAAATACCACTCTGATCGTATTGAACCTCTAACCTCGAACCGTTTATCCGGTTCAGGGACAGTGCCTGGCGGGTAGTTTAACTGGGGCGGTTGCCTCCTAAAAAGTAACGGAGGCGCCCAAAGGTTCCCTCAACCTGGACGGCAATCAGGTGTTGAGTGTAAGTGCACAAGGGAGCTTGACTGTGAGACTGACACGTCAAACAGGGACGAAAGTCGGGACTAGTGATCCGGCACCCCCGAGTGGAAGGGGTGTCGCTCAACGGATAAAAGGTACCCCGGGGATAACAGGCTGATCTTCCCCAAGAGTCCATATCGACGGGATGGTTTGGCACCTCGATGTCGGCTCGTCGCATCCTGGGGCTGGAGCAGGTCCCAAGGGTTGGGCTGTTCGCCCATTAAAGCGGCACGCGAGCTGGGTTTAGAACGTCGTGAGACAGTTCGGTCTCTATCCGCCGCGCGCGTCAGAAACTTGAGGAAAACTGTCCCTAGTACGAGAGGACCGGGACGGACGAACCTCTGGTCCACCAGTTGTCCCACCAGGGGCACCGCTGGATAGCCACGTTCGGACAGGATAACCGCTGAAAGCATCTAAGCGGGAAACCCCTTCCAAGACCAGGTTTCTCACCCATTTAAGTGGGATAAGGCCCCCGCAGAACACGGGATCGATAGACCAGACCTACACCCGCAGCAATGCGTTTAGGGAACTGGCACTAACCGGCCGAAAACTTACCAACACACACCACGCAACCACACCCCACAACACACACCCACCCCACACCAAAAACAACCAGACCTTATTCACACCAAAAAAGGCCGACCCCCACCAAACCGGGGCCGGCACACACAAAAAGAATAGAGTTACGGCGGACACAGCGACAGGGAAACGCCCGGACCCATCCCGAACCCGGAAGCTAAGCCTGCCAGCGCCGATGATACTACCCAACCCGGGTGGAAAAGTAGGACACCGCCGAACACACA
>NZ_LZLJ01000059.1 GCF_001668625.1 Mycobacterium sp. 1274756.6
ACCACCGAGCCCACTCCGCCCTCGGAGGCCGGCCACCGGTCACCCGACTGACCAACCTCCCCGGACATCACAGCTAGCCGGGCAGCACCGGCACCGCGCCGGGGTCCTGGAACGGCGGCACCGGCGTCCAGGCCGGCTCCTCCGGCGGGTTGACCGCCGAGAGCACCATCACCCCGCGCGGGTCGGCGACGTAGACCGCCGACGGGTCCGCCGCGATCACCGACACCGGCATGGTCAGGTTGCGGCTGGTGGCGTCGGAGTTGACCCCGTCGAGGTTGACGTAGGACACCGGGTGGTCGGGGTCGGTGCGGCTGACCGCCATGTCGTCGCCGGTGCGCCAGGACAGCGACACCACTGACGAGCCCAGCCCGAAGCCCAGCCGGCGCGGATAGACCAGCGCGAACTGCCCGGTCGAGGTCTGCTCCACCCCGGCGAGCACCACCTGCCCCTCGATCACCATCGCCGCGCGGGTGCCGTCGCGGGAGAGCTGCAGTTCGCTGATCTCGCCGGGGAACCGGGCGGCGACCGCCGAGCTGTCCACCGGCAGGTGCGCGGGCCGACCGGAGCCGGCCTCCCGGATCACCCGCAGCACCAGTTTGCCGTCGACGACGACCCACACCGCGTCGTCCAGCGACCAGCTGGGCCGCGACAGGGTGCGGCCCTCGGCGGCCTGCCCGGCCCCGCCGCCGAGCTCCCCGATCCACAGCGACGCCTTGTCGGGCTCGCCGACCACCGAGGCGGCGCGGCGCCCGTCGCGCGACAGCGCCGCCGACAGCTGGTGGGTGGTGGCCCCGAACGCGCCGGGCACCACGACCGAGCGTTGGCCGTCGATGCCGGCCAGCGCCCCGCCGAGCAGGGCGTGGATGCCCGCGGCGGCGCCCTCCGCCGAGCCGGGGTCGGTGGCGGCCACGTCGCCGGTGCTCCAGCCGTCGGCGAACCGGTCATCGAGGGCGGTGCCGTCGGTGTCGATCACGTACGGACCCTTGATGTCGGCGCGCACCAGCGTCCAGATGAGTTGCGCGGCCAGCAGTTTGGTGCTCTGCGGGTCGGTGGTGGTCAATCCCTGCAGGTCGATGCGCGCCCCGCCGTAGCCGCGGCCGATGCCGGTGCTGCCGCCGTCGGCGCGGGTGACCGGGCCGTTGAGCCGCAGCGGCGCGGCCAGCAGGTTGCGCACGCTGCGCTCCATCTCCGGGCGCGGCCCGGCGATCAGCTTGGACACCAGCTCGGTGGCCAGCTGGTCGGGATCGGAGACCGCCACGTAGCGCGGGTCGGGCACCATGGTCTGCCCGGTGGGGTCGACGAAGTACAGGGTGTTGCGCTTGTAGGTCTCCTGGAACTGCTGCCAGTCCAGGAAGACGCCGTTGGGCAGCCGGTCGATCCGCCAACCCTCGGCGGTCTTGACCAGTTCGATCGGGCCCGGGTCGGGCAGCCGGCCGGCGGCGGTCTCGAACACCCCCATGTCCGACAGGGTGCCGAGGATGTCGGCGCTCATCGCCACCGACACCTGCTGCGGGCCGCCGGTTTGCACGAACTGCACGTTGTCGATCAGGGTGGCGCGCCCGGCGTCGTCCCAGCCGTCGGAGGCGGACTGGGTGAGGAACTGCCGGGCGGCCAGGTGCCGGTTGGCCGGGTCGGCGGTGGCCTTGAGGAATTCGCGCAGCAGCACCTCAGGGTCCATGTCCGGGGTGGGCTTGGGCAGGTTCGGCGGCGCGGCGCGCTTGACGGTGCCGATCGCCTGCGGCGCCGAGGAGCTCGGCACCCCGGCGCAGCCGGCCAGCGCCAGCATCGCGGCCAGCAGCACGCTCAGCAGCCGGGCGCTCATCGGCTGTCCTCGGCCGGTTCGGGCGCACGGTCGCCGGGGTTACGTTCGGGGGCAATGGGTTTCAGTGGAAGCGGGCTGGTGGTGACCTTGTGGCCGCGCACCAGCGGCAGGGTCAGCCGGAAGCAGGCGCCGTTGCCGGGCTCGCCCCAGGCTTCCAGCCGGCCCTGGTGCAGCCGGGCGTCCTCGACGCTGATGGCCAGCCCCAGCCCGGTACCGCCGGAGCGGCGCACCCGCGACGGGTCGGCCCGCCAGAACCGGCTGAACACCAGCTTCTCCTCGCCGGGGCGCAACCCCACGCCGTGGTCGCGGACGGTGACCGCGACGGTGTCCACGTCGGCGGCCATCCGGATCTGCACCGGCTTGTGCTCGGCGTGGTCGATGGCGTTGGCGATCAGGTTGCGCAGGATGCGTTCCACCCGGCGGGTGTCGACCTCGGCGATCACCTCGTGGTCGGGCAGGTCCTGGCGCAGTTCGACTCCGGCGTCGGCGGCCAGGTGCCCGACGCTCTCCAGCGCCCCGCTGACCGTGGCCCGCAGGTCGATGGCCTCCACCGACAGCTCGGCGACGCCCGCGTCGTGGCGGGAGATCTCCAGCAGGTCGCCCAGCAGCAGTTCGAACCGGTCGAGTTCGTTGACCATCAGCTCGGTGGAGCGGCGTAGCGCCGGATCCAGTTCGTCGACGTGGTCGTAGATGAGGTCGGCGGCCATCCGCACCGTGGTCAGCGGGGTGCGCAGCTCGTGGCTGACGTCGGAGGTGAAGCGACGCTGCAGGTTTCCGAACTCCTCCAGCTGCTCGATCTGCCGGGACAGGCTTTCGGCCATGTCGTTGAACGACACCGCGAGCCGGGCCATGTCGTCCTCGCCGCGCACCGGCATCCGCTCGGACAGGTAGCCCTCGGCGAACCGTTCGGCGGTGCGGGCCGCCGCCCGCACCGGCAGCACCACCTGCCGCGACACCAGCAGCGCGATGCCGGCCAGCAGCACCAGCAACACCAGTCCCCCGGTGGCCATCGTGCCGCGCACCAGTTTGATCGTGGTCTGCTCGCTGTTGAGCGGGAAGATCAGGTACAGCTCGAGGTTGCTGACCTTGGACATGGTCGGGCTGCCCACGATCAGCGCCGGCCCGGAGAAGCCGTCGGTGTGCACGGTGGTGTATTGGTAGCTGACCTGCCCGGCACGCACGAAGTCGCGCAGCGCGTCGGGGACCTGGTCGACCGGGCCCGCGGCGGTGGCCGCGCGCGGGCCGTCGCCGGGCACCACCAGCACCGCGTCGAACGGGCCGGCCAGCCCCGCCCCCGAACTCGGGTCGGTCTTGGAGGTCAAGGTGTTGCGGCCCAGCTGCAGGCTCGAGGAGAGCGAGCGGGCCTCCTCCCCGCCGACGATGCCGCTGACCGTGGTGCGGGCGTGCTCGATCTGCTCGGTGGCCGCGCGCACCTTCACGTCGAGCACCCGGTCGGTGACCTGGCTGGTGAGCACGAACCCCAGCGCCAGGATCACCGCCAGCGACAGCCCCAGGGTCAGCACCACCACCCGCAACTGCAGGGAGCGGCGCCACACCACGCTCACCGCGCGGCTCAGCGCCGTCAGGCCCCGCAGCAGCGGGGTGGAACGACGGATGCGCCGCCGTGAGCTCCAGATCATCGGCGGCGCTCCCGGGCACCGGTCACGGAGGTCCGGCCTTGTACCCCACTCCCCGGACGGTCAGCACCACCTGCGGGTTCTCCGGGTCCTTCTCCACCTTGGCCCGCAACCGCTGCACGTGCACGTTCACCAGCCGGGTGTCGGCCGGGTGCCGGTATCCCCACACCTGCTCGAGGAGCACATCCCGAGTAAACACCTGCCGCGGCTTGCGGGCCAGCGCCACCAGCAGGTCGAACTCCAGCGGGGTGAGCGAGATCTGCTCCCCCTGGCGGGTCACCTTGTGGGCGGGCACGTCGATCTCGATGTCGCCGATCGAGAGCAGCTCGGCGGGCTCGTCGTCGTTGCGCCGCAGCCGCGCCCGCACCCGGGCCACCAGCTCCTTGGGTTTGAACGGTTTGACGATGTAGTCGTCGGCGCCGGACTCCAGGCCCAGCACCACGTCGACCGTGTCGCTCTTGGCGGTGAGCATCACGATCGGCACGCCGGAGTCGGCGCGCAGCACCCGGCAGACGTCGATGCCGTTCATGCCGGGCAACATCAAATCCAGCAGCACCAGATCCGGCCGCAACTCGCGCACGGCGGTCAGCGCCTGGGTGCCGTCACCGACGACCGCGGTGTCGAAACCCTCCCCACGCAGCACGATGGTGAGCATCTCGGCCAACGAGGCGTCGTCGTCGACGACAAGGATCCTTTGTTTCATGGCGTCTATGGTGTCACCAGATCGTGACAAAACCCGGCTACCACACGCCGGTAGCTGCACCGATCAGCCCGAAACGGGTGTTCGGCCGCTCACTCGGCGATGAGCTCGCCGGCCAGCTCCGCCGGGTCGGTGTCGGCGCCGGCCACCTGCCAGCGTCCGCCCCAGCCGGCGGCGGCCAGCTCCGCGTAGACCGCCCCGGTG
The DNA here is from genome assembly GCF_001668625.1 of Mycobacterium sp. 1274756.6. Classification (GTDB taxonomy): domain Bacteria; phylum Actinomycetota; class Actinomycetes; order Mycobacteriales; family Mycobacteriaceae; genus Mycobacterium. Next base: position 4,364 of record NZ_LZLJ01000059.1, read on the forward strand.
CGCGCCTGCAGGCCGGTGTCGCGTTCGTAGCTGTCGCGGGCCCGGTCGGCCTCCTGCTGCGCGCGGCGCCGGGCCCGCTGGCCGGCCACTTCGGTGGGCACCGCCAACAGCAGCTGCCGGTCCGGGGCGGGCAGGTCCAGCCGGCCGTACTCCAGCCGGTGCACCCAGTCGACCACCGGCCCGCCGGCGTCCTGGTGGAGGCGGGCGGCGCTGTAGGCGGCGTTGGAGGCGACGTAGCGGTCCAGGATGACCACGTCGTGGTCGCGGCGGGCGGCGGCGATCTCCGCGCGGGCGGCGGCGCGGTCCAGGGCGAACAGCACCGCCATCGCATACACCGAATCGGCCAGGTCGCCGTGCTCGCCGTGCAGCGCCTCGGCGGCCAGGTCGGCGGTGATCGACTGCCGGTAGCGGGGGAACGCCAGGGTGGCCACCGTGCGGCCCTGCCGCTCCCAGCGCGCCCGCAGCCCCGCCGACAGCGTGCGCTTGCCCGCGCCGTCCACCCCTTCGATCGCGATCAGCATCCGCGCAGCGTAGCGCGGCGCCGCGCGGTCAGGCGTTGACCACCAGTTGCAGGCCGCGGCGATCGCGCGCGGTCTTGCGCCGCTTGCTGGCCGCCACCAGCCGGGCGACCGCGACCCGGATACCGCCGACCAGGTCGTCGATGTCGGGCAGCGCGTCGAAGTCGGCCAGCACCCCGAAATACAGGTCGTCGGCGTAGCTGAGGATCGCCACCCCGGTGCGCAACCGCATCGCGATCGGCGGCACCGGCAGCACCGCCAGCACCCGGCAGCCCAGGATCGACAGCGGCCGGGGCGGCCCGGGCACGTTGGTGGCCAGCGCGACCACGCCGCGCTGCGGCAGCCGGGTAGCCAGCCGCACCGCCCACGCGGTCAGCGGGTAGGGCACCACCGCGTTGGCGATCCCCACCGCCGCGCTGCCGGCCTGCTGCTGCCCGGCGGACTTGGTCCGCGCCATCCGGGCGCGCACCATTCGCAGCCGCTGCACCGGGTTCGCCTCCTCCACCGGCAGATACGGCAGCATCACCGAGACCCGGTTGTCGGTGCGGTCCGCCTCGCCGTCCCCGCGCACCGAGACCGGCACCAGGGTGCGCAGCGAATCGTGCTGCGGGATCTCGCCGTGCCGGATCAGGGTGTCGCGGTAGCTCTCGGCGAGCGCCGCCAGTGCCACATCGTTGACGGTGACGTCGAAAGTGCGGCAGACCCGCCGGATGTCGGCCAGCGGCACCCGGACCGCCGCGTAGCGGCGGCGGCCCGACATCGGGCCGTTGAGCGACGAGGTGGCGGCCGGCCGCAGCAGCCCCGCGGTGATCTCCCCCGCCCCGCGCACCGCGCGGGCGGTGGCCGCGGCCGCCGCCACCGACGCGTCACGCAGCCCGGCCAGCCAGCCGGGGGAATCGCCGGCGGGGCGCGCGGGCGGTCGCACCGCCGGCGGGTCGCCGTCGGGTGCCGGGTAGGCGGCGGCCACACCGTCGTCGGACAGCCCGGCGAGCATGTGCGCGGTGGCGATGCCGTCGGCGATGCAGTGGTGGACCTTCATCAGCATCGCCCACCGGTGCTCGGCGAGGCCTTCGATGACCCAGATCTCCCACAGCGGCCGGGCGCGGTCCAGTCGCCACGACATCATCTCGGCGACCAGCGCGTGCAGTTCGGTCTCGCCGCCGGGGGCGGGCACGCCGATGCGTCGCACGTGGCGGGTCAGGTCGAAATCGTCGTCGTCGACCCATTCGGGGGGACCGATGTCCAACGGGCGCAACCGGACCCGCTGCTTGAACCGGGGGCAGGCGGACATCCGCGCACCCAGCGTCGTCAGCAGCCGGTCGTAGTCGGGCGCCGGCCCGTCCAGCACCGCCAGCCCGCCGATGGCCAGGCTGACGTGGCGGTCGGAATCCTCGGCGTGCAGGAAGCCCGCGTCGAGTACTCCCATGCGATCCATGGCGGTGACCTCCCGGGAACTCGGGGTTGATGCGCTACGACCCACGACTTCACTATCGGCGGTGCCGGGTCGTCGTCACCAGGGCCGGAAGTCCCGACCTGGCGGGGAAAGTCCCTCCCGGGCGGGACCTTCGGCCCCTGCCGGTCGCGGCCGGGGCGCCGCCATGCTGAGAGCAGCAGCCGGGCGGCACGCCCGGCGCCACCGGAAAGAGGGCCGCCCATGGACGCCGAATTCCCCGACGCCGCAACGGTGGACACCGCTGTGGAGTTGGCCGTGCGGGCGCCGTCGGTGCACAACTCGCAGCCGTGGCGCTGGCGAGCCGACCCCCGCGACCGGGCGCGGGTGCACCTGCTCGCCGACCCTGCGCGCCGGCTGCACCGGGTCGACCCCGCCGGCCGGGATCTGCTGATCAGCTGTGGCGCCGCCCTGCACCACGCGGTGGTGGCGTTCGCCGCGCTGGGCTGGCACGCCACGGTGCGCCGCCTGCCCGACCCGGCGGACCCGACGCACCTGGCGGTGCTGGAGTTGCGGCGCGACCGGGCCGAGGCGGCGACGGTCGGGCTGGCCGCGGCGATCCCGCGGCGCCGCACCGACCGCAGGCTCTACAGCAGCTGGCCGGTCGCCGACGGCGACATCGCCCTGATGGCGGCCCGGGTCGCGCGCGGCGGGGTGATGCTGCGCCGGCTTGTGGCGATGGACACCCTGCGGCCGCTGATCGCGGCGGCGGTGCGCCACCACGTCGCGGACGCGGCGTATCTGGCCGAGCTGACCGCGTGGAGCGGGCGGTACGGCTCGACCGCGGGGGTCCCGGCGAGCAACACGCCCCGCCCCGAGCCGGCGGCCGGGGTGCCGGCCCGGGTGTTCGCCGGTCCGGCGTTGGCGCAGCCGCCCGGGGCCGAGCCCGCCGACGACCACTCGGTGCTGCTGGCGCTGGGCACCGCGGCCGACGACGCGACGGCGTGGCTGCGGGCCGGGGAGGCCACCAGCGTGGTGCTGTTGACCGCCACGGCGCTGGGGTTGGCCAGTTGCCCAGTGACCGAGCCGCTCGAGGTCGAGCAGACCCGTGCGGCGGTGCGCACCGACGTGTTCGGCGACGCCGGCTACCCGCAGATGCTGGTGCGGGTCGGGTGGGCGCCGGTCAACGCCGATCCGCTGCCCGCCACCCCGCGCCGGGCGCTGGCCGAGGTGTGGCAGCCGGCCGACTCCGCTACCCGGTCACCAGCGGCGCCGACCACCGCAGCACGGTCCCGCCTGCCGGCCGGCTGTTCACACTGAATCGGCCGCCGCTCTGTTCAGCGCGCCGGGCCAGGTTGCGCAGCCCGCTGCGGCACACCACCTCGGGCATGCCGCACCCGTTGTCGCTGACCTCGATGCACAATTCGTCGTCGACGCGCACCTGCACCGCCAGCGTCGACGCCTGCGCGTGACGCACCGCGTTGCTCACGGCTTCGCGGACCACCGCCGCGGCGTGGTCGGCCAACTCCCCGTCGACCACCGACAGCGGGCCGGTGTACTGCACGCTGCTGCGCGGCCCGGCCCCGGCGAAATGCGCGATCACCTCGTCGATGCGCTGCCGCAGTCCGGGGGTGTCGCTGCCGTGCAGGTCGAAGATGGTGGTGCGGATGTCGGAGATGACGTCCTGCAGGTCGTCGACGGCGGCGGAGAGCCGGTCGGCGACCTCCCCGGCGCGCAGCCGCGGGATCGTGCCCTGCAGCGACAGTCCGACCGCGAACAGCCGCTGGATGACCTGGTCGTGCAGGTCGCGGGCGATGCGCTCCCGGTCGGCGACCACGTCGAGCTCGCGCATCCGGCGCTGCGAGGTGGCCAGCTGCCAGGCCAGGGCCGCCTGGTCGGCGAAGGCGGCCGCCATCTCCAGGTGGTCGTCGCGAAACGGCACCGCGTCGGGTCCGCGCAGCACCACCACCACACCGGCGACGGTGTCGGTGGCCCGCATCGGCAGCACCAGCGCCGGGCCGAGCGGGCCGGCCTCCGCCAGCACGGGCGCCGGGGCGGGCGCCAGAACGGCCTCCGGGACGGGATCGAGGGTGAGCCGGTCCAGCCGCTGGGGGGCGCGGTCGGTGAAGGCTTGCCCGATCACGGTGCCGGCCACCGGCAGGTCCCGGCCGGCCAGCGCGGCGAGGGCCGGGCCGGTGGTCTCGACCACCCGCAGCACTTCGGGGTGGGCGTTGTCGGTGTCGGTAGGGACCGCGACCAGGGCCGCGTCGGCGCCGGTCAGTTTCGCCGCGTCCTCGGCGATGACCCGGAACGCGTCGGCCGGGTCGGACCCGGAGAGCAGTTCGGTGGCGATGTCGCGGGTGGATTCGATCCAGGACTGGCGGGCCTTGGCCTGCTCGTAGAGCCGGGCATTGGCGATGGCGCTGCCCGCGGCCGCGGCCAGCGCCTGCACCAGCACCTCGTCATCCTCGGTGAACGGCTGGCCGCCGGCCTTGTCGGTGAGGTACAGGTTGCCCAGCACCCGGGTGCGGATCCGGATCGGCACCCCCAGGAAGGTGCGCATCTGCGGGTGGTGCGGCGGGAAGCCCACCGCCGCGGGGTGCTCGGCGATGTCGTCGAGCCGGGTCGGTCGCGGGTCGGTCATCAGCGCCCCGACCACGCCGCGGCCGCGCGGGCGTTGGCCGATGCGCGCCACGGTCTCCGCGTCGACGCCCTCGTGGACGAACTCCATCAGCCGGTTGTCGCGGCTGTGCACCTCGATCGCGCCGTAGCGGGCGTCGACGAGGTTGGTGGCGGCGTGCACGATCGCGCGCAGGGTGGCGTCGAGGTCCAGCCCGGAGGTCACCAGCAGCATCGCCTCGATCAACCCGTCGAGGCGGTCGCGGCCCTCGGCGATCTGCTCGACGCGCTCCTGCACCTCGCCGAGCAGCTCCCGCAACCGCAGCTGCGAGAGGGTGTCGCGCATCTGCCGGTGCGGGTCGGCGGGGTCGCTGCCGGGGCCGGGTGCGGTGGTCATCGTCGGCTCATCGGGGCGGCTGGTTCTGGGCCAGTTTGGTGGCGAACACCGCGGCCTGGGTGCGCCGCTGCATGCCGAGTTTGGCCAGCAGCCGCGACACGTAGTTCTTGACGGTCTTCTCCGCGAGGAACATCCGGTCGGCGATCTGCTTGTTGGTCAGGCCCTCGGCGAGCAACCCGAGCAGGGTGCGTTCCTGGGCGGTGAGGTTCGACAGCGGGTCGGCGGGCTCGTCGGTGCGGCGCAGCGTGGCCATCAGGGCCGCCGCGGCCCGGTTGTCCAGCAGCGAGCGGCCGGCGCCGACCTCTTTGACCGCCCGCGCCAACTCCATGCCCTTGATGTCTTTGACCACATAGCCGCTGGCGCCGGCCAGGATGGCGTCCAGCATCGCCTCGTCGGAGGTGAACGACGTCAGGATCAGGCACCGCAGGTCGGGCAGGCGCGACAACAGCTCCCGGCACAGTTCGATGCCGTTGCCGTCGGGCAGCCGGACGTCGAGCACGGCGACATCGGGGCGGGCGGCCGGGATGCGGGCCAGCGCCTCGGCCACCGTGCCGGCCTCCCCGACCACCTCGAGCTCCGGGTCGGCGCCGAGCAGGTCGATCAGGCCGCGGCGCACCACCTCGTGGTCATCGACCAGGAACACCGTGACCACGCCTGCCTCCTCGCCTACCCCGGGACGTCGCACCAATTGTCCGATGCGACGGCGGCGGGGGCAACGAGGTCCGCCCCGGCGGGTCGGTCAGTAGCGGTAGTGGTCGGGCTTGTAGGGGCCCTCGACGTCGACGCCGATGTACTCGGCCTGGTCCTTGGTCAGCTTGGTCAGCGTGCCGCCGAGCGCCTCGACGTGGATGCGGGCCACCTTCTCGTCGAGGTGCTTGGGCAGCCGGTACACCTCGTTGTCGTACTCGTCGTTCTTGGTCCACAGCTCGATCTGGGCGATGACCTGGTTGGAGAAGCTGTTGCTCATCACGAACGACGGGTGGCCGGTGGCGTTGCCCAGGTTGAGCAGCCGGCCCTCGGAGAGCACGATGATCGAGCGGCCGGTGTCCGGGAAGGTCCACTGGTCGACCTGCGGCTTGATGGTGTCGCGGACGGCGCCGGAGCGTTCCAGGGCGGCCATCTGGATCTCGTTGTCGAAGTGGCCGATGTTGCCCAGGATGGCCTGTTCCTTCATCGCCTTCATGTGCTCGAGGGTGATGATGTCCTTGTTGCCGGTGGTGGTGATGACGATGTCGGCCTCGCCGATCGCCTGCTCGACGGTCTTGACGTCGAAGCCCTCCATCAGCGCCTGCAGCGCGTTGATCGGGTCGATCTCGGTGACGATCACCCGGGCGCCCTGCCCCTTGAGCGACTCCGCGGAGCCCTTGCCGACGTCGCCGTAGCCGCAGATCAGCGCGGTCTTGCCGCCGATCATGACGTCGGTGCCGCGGTTGATGCCGTCGATCAGGGAGTGCCGGCAGCCGTACTTGTTGTCGAACTTGGATTTGGTGACCGAGTCGTTGACGTTGATCGCCGGGAAGGTCAGCTCACCGGCGGCGGCGAACTGGTAGAGCCGCAGCACCCCGGTGGTGGTCTCCTCGGTGACGCCCTTGACCGACTCGGCGATGCGGGTCCACTTGGTCTTGTCGGTCTCGAACCGCTGCGCGAGCCGGGTGAGGAAGACCTTCCACTCGGCCGGGTCGTCCTCCTCGATCGGCGGCACCACGCCGGCCTTCTCGTACTGGGCGCCGCGCAGCACCATCATGGTGGCGTCGCCGCCGTCGTCGAGGATCATGTTGGCCGGTTCGTCCGGCCAGGTCAGCGCCTGCTCGGCGGCCCACCAGTACTCCTCGAGGGTCTCGCCCTTCCACGCGAAGACCGGGGTGCCCTGGGGTTCCTCCGGGGTGCCGTGCGGGCCGACGACGACCGCGGCGGCGGCGTGGTCCTGGGTGGAGAAGATGTTGCAGGAGGCCCACCGGACCTCGGCGCCCAGGCTCACCAGCGTCTCGATCAGCACCGCGGTCTGCACGGTCATGTGCAGCGACCCGGAGATGCGCGCCCCCCGCAGCGGGTTGACGTCGGCGTACTCGCGCCGCAGCGCCATCAGGCCCGGCATCTCGTGTTCGGCCAGCCGGATCTCCTTGCGGCCGAACTCGGCCAGCGACAGGTCGGCGACCTTGTACTCGATGCCGTTGCGGCTGTCGGCGGTCACAGTCATCAGGGGCCCTTCGTCGATGTCGAATCGGATAGCTCGCCTACACGTTACCGACGGCGCTGGGCGCCCCCGCTGCCGGTGCGGGTGCCGGTGCGCTAGGGGTGGCCGCCGTCGGGACCCCAGGCCGCCGCGTCGTCGCGCACGGTGCCGTAGGCCTCGGCCGCCGGGGTGAACAACCGGGCCAGATCGGCGGCGACGTCGTGGTCGGATTCCGGCGGCATCGACACGTAGCTGATCGCCAGCCGCACGATCGCGCGGGCCAGGATCCCGGCGTCGGTGTCGCTGACCTGCACCCAGCTGCGGGTGAAGGTGGCGGTCAGCCGCTGCGAGCAGTGGGTGATGATCGGGGCGCTGTCGGTGGTGATGATCTGCAGCAGGTCCGGTTTGGCGACACCGGTGAGCAGCGAGATCACCAGCGGGTCGGCGGCCGACTGGGCGAAGAACAGCCGGAAGCCCTCCAGGAAGGCGCCGTGGATGTCGCCGACGTTGTTGTCCAGGGCGGCGTCGATGACGTCGACGAGTTGGTCGGCCAGGCGCAGCGCGTAGCCCTGCGCCAAGCCCTGGCGCGACCCGAACTCGTTGTAGATGGTCTGGCGGCTCACCCCGGCCGCCCCGGCCACGTCGGCCAGGGTGACCGCCGACCAGTCCCGGTTGAGCAGCAGTTCGCGCATCGCGTCGAGCACCGAGTCCCGCAACAGCGCGCGGGATGCCTCGGCGTAGGGCATCCGCGGGTTTCGGCTCACCCGGGCGAGACTAGTCGCTGCCGGCCCTGCGGCGGTCACGGCCGGACGACTTCGACCATCTCGAAGTCGGCTTTGGCGGCGCCGCAGTCCGGGCAGCTCCAGTCCTCGGGGATGTCGGCCCAGCGGGTGCCGGGCTCGATGCCGTCCTCGGGCCAGCCCTTGGCCTCGTCGTACTCGAAGCCGCACTGTACGCAGACGAACAGTTTGTAGTCGCTCATCGGGTCACCTCCAGGGCGGGTCCGGCCGCGGCGGCCGGGGCGTAGCGGGCGAGCACCTTGTCGCGCACCCGCGGGTGGATGTTGGCCCGGGTGATGTCGCCGTCGTAGTGGTCGAGCACCCGGTGGTCCATCAGCCGGCGCCACAGCGGCGGGAAGTAGGTCAGCCCGATCAGCGACGCGTAGCCGCTGGGCAGGTTCGGCGCCCCGTCCATGCTGCGCAGCGTCTGGTAGCGCCGGGTCGGGTTGGCGTGGTGGTCACTGTGGCGCTGCAGGTGGTAGAGGAACAGGTTGGTCACGATGTGGTCGGAGTTCCAGCTGTGTTCGGGGGTGCAGCGCTCGTAGCGGCCACTGTCGCGTTTGCGGCGCAGCAGCCCGTAGTGCTCGAGGTAGTTCACCGACTCCAGCAGCGAGAACCCGTAGACGGCCTGGATGAGCACGAACGGGATCAGGCCGGGCCCGAAGACCGCGATGAGCGCTCCCCACAGCACGATCGACATCGCCCAGGCGTTGAGCACGTCGTTGCCCGGCCAGGTCAGCGGGTTCCACGGGTTCTTGCCGGCCCGGCGGATGCGCTGGGCCTCCAGGTGCAGCGCCGAGCGCAGGCTGCCGAACACGGTGCGCGGCAAGAACTCCCAGAACGTCTCGCCGAAGCGGGCCGACGCCGGGTCCTCCGGGGTGGCCACCCGCACGTGGTGGCCGCGGTTGTGCTCGACGTAGAAGTGGCCGTAGCCGGATTGCGCCAGGGTGATCTTGGACAGCCACCGCTCCAGGGACTCCTTCTTGTGCCCCATCTCGTGGGCGGTGTTGATGCCGATGCCGCCGAGCGCGCCGATCGACAGGGCCAGCCCGATCTTGGCCGGCCAGCCCAGGGCGCCGTCGAAGCCCAGCCAGCTCAGGTTCGCGGCGGTGAACAGGTAGGCGCCCAGCACCACGCTGGCGTACTGGAACGGAATGTAGGCGTAGGTGCAGTAGCGGTAGTACTTGTCGTTCTCCAGCTGCGCCATCACCTCGTCGGGGGCGTTCTGGCCGTCGGCGCCGAACCGCAGGTCCAGGATCGGCAGCAGCACGTAGATCAGGACCGGCCCGATCCAGAACAGGGACTGCGCGGCGGTGTGCCAGCCGGCCTGGTTGAGCGCCCACACGATCGGCAGCACCAGGAACAGCGCGGTGGGCGCGATCAGGCCGAGCAGCCACAGGTAGCGCTTCTTGTCCCGCCAAGCCGGTGTCTCGGCGCTCGCGGGGGTGATCGCTTCGGTCGCCTGGGCCGGCGATTGGGTGCTCATCGGCAAACCTCCTTGTGAGTACCACCACTCACCAGTGGACGTTACTGCCGTCTATGTCTTTTGTCTAGACATTTGCCCTACGTTTGTAAAACTCGTTGGTCGGGGCTGTCCGGGTCGCTGTCGGGGTCGCTGTCCGGCTCCGCCCGCTGGCCGGCGAGGCGGGCCGCCAGCACCGAGTGCCGCCTGCCGTAGCCGAGGTAGACCGCCACCCCGGCGACCATCCAGACCCCGAACCGCACCCAGGTCAGGGCGGTCAGGTTGAGCATCAGCCACAGGCAGGCCGCGATCGACACGATCGGCAGCACCGGCACCCACGGCGCCCGGAAGCCGCGGGGCAGCTCCGGGCGGGTGCGGCGCAGCACCAGCACGCCCGCCGAGACCAGCACGAAGGCGAACAGCGTGCCGACGTTGACCATCTCTTCGAGCTTGTCCATCGGGAACACCGACGCGGCGACGGCCACCAGCACCGCGACCAGCACCGTGATGCGCACCGGGGTGCCGCGCGCGCCGGTGCGGGCCAGCGGCCGCGGCAGCAGCCCGTCGCGCGACATCGCGAACAGCACCCGCGACTGGCCGAGCATGAGCACCATGACCACGGTGGTCAGTCCCGCCAGCGCGCCGATCGAGATCACCCCGCTGGCCCAGCCGACCCCGTTGAGCACGAAGGCGGTGGCCAGGTTCGGCGGGGCGCCGCCCGCGCCGGCGCGCAGTTCGGTGTAGGACACCATCCCCGAGAGCACCACCGAGACCGCGAGGTAGAGCACGGTCACCACCCCGAGGGTGGCCAGGATGCCGCGCGCGACGTCCTTCTGCGGGTTACGGGTCTCCTCGGCGGTGGTGGCCACCACGTCGAAACCGATGAAGGCGAAGAACACGATCGCGGCGCCCGCCAGCATCCCGTACCAGCCGTACTGGCTGCCCTGCGCGCCGGTCAGCAGCGACAGCACCGACTGGTCCATCCCGGTGCCGGTGGTGCCGCCGGTCTCGGGCGGTGGCACGAACGGGGTGAAGTTGGCCGCCTTGACGTAGCCGGCGCCGACCACCACCACCAGCAGCACCACGCCCACTTTGATCGCGGTGACCACCGCGGAGAACCGGGAGGACAGTTTGGTGCCCGCGGCCAGCAGCACCGCGACCAGCACCACGATCAGCAGCGCGCCCCAGTCCACGGTGAGCGAGCCCAGCGCCACGGTGCCGCCGCCGAAACCGAAGACGGTGCCCAGATAGCTCGACCAGCCCTTGGCGACCACCGCGGTGCCCAGGGCGAACTCCAGCACCAGGTTCCAGCCGACGATCCAGGCGACGAACTCGCCGAAGGTGGCGTAGGAGAAGGTGTAGGCGCTGCCGGCCACCGGCACCGTCGAGGCGAACTCGGCGTAGCACAGTGCCGCGAGCCCGCAGGTGACCGCCGCGATCACGAACGACACCGAGATGGCCGGGCCGGTCAGGTCGGCTGCGGTCGAGGCGGTGACGGTGAAGATGCCCGCACCGACGACCACCGAGACGCCGAAGACGGTCAGGTCCCGCCAGGTCAGGTCGCGGCGCAGCCGGGTGCCGGCCTCCTCGGTGTCGGCGATGGACTGTTCCACCGACTTGGTGCGCCACCGGTTCATCGCTCACCTCCGGTTGTCGAGCGGTCCAGGTCCGGTTCCAGGTAGATCAGCCGCGCGGCGGGCACCGCGGCCCGGATGCGCGCCTCGGCGGCGTCGATGGTGGCGGCGACGGTGGCCAGGTCGACGTGGGCGCCCAGCGCGATCTTGGCCGCCACCAGCAGTTCGTCGGGGCCCAGGTACTGGGTGCGCAGGTGGATCAGCCGCTCGACGTGTTCGGTGCCGGCCACCGCGGCGCGGATCGCGGCGTCCTCGGCGCCGGTCGCGCCCTCCCCGATGAGCAGGCTGTACATCTCGACCATCAGGATCACCGCGATCACCCCGAGCAGCGCCCCGATCCCGACGGTGGCCACGCCGTCCCAGACCGGGTCGCCGGTGAGCACGGTCAGCCCCACCCCGGCCGCCGCGAAGACCAGCCCGACCAGCGCCCCGGTGTCCTCCAGCAGCACGACCGGCAGCTCCGGGCTGCGGGAGGTGCGGATGAACTGCCACCAGCTGCCGGATCCGCGCAGCGGCCGCGACTCGCGGACCGCGGTGGTGAAGCTGTAGGTCTCCAGCCCGATGGCGACCGCCAGGATGCCCAGCGCCACCACCGGAGCGGTGACCGGGGTGGGGGCGACGATCTTGTGGTAGCCCTCGTAGAGCGCGAAGACCGCGCCGAGGGTGAACAGCACCAGCGCCACCACGAACGACCAGAAGTAGCGGGAGCGGCCGTAGCCGAACGGGTGGGTGGGGTCGGCGGCGCGGCGGGCGGCGCGCTGGCCCCACAGCAGCAGCGCCTGGTTGCCGGTGTCGGCCACCGAGTGCACGGCTTCGGCCAGCAGCGCCGAACTGCCGGTGATCGCGAACCCGGCGAACTTGGCGGCGGCGATGCCGGCGTTGGCGGTCAACGCCGCCAGGATGGCGCGGGTGCTGCCGCTGCTCACGCGCCCACGGTGACCCGGAACACCGTCGCAGGCCCGCGGGCCAGCAACCGGATCGGCCCGTCCTCGGCACCGACCCAGGCGGCCATGCCCCGCTCCAGGGTCAGGGTGGTGGCCTTGGCGTGCACCGTCATCGCGCCCTCGGTGCAGACCAGGATCTGCGGCCCGTCGTAGGGGCAGGGCGCGTCGACCTCGTGGCCCAGGTCGGCCCCGTCGAGGCGGAGGGCGGCCACCGCGAACTCCTCGGCCGGGGTCTGGTAGATCCGGGCGAAGCCGTCGCAGCGGGTCGGGGTGCGTAGCGCCGCCTCGGCGGTGGGGCTGAAGTCGAGCACCCGCAGCAGTTCGGGGACATCGACGTGCTTGGGGGTCAGCCCGCCGCGCAGCACGTTGTCGGAGTTGGCCATCACCTCCAGCCCGACACCGTTGAGGTAGGTGTGCAGGTTGCCGGCGGGCAGGAACAGCCCCTCCCCCGGCGCCAGCCGGATCCGGTTGAGCAGCAGTGCGGCCAGCACCCCCGCGTCGCCGGGGTAGCGTTCGCCCAGCTCCAGCAGGGTGCGCACCTCGGCGCTGAACTCCTCGGCGCCCGAGGCCGCGTAGTGGATCGCGCCGTCGAGCACCGCGGGCACCAAGACGTCGAGGTCGGGCTGCGGTGCGGTGATCCAGGTGGTGAACAGGGCGCGCAGCCCGTCGGCGTCGGACTGGCCGCCGTCTGAATTGGCACCGAGCAGGTCGATGAACGGGTCCAGGTCGGAGACCGCCAGCGCGCGCAGCAACCCGATGGTGCGGGCCACCGGGCGGAACCCGGCCAGCGCTTCGAACGGCTGCAGCGCCACCAGCAGTTCGGGCTTGTGGCTGCTGTCGCGGTAGTTGCGGACCGGGGCGTTGACCGGCACCCCGGCCGCCTCCTCCCGTCGGAAGCCGTCCACCGCCTGCGCGGCGCTGGGGTGGGCCTGCAGCGACAGCGGTTCGTCGGCGGCGAGGATCTTGACCAGAAACGGCAGGGTGTCGCCGAACCGGTCGCAGGTGGCCGCGCCGAGTTGCCCCTCCGGGTCGGCGGCCAGGGTCTCCAGCAGGGAGGTCTCCCCGCCCTCGGTGGCCAGATAGGCCGAGTCGCCGGGGTGGGCGCCCAGCCACAGCTCGGCCTCGGGATGCACGGTCGGGACCGGACGGCCGGTGAATTCGGCGATGGCGGTCCGCGACCCCCAGGCGTAGGTGCGTATCGCACCGCGTAGCAGTTCCACTGTCTTGAACTATCCCCGTCTCTCCCCGCGCAGCCGCAGGTACACCGCGGCCAACTCCAGCCGGACGGCCAGCACGGCCGCCTGCTGCTCGGCGGGCACCCGGTCCGCCGCGGCGGCCGGGTCGCGGTCGTCGGCGGCGGTGTCGTCTGCGGTGACCAGGTCGACGTCGGCGAGCCCGGCGACCCGGGCGGCCACCACCGTCCGGTGCTCGGCCAGCGCCAGCGCCAGCACGCGCAGCCGGGCCGGTGCCGGCCCGTCGATCTGATCGTCGTGGAAGATGCTAGCGGTCGGCGCCGACCGCAGCGCCGCAACCGCGTCGCCGAGCCCGCCCGCCGCGGCCGGGGTGCGGGCGATGCGCAGCAGGGCGGCGCTGCCGTGCCGGGCCAGCGCGAGCGTGGTGGGGTCGTCCCCGGCGAGCGCGACCGACCGTCCGGCCAGCCGCTCGGCCAGGTTCTTCGCCGGGTTGGTGAACACCTCGCGGGCCGGCCCGTCGCGCAGCGCCTCGGCGTCGAGCGCATCGGCCACCGCCGCCAGGTCGGCCCGGGTGCGCGGTCCGACGGCACCGAGCGCCGCCAGCCCGGCGGCCAGGTGCCCGGCGAGCCGGAATTCGTCGGGGACCGCGATGCGCGGCGCCAGCACCGCCGCCCGGCCGGCGGCGGCGTCGCGCAACGGCCCCTCGTACGGCGCGGCGATCACCACCCGGGCGCCGCGGCGCACCCCGGTCGCCGCGCCGGTGACCAGCGCCGGGTCAGCGGGATCGTCGCCGGCGACCAGCAGCACGTCCAGCGGGCCGATCCACGGCGGCACCTCGCCGGCCTGCACCAGCGGGGTGGCCGACGAGCCGGACTGGGTGGCGGCCAGCAGCGCGCCCGCGGTGCCGGCGCCGCCCCGCCCGGCCAGGTGGATCAGGGTGCGCGCCGGGTCGTCGCCCAGCGTCGCGAGCGCGCCCTCCTCGACCGCGGCGGCGACCGCCCGCACCTGCGCGCCGGCCATGGCGGTCGCCCGCAGCAGGCCGTCGGTGTCCGCGGCGAGCAGGTCGTCGCCGTCATCGAGGTCGATCGCCGCGTGGCGGGCGGTCACCGCGGCGCCTTCACCGCGGTGCCTTCTGGGAGGCGGTGATCTCCGCGCCGACCCGGTCCACCAGTTCGGTCACCTCGTCGACGCCGGGGGCTTCGACATTGAGACGCAGCAGCGGCTCGGTGTTGGAGCTGCGCAGGTTGAACCAGCTGCCGTCGGTGAGGTCCACGGTCACCCCGTCGAGGCGGTCGACGTCGCGGACGCGCCCGTCGAGGGCGGCCAGCACCGCGGCCACCGCGGCGTCGGCGTCGGCGACGGTGAAGTTGATCTCGCCGGACGCCGCGTAGCGCTGGTAGTCGGCGGTCAGCTCCGACAGCGGCCGCTGCTGCCCGCCGAGCGCGGCCAGCATGTGCAGGGCGGCCAGCATGCCCGAGTCCGCGCCCCAGAAGTCGCGGAAGTAGTAGTGCGCGGAGTGCTCCCCGCCGAAGACCGCGCCGGTCTCGGCCATCAGCGCCTTGATGTAGGAGTGCCCGACCCGCGAGCGCACCGGGGTGCCGCCGCGTTCGGTGACCAACTCGGGTACGGCGCGCGAGGTGATCAGGTTGTGGATCACCGTGGCGCCCGGTTCCCGGTCCAGCTCGCGGGCGGCCACCAGCGCGGTCACCGCCGACGGCGAGACCGGCTCGCCGCGTTCGTCGATGACGAAGCACCGGTCGGCGTCGCCGTCGAACGCCAGCCCGATGTCGGCGCCGGTCTCGCGGACGTAGGCCTGCAGGTCGCGCAGGTTCGCCGGGTCCAGCGGGTTGGCCTCGTGGTTGGGAAAGGAGCCGTCGAGCTCGAAGTACAGCGGCAGCACGGTGAGCCCGGCGATCGGGTCGAGCACCGCCGGCGCGGTGTGCCCGGCCATCCCGTTGCCCGCGTCGACCGCCACCCGCAGCGGGCGCAGCCCGGTGGTGTCGACCAGCGAGCGCAGGTGGGTGCCGTAGTCGGCCAGCACGTCGGTGTCGGTGATCGAGCCGGCCGGGCCGTGGTGGACGGGCACCCCGGCGATGACGGCGTCGCCGATCTCGCGGAGCCCGGTGTCGGCGCCGACCGGCCGCGCCGCCGCCCGGCACAGCTTGATGCCGTTGTAGGCGGCCGGGTTATGGCTGGCGGTGAACATCGCGCCGGGGCAGTCGAGCGCCCCGGAGGCGAAGTACAACTGGTCGGTGGAGGCCAGCCCGATCCGCACCACGTCCAGGCCCTGCGCGCGCACCCCGCCGGCGAACGCGGCCGCCAGCGACGGCGAGCTGTCGCGCATGTCGTGGCCGATCACGACTTGGCTTGCGCCCTCGGCGCGCATCAACGCCGCGAACGCGGCGCCCACCTCGGCGACGAACGCCTCGTCGAGTTCGCTGCCGACCAGACCGCGCACGTCGTACGCCTTGATCACGCGGTGGACAGCCGCGGCGGGCCGGGACATGGCGGTGCTCCTGACGGTGACGGACTCGACTCGTGTGGCTGTCAGCCTACCGGCCGGCCTCCGCGGTGCGGGCCACCTCACCGCGTGAAATCAGCTGGGGTCGGGCAACACCCGCAGGTGCCCGCGGCGCCGGCCGCCGCCGCGCGGCGGACCACCGGGCTCGTGGGGCTGCGGGCCGGGCGGCGGGACGAATCCGGCCGCCGTGGCGGCGACCCCGGTGCGGCTCTCCCGCACCGCGTCGGCCAGGGCGACCAGGTCGTCGTCTTCGGAGGGCGCGGTCAGCGGCCCGGCGTGGCGGACCAGCTCCCAGCCGCGGGGAGCGGTGATTCGCCCGGCGTGGCTGACGCACAGATCCCAGGAGTGCGGTTCGCGTGCGGTCGCCAGCGGGCCGACCACCGCGGTGGAATCCGAGTAGACGAACGTCAACGTCGCCACCGCGTAGTGCGGGCATCCGGGCCGACAGCAGCGACGAACAACAGTCACGCCGGAAGGCTATCGTGGGCACCCAGCCGCGCCGCGCCGGACACGCGCGGGCGGGGGTGCGGCGATGTGGAACCGTTATCATCGGCCCGATGAGGGATCGGCGTGCCGCCGCCGCCCGGCGCGGCCGCGAAGTGCGGGGCCCGCTGTTGCCGCCGACGGTGCCGGGCTGGCGCAGCCGGGCGGAACGTTTCGACATGGCGGTGCTGGAGGCCTACGAGCCCATCGAGCAGCGGCTCGGCTCGCGGATCGCGGAGTTGGACATCGCGGTCGATGAGATTCCGCGGATCTCCCCGCGCGACCCGGAGAACGTGCAGTGGCCGCCGGAGGTGGTCGCCGATGGACCGATCGCCCTGGCCCGGCTGATTCCCGCGGGGGTGGACGTGCGCGGCAACGCAACCCGCGCGCGGGTCTTGTTGTTCCGCAAGCCGATCGAGCGGCGCGCCAAGGATTCCGAGGATCTCACCGACTTGCTGCACGAGATTCTGGTGGCCCAGGTCGCCACCTATCTGGACGTGGATCCGTCGGTCATCGACCCCACCATCGACGACCGGTGAGCGCCGCGGGTTAGCCGCTGCGGGTTAGACGTTGCCGGCTAGACGATGCCGCGCTTGAGGCGGCGCCGCTCGCGTTCGGAGAGCCCGCCCCAGATCCCGAACCGCTCGTCGTGGGCCAAGGCGTACTCCAGGCATTCGCCGCGCACCGGGCAGCGCTGGCAGATCTTCTTGGCCTCCCGGGTCGACCCGCCCTTCTCCGGGAAGAAGGCTTCCGGGTCGGTCTGGGCGCACAGCGCCTGGTCCTGCCACTCCTCGCGGGTGGCGGTCCCGCCGTCGAACAGGTCCTCATCGAAGCCCCCGGCGAAACCGGCATCGAAGCCTCCCTCGAAGGCTCCGGGGGCCGGTTCGGACACCAGGCTCAGATGCGGTCGTGTCATTCCCCCCGTGGTCGGCAAATCGGTATTAGTGTGCGGTGCTGGTCCCGTGACGCCCGGAAGGTGTTCGATCGACACGCTCCGCCTCCTCACCCTGGTCTCGTTGGTCAATCTCGCGCACTGTGTGTTGATGTCCGGCCACTTCACTTCGAACAGGTGATCGAAACTCGGTCTGCGACACCGATTTCGGCTGGCCAACCGGGAAATGACACTGATGTGATTAGACACGGGATGTCTGCTCCGGTCAAGCTTTCGCGCGCGTTTCCATATCATCTCGTGACCGAACCCGGGCGTGTCCGTGATCGGCGAGTCGGTGTCGTGTTGGCCACATCCGCCCCCGCGCCCGCTTCCGCACCCCGGTGCCGCCCTCGAATGCCGGCCCCGAACGGGCAGTACTGTCGTGCGGTGTGAAGGTCACGGTACTCGTCGGCGGCGTCGGCGGCGCCCGCTTTCTGCTCGGCGTGCAACGGCTGCTCGGACTCGGCCGGTTCGGCGCCGGGGACGGTTCGGCCCATGAGCTGACCGCGGTGGTCAACGTCGGCGACGACGCCTGGATGCACGGCGTGCGCATCTGCCCCGACCTGGACACCTGCATGTACACCCTGGCCGGCGTGGTCGATCCGGAGCGCGGCTGGGGGCACCGCGACGAAACCTGGAACGCCAAGGAGGAGCTGGCCCGCTACGGGGTGCAGCCGGACTGGTTCGCCCTGGGCGACCGCGATCTGGCCACCCACCTGGTGCGCAGCCAGATGCTGCGGGCGGACTACCCGCTCTCCCAGATCACCGCCGCGCTCAGCGACCGCTGGCCGCTGGGGGCGCGGCTGCTGCCGGCCAGCGACGACCGCTGTGAGACCCACGTGGTGATCACCGACCCCGACGACGGCGAACAACGCGCGATCCACTTCCAGGAGTGGTGGGTGCGCCACCGGGCCCGGGTGCCGACCCACAGCTTCGCGTTCGTCGGCGCCGAAGGCGCCACCGCCGCCCCCGGGGTCGCCGAGGCGATCGCCGAGGCCGACGTGGTCCTGCTGGCCCCGTCGAACCCGGTGGTCTCCATCGGGGCGGTGCTGGCCGTGCCCGGGATCCGCGGGGCGTTGCGCTCCACGGCCGCACCGGTGGTCGGCTACTCCCCCATCGTCTCGGGAAAACCGGTGCGCGGCATGGCCGACATCTGCCTGGAGACGATCGGGGTCCCCACCACCGCGGCCGCGGTCGGCGCCCTGTACGGCTCCCGGCGCGGCACCGGGATCCTGGACTACTGGCTGGTCCACGACGGCGAGCAGGCCGAGATCGACGGCGTCACGGTGCGTTCGGCACCCCTGTTGATGACCGATCCCGACGCGACCGCGGCCATGGTCCGCGCCGGCCTCGACCTCGCCGGCGTGGCCCCGTGAGCGCGCCGGCCGAGCACGGCAGCGCCGCCGTGATCGAGTTGCTGCCGGTGCCGGGTCTACCCGAGTTCGCCCCGGGTGACGACCTCGCCGCCGCCCTCGCCGACGCCGCGCCCTGGCTGCGCGACGGCGACGTCGTGGTGGTCACCAGCAAGGTGGTCTCCAAGTGCGAGGGCCGCATGGTGACCGCCCCACGCGATCCCGAAAAGCGAGACGCCCTGCGGCGCAAGCTGATCGACCAGGAGGCGGTCCGGGTGCTGGCCCGCAAGGGGCGCACCCTGATCACCGAGAACCGGATCGGTCTGGTGCAGGCCGCCGCCGGGGTGGACGGCTCCAACGTCGGCGCCGACGAGTTGGCGCTGCTGCCGATCGACCCCGACGGCTCGGCGGCCGCGCTGCGCGCCGGGCTGCATGCGCTGCTCGGCGTCGACGTCGCGGTCGTGATCACCGACACGATGGGCCGGGCCTGGCGCAACGGGCAGATCGACGTCGCGATCGGCGCTGCGGGCCTGGCCGTCCTGCACGGCTATGCCGGCGCGGCCGACCGGCACGGAAACGAACTGCTGGTCACCGAGATCGCGGTGGCCGACGAGATCGCCGCCGCCGCCGACCTGGTCAAGGGCAAGCTGACCGGGATCCCGGTGGCGGTGCTGCGCGGCTTCGGCCCGGCCGACGACGGTTCGACCGCGCAGGCGCTGATCCGCCGCGGCAGCGACGACCTGTTCTGGCTCGGCACCGCCGAGGCGGTGGAGCTGGGCCGCAGCCAGGCCCTGCTGATGCGCCGCTCGGTGCGCCGCTTCGCCGCCACCGCGGTGCCCGATCAGCTGATCACCGCGGCCGTCGCCGACGCCCTCACCGCCCCCGCGCCCCACCACACCCGCCCGGTGCGGTTTCTGTGGCTGCAGACCGCGGCGCTGCGCACCCGGCTGCTCGACGCGATGGCCGACAAGTGGCGCGCCGACCTGGCCGGCGACGGCAAGTCCGCCGAGTCCATCGAACGTCGGGTGGCGCGCGGCCGGATCCTCTACGACGCACCGGAAGTCGTCATCCCGTTCCTGGTTCCCGATGGCGCGCACCACTATCCCGACCAGACGCGAACCGCCGCCGAACACACCATGTTCACGGTGGCCGTCGGCGCCGCCGTGCAGGGGCTGCTGGTCGGATTGGCGGTACGCGGTCTGGGCAGCTGCTGGATCGGGTCGACGATCTTCGCCGCCGAGGTGGTACGCGCCGAACTCGACCTGCCCGAAGACTGGGAACCGTTGGGCGCCATCGCGATCGGCTACCCCGACGACGATTCCGACACGCCGGCGCAGCCGCGCCCGCCCGCCGCCACCGAGAACCTGCTGGTGCGCAAGTGAGCGTGCGGGATTCGGCGATCCGGCTGCTGACCGATTGGGCTGCACCCGATCCCGGCCAGGATGCGCTACGCCATGCCGTGCTCACCTTCCTGCACGCCCGCGACGATGCGTGTCTGCGCGAATGCGTGCCCGGCCATATCACCGCCTCCACCCTGGTGCTCGACGACACCGGCGGGCAGGTGCTGCTGACCTTGCATCCGCGGCTGGGCCGCTGGGTGCAACTCGGCGGGCACTGCGAGCCTGAGGACCGCGACATCTTCGCCGCCGCACTGCGCGAGGCCACCGAGGAATCCGGCATCGACGATCTGGCGCTCGATGCGGGCTTGGCCGCCATCCATGTCCACCCGGTGACCTGTTCACTGGGAGTCCCGACCCGTCATCTGGACCTGCAATTCGTCGCCCGCGCTCCGGCCGGCGCGACGATCGGGATCAGCGCGGAGTCGCTGGATCTGCGGTGGTGGCCGGCGACCGGGCTGCCCGACGGCACCGACGCCGCATTGGCCTATCTGGTGGCCACCGCGACCCACCGCGGCAGCTGACCGGGCCCGCCGCGGCGACCGCGAAATACGACCGCTACGCGGTTTTTCTACGCGCTTTGGCCGATGTTTCGGGTCATCCGGCCCGGCAGAGTCGGCATCAGGCGACGCGTGGGCGATCGCCGCCCGGACGCGAAGGAGAACCATCATGAAGCTGGCCGGAATCGCCGTCGCGGCGCTGGTGGGTACCGGAACGCTGTTGGGTGCCGGCGCGATGAGCGGCGCCGCAGCGGCGCACGCCGACAAGATGTGCGGCAGCTACGAGCAGCCCGTGCAGATGCCGGACTGGTATCAATGCGACGCGCTCCCGGGGGTGGCGGTGCCGATGGACTCCGGCATGCACGGCTGCTCCTTCATTCCGTTTCCGCCCTTCCCGATCGCGAAGGGCCAACCGTGCCCGTGGGGAGCGGTCGACACCGGGAGATGGCCCTAAGGGCTCACACGTCCGAGGAGTAGCGGATCCCGCCGTCGGGGATCGTCACCCCGGGCCAGACCCGGGCGCCGCGCAGCAGCTCGCAGCGGGCGCCGATGTCGGCGCCGTCGCCGATCACCCCGTCGCGGATCAGCGCGCGCGGCCCGATCCGGGCGCCGAACCCGATGATGGACCGCTCGATCACCGCGCCGGCCTCGATGCGGGCGCCGTCGAAGATCACCGCCCCGTCGAGGCGCACCCCGGGGCCGATCTCGGCGCCGCGGCCGACCGCGGTGCCGCCGATCAGGGCGGCACCCGGGGCGACCGCGGCCCCGTCGTGCACGAGTTTCTCCCCGCGCTGGCCGGCCAGCGCCGGTGAGGGCGCCAGCCCGCGCACCAGATCCGCCGAGCCGCGGACGAAGTCCTCCGGGGTGCCCATGTCGCGCCAGTAGGTGGTGTCGACGTGGCCGCAGACCTCGACCTGCCCGTCGGCCAGCAGGGCGGGGAAGACCTCCCGCTCCACCGAGACCTCCCGCCCGCGCGGGATCCGGTCGATGATGTCGCGGGAGAACACGTAGCAGCCGGCGTTGATCTGGTCGGTCGGCGGGTCCTCGGTCTTCTCCAGGAACGCGGTCACCCGGCCGTGCTCGTCGGTGGGCACGCAGCCGAACGCGCGCGGATCGCCCACCCGGACCAGGTGCAGGGTCACGTCGGCGTTCTTGTCCTGGTGCGCCGCGAGCAGCTCGGCCGGGTCGGCGCCGGAGAGCACGTCGCCGTTGAACACCATCGCGGTGTCGTGGCGCAGCTTCGAGGCCACGTTGGCGATGGCCCCGCCGGTGCCCAGCGGCACATCCTCGGTGACGTAGTCGATCTGCAGGCCCAGCTTGGAGCCGTCGCCGAACTCGGTCTCGAACACGTCGGGCTTGTAGGACGTGCCCAAGATCACGTGCTCGATGCCCGATTGGGCGATCCGCGACAGCAGGTGGGTTAGGAACGGCAGCCCGGCGGTCGGCAGCATCGGCTTGGGCGCCGACAGGGTCAGCGGCCGCAGCCGGGTGCCCTTGCCGCCGACCAGCACCACCGCGTCAACACCGGCGCCGCCCGGGCTCAACTGTGCTGTCATTGCCGCCCTTTCGCTGTTCTGCGTCGTGAACTGCGCACCACCGCGCGGGCGCGAGCCGCCAGCGCACCCCGCATCGTCCAGCGCAGCGGTGCCCGCCACCAGCCGGGGTGGCGGTCCGCGAGGAATAGATAAGTGCTGCGATGGTGGGCGGCGAGGTTGCGGGCCGGGTCACGCCCGGTGGAATGGCCCTTGTCGTGCAACACCTCCGAGGACGGCACGTAGACGTTCTGCCAGCCGGCCCGCCCGAACCGATCACCGAGGTCGACGTCCTCCATGTACATGAAGTAGCGCTCGTCGAAACCGCCGACCGCGTCGAAAGCGGTGCGCCGCACCAGCAGACAGGCGCCGGAGAGCCAGCCCACCGGCCGTTCGCTGGGTTCGAGGCGTTCCTGGCGGTAGGCCAGTGACCACGGGTTGCGCGGCCACACCGGCCCGACCACCGCGTGCATCCCGCCGCGGATCAGGCTCGGCAGGTGGCGGGCCGAGGGGTACACCGACCCGTCGGGGTCGCGGATGAGCGGTCCGAGGGTGGCCGCCCGCGGCCATCGCTGCGCCGCCGTCAGCAGCGCGTCGATGCTGCCCGGGCCCCACTGGACGTCGGGGTTGGCCACCACCACGAACTCCGCGGCGGGGTCCACCTGCGCCATCGCCCGGTTGATCGCGGTGCCGTAGCCCAGGTTGCCGCCGGTGTCGAACAGGGTGACGCCCTCGTGATCGCGTACCGCCGCCTGCGGCGCCCCGTCGGTGGAGCCGTTGTCGGCCATCACCACCGCCACCGGGCGGTCGGTGGCCAGCGACAGCGACGCCAGGAACCGGTCCAGGTGCGACCCCGGCGAATAGGTCACCGTCACCACCGGCAGCACGTCAGTCACGGCGTCGAGGATAGAGGGCGCTCCGCCAGCGCCGCGGCCAGCGCCTCCCGCCAGCCGCGCAGCGGGGCCACCCCGGCCGCCGCCAGCGCCGAATACCCGGGCCGGCGGGCCGGGCGCGGCCGGTGGCTGCTGGGCACCGGGCGCACCCGCTGCGGATCGGCGCCGACCTCGGCGAACACCGCGCGGGCCTGCTCGAATCGGCTCACCGCGCCCCGGTTGGCGGCGTGCCGGATCGCCTCGCCGGCGCCGGGGTCCTCGTCGGCGACCGCCAGCAGCGCGGCGACCAGGTCGGCGACGTAGGTCGGCGAGCCGATCTGGTCGTCGACCATCTCCACCGGCTCCGACCCGGCCGCCAGCCGGCGCATCGCGGCCACGAAGTCGTTGCCGGCGCCGCCGGTGTAGACCCAGGCGGTGCGCACGATGCGCGCCTGCGGCAGCGCGGCCAGCACCGCCTGCTCACCGGCCAGCTTGGTCTGCCCGTAGACGTTGAGCGGGCCGGTCGGATCCGGCGGCCGGTACGGGCGCGGCGGGCCGGCGAACTCGCCGCTGAACACGTAATCGGTGGAGATGTGGATCAGCCTCGCGCCGGCCCGCGCGCACGCCGCCGCCAGGTGGCCGGGACCGGTGGTGTTGACCGCCGCGGCCCGCGCCCGGTCGGTTTCGGCGCCGTCGACGTCGGTGTAGGCGGCGCAGTTGATCACCACGTCACCGCGGTGCAGCCGGCCGGTGGCGGCCGCCGGGTCGGTGATGTCCCAGTCGGCGGAGGTGAACGCCGCCACCGGGCGGGCCCGTCGGGCCGCCTCGGCGGCCAGCGCCGTGCCGACTTGTCCGCCGGCCCCGGTGATCACCAGCCTGTCGGATCGGGACACCGTCGCGCCGCCTCCTCCTGCCCGTTTCCTGGTTCGCCGGTCGTCGCCGGAGGTCACAAGTGTGGCACGCCGTCCGTCGCTACCGGGTTTGCGGGCGTGGTCGCAGTAGCCTGAATCGATGCCCAAGGAGCGTCTGGCCCGCGTCATCGCCACGGTCGCCGCCGTCGCGGTCGTGCTCGGCACCGGGGTGGCGTGGACCACGATCCGGTCGTTCGAGGGCGGCATCTTCCACATGTCCAGCCCGCTGCTGGGCCAGGGCGGCGACGACGGCGCCATCGACATCCTGCTGGTGGGCAGCGACAGCCGCACCGACGCGCACGGCAACCCGCTGACCGCCCAGGAGTTGGCGATGCTGCGCGCCGGCGACGAGGAGGCGACCAACACCGACACCATCATCTTGGTCCGTATCCCCAACAACGGGAAGTCGGCGACGGCGATCTCGATTCCGCGGGATTCCTACGTCGCCGCACCGGGACTGGGCAAGACCAAGATCAACGGCGTCTACGGCGAGGTCAAGCTCAGTGAGCGGGAACGCCTGGTCGACGCCGGCTACACCGACCCGGAGGTGGAGCAGCGCGCCGTCGAAGCGGGCCGCGAGGCGCTGATCCAGACCGTGACCGACTTGACCGGGGTGACGGTCGACCATTACGCCGAGATCGGCCTGCTGGGGTTCGCGCTGATCACCGACGCCCTCGGTGGGGTCGAGGTCTGTTTGAAAGAGCCGGTCTACGAACCGCTTTCGGGTGCGGACTTCGCTGCCGGGTGGCAACGGCTCAGCGGCGCGGAGGCGTTGAGCTTCGTGCGGCAGCGCCACGACCTGCCCCGCGGCGACTTGGATCGGGTGGTGCGGCAGCAGGCCGTGATGGCCGAACTGGCCCACAAGGTGATCTCCGGGAAGACGCTGTCCAGCCCGGCCACCATGAACCAGCTGCAGCACGCCATCCAGCGGTCGGTGGTGATCTCCTCCGGTTGGGACATCATGGATTTCGCCACCCAACTGCAGCAGCTCTCGGCGGGCAACGTCGCGTTCGCCACCATCCCGGTGATCCGCGAGAACGGCTGGAGCGACGACGGCATGCACAGTGTGGTGCAGGTGGACCCGCACGAGGTGGCCGAGTGGGTGCGCGGCCTGCTGCACGACCAGGACGAGGGCAAGACCGCCGAGCTGGCCTACTCGCCCGCCGACACCACCGTCAGCGTGTTCAACGACACCGACATCAACGGCCTGGCCGCCGCGGTCTCCGATGTGCTCGCGGCCCAGGGCTTCAACACCGCCACGGTGGCCAACAACGAGGGCGCGCCGGTGCCGACCAGCCAGGTGCAGGCCGCCGACAGCGGCGATCTGGGGGTGCAGGCGGTCGCCGAGGCACTCGGCGGGCTGCAGGTCGTTCCGGACAGCTCGCTGCCGCCGCGCACCGTGCGGGTGCTGCTGGCCGCCGATTACACCGGGCCCGGCTCCGACGGCGGCTACATCGCCACCGACGCCGGCGGTTACTCGACGGCCGGCTACCAGCAGGACGAGGCCGTCCCGCCGCCCTCCCCGATCCTCACCGCGGGATCGGCCGATCCCAAGTGCGTCAACTAGCCTTTGGGCCGTGACGACGGTCAGCGGAGCGATTCTGGATCCCATGCTGCGCGCCGACCCGGTCGGCCCGCGCATCACCTACTACGACGACGCCACCGGGGAACGGATCGAGCTGTCGGCCGCCACCCTGGCGAACTGGGCGGCCAAGTCCGGCAACCTGTTGCGCGACGAGCTCGGTGCCGGCCCGGGTGACCGGGTGGCGGTGCTGCTGCCCGCGCACTGGCAGACCGCCGCGGTGCTGTTCGGGGTGTGGTGGATCGGCGCCGAGGTGGTGCTCGACGGCGGCGCGGCCGAGATCGCCCTGTGCACCCGGGACCGTCTCGAGCAGGCCGACGCCGCCGCCGGCGACGGCGAGGTGGCGGTGCTGTCGCTGGACCCGTTCGGCCGGCCGGTGGCCGACCTGCCGATCGGGGTGACCGACTACGCCACCGCGGTACGGGTGCACGGCGACCAGATCGCGGCCGAACCCGCCCCCGGGCCCGCGTTGGCGGGCCGGTCGGTGCCCGAACTGTTGACGGCCGTGGCGCACTCCGCGGCGGCCCAGAACCTGACCGCTGCCGACCGGTTGCTGTGCACCGGCGGCTGGGCGGATCCCGAGCAGGTGGTGGACCGGCTGCTGGCGGTGCTCTCGGTGGGCGGGTCGCTGGTGCAGGTCGCGCACCCGGACCCGCAGGCGATGGCGCGGCGGCAGCAGACCGAGAAGACCACCCGCACCGATATATGTTGATATAGCAATGTTTCAATGCTAGGGTCGGGCGATACCGATTCGGCGCTACGCGAGAGGGAAATCGATGGCGGTTTACGGCCTGTTGGGGAAGGCGGCGACCACCGTGGTCACCGGTGTGGTCGGCGTCACTGCCTACGAGGCGCTGAAGAAAGCGCTGGCCAAGGCGCCCATCCACGAGACCGCGGTGACCGCCACCGAGTGGGGTCTGCGCGGCACCAGGCGCGCCGAGGAGGCCGCCGAGTCCGCCCGGCTGAAGGTCGCCGACGTGGTGGCCGAGGCCCGCGAACGCCTCGGCGAGGAGGCGCCCGCCCCCGCCGTCGAGGTGCACGACCACGACCACGAGCACTGATCCGGTGGGCACCGACACCGCCCCGGTCCTGCGTTCGGACGCGGCCGGGCGGCTGCGGGTGCAGGTCGGCTGGCTGCGCGCCGACCCGCGCCGCGCGGTCGCCGTGGAGGAGGCGGTCGACAAGCTGGCCGGGGTGCGCACCGTGCACGCCTACCCGCGAACCGGGTCGGTGGTGGTCTGGTACTCCCCGGCCCGCACCGACCGGGCCGCCCTGCTCGCCGCCATCGCCGAGGCCGAACACGTTGCCGCCGAACTGATCCCGGCGCGGCAGCCGCGCTCGGCCGACGTGCGCAACACCGACCTGCTGCGGATGGCGGTCGGCGGCGCGGCGCTGGCCCTGCTGGGGATCCGCCGCTACGTCTTCGCCCGCCCGCCGCTGCTGGGCCCGTCCGGGAGGCTGGCCGCCACCGGCGTGACCATCTTCACCGGCTATCCGTTCCTGCGCGGTGCGCTGCGATCGCTGCGCTCCGGGCGGGCCGGCACCGACGCGCTGGTGTCGGCGGCCACCGTCGCCAGCCTGGTGCTGCGCGAGAACGTCGTGGCCCTCACCGTGCTGTGGCTGCTCAACATCGGCGAATACCTGCAAGACCTCACGCTGCGCCGCACCCGCCGGGCGATCTCCGAACTGCTGCGCGGCCAGCAGGACACCGCCTGGCTGCGGCTGGCCGACGGCACCGAGGTGCAGGTGCCGATCGACACCGTGCAGGTCGGCGACGAGGTCGTCATCCACGAGCAGGTCGCGATCCCGGTCGACGGTGACATCGTCGACGGCGAGGCGGTCGTCGACCAGTCGGCGATCACCGGCGAGACGCTGCCGGTCAGCGTCACCGCCGGCGCGCGGGTGCACGCCGGATCGGTGGTGATGCGCGGGCGGCTGGTGGTGCGCGCCCGCGCCGTGGGCAGCCAGACCGTCATCGGCCGGATCATCACCCGCGTCGAGGAGGCCCAGAACGACCGGGCCCCGATCCAGACCATCGGCGAGAACTTCTCCCGCCGTTTCGTTCCGGCCTCGTTCATCCTCTCCGCGGCCACCCTGCTGGTCACCGGCGACATCCGCCGCGCCATGACCATGCTGCTGGTGGCCTGCCCGTGCGCGGTCGGGCTGGCCACCCCCACCGCGATCAGCGCGGCGATCGGCAACGGCGCCCGCCGCGGCATCCTGATCAAGGGCGGCTCGCACCTCGAACAGGCCGGCCGGGTGGACGCGATCGTGTTCGACAAGACCGGCACCCTGACCGTGGGCCGCCCGGTCGTGACCAACATCGTTGCCCTGCACCCGGACTGGGAACCCGAACAGGTGCTGGCCTACGCGGCGAGCTCGGAGATCCACTCCCGGCACCCGTTGGCCGAGGCGGTGATCCGCTCCACCGAGGAGCGGCACATCACCATCCCCGCGCACGAGGAATGCGAGGTGCTCGTCGGGCTGGGCATGCGCACCTGGGCCGACGGCCGCATCCTGCTGCTGGGCAGCCCGTCGCTGCTGGCCAGCGAGAACGTCACCGTGCCCGCCGAGGCCACCCGCTGGATCGAGAAGCTGCGCAGGCAGGCCGAGACGCCGCTGCTGCTGGCCGTCGACGGGGTGTTCGTCGGGCTGATCAGCCTGCGCGACGAAGTCCGGCCGGAGGCCACCGAGGTGCTCACCAAACTGCGCGCCCAGGGCATCCGCCGGATCGTGATGCTCACCGGTGACCACCCGCAGACCGCCGCCGCGGTCGCCGCCGAACTCGGCATCGACGAATGGCGCGCCGAGGTGCTGCCCGAGGACAAGCTCGAGGTGGTCCGAGCCCTGCAGGACGACGGCTTCGTGGTCGGCATGGTCGGCGACGGCATCAACGACGCACCCGCGCTGGCCGCCGCCGACATCGGCATCGCGATGGGCCTGGCCGGCACCGACGTGGCCGTCGAAACCGCCGACGTGGCCCTGGCCAACGACGACCTGCGCCGGCTGCTCGACGTCCGCGACCTCGGCGCCCGCGCGGTGGACGTGATCCGGCAGAACTACGGCATGTCGATCGCGGTCAACGCCGCCGGGCTGCTCATCGGCGCCGGTGGCGCGCTCTCCCCGGTGCTGGCCGCCATCCTGCATAACGCCTCCTCGGTGGCGGTGGTGGCCAACAGCTCCCGGCTGATCCGCTACCGGCTGCCGGCGGGCACCGGATCGGCCAATACCCCACCCGCACTGCCCGCGGCAGGATAAGAAGGAAGGCGACCCCGCGGGGGCCGCCGCGCCTCCGCCCCGCCACCGCGAGGAGGCCGCGTGATCGCCGTCGACGCCGCACCCGGCGCCGCCCCCCGCCGCCACGCCGCCCCGGTGCCGCGGGCATGAGGATCACCGGCCGCGTCGCCGTCGTCACCGGCGGCGGCGGCGGAATCGGCGCCGCGATCGGGACCGCCCTGGCCGACGGTGGCGCGAAGGTGGTGCTGGCCGACATCGACGAGGCCGCCGCCCGCCGCGCCGCCACCGCGATCACCGCCGCCCACCCGCAGGCCGCGATCGCCGTCGGCGCGGACGTGACCGACAGCGCGGCGATCGCCGGGCTGATCGCGACCGCGCAGCAGACCTTCGGGCCGGTCGACCTCTACTTCGCCAACGCCGGCACCATGGGCGCGCCCGGGCTGGCCGCCGACGCCGACTGGGACCGCGCGCTGGCGGTCAACCTGCGCGCCCACATCCGCGCGGCCGAACAACTCCTGCCGCACTGGCTGGAACGCGGCGAGGGCTACTTCGTCGCGACCGCATCGGCGGCCGGGCTGCTGACCCAGATCGGCGGCGCCGCCTACGCCGTCAGCAAGCACGCGGCGGTCGGGTTCGCCGAATGGCTGGCGGTCACCTACGGCGACCGCGGCGTGCGGGTCAGCTGCCTGTGCCCGATGGGGGTGGAGACCCCGCTGCTCTACGCCGGGCAGCACTCCGGGGACCCGCTCGGCGCGGCCGCCACCCGGGCGGTCACCACCGCGGGCGCGGTGCTCTCCCCCGACCGGGTGGCCCGCGACGTGCTGGCGGCGATCGAGGAGGAGCGGTTCTTGATACTGCCGCACCCGCAGGTGCGGGAGATGTTCGCGCAGAAGGGCTCCGACTACGACCGCTGGCTGCGCGGGATGCGCCGCTACCAGGCGATGCTGTTAGGAGACGCCGATGACACTGTTTGACCTCTCCGACCGGGCCCGGGACCTGCAGGACCGGCTGGGCGAATTCATGGCCGCCCACGTCTACCCGGCCGAGCCGGTCTACGCCCAGCAGATGGCCGCGGCCGCCGACCCACACGCCCAGCCGCCGATCGTCGAGGAACTCAAAGCCGAGGCACGGAAACGCGGGCTGTGGAACCTGTTTCACCCGCACCCACAGACCGGTGCCGGGCTGACCAACCTGGAGTACGCGCCGCTGGCCGAGATCATGGGCCGCAGCCCGCTGGCCTCCGAGGCCTGCAACTGCAGCGCCCCGGACACCGGCAACATGGAGGTGCTCGAGTTGTTCGGCACCGACGAGCACCGCACCAGATACCTGGAACCGTTGCTGGCCGGCACCATCCGCTCGGCGTTCGCGATGACCGAGCCGGCGGTGGCCAGCTCCGACGCCACCAACATCGAGCTGTCGATGGTCCGCGACGGCGACGACTACCTACTCAACGGCCGGAAGTGGTTCACCTCCAACGCGTTACATCCGCATTGCGCCGTGCTGATCGTGATGGGCAAGACCGACCCGACCGCGCCGATCCACCGCCAGCAGACCATGATGGTGGTGCCGATCGACGCGCCCGGGCTCACCATCCTGCGCGGGGTGACGGTCTTCGGCTACCAGGACCGCGGCGGGCACGCCGAGATCGACTTCGCCGACGTGCGGGTGCCGGCGAGCGACGTGCTCAAAGGCGAGGGCGAGGGCTTCGCGATCGCGCAGGCCCGACTCGGCCCGGGCCGCATCCACCACTGCATGCGGGCGATCGGCATGGCCGAGCGCGCCCTGGAACTGCTGTGCCGGCGCGCCCAGTCGCGGGTAACCTTCGGAAAGCCGTTGGCCGACAACGCCAACATCGGCGACTGGATCGCCGAGGCACGCATCGAGATCGAGATGACCCGGCTGCTCACCCTCAAGGCCGCCTACCTGATGGACACCGTCGGCAACAAGGGCGCGCAGACCGAGATCGCCGCCATCAAGGTCGCCGCCCCGGCCATGGCGCTGACGATCGTCGACCGGGCCATCCAGGTGCACGGCGCCGCCGGGGTGACCGAGGACTTCCCGCTGGCGATGGCCTACGCCTACCTGCGCACGCTGCGGCTGGCCGACGGCCCCGACGAGGTGCACAAGCGCGCGATCGCGCGCAACGAACTGCGCGCCTACCGCCACCTCCGACCGCAGAAAGGCTGAGCATGGGCCGGCTGGACGGCAAGACCGCGATCATCACCGGAGCCTCCCGCGGCATCGGGCTGGCCGCCGCGCAGGCGCTGGCCGAGGCCGGCGCCAACGTCGTGGTGACCTCCCGCACCCAGGAGGCCGCCGACGCGGCCGCCGCCCGGATCGGCGATGCCGCGGTGGGGGTGGGCGCCCACGCCGTCGACGAGGCGGCGGCCCGCCGCTGCATCGACGACACCCTGGCCCGGTTCGGCAGCCTCGACATCCTGGTCAACAACGCCGGCACCAACCCGGCCCACGGCCCGCTGATCGAGCAGGACCACGCCCGGTTCGCCAAGATCTTCGACGTCAACCTGTGGGCGCCGCTGCTGTGGACCGGCCTGGCCGCCACGGCGTGGATGGGCGAGCACGGCGGCGCGGTGATCAACACCGCCTCCATCGGCGGGCTGACCCACGGCGCCGGGCTGGGCCTGTACAACACCACCAAGGCGGCGCTGATCTACCTGACCCGCCAGCTCGCGCTGGAGCTGTCCCCGACGATCCGGGTCAACGCCGTCGCCCCCGGCGTGGTGCGCACCCGGATGGCCGAACTGCTGTGGAAGGACCACGAACCGCTGGTGGCGGCCAGCACCCCGCTGAACCGCATCGGTGAGCCCGACGACGTCGCCGCCGCCATCGCCTATCTGGCGTCGGCGTCGTGGGTCACCGGCGAGACCCTGGTGATCGACGGCGGGCAGCGCCTCGGCGACGCCCAGCGGTTCCGGTCCTGAGCCGCCGGCGGCCCGTTCAGCAGCCGCAGTCCTCGCCGCGCCAGGCCCGCACGCCCTGCCACACCGCGACCCCGGCCACCCCGAGCCCGATGATCGGGTCCAGCCACCAGCCGCCGGCCCACTCGGCGGTGACCGCCAGGGTCAGCAGCACCGCGGCGGCCTGCACACCGCACAGGTAGTTCTGGATGCCCTCGCCCTTGGTGGCCGCCGACCCCAGCCGGGTGCCCAGCTTGTGCTGGACCCGGCCGATGGCGGGCATCTGCACCAGCGCCACCACCGTGATGATGATCCCGAGGGTGGTGGCGTCGGTCTGGCGCTCCTCGAACAGGTGGCGCACCGATTCCGCGGCGATGTAGGGCGCCAGCAGCCAGAACGAGACCGCCACCCCGATCTGGGCGCGCCGCTCGGCGGTCGACGACAGGGTGCGTGACCCGGTGAACCGCCACAGCACCATCACGCTGGCCAGGCCCTCGGGCACCGCGCCCAGCGCCCAGCCGGTCAGCGCGATCGACTGCGACTCCAGGCCCTGCCACAGCCCGACGGTGCCCTCGACGGCCACGAACGCCAGCGTCACCCAGGCCAGGCGCCGCGCCCAGGCGGCCGCCCGGTGCCATCCCGCGTCGGGCGCGGTACGGGCCGGCGCGTGGTCGGCCCCGGCGCAGGCCGTCGCTGTCTTCACGGTGGCGATGGTAGTCGCCGCTGCGCTGTGATCGCGCTCGCGCTCGCCGCGCGGCACCGCGCCCGACCCCGTCCGGGCCCGCGACCGGGGCGGCGAATGCAACAATGTCGCCCGTATGCGACCCGCCGAATCGGATCAGACCGCCTTGCCGACCCGGGGTGGCGCGCCCCGAGAAGGAGCCGACCGACCTATGTCCCGCAGCTTCCGGACAGCCGCCGCGGTGACCGGCTGCCTGGCGGTCCTGGCCACCGCCTGCGGCACCCCCGCCGACGAGCACACCAGCACCGGCAGCAGCGGCACCACCACCGCGACCACCACCGCGACCAAGGCGACCGCCGGGGACTGCATCACCGATTTCGACGCCAACACCGACTACTTCCCCACCAAGTCCACGATCGTCGACGCCACCAACTTCACGCTGCGCTACCACAAGAGCTACCAGGTGCTCACCGTCAACCAGCCCTACCCCGGCGGCGCCCCGCAGTCCTATGTGCTGGTGCACTGCGGCGCACCGGACCCCGAACTCACCGGGGAACTGGCCGACGCGCCGCGCATCGAGGTCCCGGTCGCCAGCGTCTACTCCGGCTCCACCTCCCAGCTGGGCATGTTCGCCGAGCTGGAAAAAACCGGGGTGGTCACCGGGGTGGCCGGCGCCGACAACGTCGTCAACGACAAGATCCGCGGCCGCATCAACGACGGGGAGGTGCTGGACTTCGCCCCCGGCGGCCAGATCAACACCGAGCTGGTGGCCACCGAGCGACCCGACGTGCTGCTCACCGACGGGCTGGACAACCCCGGCTACGCCAAGATCGCCGACGCCGGGACCGCGGTGGTCGCCGACGCCGAATGGCTGGAGCAGACCCCGCTGGGCCGCGCCGAGTGGGTCAAGGTGATCGCCGCGCTCACCGGCGCGGAGGACAACGCCGCGGAGGTCTACAGCCGGATCCGCAACGACTACGAGGTGCTCGTCGACAAGGTCGCCGACGCCCCGCCGACCCAGGCGCTGCCCGGGACCATGGACCAGGGCACCTGGTCGATGCCGACCGGGCGCGAATACACCGGCCGGCTGATCGTCGACGCCGGCGGCGACTACCCGTGGGCCGCCGACCCCGGCACCAACCTGAAGCTGAGCTTCGAGGCGGTCTACGCCGAGGCCGGCCGCGCGCCGGTGTGGCTGGTCAACACCGACTGGGAGACGCTGGCCGACGCCCTGGCCGCCGACCCTCGCTACGGCGAGCTGGCCGCGCTGCGCGACGGCGGGGTGTGGTCGGCGGACAAGGCGATCGGGCCGGCCGGCGGCAACGACTACTGGGAGCGCGGGGTGGCCCGCCCGGATCTGGTGCTGGCCGACCTGATCGCGATCCTGCACCCCGACCTGCAACCGGAGCACCAGTTCGAGTTCTACCGGCAGGTACCGCGCGGGTGACCGTCCTGGCCCCGCGGGCCGTCCCGGTCCCCCCGCCGGGGACGGCGCCGCGCCGCTCGGTGCGCGGGCGCACGCTGGCGGTGCTGGTGGCGCTGGCCGGCGCGGTCGTGGTGCTGACCCTGCTGGGCATCGCGCTCGGGCCGGTGCGGGTGCCGCTGGACGACACGGTGCGCATCCTGCTCGGCGCGGCCCCCTCGGATCCGCGCTGGGAGGTGGTGGTGACCACGATGCGGCTGCCGCGGGTGCTCACCGCGATCGCCGCCGGGGCCGCGCTGGCGGTGGCCGGGCTGCAGATGCAGACCCTGTTCCGCAACATCCTGGCCGACCCGTATGTGCTCGGGGTGAGCTCCGGGGCGAGCCTGGGGGTGGCGTTGACCGTGGTCGGCTCCGGGTCGGCGGCCGCCGGGTTCACCGCCGGATTCGGCGGCGGGGGGCGAACCGGGATGGTGCTGGCCGCCGCGGTGGGCGCCGGGGCGGTGCTCGCGCTGGTGCTGGGGTTGGCGCGCTGGGTGCGCTCGGCGGCCACCTTGCTGCTGATCGGGGTGATGGTCGGGGCGGCGAGCACCGCGATCGTCAGTGTGCTGCTCATCTACGCCGACCCGCGCCGGGTCCAGCAGTTCCTGGTCTGGAGCCTGGGCAGTTTCGCCGGCACCTCCTGGGCGGACCTGCGGCTGCTGTTGCCGCTGACCGCGGCCGGGGTGGCGGTGGCCGCGCTGACGGTGCGCCCGCTCAACGCGCTGCTGCTCGGCGAGGGCTACGCCCGCACGATGGGTGTGCGGGTGCAGGGGGCGCGGGTGGTCACCTGCGTGTCGGCGGCGCTGCTGGCCGGGGCCGTGACCGCGTTCTGCGGCCCGGTCGCGTTTCTCGGGCTGGTCGTGCCGCATCTGTGCCGGATCGCGCTGGGCACCTCCGATCACCGGGTGCTGATCCCGGCCGCGGTGCTGATGGGCGCGGCGGTCGCGCTGGCCTGCGGGGTGGTCAGCCAGTCGCCGGGCAGCGGGGCGGTGCTGCCGGTCAACGCGGTCACCGCCATCGTGGGCGCGCCGATCGTCATCGTGGTGTTGTTGCGCAGCCGCCGCGGCCTGGGGATCGAGCGATGAGCGTCGAACTGGTCGACCTCGCCGTCGGCTACCGCAGCCGCCGCCGGTCCACCGTGGTGGCCGCAGGGCTGACCGCCCGGGCCCGCCGCGGTGAGTTGACCGTGCTGCTGGGGCCCAACGGCTGCGGCAAGTCCACCCTGATCCGCACGCTGTGCGGGCTGCAGCCCGCCCTGGCCGGGCGGGTCCGGCTCGACGGCACCGACCTGACCGCGCTGGCCGGCGACGAACGGGCCCGCCGGGTGGGGGTGGTGCTCACCGAGCGGGTCGATCCCGGGCTGCTGTCGGCGCGCGAGCTGGCCGGGCTGGGCCGCATCCCGCACCTGGGTTTGAGCGGGCGGCTGCGCCCGAGCGACCACGCCGTCGTCGACTGGGCGCTGGCCGCGGTGGGGGCGGCGCACCTGGCCGACCGGCCGGCCGCCCAGCTCTCCGACGGGGAGCGGCAGCGGGTGCTGA
Source organism: Mycobacterium sp. 1274756.6 (assembly GCF_001668625.1). Lineage (GTDB taxonomy): Bacteria > Actinomycetota > Actinomycetes > Mycobacteriales > Mycobacteriaceae > Mycobacterium. The sequence continues at coordinate 39,391 of NZ_LZLJ01000059.1, forward strand.
CCGCCCGGGCCCTGGCCCAGCAGCCGGGCCTGCTGGTGCTCGACGAGCCGACCGCGTTTCTGGACGTGTCGTCGCGGGCCGGTCTGATCGAGTTGCTGCGGGACCTGGCCCGCCAACAGCAGCTCACCGTGGTGATGTCCACCCACGACCTGGAGTTGGCGCTGCAGGTGGCCGACCGGGTGTGGCTGATGACCCCGGCCGGGCAGCTGCTCGACGCCGTGCCCGAGGAGCTCATGCTCGCCGGGCACATCGGCGCGGTCTTCGACGGCGACACGCTGCGCTTCGACCCGGGCAGCGGGATCTTCGTGCTGCGCGACACCGCCGCCACCCCCCGCCCGGCCCGCATCGAGGCGGCCGAGCCGCTGCGCACCGCGATCAGCCGGGTGCTGGCCCGGGAGGGCTGGCAGGTCGACGACGCCGGCGGCCCGGCCGAGATCGTCGTCGCCGCCGACCCGGCGGCCGCGCTGACCGTGCGCACCGGCCCGGACACCGCGCTACCCACCGACCTGGGCGGGTTGGCCACCCTGCTGCGCACATTGGCGCCCACGGCCCACCGCTGCGTGCCCACCGCGACCGCCGCGGCCGCACTCGCCGAGATCGGCGCGGCCAGCCCCTATTTCACCATCGGCGCCGGCGCCACCGACGAGCCGGGCTGGCAGCCGCTGGCCGCGCTCTACCGCGACCCGGCCGAACTCGGTGCCGCCGTCGCCGAGGTGGCCGACCGGATCGGGGCCACCGAGCCGCGGGTGGCGGCCTCCACCTTCCACCTGTCGGTGGCGGCCCGGGTGTGGTCGGTGTGGCTCGGCATGCTCATCGGCCACGGCCTGCACCTGGACCTGTCGCCCACCGCGCTGCACTACCACTCGGTCGACGGGCAGCTTCGGCTCCACCTGCCGCGCGTGCACGCCTGGCAGGTCGAAGCGGCACAGCCGGCGCTGGCCGCGACCGTGTTCGACGGGCATCTCGACCCGTTCGCCGCGGCGCTGCGCCGGGCGGTGCCGATCTCGGCGAACCTGTTGCGCGGCAACGTCGCATCGGCGCTGATGGGGGCTGCGCGGGTGTTCGACCGGCATCGCGGCGCCGGCGCCACCGGGCCGGCGTGGCGTCTGGCGGCCGCGGTGTGCGACGAAAACCTCGCCGGCGCGGTAGTTTTCACCGCGGACGCCACCGCCTACCGGCGGACCAGTTGCTGTCTGTACTACCGCACGTCCGACGCCGGGCTGTGCGGCGACTGCGCCCTGGACCGCCGGCCCGAGCCCAGAAAGGTGACCCGATGACCGACCCCTCCCCCGCCGTCGACGCGCCGGCGATCGTCACCGACGAGACCGGCGGCCGCGAGCAGCGCTGGGCGCTGCCCACCGACGAGCAGAACCTGCTGAACCTGTTGCACCTGTGCTTCGAGGAGTACTGGGACGACATCTGGTTCGGCATCATCATGGAGGGCGCGGCCTGGGAGGTGGCCGCCCCCAACGCGCCCCGCCGGATCTCGATGTACGACGGCTACGCCACGGTCGACTTCGGCCGCTGGCATTTCCACCTGTGCATCGGCGAGCACACCGAGAGCGGCCCGGAACGCGGCCGCATCCGCCGCTGCTCGCGCGCCGAGATGTACCGCCGCCTCGACGACGCCGACGCCCCGCGCTCCTGGGGGGTGCGGTTGTTCAACGGCCGTGACGAGCAGATGATGACGATCCTGCTGCCCAACCCGTTCCTCACCAACGACCAGCAGTTGCGCGAGCACCCCGACTGGCGGCAACTGGAGTTGTGGGACCGGCTGCGGCAGGTGTTTCTGGGCCTGCCCGCCGATGATCGGGACCGGGCCAGCTTGGGCTATCACCGCAGCGCGACGTAAGAAGGGCGCGCGCACCGACGACGGCTGGAATCTGGCCGCCGGGGTAGGGGCCACCGCCGCCATGGTGGCCGCGGGCCGGGCCCGCGCCACCCGCGCCGGGCTGGTCGGCTGAGCGCGGCGGGCGCTGGCGTTCAACCGGTGGCGCGCAACGCCCGGTAGGCGGCCGGGCCGACGATGGCGGCGAGCGCCTCGGGACTCCAGTCCCCGTCGAGCATCATCCGCACCGCGGACTCGCAGATCGCCAGGAACACCTCGACCAGCGGCGGCAGGGTCCGGTCGACGTCGGCGACCCCGCGCCGCTCCAGCAGCGGGCGCAGCGCCACCGCGAACCGGTCGGCGATCTGGGCACGGCCCCGCCGCACCGCCTCGGCCAGCACCGGGTCGGGGTCGGCGACGAACATGATCCGCCAGGACTCCGGGCGTTCGGCCACCGTCTGCAGCAGGGTGCGGAAGCCGTCGATGAACAGCTGCTCGATCGACCCGGTGCGCTGCGGGGGCAGCATCGCGAACAGCCGCTGCAGCAGCAGCTCGGTTTCGCGGTCCAGCAACGCGGCCAACACCTCGCCGCGGCCGCCGTAGCAGGCGTAGACCACCGGGCGGGTGACCTGCAGCCGCTCGGCGATGGCGGCCATCGTCACCGCCGCCACCCCGTCGTGCGCCGCGATCGCCAGGGCGGCGTCGAGCACCTGCGGGCGGCGCCGCTGCGGCCCGAGGTGCTCGGCGCGGGCGCGTCCGGTGGCGGCGGCGGACATGGGCGGTCAGACCAGGCAGACGTCGGCGATGAGCAGCACCGGCCAGGCCACGACCTCCCCGAGCGCCGAGAACACCTTGTCCGCGCCGGTGAGCGCACCCAGATGGTCGGCGTGGGTGAGCGCCCAGATCAGCCCGACGGTGAGATACGGGACCAAGACCACCACGGCCGCGACAATACCGAGGTAGAGCAGTTGGCGGATGCTGAGCCGACGGTCGAGGAACGCGTTGATCGGGTCGAGCACGGCCACCCCCTTCAGCCGACCGGGCCGAGCACGGGCTCGGATTCGCGGATGCCCTCGTCGCTGGGGGCGGCACCGGCGCCGAACACCCGCTCGTGCTGCTTGCGGCGCAGCTGCCGGTGGGCCTCGGCGGGCGGGGCGAAACCGTAGCGGGCCTGCGCCTCGCGCGGGGTGGTGGCCACCGGGCTGGCCGGCGGGACCGCGCGCAGCACCCGCGCCCCGATCGGCAGCGTCGTCGGCGACAGCAGCCGCAGCAGGATCAGTTGCAGGCGGGTGCTCATGCTGATGACGGTGAACGCCGCGCTCAGCGGCGGGACCACCAGGGCGTCGAGCAGCGGTGAGGTGGGCAGCCCGGCCATGCTCCGCATCCAGCGCGGCATGGTCGCCAGGGTGCCGCGGCGCAGGACCGCGGTGATCACCCGGGTGAACGGGCGCAACGCCAGCGGCATCGGCGGCAGCATCACCTCGGCGCGCAGCAGGTGGTTCATCGCCCGCTTGGCGATGTCGGAGCCGATCAGCTGCGGTTTCATCGCCGCGAAGTAGGCGCGCACCCCGGCCCGGTCGCGGGGGACGTCGGCGGGGTCGCAGGTCTGCAGTTCGGCGGCGCGGGCGCACTCCGCCCAGTACCGGCGCTCCTCGTCCGCGGTGAGTTTGCCCGGGCCGTACTTCTCGTAGGCCACCAGGATCGAGTGCCAGGCGGTCAGGTGGATCCACAGCTGGGAGGCCGGGTCGTTGGCGTCGTAGGCCGCGCCGGTGACCGGGTCGGTGCCGATCGCCTTGGAGTGGATCTTGACCAGCACGTCGGCGATCTCGGCGGTCGAGCGGGCGTCGCCGAACGCCACCATCGCGAAGTAGCGCAGGGTGCGGTCGTAGCGGGCGCGCGGCCGCTCATAGATCTGGCTCGTGGTGTCCACCGAGGCGACCAGCGCCGGGTCGAGTTCCTCGATGACCACCGCGCGCTGGAACCCCACCGACAGCGAGGTCGGGTAGCTCCACACCTTCCAGGTGACCGAATCGGGGCCGAAGAACCCGTAGTCCTCGGCGGGTTCGGCCGGCGGCAGCGCCAGCCATTCGCGAAGTGTGCTCACTGCCGATGTCCCTTTCCATTTTCCTACACTGTGTAGGATTCTGCGTCGTGAACCCACCCCCGTCAAGACCCGACCGCCGGGCGTACTGAGAAACTCGGGGCCATGAAGTGGATCTTCGCCGCGATCGGCGTGGCGCTGGTGGCGGTCGCCGCCCTGCAGCCGTGGTTTCACGCCCGCACCCTCGACGGCACGGCGGTGATGTCGGCGTGGGGGCACTGGAGCCGCGACGGGGCGATCGACGCCCGGCTGGCCCCGATCCCGGTGGGGCTGCTCATCTGCGCCCCGGCGGTGTGGATGCTGGTCGCGGCGCTCCGCGACCGCTACGGGCAGGCGTTTTTGGGTGCGGTGCTCAGCGCGGTGGGATCGATGCTGGCGATCGCGCTGCGCCAGCGGGTGGCCGCCAGCGCGCCCGGCGGCGACGCCGTCTTCGTCAGCCTGGGCTGGGCGCCGACGATCGTGCTGATCCTGGCGCTGGCCGCCGCCGTCGTCGGCTGGTATCTGTTCGCGCGCACCGAGTTACGCGACCCGCCGCGGGAATGACGCCGCTCAGCGCTCGATCTCGACGTCGGTGATGTCGCGGCCGCCCAGCCACAGTCCGAGCGCTTCGGCGGTGCCGCGCACCCGGGTGCCGCGCCCGCGGGGCCGGCCGATGCCGTTGGTCGGTTCCACCCGGTAGCGCAGCAGGGTGGGCTGCAGTTTCTGCACGGTCAGGCTGATGCCCTCGGCGAAGACGGCGGCTTCCTCCACCGGCGGGATTTCCCGGCTGCGCCCCAGCCCGCGCAGCACGTCCTGGTGGTGCATCGCGACGTCGCCCATCAGCAGCCCGGCTAGCGCCCGGTCGATGCGGGTGGGCAGGTCGGCCCAGGCCCGGCCGGCCGCGGTCAGCTCGGCCCGGCTGCGCCGGTGCGCGGCGGCGGCGGCCTCCTCGTTGATCTTGTGCAGCCGCCACGGCGCCCGCAGGTACGGGCCGACCTCGGCGGTGCCCAGCAGATGCCCCAGCACGTCGCGGGGCGCCCAGCCCGCACACAGGGTGGGGCCGGTGTCGAATTCGGCGTCGCTGAGCGACTCGAGGGTGTCGAGGAACGCGTGGCGGGCGGCGCGGGCCGCGGCCCGCTTGTCCTGAGCGGCCATGGCTCCACCGTAGTGCCCCACCGTGAAGCAGGGTTCACGTTCGAGCGCGAAAGTGAACCTGCGTTCACGCTCGGCGGGTGGGGCGGGGCGCCGCGGCTCAGCGCAGCAGCGCCCGGCTCATCACCACCCGCTGGATCTGGTTGGTGCCCTCATAGATCTGGGTGATCTTGGCGTCGCGCATCATCCGCTCGACCGGGAAGTCGATGGTGTAGCCGGCCCCGCCGAACAGCTGCACCGCGTCGGTGGTGATCTCCATCGCCACATCCGAGGCGAAGCACTTGCTGGCCGCGGAGATGAACCCCAGATCCGGCTCGCCGCGCTCGGCGCGCGCCGCGGCCCGGTAGACCATCAGCCGGGCGGCCTCCAGTTTCATCGCCATGTCGGCGATCATGAACTGCACACCCTGGTTGTCGGCGACCGGACGGCCGAACTGCTTGCGGTCCTTGGTGTATTCGATCGCCGCGTCCAGCGCGCCCTGCGCGATCCCGACCGCCTGCGCGCCGATCGTCGGGCGGGTGTGATCCAGGGTGCGCAGCGCGGTCTTGAACCCGGTGCCCGGCTCCCCGATCATCCGGTCGCCGGGGATGCGGCAGTCCTCGAAGTACAACTCGGTGGTCGGCGAGCCCTTGATGCCCAGCTTCTTCTCCTTGGGCCCCACCGTGAAACC
>NZ_LZLJ01000060.1 GCF_001668625.1 Mycobacterium sp. 1274756.6
CACAAACAACGCCGCCCCCGGCACCGGCGACCCAATCGGCACCACCGACGAACCCGGCGACAACGGCGCACTCACCGACGCATAGATCGTGGCCTCCGTAGGTCCATAAGCGTTAACCATCACCCGACCCGGCGCCCACCGATCCACCAACTCCGGAGGACACGCCTCACCGGCAACAATCAATGCCATCAATTCGAGACCCTGCGGTGACAACACCGCCACCGCCGAAGGCGTTTGGCTCAACACAGTGACCTGCTCGGCGACAAGCAACTCCTGCAAGTCCTGGGCCGAATGCCTCACCTGCTCAGGAACCACCACCAGCCGGCCCCCATGCAGCAACGCACCCCAGACCTCCCACACCGAAACATCGAAGGTCAACGAATGCCACTGGGACCACACCTGCTCCGGCCCCAAACCCACGCCGACCGAAATCTCCTTACACATTGCAACGACGCTAGAGTGAGCAACCGCTACGCCCTTGGGCACACCGGTGGTTCCGGAGGTGTAGATGACATAGGCGATATCGTCGGCCGTCGGCCCCGATGCCAGCGCGGTGGCCGGCTGATCAGCGATCACCGGATCCTCAACATCGATGACTGCGGCACTCACCCCCATGCCGGTGAGGCGCTGCGCCTGCTCGGCGTCGGCGAGCACCACCGTCGGGGCGGCGTCATCGAACACAAAACGCACCCGCTCATCGGGCACCATCGGGTCAACCGGCACATACCCCGCCCCCGTTTTGAGCACCGCCAGGATCGCGATCACCGCATCAGCCGAACGCGGCAACACCAACCCCACCCGGCCACCCGGGCCCACACCACGACCAACTAGCAGATGCGCCAACCGATTCGACGCCTCATCCACCTGCCGGTACGTCCACGACCGACCCTCAAACCGCAACGCCACCACATCCGGGCCCGCCACCACCTGCTCGGCAAACAACCCCGGAATCGACTTCCACACCGATGGCGCGGTAGTCAACGCCGTGCGATTACCGAACTCATCAAGACTCGCATCCTCATCGCCAAGCAGCGTGTCGATCGAGGACAACAGCGCATCGGGGTTCGCTGCCATTATCGTCAAGATGCGCTGCAGCCGTTCCCCCAAGTCCGCTACTCCAAGACCCGCGAACGGCTGCCCAGCGCCAGCGGTGCTGAGGAGAAGTTCGTCACCTGCACCGAGAAAAAAGAAGCCGAAATGCCCCAAGGGGCCGTGGTTGGTGTATGACGCTGTTACTGGAGTACCGGCCAAGTCGAGCGTCAACCGACCTGGGATGAAGTTGACGGCTACCCGGTTAGTCGCAGCCCCGATACCCGAAAGCCCTTCCTCGCCGGTCTCAAGGGTGCGCACAGGGAAGCGCTGGTGCTGCAATAATTCTCGTATGCGAACGTCGACATATCGACAAAACTCTGCGATGGTGGCCGTCGGTGATGTTTTGAGCACCAACGGAACGACACCGGCCAGCATGCCCGGAATTGTCCGGGACAGTTGACCGACCCTTCGGCTAACCGGAAAGTCTAATGCGACTTCCGAGCTATTGCGAGACCATGATCTCACCATCAGTGCGCATGCCGCGGTAATAACCGAATAGCGTCGAATACGCAAGCTTTTGTTTAACTCACCGATTCCTTTAACAACACCGACCTTGAGCTGGACCGTGGCAGATGTCGAATACGCGTCATGGTTGCCTACCGAGAGCATCTGGCCGTCAAGCCCGCTGTCCTGTGGAATATTGTTTCGCCAGTAGTCGAGGTCTTCTTCGTAGTCGGCGGATTGTTCATACTCCGTTTCATATCTAACGAGATCACGGAGGGATCCAAAAGACGATGGTGCAGCCGGCTTGCCAGAGACGAGCGCAGTGTAAACAGCCGCGATTCGGCGGCTGACCATCGCCATGCTTAATCCGTCTACGGCGATATGGTGGCAAAGCCCGAAGAGGTAATATTCCGATATACCCGTCTGGAATAATACGAACTTCGCCAACGGACCGGATAGCGACATCGGGTCTCGCTGGATTAGTGACGCAAGTTCGCGTGCAGTGCCAGCCGGGTCCTCCGAGTCAGTCAAGTCATAGAGATCCAGTTCAAAATTTGAATAATCAAATGGTCGCTGACCGACCCGACCCGCTTCCTCAATGACGACCGCCCTGCCGGCCTCGGCCTCATCAAGCGTATGGCGGATCGCACTCTCCAGGAGGTCCGGCTTGATCGGCCCGTCCACCTTGCCGAGCAGGCCCAGCTGCCATTCTGTGCCGACGAGACCAGTTTGCTGCGAGAGCCAGATGTCTAACTGGCTGCGGGTCAGTGGTAGAAGTTGGTCGCCAACCTCGGTCGCACTCCCTTCGGAGATCTCATTCTCCCCGTGCGTCATGCTTCGCCAACCGTTCGCGCAGGGTCTTCGGGCGGATGTCCGGCCAGTTGTGCTCGATGTACTCCATGCAGGAGGATCGGTCAGCTTCCCCATGGACCGCCCTCCAGCCAGGAGGAATCTCAGCAAAGTGTGGCCACAGGCTGTGCTGGTCTTCATCATTCACCAGAACGAAGAATTTACCGTCTTCGTCGTCAAATGGGTTGGTACTCAACCTTACTCCTCACCTGGTAATGATTCTCAACATACTGGTGCTGGCAGCGATGTGTCACCCAGTTAACAAAACTGAGCGGCGACAGCACCAGTTTCAGGACGGCCCGGAAATCACGACGCCGGGGAGGCCCGGGAGCGCGGGACTCAGCCACCGGCGAGCCGGCAGACCGTATCCGCAATCTCGGCCCGCCGGCTGCGACAGAGGGCACTCCCCTGAAGCGATGCCGCCGCGGCCGCAAAGTGCATGGACCACCGCTCCCCCTAGTCTGAGTGTTCCCTGACAGGCTCCCCCAATTAGACGCAGGCTACACCTTGGTGTCAATGGGATGAATGTGACTACGCGGTAACCGATCTCGACGCCAGACCCGTATACACTCGCTGACCTGGGTTTTGTTTACCTTGAGCTGGATCGGGGTACCGCGCCCGGCTATGCCCGCCCTCCGCGCCAGCGCCAGGTCACCGGCGTCTACCCGAGACTCCACGGCCCGTCTTGCGAATGACGATGGACTCGCATGGGCGAGGAGCATCGACCGGTGGCGAAGATTGCCAACGGTCACGACTCGCAGGGGCCCTTGGTGACAATTTGTAGGGATTCTTCGTGACAATCGTCGTTTTCATTTCTTGTTGTGACCACGCATGGTATAAGAACCGAGTCGGGCTGCGTAGCATTGGATTTCAACCCCATGGCGCGCCGGCCTCTGGCATACTGACCCCATGGCGGTGTTGACCACCCATCCGAAGCCTCTTCAGTGGCTCGCCCTTGCGCTCAATCGGCGGCTCACGCGGCTCAACCAGTACCTCGACGCCAAGCTCGTCTACCCGCGCCTAACCAGGAGGCTCAGGGACGCCGATCTCGTCTTCCTCAACTACGGCTACCAGGAAGACCCTCCGATGGCGGTACCGCTGTCAGATGCCGACGAACCCAATCGCCTCCCGATCCAGCTCTATCACCGCGTCGCCACCCAGTCAGATCTCGCTGGCAAGGAGGTTCTGGAGGTCGGCTGTGGGCACGGCGGGGGCGCCTCATACCTCACGCGCACCTTGAAGCCGGCAACCTACACCGGCCTCGATTTGAACAGCGAAGGCATCGACTATTGTCGGCAGCGACACTCGGTCGCCGGGCTTAGCTTCGTTGAAGGCGACGCAGAGCGGTTACCGTTTCCAGACCAAGCCTTCGATGTCGTTATCAACCTCGAATCATCCCACGTCTACCCGCATTTTTCGCAGTTTCTGGCCGAGGTCAGCCGCGTACTACGGCCCGGCGGAAATTTTCTCTATGCGGACTTCCGCCCTGACAAAGCTGTGGCCGACTGGGAAGCGGCACTCGCCAACGCACCTCTGGTAATGACCTCGCAGCAGGACATCAGCGAGCAGGTCACCCGCGGCCTTGAAGAAGCCCTGCCGTTATGGGACGACGTCATCGAGCGGTTTATACCCCGAGCGTTACGGGCCCAGGCTCATCGCTTCAACGTCATGCGCAGAAATTACGCGTTCATGCGAGACGGCAAGTTCCGATACCGGATGTACAGTTTCGTCAAGGAGCCGTGACGACTGTCTTTGGCCCCCACAGACCAGATGGAAAAGTCGCCCCATCGCCCGGCAGGGAGATGGGGCGGCTGCTTTCCTGGTCGTCTCCGCCCGAAGCCACCCCCACCTCCGAAGCGTAAAAAACCCCCGCACGCGAGGCGTGCGGGGGTTTTTTAACGCCTACCGGCGCCGAGTCACTTGATGATCTTGGTGACCTGGCCGGCGCCGACGGTGCGGCCGCCCTCGCGGATCGCGAAGCGCAGCCCCTCCTCCATGGCGACCGGCTGGATCAGCTTCACGCTCATCTCGGTGTTGTCACCGGGCATCACCATCTCGGTGCCCTCCGGCAGGCTCACCACACCGGTCACGTCGGTGGTGCGGAAGTAGAACTGCGGACGGTAGTTGGTGAAGAACGGCGTGTGCCGGCCACCCTCGTCCTTGGACAGGATGTAGGCCTGGCCCTCGAACTCGGTGTGCGGGGTGGTGGTGCCGGGCTTGACCACGACCTGGCCGCGCTCGACGTCCTCACGCTTGATCCCGCGGATCAGCAGACCGACGTTGTCACCGGCCTGACCCTGGTCGAGCAGCTTGCGGAACATCTCCACACCGGTGACGGTGGTCTTGGTGGTGTCCGGGCGGATGCCGACGATCTCGACGTCCTCGTTGACGTTGATCACGCCACGCTCGATTCGGCCGGTCACCACGGTGCCACGACCGGTGATGGTGAACACGTCCTCCACGGGCATCAGGAACGGCTTGTCGGTGTCGCGCACCGGGTCCGGGATGGACTCGTCGACGGCCTCCATCAGGTCCTCGACGGACTTGACCCACTGCGGGTCGCCCTCGAGGGCCTTCAGCGCCGAGATCCGGATGACCGGGGCCTCCTCGTCGAAGTCCTGGTCGGCCAGCAGCTCGCGGACCTCCATCTCGACGAGCTCCAGCAGCTCCTCGTCGTCGACCATGTCCGACTTGTTCAGGGCGACCAGAATGTAGGGCACCCCGACCTGCCGGGCCAGCAGCACGTGCTCGCGGGTCTGCGGCATCGGGCCGTCGGTGGCGGCGACCACCAGGATCGCGCCGTCCATCTGGGCGGCACCGGTGATCATGTTCTTGATGTAGTCGGCGTGGCCGGGGGCGTCGACGTGGGCGTAGTGCCGCTTGTCGGTCTGGTACTCCACGTGGGAGATGTTGATCGTGATGCCGCGCTGCTTCTCTTCCGGCGCGTTGTCGATCTGGTCGAACGCCCGCGACTCGTTCAACTCCGGAAACTTGTCGTGCAGAACCTTGGTGATCGCTGCAGTCGTGGTGGTCTTGCCGTGGTCAACGTGACCGATGGTCCCGATGTTGACGTGCGGCTTGTTCCGCTCGAACTTAGCCTTCGCCACTTCTGTGTCCTCCTGGACTTGTCGGTGCCTGTTACAGCAGGGTTGATGTTTTCAGTTGTGCCGCGGTGGTGACCGGGCAAGGTTACTCCGGGTGGGTCTGCTGCGCTTACTCGCCCGTCGCCTTCGCCGTGCTCACCGGCTCGGCTCCGGAACTCGTTCGCATGCTTACTCGCCCGTCGCCTTCGCTGTGCTCACGGCTCTGCGCCGCGCTCGTTCGCATGCTCACTCGCCCGTCGCCTTCGCGATGATCTCCTTCGACACCTGCGCCGGAACCTCGGCGTAGGAGTCGAAGACCATCGTGTAGTTCGCCCGGCCCTGAGACTTCGACCGCAGGTCGCCGACGTAGCCGAACATCTCCGACAGCGGCACCTGCGCCTTGACGACGCGGGCTCCGCTGCGCTCCTCCATGGCCTGGATCTGGCCGCGGCGGGAGTTCAAATCACCGATCACGTCGCCCATGTACTCCTCGGGCGTGGTGACCTCGACGGCCATGATCGGCTCCAGGATCACCGGCTGCGCGGCGGCAGCGGCCTTCTTGAGCACCTGGGAACCGGCGATCTTGAACGCCATCTCCGAGGAGTCGACGTCGTGGTACTGACCGTCGAGCAGGGTGAGTTTGAGGTTCACCAGCGGGTAGCCGGCGAGCACACCGTAGGCCATCGCGTCCTGCGCCCCGGCGTCGACCGACGGGATGTACTCGCGCGGGATGCGGCCACCGGTGACCTTGTTCTCGAATTCGTAGGTGGCGCCGTCTTCGCCGACGAACGGCTCGATGGTGACGATCACCTTGGCGAACTGTCCGGATCCACCGGTCTGCTTCTTGTGGGTGAACTCGACGTTCTCCACCGTGCGTTTGATGGTCTCGCGGTAGGCCACCTGCGGCTTGCCGACGTTGGCCTCGACCTTGAACTCGCGACGCATCCGGTCGACCAGGATGTCCAGGTGCAGCTCGCCCATCCCGCCGATCACGGTCTGGCCGGTCTCCTGGTCCAGGTGCACCTTGAAGGTCGGGTCCTCCTCGGCGAGCTTCTGGATCGCCAGCGACAGCTTCTCCTGGTCGCTCTTGGTTTTCGGCTCGATGGCCACCTCGATGACCGGGTCCGGGAAGGTCATCGACTCCAGCACGATCTGCTTGTTGGCGTCGCAGAGGGTGTCGCCGGTGGTGGTGTCCTTCAGCCCGATGACCGCGTAGATGTGGCCGGCCGAGGCCGATTCCACCGGGTTCTCCTTGTTGGAGTGCATCTGGAACAGCTTGCCCAGCCGCTCCTTCTTGCCCTTGGTGGAGTTGACGATCTGCGCGCCGGACTCGACCTTGCCGGAGTAGACCCGCACGTAGGTGAGCCGACCGAAGAACGGGTGCACGGCGATCTTGAACGCCAGCGCCGAGAACGGCTCGTCGACCGACGGCTTGCGGAAGATCTCCTCGGACTCGTCGCCGGGCACGTGCCCGCGCACCGACTCCACGTCCAGCGGGGAGGGCAGGTAGTCGATGACCGCGTCGAGCATGGGCTGCACGCCCTTGTTCTTGAACGCGCTGCCGCACAGCACCGGGTACATCTCGCTGGAGACGGTGAGCTTGCGGATGGCGCCCTTGATCTCCTCGACCGTGAGCTCCTCACCGCCGAGGTACTTCTCCAGCAGGGCCTCGTCGGTCTCGGCGACGGCCTCCAGCAGCTCGCCGCGGTACTGCTCGACCTTGTCGGCGAGGTCGGCGGGGATCTCCACCGTCTCGTAGGTCTCGCCCATCTTGGTCTCGCCGCGCCACACCTTGGCGGTCATCTCGACCAGGTCGACGATGCCCTCGAAGTCGTTCTCCGCGCCGATCGGCAGCTGGATGACTAGCGGCTTGGCACCGAGGCGGTCCCGGATGGTGCCGACGGTGAAGTAGAAGTCCGCGCCCAGCTTGTCCATCTTGTTGACGAAGCAGATCCGCGGCACGTCGTACTTGTCGGCCTGACGCCACACCTGCTCGGACTGCGGCTCCACGCCTTCCTTGCCGTCGAAGACGGCCACCGCGCCGTCGAGCACCCGCAGGCTGCGCTCCACCTCGACGGTGAAGTCGACGTGGCCGGGGGTGTCGATGATGTTGATCTGGTTGTCGTTCCAGAAACAGGTCACCGCGGCGGAGGTGATGGTGATGCCGCGCTCCTGCTCCTGCTCCATCCAGTCGGTGGTGGAGGCGCCGTCGTGGGTTTCGCCCATCTTGTAGTTGACGCCGGTGTAGAACAGGATCCGCTCGGTCGTCGTCGTCTTACCGGCGTCGATGTGCGCCATGATGCCGATGTTGCGGACCTTGTTCAGGTCGGTCAGCACGTCCTTCTGTGCCACAGAAGTCTTCCCACTCTTTCGATTAGTTGACGATGGTCTTCCAGTGCGCCGGCCCGCGGGCGGCGCGGACGGTCACCAGCGGTAGTGCGCGAACGCCCGGTTGGCCTCGGCCATCTTGTGGGTGTCCTCCCGGCGTTTGACCGCCGCACCCAGGCCGTTGCTGGCGTCGAGGATCTCGTTGGCCAGCCGCTCGACCATGGTCTTCTCCCGACGCTGGCGGGAGAAGCTCACCAGCCAGCGCAGCGCCAGCGTGGTGGAGCGGTCCGGGCGCACCTCGACCGGGACCTGGTAGGTGGCGCCACCGACCCGGCGGCTGCGCACCTCCAGCGAGGGTTTGACGTTGTCCAGCGCCCGCTTGAGCGTGATCACCGGATCGGTGCCGGTCTTGTCGCGGGCCTGCTCCAGCGCGCCGTAGACGATGCGCTCGGCCAGGGATTTCTTGCCGCGCACCAGCACCTTGTTGACCAGCTGGGTGACCAGCTGCGACCCGTAGACCGGGTCGTTGGTCAGCGGACGCTTCGGGGCGGGACCCTTGCGCGGCATCAGCTCTTCTCCTTCTTGGCGCCGTAGCGGCTGCGTGCCTGCTTGCGGTTCTTGACGCCCTGGGTGTCCAGGGAGCCGCGGATGATCTTGTAGCGCACACCGGGCAGGTCCTTCACCCGGCCGCCGCGCACCAGGACCATCGAGTGCTCCTGCAGGTTGTGGCCTTCGCCGGGGATGTAGGCGGTGACCTCGACGCCGGTGGTCAGCTTCACACGCGCCACCTTGCGCAGCGCCGAGTTCGGCTTCTTCGGGGTGGTGGTGTACACGCGGGTGCACACGCCGCGGCGCTGCGGGCTGCCCTTGAGCGCCGCAGTCTTGACCTTGGCGGGCTTGTCGCGGCGCCCCTTACGGACCAGCTGCTGAATGGTTGGCATCTACCGGCTTCCTGTGTCGCTCCGTTGTTCCTGAAGTATGTTGTCCTGCAGTTATCCCCGCCGCAGTCGCCTGTGACCGGGTGCGTCGCATGCACCGGCCGCGGAATTCATCCGTTGCGCAATGGACACACGAATCGGCCCGGCAGCGCACCTTGCGGCGACCCGAGGCGCCGAAGGCGGCCAGGCACGAGTTACTACGATACCCGCCGCTGGTCGGGCAGGTCAAAGCAGCAGGGGACGCTCCCCTACCGCCGGCGGCCATCACCGGCGGAGCGGTCGGCGCCGACGCCCACCAGTTCGTCCCAGTCACCGGCGTCGGGCTGATCCACCCGGTAGCGCGGCAACGCCCCGGGATGGTTGCGTTGCAGCCAGTCAATGAGGCCTTCGCGCACGTCACAGCGCAGCACGAACAGCGCGTCGGCGTCGGCCGCGCTGACCATCGGCCGCACCCGCAGGTAGCCGCCGACGGCGTTGGTGACCCGCAAGGACCCGGCGCGCCCGTCCCACAGGTCGTTCTCGGCGAGCAGCCGGTCCAGTTCGGCGCGCATCTCGTCGACGGGCACGGTGAAGTCCACGTCCAACTCGACCGTGCCGAACAGTTCGGTCTCGTTGCGGGTCCAGTTCTCGAACGGGGTGGTGGTGAAGTAGGTGGTCGGCAGCACCAGGCGGCGCTGGTCCCAGATCTCGACGACCACGTAGGTCAGGGTGATCTCCTCGATGCGGCCGAACTCGCCCTCGATGACCACCACATCGTCGACGCGGATGGCATCGGAGAACGAGATCTGCATCCCGGCGAAGACCGCGCCCAGCGAGGTCTGGGCGGCCAGACCGGCGACCACCGAGAGCACCCCGGCCGAGGCGAACAGCGTGGTGCCGATCTGGGTGAAGCCGGGGAAGGTCATCAGCGCGGTGGCCGCGCCCAGCACCACGATGATGACGATCGCCAACCGGCGCAGCGTCGTCACCTGGGTGCGGATCCGTTTGCGTCGCCGGTCACCGTCGGCGAGGTGGGCCTTGCCGGTCGACAGGCGGGCGAGCGCGCGCCGCTCGGCGACCATCACCAGGCTGGCGAACAGCCAGGTGACCGCGGCGATCATCAGGATGTGCAGCAGGTGGTCGACGCGGGGACGCCAGGACACGGCGCCGTCCACGGTGGCGGCCACCGCGGCGGTGGCGGCCATCACCATCAACGTCGCGCGGAACGGTCGCCGGGTCAGCGCCGTCAGGTCGGTGATCAGCCCGCTGCGCCGGCCGGCGCGTTGAATCAGCCACGACAGCGCCCAGCCCAGCAGGTACGCGCCGACGACCGCGCCGCCCACCCAGGCCAGCACCACCGCGAGCCGGGTGGCGGACTGCAGGTTGGTGGTCGTCGTTTCGGAATCCAGAGCGAAGGCGTTCAGGGCGAAAACGGTGTCCAGCTCGAAATCGTCGAGCACGAATATCAGCTCCCGCGAGTCGGGGTCGGTCGTTCGGACGCTCCCGCGAGTCTAGGGGAGACCGCCGAATCCAGCAGAGTCGCTGGACAACGCGGCTAACCGCTGCGTCGTTCCATCCCGGCGGCCAACCGCACCACCATGTCGGTGAATACCGCGTCGGTGTCGATCCCGTCCATCGCGCCGGTCATCTCCAGCAGCACGAAGCCGTGCATCGCCGACCAGAACTCCAGCGCGGCGTGAAACGCCTCCTCCCCGTCGAGCCCGTAGGAGGCGACCACGTCGATCACCGGCGCGGCCGCGGCGCGGGTGGCGGCGGTGAACTCGGGGTCGTCGCCGCCGAACGGCATCCGGGTGAACGCGGAGTACCGGCCGGGGTGGTGGTGGGCGTAGCTGCGGTAGGCGCCGGCCATCGCCAGCACCGCGTCGTCGCGGGCGCGGCCCGCCCCGGCCTGGTTGAGCATCGCGATGATGTCGTCGACGACGTTCATGCGCACGCTGCGCCGCAGGTCTTCGAGGCTGTCGAGGTGGTTGTACAGCGACGGGCCCTTGGTGCCCAGCTGGGTGGCGAGCGCGTTGATCGTCAGCGCGTCCCAGCCTTCCCGGTCCAGGAAGGTCAGCGCGGCGTGAACGATGCTGTCGCGGCTCAACTTGGTCGACCGCGCTGCCATGACACTCACTCTCCGGTTGCGGCGCCGGGGGCGGGTCACCGCGTTCAGCACTGAACTCTAGTGGACGCCGTTTCGGGGTTGGTTGACCAAGTCGGCCACGGCCGGGAAGCGGGGACGTAAGCTCACAGTGGCTCATGGCCGAGGCGACGTGGAGGTGTGCGGCGGTGAAACGGATTCGGGCGGGCGCGGCCGCGATCGGTCTGGCCGCGTTCACGGTCGCCGCGCTGGTCGGCCCGGTGGTCAGCGCGCCGGCCGCACACGCGATCTACGGCGACACCCACATCGTCGGCCAGGGCATCCGCCAGACCGTCGACTGCAACGACGCCACCCTCTACGTGCTCGGCTCGGACAACATCATCAACGTGGTGGGCAGCTGCTGGGCGATCACCGTGCAGGGGTCGTCGAACACGATCATCGCCGACACCGTCGTCAACGACATCACCGTCTTCGGTATCGACCAGACGGTGTTCTTCCACAACGGTGAGCCGGCGCTGATCGACCGGGGCCGGGAGTTGGGCATGGCCAACCGGTTGCAGCGCATCCCCGCCTGAGTAGGGCGCCGGTGCTGCGCGCTCTTCGGGCGGTTGTCATCGGGGTCGGCGTCGCGGCCGCGCTGGCCGGTTGCGGCGGTGGCTCCGGGTCCTCCCCCACCGGACCGGTGGGCACGACAGCCGGCTACGACGCGGTGGGCACCACCGCCGAATTGGATTGCGGCGAAGGTGGTTCGTTGAGCGTCACCGGCTCCAACAACACGCTGGCGGTGACCGGCGTGTGCGCCACCGTGTCGGTCGGCGGCGCCGACAACCGGGTCCGCATCGCCCGGGTCGAGCGCGAGTTGTCGGTCAGCGGGCTCAACAACACCGTCACCTACCGCGCCGGAGACCCGGCGGTAAACCGGTCCGGAACCGATAACACCGTCAGCCGCAGCGAGTAGCCCGGCGGGTCCGCCGCGGGCGCCGCTAACGCGCCGTGTCGGGGGCCTTTAGCCCGGCGCGCCGTGGCGGGCGCCGCTAGCCCGGGGCGCCGTGGCGGCCCGCGCCGGCGGCGAACCGCCCCGCGCCGTGCACGGCCTCCCCGGCCACCCGGGCGAAGCTGGCGAGCTCGTCGGCCATCGCCTCGGGTTCGGGGCGGCCCCACTGGTTCAGCGCGGAGCGCCGGTCGGCGCGCAGGCACTGCTGCGGCAGCGCCGCCAGCTCGGCGGCCAGTGTCTCGGCGGCCGTGCGGGCCTGCCCGGCCGGCACCACCCGGTTGGCCAACCCGATCGCCTGCGCCTCGGCGGCGTCGACCGCCCGGCCGGTGAGGATCAGATCCATGGCCCGGCTCTGCCCGATGAGTCGGGGCAGCCGGACCGTGCCGCCGTCGATGAGCGGCACTCCCCAGCGGCGGCAGAACACCCCGAACACGGCGTCGTCGTCGGCGACGCGCAGGTCGCACCAGAGCGCGAGTTCCAGCCCGCCCGCCACCGCGTAGCCGCTGACCGCGGCGATCACCGGTTTCGACAGGGTCATCCGGGTCGGGCCCATCGGTCCGGGCCCGTCGGGCCGCACCCGGTTGCTCTGCGGTGTGCCGAACGCTTTGAGATCGGCTCCGGCGCAGAAGGTTCCGCCCGCCCCACACAACACCGCGACCGCGGCGTCGTCGTCGCGGTCGAACTCGGCGAACGCGGCGTGCAGCTGCTCGGCCATCGGTCCGTTGACCGCGTTGCGGGCGGCGGGGCGGTTCATGATCACGGTGGTGACCGGCCCGCGGTGCTCCACCAGGACGGAGTCGGTGCTCATCATGCCTCCAGGGGTAGGGCGCGGCGCCCGCCGAACTCGGCGGCGAACTCCCGGTAGGCGGCGCGCAGTCGGGATCCCGGCCAGTGCGCGGGCAACAATTCGTCGGGCAGGACGGGGTCGGCAAGCAGATGGCGCACCGCGGCGGCGGCCGCGGTGAACCGGGCCGGCAGGTCCGGGGCGTGGGTCATTGAGGCCAGGATCTCCTCGCCCTGTTGCGCCCAGCCCGGCAGATCCCACAGCCGGCCCGCCAGTTCGGCCGGGTCGTCGTCGCGGGCGGTCAGCACCCGAAGTTGGCGCAGCGTCGCGTCGTCGAGGGTGGTCTGCAGGTTGTCCGGGCGCAGCCAAACCCCTTCGCGCAGTTCACCGAAGCGGCCGTGCTGCAGTGCGGTGCGCAGCGCCGCGCGGGTGCGGGCGCCGTTGCCGACGCTGGTGATCACCAACGTGGTCCACTGGCCCGACCAGGCCCGGCCCCGGGGGTCGAGCGCCTCGTCCTGACGGCGCTGGCGGGCCAGCAGCCGGGTCGCGAGGCGGTACCCGTCGGCGGAGCGGATCAGGTCGCCCGCGCTGACCATGCGGGTCAGCGCCACCCGCAGCGTCGTCTCCTTGATCCCGAATTCCGCGGCCAGCCGGACCAATTCGGCCGAGCTGGCCCAGGCCGGGTGCGCGCCGAGCAGCATCGACAGCACGACCGAGCGGGCGGTGAGGCGCGGGTGCGGGCTGGGCATCCGAGCCCGCCTAGACCTGCGAGGCGCGGCGGCCGTGGTCGCCGAAGGGTTCGTCGCGGCTGCGGACCGCCTCCCGGAAGCCGCGTTCGGTGGCGTCGGCGACGAACGCGTGCCCTTCGGGGGTGTGGCGGGCGATGCCGTCGAACACGGTGCTCAGCATCGCGCTGGTGGTCGCCTTCTCGCGCAGCGGGGCGTTGAGGGCGAGTTTGACCATGATCAGCTGGTTGACCGGCATCGCCGCGATGCGGGCCACCAGTCGTTCGGTGCGCTCGTCGAGATCGGCCGGGTCGGGCGCCTCGACCGCCAGCCCCCATTCGGCGGCCTGCGCGCCGGTGAGGCAATCCCCGGTCAACAGCAGCCGTTTGGCGCGCTGGTCACCGAGCCGGTGGGCCCACAGCCCGCTGGCCGGCACCCCCCACACCCGGGTGGGCGGGTAGCCGATCTTGGCGTCGGCGGCGATGATCATCTGGTCGGCGTGCAGCGCGATGTCGGTGCCACCGGCGATGCAGTAGCCGTGAATCTTGACCACGGTCGGTTTGTCCGCGCGCATTAGCGCGGAGAACCCGCGTACGAACCGGCTCATCATCTGGTAGTCGAGCATCGGATCCCAGGGCCGATCCGGGCGGTGGTTCTGCGCCTGCACCCGCCCGTCGAGCACGGTGCCGGCGTGGGCGTCCCCGCCGGCCGATGAGGACCCCTCGGCGTAGGCGCCCAGATCGAACCCGGCGCAGAAGCCGTCGCCGCGCCCGGAGACCAGGATGACGTGCACGTCGGGGTCCAGGTCGGCGCGTTCGACCAGGGCCGCCAGTTCCAGTGGGGTGTCGGCGATGATCGCGTTGCCCTTCTCGGGCCGGTTGAAGGTGATGCGCGCGACGCGGTCGGTCACCTCGTAGGTCATCGTGGTGAGGTCGGCGAGGTCCACGGCGGC
This sequence comes from Mycobacterium sp. 1274756.6, assembly GCF_001668625.1. Lineage (GTDB taxonomy): Bacteria > Actinomycetota > Actinomycetes > Mycobacteriales > Mycobacteriaceae > Mycobacterium. The sequence continues at coordinate 14,273 of NZ_LZLJ01000060.1, forward strand.
TAGCCCTTGACCAGGACGCGGTCGAGGATCGGCGCGAGATCCAGTCCGGGTGGCAGGGTTCCGTAGGCGTGGCCGTAGTCGCGGTCGAGCCGGGTGGCCAGGAAGGCCTCGGTGATCGCGGGGTGGCCGTGGCGAACCAGCAGGGTCGCCTGCAGCGCCAGGCAGATGTCCTCGGCGATCCGGCGGGCGCGTAGCTGCGCCTCGGTGAGGTCGTCGAGGTGGTGCAGTTGGGTTTTCAGTGCCGCGACATGGGCGTCGAGGCGGGGGTCCTGTCCGGCGGTTTTCTCGATGTCGTCGAAGAGCACGTCGACCGATTTGGGTTGGGTGGCGATGGCGCGCAAGGTGTCCAGAGCGCTGACGTTGCCGGAACCCTCCCAGATGCCCATCAGCGGCGCCTCGCGGAACAGCCGCGGCATGCCGGAGTCCTCGATGTAGCCGTTGCCGCCCAGACATTCCATCGCCTCCGCCGCGTGCGGGGTGGCCTGCTTGCACAGCCAGTACTTGGCGGCGGCCAGCCCGATGCGCCGCAGCAGCGCGTCGTACTCGTCACCGCGCACCGCGTTGTCGGTGGCACCGGCCATCCGCATCGCGACCATGGTGGCGGCCTCGGCCTCCACGGCGAGATCGGCGAGCACGTTGCGCATCAGCGGCTGGTCGATCAGGTAGGCGCCGAAGGCCTTGCGGTGCTGGGCGTGGTAGATGGCGCGGCTCAGTCCGGTGCGCATGCTGGTGGCGCTGGCCAGGGCGCAGTCCAGGCGGGTGAGGTTGACCATCTCGATGATCACCGCGACCCCCCGGCCCTCCTCCCCGACCAGCCAGACGGTCGCGCCGTCGTACTCCACCTCCGAGGAGGCGTTGGCGTGGTCGCCGAGTTTGTCCTTCAGCCGCTGCAGCCGCATGCGGTTGCGGGTGCCATCCGGTAGCACCCGGGGCAGCAGGAAACAGCTCAACCCGCCGGGGGCTTGGGCGAGCACCAGAAAGATGTCGCCCATCGGAGCGGAGGTGAACCACTTGTGGCCGGTGAGGGTGTAGCTGCCGTCGCCGTTGGGGGTGGCGGTGGAGGTGCCGGCCCGCACGTCCGAGCCGCCCTGCTTCTCGGTCATCGACATCCCGGCGGTGATGCCGGCCTTGGCGGTGGCCACCGCGGTCGGGTCCGGGTCGTAGCTGCGGCTGGTGAGCAGCGGCTCGTAGCGTTCGGCCAGCTCCGGGTTGTAGCGCAGGGCGGGCACCGCCGCGTAGGTCATCGAGATCGGGCACAGGTGGCCGGGCTCGACGGTCCACGCGCCCATCTTGGCGGCGCGCACCACGTGGGCGCCGGGCCGGGGGTCGGCCCAGGGTGCGGCGTGTAGGCCGTGGCCGATCGCGGTGCGCATCAGTTCGTGGTAGGCCGGGTCGTATTCGACCTGGTCGATGCGGTGGCCCACCGCGTCGTGGGTGCGCAGGATCGGCCGGTTGCGGTCGGCCAGCTCCCCCCAGCGCCGCGCTTGGGCGGTGCCGGCGAGGGCGCCGAGTTCGGTGACCTCGTCCACGCCCCAGTCGCCGCCCTCGCGGATCAGGGCCTCGATCAGCATCGGCGAGGTGGCGGGGTTGTGTCCCTCCAGCGGCGGGACCTGGTTGGTGACGGTGTGGGTGTCGGACATGACCTCAGTGTTACAGCTTTTCCACAACCGAACAAGGACTGTAATAGGCAGGTTGGGCGTGCGACGCCCCTGAAATCGACACCTCAGCGGCGGTACAGGGCGAAAAAAGACCGGATCGGGCCGATTTGACGTCGATCTCAGGGATTACCCGGGTCGGCTACGCGCCCAGCTGGTCGCGCAGGAACGCGATGTCGTCCTTGCGGCCCTCTTCGGCGGTTTCGCAGATCACCGGGGCGCCCGCCGCTTTGACCACCGCGACCAGCAGTTGCGGGTCGATCTCCCCGGTACCGAAGTTGGCGTGGCGGTCCCGGCCGGAGCCGGGCGCGTCCTTGGAGTCGTTGCAGTGCACCAGGTCGATGCGCCCGGTGATGGCCTTGATCCGGTCCACCGCGTCGAGCAGCGACTCCCCCGCCGCCCAGGTGTGGCAGGTGTCCAGGCAGAACCCGACCCCGGTGTCGCCGATGTGCTCCCACAGCCCGGCGATCGTGTCGAAGCGCCGGGCCATCGCGTTCTGCCCGCCGGCGGTGTTCTCCACATACACCGGCACCTCGGACTCGAGCTGGTCGAGAGCCTTGCGCCAGCGGACGAACCCGTCGACGGGGTCCTCGTCGGCGGCGAGGTGCCCGCCGTGCACGATGACCGCCTTGGCCCCGATGTCGGCGGCGGCATCACAGGTCTGCTGCAGGATCTTGCGCGAGGGGATGCGCACCCGGTTGTTCGCCGAGGCGACGTTGATCAGGTACGGGGCGTGGACGTAGATCGGCAGGCCCGACTCGCGCAGCGCGGCGGCGTCCTCGCGGGGTTTGGGCGCCTTCCAGCTTTGCGGGTTGCCCAGGAAGATCTGCACCGTGTCGGCGCCGTCGGCTTTCGCCGCCGCGATCGGGTCTTTCGGGCTGACGTGAGAACCGATGAGCACGCCGGCCAGTCTAGTGACCGGCCAACTCGCCCCCGACCACCACCGAACGTGAAGACAAGTTCACCCTCGGCGTCGAGCGTGAACCTGTCTTCACACTCGACGCGCGAGGGCGTACTCGACGCACGAGGATCTGTCCCACGGCCTCGCAGCAGGCTCCTAGCGTCGTGCGCCGACCCGCTTGAGCCCCCGATGTACCGCCACGGCCAGGTAGCCGAACAGCACAGCGGTGGCCACGTTGAGGAGCAGGTCGAAAACGATCAGGCCGATCGACTGCGTCGGCGTCCCCCATTCCCGGGCGACATGATTCCAGTGCTCAAAGAACTCGAGCGCCGACACCGAAACCGCCACGCACAGTGACCATGCCACCGCCGCCAGAATCGATGCCCAGTGCAGGAGCCGGTGTGCTCGCGGGGTGCCCAACGCCAGGGCGACGTACCCGAAGACGAGCCACAGTCCGACGGTGACCAGTCGGCCGATCACCGCGATAACCGAGAACGTCATCAGGCTCGTTCCCGGTAGGGCGACGGACAACAGGCCGACCGATCCCAACGTCACTCCCAGCACCGCGTTGGGGTTGTCCTGGCGCAGCGATTGAAACCACGGCTGGGCGATGAGTTCTCCGCGCATGCCTTGCGCAATCAGTTGCTCGATGAAGGACATGCGCCGGCCGGAGCCGGTCGTGAAGGTCGACGGTTGTGGCGGAACGTGGCGGGAGCGCTGGGCCGCGGCGTTGGGGCCGCGGTGTGTGCGGTCGTCGCTGTAGTGCGAGGTCATGGTTTTTGCCTTTCTGGGTGCCGGACCCGGCATCGTTCGTCTGCCTGCCGTGGTCGGGGTTTATTCGGACCGGTCGAGTATTCGACCGCTCAGTCGGCGAGAACATCAGCTAAACCGCGTAGATATCGGCGCGCAGGTACGCATCACGCGACGTCATGTCGATATACGCGTTTTGGCCGATGTTGTCCGTCTGGCCTGCTCGGATAGTCGACTCACACAACCGAATACATCAGGGCACGCCAGGTTTCCGGCCGAATCCCGGGCACCGACGCCGGGACCAAACCCGGTTCGGGCGGTGCGTCCCGCCGACCGCGAGCCGCCCGGCCCGCTGCATCAGAGAGGAACAGATCATGAGTACCATCCGCGCGCTGAAAGCGGTTCGCGCGTCCGCGATCGGCGGGGCTGCGACAGCCCTGACGATCGCGGCTCTGCCCCTGGTGGGGGCCGGGACCGCGCAAGCCAACGCCAACCCGGTTATGTTCGGCACCCTCGACCTGTGGGTTCAGTACGAAGGCGGCGGCCTCAGCCTGTGGGCCACCGTTCTCGATGGCGGCAACCCTGATGGGGTGACGGAATGGTGCAGCTACCACTCCGTCGGCACCGGGGAGACACTGCCGATTCCGTTCGATTCCGGAGTGGCGCTGACCGGCCGCGGGCCCTCGGCGCCGATCTGGATCCCGGCCCCGCAACTGGGCGGAACCTGGGACGTCACCGTGAGCTGCAACGGCTCGGGAAACTCCGCCTCACACAGCGTGATCTACTGAGCGTTCCGCCGGCCGGGGCTGCCGCCGCAACGACACCGGCGACGGCAGCCCAGCGACCGCTCCACCGAGCGATCAACCCATGACCGGTCGTGGATATCGCTCGCCGCCAGTCACTTCCTGAACCAGCTGAACCCGCGAGGTCACACTCAGCTTCGTGTAGATGTGGGACAGGTGGGTCTGGACGGTGCGCGGTGAGACGAAAAGCCTTGCGGCGATGTCTTTATTGCCGATTCCTTCGCGGACCAACCGAATCACATCGAGTTCGGCCGGGGTAAGGGCCGACCATCCCGTCGTGGGCCGTTTGCGGGCACCGTGGCCGCGCAGTGCGTAGGAGATCGCTGCCTGGGGGGACAAGCCGGCACCCTCGGCCCATCCGTCATCGAAGGCCCCATCACCTATCGCGCCACGGGCAACGCGTACCGCCTGGTGGTATGCGACGTCGTAGCAGGAGAATCGCACCTGACCAGTCTGGTCCCGCAACGCTTGTGCCGCACCGAAAAGGCGCGCGGCTTTGTGCCTCCCGGCAGGAGTCGTAGCCAAGCCGGCAAGGCAGTCCAGAACATCGGGAACGGTCAGGTATGCCCCGGTCTCCGCGGCGATCCCCAGCGCCTCATAGCCATCTCGATAGGCCTTTTCGCAGTCGTTCTCGGCGATGGCCACCCGAACACGTGTGGCGAGCAACACCATTCGATGCACACCCGCGGCCGTCGCGATCGCCCGCTCCACCCACTGGCGTGCCGACGCGACATCGCCGGCTGCCAAAGTCGCCTCGGCGATCGGGTCGCAGTTGATGGCCAGCAGTTCGGTCTGCCGACACGCCTGCCAACCCGCCGTCGCCGCATCGATCGCGCCGGTCACGTCCGCACCGGCCAGCGACGCATATGCCGACGCCCCACACGCCGCGCCCTGGTGGAAGCCGACCGCCAGCACGGCGGCGGCCTCCCGCGCCGAGGCCGCCGCGGCACCCGCCCCGGCCGCATCGCCGCGGTAAGCGTGCACCATGCCCAGCGTCTGGGCGCCTACCGCCTCGATCAGCAGGTGGTGGGCGGCGCGCGCTTGGTCCGCCAGGTCGGTCAGCAGCGCCTCGGCTTCGGTCAGGTCGCCGGCGAGCCACCGCGCCAACCCGATGCACCAGCAGCAGAGCCGGGACACCGAATCCTCACCGATCCGGTCGGCCAGACGACCGCCTTCCTCGCCGGCCGCGCGGGCCCCGGCCGGATCGCCCGCCACAAACGCGGCCAGGGCCTGCCAGCCCAGGACCTGCGCCAGCTGCCAGGCATCACCGACCGACCGGCACAGCTGCACGGCCTCGGCGAAGTACGGCAGCGCCAACTCGGGACGGAAGAGGCAGGTGCAGCCGCAGGCGGTGAGCACCCAGGCGAGCAGGGCCGGGTCGGCGGCATCGAGGTTCCGGGCAATCGCCAACGCCTGATCGGCCTCGTCCAGCCGGCCGAGCACACCGGCCAACTGGTTGAGGATCAGCCGATCAGCCAGGGTGCGGGCCCGGGTGGACGGCGCCACGGTGGTGTCGGCGCCGATGGCGTCGAACCAGCTCAGCCCCTCGGTGATGCGGCCGCGCAGCCACAGAGGTTGCAGCGACGATGCCAGCCGCGACCCGGCGTCGGCGTCGCCGTGGTCGCGGCTCCAGGCGAATGCCGCCCGCACGTTGTCGATCTCCACCTCGGCGCGTTCGGTCCAGCGCCCAACAGCGCCGGATCGCGGGGCGGCGAACAGCTCGGTGTAATGGTCGCGGTGGCGGCTGCGCACTGCATCGGCCTCGCCGGAGTCCTCGAGTTTTTCCAGTGCGTACTCCCGCACCGTCTCGAGCAGCCGATACCGGGTGCCGCGTCCGCTGTCGCGGGCCAGCACCAGCGACTTGCCGACCAGCAGCGAAAGCTCGTCGACGAGCTGGGGGCGCGCCACCTCGGGCTCGCCTGCCACCGCCACCGCGGCGTCGAGGTCGAAGCCGCCCATGAACACCGCCAACCTGCGGAACAGCAGCTGTTCGCGCGCACTGAGCAAGGCGTGCGACCAGTCGACCGACGCCCGCAGGGTCTGCTGGCGCGGGACCGCGGCGCGGCTCCCGCCGGTCAGCAACCGGAATCGGTCGTGCAGCCCGTCGACGATGTCGATGGGGCTCAACGCCCGGACTCGGGCCGCCGCCAGCTCGATCGCCAACGCCACGCCGTCCAGTCGGCGACAGATCTCGGCCACCGCCGCGCCCTGGTCACCGGTCGCGACGAAGTCCGGGCGGGCCAGACGAGCCCGGTCGGTGAATAACTCGATCGCCTCGTCGGCCAAGGTCAGCGACGGTGTCAGCCAGGTCGCCTCCCCGGTTACCCCGAGCGGTTCGCGGCTGGTCGCCACGATCCTCAGCCGCGGGCAGGCGCTCAACAACGCGCCCACCAGCTCCGCGCACGCGTCCAGCAGGTGCTCGCAGTTGTCCAAGATCACCGTTGTCGTGCGGTCGGCGAGGAAGTCGACGACGGTCTGCAGCGTCGAGCGCCCCGGCTGGTCGGGCAGCAGCAACGCGCGGGCCAACCGCACCGGGACCAGGTCGGGGTCGACGATCGGCGCCAAGTCCACCCACCACGCCTCGTCGGTGACCGAGCCGGCGAGCTGTTCGGCCAACCGCGTCTTGCCCACGCCGCCCGCGCCGACCAGCGTCACCAGCCGGTGGGCGCACACCAGCTGCCGCACCTCGTCGAGCTCGGCTTCCCGCCCGATGAAGCGGGTCAGATGGACCGGAACCCGGCCGGTGACGGGCACGTCGCGCGGGATGGGCACGCTGTCGAATCCGGGGTGACGCTGGGACATCCCCCGCTGCTGGCGCGGATCACCGCTGCGCGGCACATCCTTCACGACCAGACGCTCCACCTCACTGGGCCGGTGCACCGACCGTCTGTTCTCCTCTGCAGATGCTAACCACGCGCCGCACGGGGTGGAAGAAAACCGCAGCTCTCGCTATGCGTGGGCCACCAGGGGCTTTGTCATCGCCGGCGGGTCGGGCGGCTGGTGCGGCTGCCGCCCCGCCCACCACCGAACGTGAAGACAGGTTCACCCTCGGCGTCGAGCGTGAACTTGTCTTCACGCTCGACGCACGAGGGCGTACTCGACGCGAGGGTGTACCTCGACGCGCGAGGGTGTACCTCGACGCACGGGGTTGACAACGAGGAAAGCCCCGGGCGCACCCGGGGCTTTCCTCGTTCTCGTACTTACCGGTAGTCGGAGTAGCCGTAGTCGTCCAGCGGCACCGCGGCACCGGTGGCGGTGCCGAAGTCCGGGCTGTAGTACTGATCCTCGTACGACGGGATCGTGTACGCCGCGGCTCGGGCCTCCTCGGTGGGCTGCACCTGGATGTTGCGGTAGCGGTTGATGCCGGTACCGGCCGGGATCAACTTACCGATGATCACGTTCTCCTTCAGACCCTCGAGGCGGTCACTGCGGCAGTTGATCGCCGCGTCGGTGAGCACCCGGGTGGTCTCCTGGAACGACGCCGCGCTCAGCCACGAGTCGGTGGCCAGCGACGCCTTGGTGATCCCCATCAGCACCGGGCGGCCCGCGGCGGGCTCGCCGCCCTCGGCCATCACCCGCCGGTTCTCGGACTCGAACTCGGCGCGCTCGGTGAGCGAGCCGGGCAGGAACTCCGTGGACCCGGAGTCGATGATGGTCACCCGGCGCAGCATCTGCCGGACGATCACCTCGATGTGCTTGTCGTGGATCGACACACCCTGGGCGCGGTAGACCTCCTGGACCTCCTTGACCAGGTGGATCTGCACCTCACGCGGGCCCTGCACGCGCAGCACCTCGTGCGGGTCGGCGGAGCCCTCCAGCAACTGCTGGCCCACCTCGACGTGGTCGCCGTCGGCCAGCAGCCGCTCCTCACCGTCGGCGTGCTTGAACACCTTCAGCCGCTGACGCTTGGAGAGCTTGTCGTAGACCAGCTCCTCCCCGCCGTCGTCGGGGATGATGGTGATCTTGTAGAACCGCTCGTCCTCCTCCAGCCGGATCCGGCCGGACACGTCGGCGATCGGCGCCTTACCGCGCGGCACCCGCGCCTCGAACAGCTCCTGCACCCGCGGCAGACCACCGGTGATGTCCTCACCGACACCACCCTGGTGGAAGGTGCGCATGGTCAGCTGGGTACCGGGCTCACCGATGGACTGGGCGGCCACGATGCCGACGGCCTCACCGATGTCGACCAGCTTGCCGGTCGCCATCGACCGCCCGTAGCACAGCGCGCACACCCCGGTGCCGGTGCCGCAGGTCAGCACCGAGCGGACCCGCACCGCGGTGATCCCGGCGGCCAACGCCGCCTCGATCGCCGGGTCGCCCAGGTCGTGGCCGGCCTCGACCACCACGTTGCCGTCCTCGTCGAGGGCGTCGGTGGCCAGCGTGCGGGCATACGCCGACGTCTCGATGTGCGGGTCGCGGATCAGGGTGCCGTCGGGCTGACGCTCGGCCAGCTCCACGGTGATACCCCGCTCGGTGCCGCAGTCGTGCTCGCGCACGATGACGTCCTGGGAGACGTCGACCAGACGACGGGTCAGGTAACCCGAGTCGGCGGTCCGCAACGCGGTGTCGGCCAGACCCTTACGCGCACCGTGGGTGTTGATGAAGTACTCCAGCACGGTCAGGCCCTCCCGGAAGGAGGACTTGATCGGACGCGGGATGAACTCACCCTTCGGGTTGGTCACCAGGCCCTTCATCCCCGCCAGGGTGCGGGTCTGGGTGAAGTTACCGGTGGCGCCGGACTCCACGATCGTGATGATCGGGTTGTCGGCCGGGTAGTGGTCGCGCAGCGCCTCACCGACCTCGTCGGTGGCTTCCTTCCAGATCTCCACCAGCGCCTCGGTGCGCTCCTCGCGGTTGAGCGCCCCGCGCTGGAACTGCTTCTCCACCTTGTCGGCACGGGCCTCGTAGGCGTCGAGGATCTCCTTCTTGCGCGGCGGCACCAGCACGTCGGCCATGGAGACCGTGACCCCACTGCGGGTGGCCCAGTAGAAGCCGGCGTCCTTGAGCTTGTCGACGGTCTGGGCGACGACGATCATCGGGTAGCGCTCGGCCAGATCGTTGATGATCGCGGCCTGCACCTTCTTGTGCATCTGCTTGTTCACGAACGGGTAGCCCACCGGCAGCAGCTCGTTGAACATCACCCGGCCCAGCGTCGTCTCGGTGGACCAGGCGTCACCGGGACGCCAACCGTTCTCGCCGAACAGCTCCGCCTCGATGTCGGCGGGCGGCCGCTGGTCGCTCAGCCGCACCTTGATGCGGGCCCGCACGCTCAGCGCGCCGCGGTCGGCGGCCATGATGGCCTCCGCCGGCGAGGAGTACACCCCCGACTCCGGGGCATCCTTGGTGGCCGGCGCGTATTCGCCGGTGTCGCCCTCGATCTCGGTGGTCAGGTAGTACAGACCGGTCACCATGTCCAGCCGCGGCATGGCCAGCGGACGGCCCGAGGCCGGGGACAGGATGTTGTTCGAGGACAGCATCAGGATGCGGGCCTCGGCCTGCGCCTCGGCCGACAGCGGCAGGTGCACCGCCATCTGGTCACCGTCGAAGTCGGCGTTGAAGGCCTCACACACCAGCGGGTGCAGCTGGATCGCCTTGCCCTCCACCAGCATCGGCTCGAAAGCCTGGATCCCGAGGCGGTGCAGGGTCGGTGCGCGGTTGAGCAGCACCGGGTGCTCGGCGATGACCTCTTCGAGCACATCCCACACCTGCGGACGCTGACGCTCCACCATCCGCTTGGCGCTCTTGATGTTCTGCGCGTGGTTGAGGTCCACCAGCCGCTTCATCACGAACGGCTTGAACAGCTCGAGTGCCATCAGCTTGGGCAGACCGCACTGGTGCAGCTTGAGCTGCGGGCCGACCACGATGACCGAACGGCCCGAGTAGTCCACACGCTTACCGAGCAGGTTCTGGCGGAACCGGCCCTGCTTGCCCTTGAGCAGATCGCTCAGCGACTTCAGCGGACGGTTGCCCGGCCCGGTGACCGGCCGGCCGCGGCGGCCGTTGTCGAACAGCGCGTCGACCGACTCCTGCAGCATCCGCTTCTCGTTGTTGACGATGATCTCGGGCGCACCCAGATCCATCAGCCGCTTGAGGCGGTTGTTGCGGTTGATCACCCGCCGGTACAGGTCGTTGAGGTCGGAGGTGGCGAAGCGGCCACCGTCGAGCTGGACCATCGGGCGCAGTTCCGGCGGGATCACCGGCACCGCGTCGAGCACCATGCCCATCGGCGAGTTGCCCGACTGCTGGAACGCCGCGACCACCTTCAGCCGCTTGAGGGCGCGCAGCTTCTTCTGCCCCTTGCCGTTCTTGATGATGTCGCGCAGCGAGTCGGCCTCGGCGTCGATGTCGAAGCTCTCGATCAGCTTCTGGATCGCCTCGGCACCCATCGCCCCGGTGAGGTACTCGCCGTAGCGGTCGATGAGCTCGCGGTAGAGGTTCTCGTCGACGATCAGCTGCTTGGGCGCCAGCTTGGTGAACGTGGTCCAGATCTCCTCGAGCCGGTCCAGCTCCCGCTGGGCGCGGTCGCGCAGCTGGCGCATCTCGCGCTCACCGCCGTCGCGCACCTTGCGGCGCGCGTCGGCCTTGGCGCCCTCGGCCTCCAGCTCGGCCAGGTCGGCCTCCAGCTTCTGGGCGCGGGCCTCCAGGTCGGTGTCGCGCTGGTCCTCGACGGCCTTGCGCTCCACGGTCATCTCGGCTTCGAGGGTGGACAGCTCGTTGTGGCGCATCTCGTCATCGACGCCGGTGATGACGTAGGCGGCGAAGTAGATGATCTTCTCGAGGTCCTTCGGAGCCAGGTCCAACAGGTACCCGAGACGCGACGGCACGCCCTTGAAGTACCAGATGTGGGTGACCGGGGCGGCCAGCTCGATGTGGCCCATCCGCTCGCGGCGCACCTTGGCGCGGGTGACCTCCACACCGCAGCGCTCACAGATGATGCCCTTGAAGCGCACCCGCTTGTACTTGCCGCAGTAGCACTCCCAGTCGCGGGTCGGCCCGAAGATCTTCTCGCAGAACAGGCCGTCCTTCTCCGGTTTGAGCGTGCGGTAGTTGATGGTCTCCGGCTTCTTCACCTCGCCGTAGGACCATTGCCGGATGTCGTCGGCGGTGGCCAGACCGATCCGGAGTTCGTCGAAGAAGTTGACGTCGAGCACGTAACGCCCTTTCCCCTTGCGGGTTTGGTACTAGTAACTAAGCGAGGTCCTCAACCGAGGCGGATTCGTTGCGGGACAGGTTGATACCCAGGTTCGCCGCAGCGCGCTCCAGGTCGTCGTCCTCGCCTTCGCGCAGCTCGATGGCCGCACCGTCGCTGGAGAGCACCTCGACGTTGAGGCACAGCGACTGCAGCTCCTTGAGCAGCACCTTGAACGATTCCGGGATGCCGGGCTCGGGGATGTTCTCCCCCTTGACGATGGCCTCGTAGACCTTGACCCGCCCGACCGTGTCGTCGGACTTGATCGTCAGCAGCTCCTGCAGCGTGTAGGCCGCGCCGTAGGCCTGCATCGCCCAGCACTCCATCTCACCGAACCGCTGCCCACCGAACTGCGCCTTACCGCCCAGCGGCTGCTGGGTGATCATCGAGTACGGGCCGGTGGAGCGGGCGTGGATCTTGTCGTCCACCAGGTGGTGCAGCTTCATGATGTACATGTAGCCGACGGTCACCGGGTACGGGAACGGCTCACCGGAGCGCCCGTCGTAGAGCACCGCCTTGCCGTCGCCGTTGACCAGCACGTTGCCGTCCCGGTCGGGCAGCGTCGAGGCCAACAGCCCCTGCAGCTCCTCCTCCTGGGCACCGTCGAAGACCGGGGTGGCGGTCTTGGTGTCCGGCTCCGCGGACAGCAGCTCCTCGGGCAGCTTGCTCGCCCAGTCCGGGGTGCCGCCGACGACATCGATGTTCCAGCCGGCCTTGGCCACCCACCCCAGGTGGGTCTCCAGGATCTGGCCGATGTTCATCCGGCGCGGCACACCGTGGGTGTTCAAGATGATGTCGACCGGGGTGCCGTCGGGCAGGAAGGGCATGTCCTCGGTCGCGAGGATCTTGCCGATCACACCCTTGTTGCCGTGCCGGCCGGCGAGCTTGTCACCGTCGGAGATCTTGCGCTTCTGGGCGACGTAGACCCGCACCAGTTCGTTGACGCCGGCGGGCAGTTCGTCGTCGTCCTCGCGGGAGAACACCCGGATGCCGATCACCTTGCCGGACTCCCCGTGCGGCACCTTCAGCGAGGTGTCGCGCACCTCGCGGGCCTTCTCGCCGAAGATCGCGCGCAGCAGCCGCTCCTCGGGGGTCAGCTCGGTCTCCCCCTTCGGGGTGACCTTGCCGACCAGGATGTCGCCGTCGCGGACCTCCGCGCCGATGCGCACGATGCCGCGCTCATCGAGGTCGGCGAGCACCTCGTCGGAGATGTTGGGGATGTCGCGGGTGATCTCCTCGGCGCCCAGCTTGGTGTCGCGGGCGTCGATCTCGTGCTCCTCGATGTGGATCGAGGTGAGCACGTCCTCCTCAACCAGGCGGTTGGACAGGATGATCGCGTCCTCGTAGTTGTGGCCCTCCCACGGCATGATCGCCACGAGCAGGTTCTTGCCCAGTGCCATCTCACCGTTCTCGGTGCACGGGCCGTCGGCGATGACCTGACCGTCCTCGACGCGCTGGCCGGCGTCCACGATCGGGCGCTGGTTGGCGCAGGTGCCGTGGTTGGACCGGTTGAACTTGCGCATCATGTAGGTCTGGCGGCTGCCGTCGTCGGCCATCACCGTGATGTAGTCGGCCGACACCTCCTCGATGACCCCGGCCTTCTCGGCGACGACCACTTCACCAGCGTCGATGGCGGCCCGCAACTCCATGCCGGTGCCCACCAGCGGCGACTCGCTGCGCACCAGCGGCACCGCCTGACGCTGCATGTTCGCCCCCATCAGGGCGCGGTTGGCGTCGTCGTGCTCCAGGAACGGGATCATCGCGGTGGCCACCGAGACCATCTGGCGCGGCGAGACGTCCATGTACTCCACCTGGGCGGAGGAGACGTACTCGACCTCGCCGCCCTTGCGGCGCACCAGCACGCGGCTCTCGGAGAACCGGCCGTCGTCGTCCAGCGGCGAGTTGGCCTGCGCCACCACGTAGCGGTCCTCTTCGTCGGCGGTCAGGTACTGCACCTGGTCGGTGACCACCCCGTCGACGACCTTGCGGTAGGGCGTCTCGATGAACCCGAACGGGTTGACCCGCGCGTACACCGACAGCGACCCGATCAGACCGATGTTGGGGCCTTCCGGGGTCTCGATCGGGCACATCCGGCCGTAGTGGCTCGGGTGCACGTCGCGGACCTCCAGGCCGGCGCGCTCCCGGGAGAGCCCGCCGGGCCCGAGCGCCGACAGCCGGCGCTTGTGGGTCAGCCCGGACAGCGGGTTGTTCTGGTCCATGAACTGGGAGAGCTGGCTGGTGCCGAAGAACTCCTTGATCGCGGCGACCACCGGGCGGATGTTGATCAGGGTCTGCGGCGTGATCGCCTCGACGTCCTGGGTGGTCATCCGCTCGCGCACCACCCGCTCCATGCGGGACAGCCCGACCCGGATCTGGTTCTGGATCAGCTCACCGACGGTGCGCAGGCGACGGTTGCCGAAGTGGTCGATGTCGTCGACCTCGACCGGCACCTCGAAGCCGCCGGGGGCGGTCATCGTCGGCTGGCCCTCGTGCAGGCGCACCAGGTACTCGATGGTGGCGACGACGTCCTCTTCGGTCAGCGTGGTGATCGCCGAGTCGACGTTGAGGCCCAGCTTCTTGTTGACCTTGTAGCGGCCCACCCGGGCCAGGTCGTAGCGCTTGTCCTTGAAGAACAGGTTCTCCAGCAGCGCCTGCGCGGACTCCTTGGTGGGCGGTTCGCCCGGGCGCAGCTTGCGGTAGATCTCCAGCAGCGCCTCGTCGGGGCCGGCGGTGGAGTCCTTCTCCAGGGTGGACATCATGATCTCGGAGAAGCCGAACCGCTCGCGGACCTGCTCGTTGGTCCAGCCCAGCGCCTTGAGCAGCACGGTGACCGACTGGCGGCGCTTGCGGTCGATACGCACCCCGACCGTGTCACGCTTGTCGATGTCGAACTCCAGCCACGCGCCGCGGCTGGGGATCACCTTCACCGAGTGCAGGTTCTTCTCGGTCGACTTGTCGATGCTCTCGTCGAAGTACACCCCCGGCGAGCGCACCAGCTGCGACACCACGACCCGCTCGGTGCCGTTGATGATGAAGGTGCCCTTCTCGGTCATGATCGGGAAGTCACCCATGAACACCGTCTGGCTCTTGATCTCGCCGGTGTTGTTGTTCATGAACTCGGCCGTGACGAACAGCGGGGCCGCGTAGGTCATGTCCTTGTCTTTGCACTCCTCGACCGGCGCCTTGACGTCGTCGAAGCGCGGGTCGGAAAAGGACAGCGACATGGTGCCGGAGAAGTCCTCGATCGGTGACAGCTCGTCGAGCACCTCCTCCAGGCCGCCCTTGGGGGGAACGCCCTCGGTACGGGCGGCAGCCTTCTCCCGCCACTCGTCGGCGCCGATCAGCCACTGGAACGAGTCGGTCTGCACGTCGAGCAGGCCGGGCACCTCCAGCGGCTCGCGCAGCTTGGCGAAGGAGACTCGGTTGGGGGCTCCGGGCACGGAGTCGTTGGTCGTACTCGAGGGGTTCGTCTTGCTCTGGCGGGAGACTGCCAAGATGCGTCCTTCCAGCACCTCATGCGACCTGCGGGTCGGGTTGACCCGATCGTCGCGAATTCTGCGTCGGTTCGGCTGGCGGGCGTACTGTCCGGGCCTCACGCACGGGGCCGGAAACCTGGGCGTCGAACGAGCTCAGACCGGGACCGCGATGTCAGGCGAGTGTGAGGTGGGCAGGGGGCAGCCAGCGCAACGACCAAGGATAGCGCAGCATCGGCCATTCCTCAACCGCGGCATCACGGTGAGCTCGACGCTGGCTGTCGTCGCCTGAGTTCGGTGTGTGAACACGCTGACCTCAAGATTGACCTGTTTAGCGCCGTCCGTCAAGCATTTCGGGAAGCCGAGTTGCGGTTCGGGCCGCGGGCCGGGCCGGCGTGAGTTTCCTCACTCCGGCCGGCTGCTACGCCTGGTGGCGCGGGATGACGGCGGTGGTCGCCTCGTCGGGGTATTCGACGACGTCCCCGGAGTCGTTGGCGTGGTAGCGCCCGTTGTCCTCCATCGACTCCCGGATCGCCTCCTGGGCGGCCTCGGGCAGGGTGTGCATGATCGAGCGGACCCGCTCCTGGCGACGGCCGACGGCCTGCCGCTCGGGCATGCCCGGCGAGGCCGACAGCTGCGGCGGCACACCCTCGATCTCCTCCACACCGCCGTGGTGCTGGCCGGCGTCGAGCATGGCCTGCTCCTCGGCCATCGTCGACTCGTCCTTCTCCTCCGACATGCCGATCGGGCCGATGCGCCGGCCGTTGAGGAACTGCTTGACCACCGGCTCGTCGCTGGTCAGCAGCACCTCGCGCGGACCGAACATCACCAGCTGCTTGCGGAACAGCATGCCCATGTTGTCCGGCACGGTGCGGGCGATGTTGATGTTGTGCGTGACGATCAGGATCGTGGCGTCGATCTGGGCGTTGATGTCGATGAGCAGCTGGCTCAGGTAGGCGGTACGCACCGGGTCCAGACCGGAGTCCGGCTCGTCGCAGAGGATGATCTCCGGGTCGAGCACCAGGGCGCGGGCCAGCCCGGCGCGCTTACGCATACCACCGGAGATCTCGCCGGGGAACTTCATCTCGTCGCCGGTCAGACCCACCAGGGCGAGCTTCTCCATGACGATGTCACGGATCTCGCTCTCCTTCTTCTTGGTGTGCTCCCGCAGCGGGAAGGCGGTGTTGTCGAACAGGTTCATCGACCCGAACAGCGCGCCGTCCTGGAACAGCACGCCGAACAGCGTGCGGATGTCGTAGAGCTCCTTGGCCGAGCACTGGATGATGTCGGTGCCCTCGATCTTGATCGAGCCGCGCTCGGGGCGCAGCAAACCGATCAGCGACTTGAGGAACACCGATTTGCCGGTACCCGACGGGCCCAGCAAGACGCTGACTTCCCCCGCGGGGATGGTCATCGACACGTCTTCCCAGATGCGTGACGAGCCGAAAGACTTGGTCAGTCCTTCGACCTCGATTGCTACGCCCACGCGAGTTCCTTCCGCTTACGCCTAATCCGCCAACCTGACCGTGTGGCAACCGTCACTGTAGCTCACCGCTGCTCGCCAGATCATATTTCCGACCAGAGACCCGGTCGGCTTTCCGGAGCACAGTACCGACCCGTCGCGGCGTGGCCGCGACCAGGATGGCTATCGGAAGTTCGGGGGATCTCCGGGGGACGTGGAAGGGCCCCCGGGACCGTGATCCCGGGGGCCCTTCGACGGCCGAAACTACTTGAGGGTGACGGTGGCGCCAGCGGCCTCGAGCTTGGTCTTGGCCTCCTCGGCGACGTCCTTGGCGACGCCCTCGAGCAGCGGCTTGGGCGCGCCGTCGACCAGGTCCTTGGCCTCCTTCAGGCCCAGGCCGGAGACGACCTCGCGCACCACCTTGATGACGCCGATCTTCTTGTCGCCGGCGGCCTCGAGGATGACGTCGAACTCCGACTGCTCCTCGGCGGCCTCGGCGGCCGGGGCGGCGCCACCGGGGGCGGCCGCGACGGCGGCGACCGGGGCGGCGGCGGTGACGTCGAAGGTCTCCTCGAACGCCTTGACGAAGTCCGACAGCTCCAGCAGCGTCATCTCTTTGAAGACGTCGAGCAGTTCCTCGGTGGACAACTTGGCCATGGTTGGGGTCCTTTCCTTATTGCCGGGTGGTTTTCCGGATGGGGGGTTGGGTTAGTCGGCGGCTTCGGCCGGGGTTTCGGCCTCGGCGGGCGCCTCGGCTGGGGTTTCGGCTGGGGTTTCGGCTTCGGCGGGCGCCTCGGCTTCGGGTTCGGCGGGAGCGGCGGCCTCGGCGGGCTTCTTCTCCTGCAGCGCGGCGGCCAGTCGGGCCACCTGCGACGCCGGGGCGCTGAACAGCCCGGCGGCCTTGGACAGGTTCGCCTTCATCGCGCCGGCCATCTTCGACAGCAGCACCTCGCGCGACTCCAGGTCCGCGATGCGCTCGATCTCGTCGACGGTCAGCGGGTGGCCGTCCATGTAGCCACCCTTGATCACCAGGGCCTTGTGGTCCTTGGCGAACTTCTTGATCGCCTTGGCCGCGTCGACCGTCTCCCCGGTGACGAACGCGATCGCGGTCGGGCCGACGAACAGGTCGTCCAGCCCCTCCACGCCCGCCTCGGCGGCAGCCCGCTTCACCAGCGTGTTCTTGGCGACGGAGTAGGTGGCCGTCCCGCTGAGCGAGCGACGCAACTCGGCCAGGTTGCTCACCGACAGGCCGCGGTACTCGGTGATGACGGTGGCGGTCGACGCCTTGAACTGCTCGGCGATGTCCGCGACGGCGGCGGCTTTGTCAGCCCTCGCCATGCATACCTCCTGGGTTCGGTGGACTCGGTGGTCGCCGGCCGACCCGGGAGAACACGAACGCCCCGACGCAGGACGCGGTCGGGGCGTGAAGAACGTCGTGTGACGACGTCTGCCTCGTCCTCCTGCGTGGGCCGCCGGGATGCTCCCGGACCTTCAACCGATTCCTCGGTGACCGACGGTCTTGGGTGGATCGCCGTCAACGATAGCGCGGACGGTGCCGATCAGCCAAAACGGCGCCCGTCACCGTTCACTCTGCGCAGAGCACGGCGCCTACTCGCACTCTCCCGTGCTGAGCGCAGAGTCGACGACCCGGCCGTGAATGCGCTCCCGTTCGGACCGTCCACTCGGCGTTGAGCGGCGGGTTTGGCACACTACGGGGATGGGTTCGACGGGGACGGGTTCGGCGGAGAACCGCGAGATCGCGAAGTTGGCGCGGGTGCCGCTGCCGGTCGAGGCGGCGCGGATCGGGGCGACCGGCTGGCAGCTCACCCGCACCGGGGCGCGGGTGCTGGTCAGCCTGCCCGGCCGCGGCGGCCTGCAGCACAAGGTCATCAAGCAGATTCCGCAGACCTTCTCCGACCTGGGCCCGACCTATGTGAAGTTCGGCCAGATCATCGCTTCGTCGCCGGGCGCGTTCGGGGAGCCGCTGTCGAAGGAGTTCCGCAGCCTGCTCGACGCGGTGCCGCCGGCCGATCCGGCCGAGGTGCACAAGCTGATCGTGGAGGAGTTGGGCGCCGAACCCACCGAACTGTTCGCCAGCTTCGACGACACCCCGATCGCGTCGGCCTCGATCGCCCAGGTGCACTTCGCCACCCTGCACAGCGGCGAGGAGGTGGTGGTCAAGATCCAGCGGCCGGGCATCCGCCGGCGGGTGGCCGCGGACCTGCAGATCCTCAAACGCTTCGCGCAGCTGGTCGAGATCGCCAAGCTGGGCCGGCGGCTGTCCGCCCAGGACGTGGTCGCCGACTTCGCCGACAACCTCGCCGAGGAACTCGACTTCCGCATCGAGGCGCAGTCGATGCAGACCTGGGTGAACCACCTGCACGCCTCCCCGCTGGGCAAGAACATCAAGGTGCCCGACGTGCACTGGGACTTCACCACCCGCCGGGTGCTGACGATGGAGCGGGTCGCCGGCATCCGCATCGACAACGCCAAGGCTATCCGGGAGGCCGGCTTCGACGGCGTCGAGCTGGTCAAGGCGCTGCTGTTCTCCACCTTCGAGGGCGGGCTGCGCCACGGGCTGTTCCACGGCGACCTGCACGCCGGCAACCTGCTGGTCGACGATCAGGGCAGGGTGATCTTCCTCGACTTCGGGATCATGGGCCGCATCGACCCACGCACCCGCTGGCTGCTGCGCGAGCTGGTGTATGCGCTGCTGGTCAAGAAGGACCACGCCGCCGCGGGCAAGATCGTCGTGCTGATGGGAGCGGTCGGCACCGTCAAACCCGAGGGGCAGGCCGCCAAGGACCTGGAGGCCTTCGCCACCCCGCTGACCATGAAATCGCTCGGGGACATGTCCTACGCCGAGATCGGCAGGCAGCTCTCCGCGCTGGCCGACGCCTACGACGTCAAGCTGCCCCGCGAGCTGGTGCTGATCGGCAAGCAGTTCCTCTACGTCGAGCGCTATATGAAGCTGCTGGCGCCGCGCTGGCAGATGATGTCCGATCCCGAGCTGACCGGCTACTTCGCCAACTTCATGGTCGACGTCAGCCGCGAGCACAACGCCGGTCCGGAGCTGTGACCGTGGAGGTTCGCACCGGTACCGCGGTCTCCGGCGACGTCGAGATCGCCTACGAGGACATGGGCGATCCCGCCGACCCGCCGGTGCTGCTGATCATGGGGCTGGGCGCGCAGCTGCTGCTGTGGCGGACCGCGTTCTGCGAGAAGCTGGTCGCCGAGGGCCTGCGGGTGATCCGCTACGACAACCGCGACGTCGGGCTGTCGACCAAGCTGACCGGCCGCCACGCCGGCGGCCCGCTGCCGGTGCGGATGATCCGGTCCTTTCTGGGGCTGCGCAGCCCGGCGGTGTACACGCTAGAGGACATGGCCGACGACGCCGCCGCGGTGCTCGACCATCTGGGCATCGAGCGCGCCCACATCGTCGGCGCCTCGATGGGCGGGATGATCGCCCAGGTCGTCGCCGCCCGGTTCGCCGAGCGCACCCGGTCGCTGGGGGTGATCTTCTCCAGCAACAACCGGGCCTGCCTGCCGCCGCCGGCACCGCGCGCCCTGCTCTCGCTGCTCACCGGCCCCTCCCCCACCTCACCGCGCGAGGTGATCGTCGACAACGCGGTGCGGGTCTCCCGGATCATCGGCAGCCCCGACTACCCCACCCCCGAAGAGCAGCTGCGCGCCGACGCGATCGCCGGTTACGAGCGCAGCTACTACCCGTGGGGGATCACCCGCCAGTTCGCGGCGATCCTGGGCAGCGGCAGCCTGGCCGGCTACGACCGCCGGATCGCCGCACCGACGGTGGTGATTCACGGTCTGGCCGACAAGCTGATGCGGCCCTCGGGCGGGCGGGCGATCGCGAAGGCCATCCGCGGCGCCCGGCTGGTGCTGATCGAGGGCATGGGCCACGATCTTCCCGAGGTCCTGTGGGACCGGGTGATCGGCGAGCTGACCGCCACCTTTGCGGCGGCGCACTGACCGCTGAACGGGCGTTCCCCGGTTTGAGCCCAGACCACCCCGGCGGGTAATGTCTGACGTTGGCCTCACGCCGCGTTGAGATCGCAGCGACGGCACACCGCCTCAGGCCGGCAAACCGGGTTTGGAGATTTTCCGCATGGCGAAGTTAGAGCCGAAGTACGAAGAACTGCAGTCGATCTACGACATCTCCGATGAGTTCTACGAGCTGTTCCTCGGTCCCACCATGGGCTACACCTGTGGATACTTCGAACGCGAGGACATGACCACCAGCGAGGCGCAGAACGCCAAGTTCGATCTGGCGCTGGGCAAGCTGGGCCTGGAACCGGGCATGACCCTGCTGGACATCGGCTGCGGCTGGGGCGGCGGCATGCAGCGGGCGCTGGAGAACTACGACATCAACGTGATCGGCCTGACGATCAGCAAGAACCAGCAGAAGGCCGCCCAGGCCCGGCTGGCCAAGATCCCGACCGAGCGCAAGGTCGAGGTCCGGCTGCAGGGCTGGGAGGAGTTCGACGAGAAGGTCGACCGGATCGTGTCGATCGGCGCGTTCGAGCACTTCGGGTTCGAGCGCTACGAGCCGTTCTTCGAAATGGCCTACAACGCCCTGCCCGACGACGGGCGGATGCTGCTGCACACCATCTGCGTGCACGACTTCCGCGACCCCGACGCCGAGCACCCGCCGGTGACGATCAGCACCGCCAAGTTCACCAAGTTCATCATGGACGAGATCTTCCCGGGCGGCCGACTGCCGACCATCGCGATGGTCGAGGAGCACGCCGACCAGGCCGGGTTCACCCTGACCCGCCGCCAGTCGCTGCAGCAGCACTACGTGCGCACCCTGGAGTTGTGGGCCGAGGCGCTGCACGCCAACAAGGAGCGCGCCCTTGCGGTGCAGGGCCAGGAGGCCTACGACCGGTTCGACAAGTACCTGGTCGGCTGCGCGGACCTGTTCCGGGGCGGCTACACCGACATCAACCAGTTCACGCTGCAGAAGTAAGCAGCACGCAGAAACGGACCGCGGCGCGGCGCCTGTCCTCGGACGGGCTCCGCGCCGCAGTGCTTTGCGGCGGCAGTGCTTTGCGCGGCGCCGCAGCCCCCGAAAACGCAGCCGGCCCCACACCGGCGGAAAACCGGGTGGGGCCAGCTGTCGAGGCGGCCGGTCGGGTCGTCTCCGACCCGAGCCCGCTCAGGCCTCGGTGAAGTTACGGGTCACGGTCGGGTCGACCGGGATGCCCGGGCCGGTGGTGGTCGAGATGACGATCTTCTTCAGGTAGCGGCCCTTGGATGCCGACGGCTTGAGCCGCAGGATCTCGTCGAGGGCGGCGCCGTAGTTCTCGGCCAGGTTCTTCTCGTCGAACGAGGCCTTGCCGATCACGAAGTGCAGGTTGGCCTGCTTGTCGGCGCGGAAGTTGATCTTGCCGCCCTTGATGTCGGCGACGGCCTTGGCCACGTCCGGGGTGACGGTGCCGGTCTTGGGGTTGGGCATCAGCCCGCGCGGCCCCAGCACCCGGGCGATCCGACCGACCTTGGCCATCTGGTCGGGGGTGGCGATGGCGGCGTCGAAGTCGGTGAACCCGCCCTGGATCCGCTCGATCAGGTCGTCGCCGCCGACGATGTCGGCGCCCGCGGCGGTGGCCTGCTCGGCCTTCTCCCCCACGGCGAACACCGCCACCCGGGCGGTCTTGCCGGTGCCGTGCGGCAGGTTCACGGTGCCGCGCACCATCTGGTCGGCCTTGCGCGGGTCGATGCCGAGCCGGATCGCCACCTCGACGGTGGCGTCCTGCTTGGTCGAGCCGGTCTCCTTGGCCAGCTTGGCCGCCTCCAGCGGGCTGTAGAGGTTGTCGCGGTCCACCTTCTCGGCGGCGGCGCGGTAGAACTTGCTCTTCTTGCTCATGTGTTCATCCCATCGGTGTTGAAAGGAGCCGTGGTCGGCGGGCCGAAGCAAGCCCTCCCACGGGGTGGGGTGTAGATTATTCGACGGTGATCCCCATCGACCGGGCGGTGCCGGCGATGATCTTCGCGCCGGCCTCGACGTCGTTGGCGTTGAGGTCGGCCTTCTTGGTCTCGGCGATCTCGCGCACCTGGTCCCAGGTCACCTTGGCGACCTTGTTGGTGTGCGGCTCGCCGGAGCCCTTGCCCACCCCGGCGGCCTTGAGCAGCAGCTTGGCGGCCGGCGGGGTTTTCAGCACGAAGTCGAAGCTGCGGTCCTCAAAGACGGTGATCTCCACCGGCACCACGTTGCCGCGCTGGTTCTCCGTCGCGGCGTTGTAGGCCTTGCAGAAGTCCATGATGTTGACGCCGTGCTGACCCAGCGCCGGACCGACCGGCGGGGCGGGGTTGGCCTGCCCGGCCTCGATCTGCAGTTTGATCAGCCCGATGACCTTTTTCTTCGGGGCCATGAGTGGGGTCCTTTCTCGGCTTGGGTCGTCGCGGGCGAAACCACGCGACGGGATCGCTGTTAAATCTTGGAGACCTGGGTGAAGGTCAGCTCGACGGGGGTCTCCCGGCCGAAGATCGACACCAGCACCTTGAGTTTCTGCTGCTCGGCATTGACCTCGCTGATGGTGGCCGGCAGGGTCGCGAACGGCCCGTCCATGACGGTCACCGACTCGCCGACCTCGTAGTCGACCTCGATGACCGGCTGCTCCAGCCCGCCCTCGGTCGCCGCGGCCGCCGTGCTGGCCGCGCCCTTGGCGGCCTTCTTGGCCGGGGTGCGCGGCAGCAGGAACTTCACCACGTCGTCGAGGGAGAGCGCCGACGGCCGGGAGGTGGCGCCGACGAACCCGGTGACGCCCGGGGTGTTGCGCACCGCCGCCCAGGAGTCGTCGGTCAGGTCCATCCGCACCAGGATGTAGCCGGGCAGCACCTTGCGGTTGACCTGCTTGCGCTGCCCGTTCTTGATCTCGGTGACCTCTTCGGTGGGCACTTCCACCTGGAAGATGTAGTCGCCGACGTCGAGGTTCTGCACGCGGGTCTCGAGGTTGGCCTTCACCTTGTTCTCGTAGCCGGCGTAGGAGTGGATGACATACCAGTCGCCGGGCTTGGCGCGCAGCTCCGCCTTGAGCGCGACGGCGGGGTCGACCTCCTCGACCTCCTCGCCGGCAGGCTCGGTCGCCTCGGTCGCCTCGACGGCCTCGGTCGCCTCGACCTGCTCGGCGCTCTCGGCCTGCTGCGCCTGCTTCTCAACGGCTGCGTCAACCGCCTCATCGGCGGGCGTGTCGCCGTCGAAGGTAGTCACGACTCTCATTCCTCTCTATCGCTTCAGCTCGGGGGCGAACCCTCTCGCTGCCGGGTCAGGTGTTCTGTCCGAAGACCAGCATCACCAGCTTGGCCAGACCGTAGTCGGACAGCGCCACCAGCGCGACCATGAACACCAGGAACGCCAGCACCACCGAGGTGTAGGTGATCATCTGCTTCTTGTTCGGCCAGATCACCTTGCGCAGTTCGTTGACGACCTGCTTGAGGTAGTTGAAGACGAACAGGAACGGGTTGCGGGACGGACCGGTGCGGGCCTTCTTGGCCTTCTTGGTCTTCTTCGTCGCGCTACCGACGTCGGCACCGGCCCGCGCCGGCTCCTTCGCCGCGCCGGTCTCGGTAGCGATGCGCTGCCGCTTGCCGCTGGGCCGCTTCGGCTGGGTCACCACAGCGGACTGCCCACCGGCGTCCCCGGTGTCAGCGGCGTCGGCACCGTCGCGCTCGTCGCTCACCGCGCGCTCCTTCGTTCGGTCGTTGGTCATGCTCCGGCGGATACGTCCAGTCTCCACCATCACACGTATTCAGTTGAGCACGGGCGACAGGACTTGAACCTGCAACCTGCGGTTTTGGAGACCGCTGCTCTGCCAGTTGAGCTACGCCCGTCCGAGGTTGGCAGCCCAACCCGCGTGCTCGGGGCCTCCCCTGCGCGCCGCCCCGGTGCATCGCTTCGCTCTGCCTCGTCGTCGGCTAACAAGACTGACGCGCTCCCCGTTCAGCCGATCACCGACCGACGGAGGGCGCGTTGGTAGTGGGAAAACCCCGAGTGGAAAGTGTACCCCGCCGCCACCGTCGGTTACTAATCAGTCCTTGCGGGTGACCTGACCGGTCGCGGGGTCGAACTTGATCTTCACCGAGTCGTCGCCCTCGTGGCCCATCATCGTGGTGTAGCCCTCCATCACCAGCTCGCCGTCCTCGTCACGCAGGGTGTTGCGGCTCACCACGATGTCGGCGCCGAACCGCTGGTCGACCGAATCGATCACCATCTGCGCCCAGACCTTGTCGCCGGCGTAGAGCGGGCGGTGGTAGACGAAACGCTGGTCGACCTGCACGATCTGCATGGTTTCCATGCCGATGTCGACCTTGCGGAAGAAGTCCTGCTGGACCAGCAGCGCGAAGGTGGAGATGAAGGTCAGCGGGGCCACCAGCGCCCGGTGCCCCAGTTCTTCCGCGGCCGCCTCATCGAAGGTCGCCGGGTCGTCGGCCTTGACCGCCTTGGCGTATTCGCGCACCTTCTCCCGACCCACGATGAAGTAGTCCGGGTAGTCGTGCACCATCCCCAGGATGTTGGTCTTGAGTGCCATCCCGCTACGCCAGCTTCGCCGAAGCGGTGGCGCGGCCGAAGATCTTCTTGCCGTCGTGGGTGGCGGTCAACGCCAGCGTCACGATCTTGGTCTCCGGGTCGGCCGACTTCACCCGGCCGCCGAACACGATCTCGGTGCCGGTGCTGTCGTTGGGGACCGGGACCACCGCGGTGAACCGCACGTTGTATTCGGTGACCGCGCCCGGGTCGCCGACCCAGGAGGTGACGTAGCCGCCGCCGAGCCCCATGGTCAGCATGCCGTGGGCAATGGCGGTGTCCAACCCGACCAGCTTGGCGATCTCGTCGTCCCAGTGGATCGGGTTGAGGTCACCGGACACCCCGGCGTAGTTGACCAGATCCTGCCGGGTCAGCGGGATCGTCTTCTCCGGCAACTGGTCACCGACCTTCACCGAACTGAATTCACGCAGTGCCATCGGAAAAGCCACTCTCCCCATCTTCTTCGCTACGCCCCGCAAGGGTGGTGTAGGTCTCCTGTACCACTTCGCCGTCCTGGTTGGTGACGATGATCTTGGTGACGATGATGTCGGTGCCGTGCGCCTGGCGCAGCGAATCCACCGTCACGTCGCAGTAGAGCCGGTCGCCGGCGGTGACCGGCCGGAAGAACTTCAGTACCTGGTCGACCTGCACGATCTGCGCGTCGTGAATGGCGACCCCGGCGTATTCGAAGAACGCCACCTGTGCCTTGTAGCCGAGCACCGAGGTGAACGTCAGCGGCGTCGGCAACGCGTTGTAGCCGAGTTCGGCCGCCGTCTCCTCCTCGAAGAACACGTCGTCGTCGTTCTTGACGGCGACCGCGTACTCGCGGATCTTCTCGCGCTCCACCTGGTAGTAGTCGGGGTAGCGGTACTGCAACCCGACGATCCGCTCCGATACCGTCACGGTCTGCGATCCTCAACCGGGCGGCGGGCTACCGCGATTCGCGGTGCGCTTGGTGTTTGCCGCAGTTCGGGCAGAACTTCTTCAGCTCGAGGCGGTCCGGGTCGTTGCGGCGGTTCTTGCGGGTGATGTAGTTACGGTGCTTACACACTTCGCAGGCCAGAGTGATCTTCGGCCGTACATCGGTACTGGAGGCCACGTCTGCTGTCCTCTTTCACAATTGCGGTTGACTTGTAGCGATGGCCGGACTTGAACCGGCGACCTAACGATTATGAGTCGTTCGCTCTAACCACCTGAGCTACATCGCCTCGGGTACCCGCCGCCAGCCTGCCCGGCGTCCACCGAGCCCCCTAACGGAATCGAACCGTTGACCTTTTCCTTACCATGGAAACGCTCTGCCGACTGAGCTAAGGGGGCGCGGCCCGTCGACACTGTCGCGGGCCATCGATGAGGGTACAACCTGGCACGCGGCGGCACCAAACCGCGCCTCTAGGCTGGAGCTATGGCTGACGACTCCAACCGCCTCTACTTCCGGCAACTGCTGTCCGGGCGCGACTTCGCCGCCGGCGACCCGATCGCCACCCAGATGCGCAACTTCTCCTACCTGATCGGCGACCGGCAGACCGGCGACGCGCTGGTCGTCGACCCCGCCTACGCCGCCGCCGACCTGGTCGACGCGGTGGAGGCCGACGGGATGCGGCTGGCCGGGGTGCTGGTCAGCCACCACCACCCCGACCACGTCGGCGGCTCGATGATGGGCTTCGAGCTCAACGGGCTGCCCGAACTGCTGGAACGGGTCAGCGTCCCGGTGCACGTCAACAAGGAGGAGGCGCAGTGGGTGTCCCGGGTGACCGGGGTGGCCCTGGGCGATCTGACCGCCCACGAGCACGGCGACACCGTCACCGTCGGCGACATCGACATCGAGTTGCTGCACACCCCCGGGCACACGCCGGGCAGCCAGTGCTTCCTGCTCGACGGCCGGCTGGTCGCCGGCGACACCCTGTTCCTGGAGGGCTGCGGGCGCACCGACTTCCCCGGCGGGGACTCCGATGCGATGTACCGCAGCCTGCAGCAGCTGGCCGCCCTGCCCGGCGACCCGACGGTGTACCCGGGGCACTGGTACTCCGCGGACCCGCACGCCACTCTGTCGGAGGTCAAACGCACCAACTTCGTCTATCGGCCCGCCAACCTGGAGCAATGGCGGATGCTGATGGGCGGTTGACCTGATATAAGCGGTAGATGAGTTTTCAGCCCGCCCAGTCCGGAATCGAGCGCTGGGCCGACGACCGGTGGTACGAGATCACCCACGCCGGAGCGGCGGTCTGGGTGGCGGTGGCCGTCTGGGTGGCCTTGGTGTTCCTGGGGCTGGCGCTGCTGTACGCGGGCCGGCAACTGCGGGCCGGCGCCCGGGTGCGCGCGGCGCGGGAGCGGCCGTATGTGTCGATGTACATGGAGCCGCACCCGGCCGACTGGCATCTGATCGAGTTGGTGGTGCGCAACTTCGGCCGCACCGCCGCCTACGACATCGGGTTCGACTTCGTCGCCCCGCCGACCGTGGCCGCCTACGAGAACGCCCAGGACGGCTTCGCCGACGTCATCACGCTGCCGCTGCCGGAGCGGCTGCCCACCCTCGCCCCGGGCCAGGAGTGGCGGCTGGTGTGGGATTCGGCCCGCGACCGCGACCAGATCGGCAGCCAGATCGAGTCTCGGTTCACCGGGTTCGTCACCTATTTCGACCGCGCCGAGGAGCACGCCGGGTCGCGGCGCTGGTGGCGGCGGCGTCGTCGCCCGCTGCGCACCGAGGTGGTGCTGGACTGGGAGGAGCTGGCCCCCACCCAGCGCATCGAGTTGATGACGAACCATGACCTGGCGCGGCGGGAGAAGCAAAAGCTGGAGCTGCTGCGCGGGGTGCTGACCTACTTCCAGTACGCGGGCAAGGAGAACCGCCCGGAGGTGCTGCGCGAGGAGATCGAACGGGTCAACCGCGCGGCCCGCGACGTGCAGGACCGCTGGCGCAGCCAGACGGTCGCCGACCCGGCCGACACCGTGCGGTTGAATGTGCCCCACGGCCGGCACAGCGGCCGCCCCGACAGTAAGGATCAACCATGACCGGCCCCGTCAGCTACCGCCGCGACGACGCGATCGCGGTGATCACCCTCGACGACGGGAAGGTCAACGCGCTGGGTCCGGCGATGCAGCAGGCGATCTCCGCCGCGCTCGACGAGGCCGACCGCGACGACGTCGGCGCGGTGGTGATCGGCGGCAACGACCGGGTGTTCAGCGGCGGCTTCGATTTGAAGGTGCTGACCTCCGGGGAGGTCCAGCCCGCGCTGGAGATGCTGCGCGGCGGCTTCGAGTTGGCCCATCGGGTGCTGACCTACCCCAAGCCGGTGGTGATGGCCTGCACCGGGCACGCGATCGCGATGGGGTCGTTCCTGCTGTGCTGCGGCGACCACCGGGTGACCGCACCGGCCCACAACATCCAGGCCAACGAGGTCGCGATCGGGATGACGCTGCCCTATGCGGCGCTGGCGATCCTGGAGCTGCGGTTGACCCGCTCGGCCTACCAGCAGTCGGTCGGGCTGGCCAAGACCTACTTCGGGGAGAGCGCGCTGGCCGCCGGCTGGGTCGACGAGGTGGTGCTGCCCGATCAGGTCCGCGCCCGCGCCGAGGAGGCCGCCCGCGAGTTCACCGGGCTCAACCAGCCCGCCCACGCGGC
Organism: Mycobacterium sp. 1274756.6; assembly: GCF_001668625.1. Taxonomy (GTDB): domain Bacteria; phylum Actinomycetota; class Actinomycetes; order Mycobacteriales; family Mycobacteriaceae; genus Mycobacterium. Next base: position 42,664 of record NZ_LZLJ01000060.1, read on the forward strand.
GAGCAAGCTGCGCGCCCGCGCCGACGCGCTGACGGCGCTGCGCGCGGGGATCGACAACATGGCCGCCGAATTCGGGGTGTAGCGGCGCACCGCTCGCCGCCTATTACGGCCGCTATTTGGGCCGCGGCACCTGGTGGGAGCGGCGGAACCGCCGCAGGTAGCGCGGCCAGTCCCAGGTGGTGAGGAACTCGCTAGCGGCGAGGTAGCCGTTGTCGTAGAGCTCGCGCAGCTGCGCGCGGGTGGCGCCGAAGTCCAGCACGCCGACGTCGGTGGAGTTGACCTGGATGGCGCGCACGCTCACCCACGGCAGGCTCAGATGGGTCTGGTCGTGGCCGACCAGCATGGTGGTGACCAGCTTCTCCAGCAGCGCCGACGGGCCGAACCAGCGCAGCGGCTTCAGCGCGGGCACCAGGGCGCTGATGCCCTCCCCGGTGGTGGGCACCACCGTCACCCCGAACGTGGGCCACTTCGGGGCGTTGCCGTCGGGCCGGTCGAAGGTGTCGATCGGGAAGTTCGACAGCACCCCGCCGTCGACCAGGGTGGACGCCCGGCCCGCGCAGTCGACCAGCGTGCACGGCCGGTAGAAGAACGGCACCGACATCGAGGCGCGCACCGCGTCGGCCACCGACTGCTCGTCGGGGTCGAGGCCGTAGACCCGCCGGTAGTCCCACGGCAGTCGCACCAGCTGCCCGGTGGTCAGGTCGGTGACGCTGACCACCGCCCGGTAGCGCCGCTCCGGCAGCAGGTTCTCGTCGGGGTAGGCCAGGTCGCCGAAGGTGCTGACGCCGAGGTTCTTCAGTTCGCTGCGGATCCAGTCGTGGGCGAAATCGCCGCGGTAGAGCCCGGTGTCGCGCACCAATCCCCAGGCCTTGCCGGCCAGCGGTAGCGGGGCGGCGTCCCGCCAGCGGCGCAGCGGCACCGACAGCGCCAGCTCGGTGACCTCGTCGGCGGTGAGCTGATCACCCTGCGCGGAGGCGGCCATGATCGCGCCGACCACCGAGCCGCCGGAGACCCCGGAGACCCGCTCGATGGAATAGCCGGCGTCCATCAGCGCGACCAGCGCGCCGACCAGCCCGATGAATTTCACCCCGCCGCCGGACAGCACCAGATCGGCGTGCAAAGGTCCCGCCCCGGCTGGTGCCACAGCCTTCGATGCTAGTCGCGTCAGACGCGCCCCGTCTCGGCCTGCGCGCCCCGCCGCCGCCCGCCACAACCCGCCGAGTGAAGCTCCATGGCGGAAAAATCGCCCGCGGAGCTACCTACAGCTTCACTCGGTGCTGTGCAGCATCACTCGGTGCTGTGCGGCGGCACAGTCGCGGCGCGCAACGCGGGGCGTCACTCGGCGGCGACCCACTCATAGGGCAGGAACTTGCCGTCGAAGGTCACCACCACCCGGTCTCCGCCCGGGTGCGGCTTGCGCTGCAGGTCGACGCTGAAGTTGATGGCGCTCATGATGCCGTCGCCGAACTGCTCGTGGACCAGCTCCTTGATCGCCGGGCCGTAGACCTGCAGCGCCTCGTAGAAGCGGTAGACGGTCGGGTCGCTCGGCACCGTCGTGGGCAGCCCGCCGCGGTAGGGCACCGCCGCCAGCGCCGCCACCGCCGCGGCGTCCAGGCCGAGCAGCTCCACCAGCACCTTGCCCTGCTCGGGCGGGATGGGCTGCTGGCCGAGGAGCGCGGAGGTGGTCCAGACCACCGGCCGGTCGATGGCGTCGGCGAGGTCCTGCCAGCTCAGCCCCTTCTCGAGGCGGGCCACGACGATCTGTTCGGTCAGCTCGTTTCTGTTCATACCGTCCAGCATGCGCTCCGATCAGTACCGTGGTCGACGGGCCTGTCCCCGCCCGCTCCCGCCCAGCAAAGGAACCGCATGCTCCGTCGCGTCTTGCCTCTCGCCGCCGCCGCGTTGACGGCGCTCACGCTCACGCTGGCCGGCTGCGCCTCGCCCGCCCCGGCCCCGGAGGCCGGCACCCCGGCCCAGCTGGATTTCACCGCCACCACGATCGACGGCGCCGAGTTCGCCGGGGAGAGCCTGCTGGGCAAACCCGCGGTGCTGTGGTTCTGGGCGCCGTGGTGCCCGACCTGTCAGCGGGAGGCGCCGATGGTGGGCCAGGCCGCCGAGACCCACCCCGACGTGACGTTCGTCGGGGTCGCCTCGGCCGCGCAGGTGCCGGAGATGAAGGAGTTCGTCGCGACCTACCCGGTGGGCTCGTTCACCCACCTGGCCGACACCGACGGCGCGGTGTGGCGCAAGTTCGGGGTGACCAAGCAGCCGGCGTTCGCGTTCGTCGCCGCCGACGGCCAGACCGAACTGGTCAAGGGCGAGGTGACCAGCGTGGAGTTGGACCGGCGACTGGATGAGCTGACCGCCCGGTGATCGACACCGCCGCCCTCGGGCTGGCGCTGGGTGCGGGGCTGGTGGCCGCGCTCAACCCGTGCGGGTTCGCGTTCCTGCCCGGCTATCTCGCGCTGGTGATCGCCGGCGGCAGCCGGCAGCGTTCCCGGCCGGCCGCGCTGGCCCGGGCCGGGTTGGCGACGGCGGTGATGGCGGCCGGGTTCGTCACCGTCTTCGGGGTCTTCGGGTTGGCGATCTCCCCACTGATCGCATCGGCACAGCGCTACCTGCCGTTCGCCACGGTGCTGATCGGGGTGGTGCTGATCGGGCTCGGCGGCTGGCTGCTCAGCGGCCGCGACCTGACCGTCATGCTGCCCACCCCGTCGGGCGGGTCGCCGGGGGCCGGGCTCGGCTCGATGTACGGCTACGGGGTGGGCTACGCGCTGGCGTCGCTGTCGTGCACGATCGCGCCGTTTCTGGCGGCGGTCTCCACCACCTTCCAGCAGGGCGCGTGGCTGACCGGGGTGCTGGCGTTCGTCAGCTACGCCCTCGGCATGGCGATCACGGTCGGGGTGGCCGCCCTGGCGGTGGCGTTGGCCGGGGCGTCGGCGGCCGGGGCGCTGCGCGCGGTGCTGCCCTACATCAACCGGATCGTCGGGGCGCTGGTGCTGGCCACCGGGCTCTACGTCACCTACTACGGCTACTACGAGATCCGGTTGTTCTTCACCGACGCCGGCCCCGACGACCCGGTGATCGAGGCAGCCGGGGCGGTGCAGGGGTGGCTGGCCGGGGTCGTCGACACCCTCGGGGTGTGGCCGCTGCTGGCCGCGGCGGCGGTGCTGGTCGCGCTCGGGATCGGCTGGCGCATGGCCCCGCGGGCGACGCCGGGGCTACCCTGCGAGACGACGGCAGCCAGGGAGGTGGGCGTGCACGGCGCAACCGATGAGAACGAGGAACCGCGCGGATTCTGGGAGCGGTTCTACGGCGAGACCGAGCAGAAATGGAGCGGGCGGGTCAACGCCCGCCTGGTCGAGGTCGCTCAACCCCTCACCCCCGCTCGGGCGTTGGATCTGGGTTGCGGGGAGGGCGCCGACGCGGTGTGGCTGGCCGAACAGGGCTGGCAGGTGATGGCGGTGGACATCTCGGCGACCGCGCTGGCCCGCGCCCGTGCTGCCGCCGCTGCGGAGCGAAACGTCGTGGACCGCATCACGTTTGAAGAACACGAGCTGCCGCACAGTTTCCCCGCCGGGCACTACGAGCTGGTGTCGGCGCAGTTCCTGCACTCCCCGGTGCGGCTGGATCGCGAGGAGACCCTGCGCCGCGCCGCCGACGCCGTGGCCCCCGGCGGGATCCTGCTCATCGTCGACCACGCGGCCGCGCCGCCGTGGGTGGAGGATCCCGAGGCGCACCACTTCGGCACCCCCGACGACGTGCTGGCCGCCCTCGACCTGGCCGACACCGACTGGGAACGGCTGCGCGCCGACACCACCGACCGCGCCGGCTTCAGCCCCGACGGAGACCCGGTGACGTTGAGCGACAACGTGATCGTGCTGCGCCGCTGTCCTTGAATTCAGGCCGGCTTGACTCAGGCCGGCTTGGTCGCGGTGACCACATGGGTCGGCGACCACGGGCCGCCGTACCACATCCGCCAGCCCAGGTTGCGGCGCTGCACGTTAGCCCAGCCCAGTTCGGCCAGCCCGGCGGCGTGCCGGTCGGTCTCCCACAGGTCGGCGATGATCAGCCGCCCGCCGGGCCGCAGCACCCGGACCGCCTCCAGCAGCGCGCGGCGCCGGCCCGCCCGGCCGGGAATGTTGTGGATGACCAGATTCGAGACCACCACGTCGACGCTGGCGTCGTCGAACGGCAAGGTGGTGATGTCGGCGGTGTGCAACTCCACGCGGTCGGCGACCCCCTCCAGGGTGGCGTTGGCCCAGGTGGTCTGCTCGGCGTTGCCGGTCTGATCCGCCTGCCACACGTCCACGCCGATCGCCCGGCCGCGCGGCAGCCGCTTGGCCACCGCGCAGAGCACCGCGCCGCGCCCACAGCCCAGGTCCAGCACGGTCTCGTCGCCGCGCAGCCGAAGCCCGTCGAGCAGTTCGGCCCAGACCGCGAACTTGCCGCGGCGGGTGGCGTGGGCGTACAGCCCCGCCTGCGCGAGCAGCGCGGCGGTGATCGCCGCCGCGGTTCCGGCGCGCCGGTAGCGGCCCCGTGCCGCGCTGCGGGCGGCGTAGCCGGTCAGCGCCGCGCACCCGGCGGCCAGCAGCCCGGCCTGCACGGGCGCGGATAGGACATGGAAGGAGCCGTCGACGCCGTAGTCGCCGCGGTGCGCACCGGCGGTCATGTCCGCCATTCTTCCAGCCCGGCCGGCCCGATCTCGTCGGTCAGGGTCTCGATCACCTCCCGCAGCTCGCCGACCAGGGCGCTGTCGCTGCGCCGGGCGTAGACGTCCAGCAGCGCGCGGTAGTACCACAGGTGCGCGCCCGGATGGTGTTGGTTGAACCGCTGCCACACGGCGTCGCCGACCGCGCGGTGATCGCGCAGCAGCGCCCGCGCGTTGTCGAGTTTGTCGGCCAGCGACACCAGGATCGCCTCGTCGGAGACTTCGGCCAGCAGCTCGATGTAGCGTTCCTTGCGCGGCAGCCACGGCGGTTTCGGGGTTTCGAAGGTGTCGCTGCATTCGCCGACGATGGCGGCGACCTGCGCGCCGAACAGTTCTTCGATCTCGGCGAGGGTGTCCGCGCCGCCCTGGTCCTCGGCGGCGTCGTGCAGCAGCGCGCCGATCGCCTGGTTCTCGGTGCCGCCGGCGCCGATCACCAGCCCGGCCACCGACAGCAGATGCCCCAGATACGGGATGTCGCCGGCCTTGCGGGTCTGGTGCCGGTGCACGTCGGCGGTGTACTGCAGGGCCCGGTCGAACCGGTCGGTCAGCCGTGGGGTGGGGGCGCTCATGGCTCCACTGTGGCACGCGGCCCGGACATGTTCCGGCCGCCTGTCGGAGCCGGGCTCTATGGTTGGCTCGATGCCGCTACACCTGCACCGCGCCGAGGACACCGGGCTGCTCGCCGACCGGCTCGGCGCGCTGCTCGCGGTGCCGCCCGCCGACCCGTTCGCCGCGGATCTGGTGCTGGTGCCGGCCCGCGGGGTGGAACGTTGGCTGTCGCAGCGGCTTTCGCACCGGCTGGGCGCGGTGGACGGTGACGGGGTGTGCGCGGCGGTGGCGTTCCGCTCCCCCGGCTCGCTGATCGCCGAGATCGCCGGCACCGACAGCGACGACCCGTGGTCACCCGAGGCGCTGGTGTGGCCGCTGCTGGAGGTCATCGACGCTTGCAGCGGGCAGCCGTGGTGTCGGGCGCTGGCCGCCCACCTGGGCTACAGCGACGACAGCGACGGCGACGATGCGCTGCGCCGCGGCCGTCGCTACGCGGTCGCCCGCCGGCTGGCCGGGCTGTTCTCCTCCTACGCCCGGCAGCGCCCCGACCTGCTCGCCGACTGGTCGGCAGGCACCGACAGCGACGGCGCCGGCGGCGCCCTCGACGACGACCTGGCCTGGCAGCCTCCGCTGTGGCGGGAGTTGGCCGGCGCGGTCGGCGCCCCGGCCCCCCAGCAGCGCCACGCCGAGACGCTGGCCCGGCTGCGCGCCGCACGCACCGCGACCCTGCCGGAGCGGCTGTCGCTGTTCGGGCACACCCGGCTCAGCCGCACCGACCTGGAGTTGCTGGGGGCGCTCGGCGCCCACCACGACCTGCACCTGTGGCTGCCGCACCCGTCCGATGCGCTGTGGCAGGCCCTGCGCGGGGTCGACGGGGCGGTGCCCCGCGACGAAGACACCAGCGCGAGCCGGGTCGCCCACCCGCTGCTGGCGACCTTCGCCCGCGACCTGCGCGAGCTGCAGCGGGCGCTGCCCGAACCCGACACCGACGAATACCTCGCCGCGCCAACCGGTCCGGGCACCCTGCTGGGCTGGCTGCAGGACGACCTGGCCGCCGACGCGGTGCGCCCGGCCGGCCGGGTGCCCGCCGCGGGCGACCGGTCGGTGCAGGTACACGCCTGCCACGGCGCGGCCCGGCAGGTCGACGTGCTGCGCGAGGTGCTGCTGGGCCTGCTCGCCGACGACGAGACCCTGCAGCCGCGCGACATCGTGGTGATGTGCCCGGACATCGAGGTCTACGCGCCGCTGATCGCCGCCGGGTTCGGCCTCGGCGAGCTGACCGGTGAACACCATCCGGCGCACACGCTGCGGGTGCAGCTGGCCGACCGGGCGCTGCACCAGACCAACCCGCTGCTGGGGGTGGCAGCGCAGCTGCTGGGGCCGGCCGGGAGCCGGGTCACGGCCACCGAACTGCTCAACCTGGCCCAGACCGACCCGGTGCGCGCCCGGTTCGCGTTCACCGACGAGGACCTCGACGTCATCGCCGAGTGGGTGCGCGACACCAACATCCGGTGGGGGTTCGACGCCGCCCACCGCGCCCCCTACGGGCTGGCCGGCATCGTGCACAACACCTGGCGGTTCGGGCTGGACCGCATCCTGACCGGGGTGGCGATGTCGCAGGACGCGCAGACCTGGCTGGGCACCGCGCTGCCGCTCGACGACGTCGGCAGCAACCGGGTCGAGCTGGCCGGGCGGCTCGCCGAATTCGTCGACCGGGTGCAGCGCATCCTCGACGAGCTCACCGGGGCGCGCCCGCTGACCGGGTGGCTGACCACGCTGGCCGACGGGGTGGCCGCGCTGACCCGGGTCGCCCCCGACGACGGCTGGCAGCAGAGCCAGCTGCAGCGCGAGTTCGCCGACGTGGCCGCCGGCGCCGGAGAGCGCGCCGACACCGCGTTGCTGTTGCCGGATGTGCGGGCGCTGCTCGACCACTGCCTGGCCGGGCGGCCCACCCGCGCCAACTTCCGCACCGGCAGCCTGACCGTGTGCACGATGGTGCCGATGCGCTCGGTGCCGCACCGGGTGGTGTGCCTGGTCGGCCTGGACGACGGGGTGTTCCCCCGCCAGACCCTCGCCGACGGCGACGACGTGCTGGCCCGCCGCCCGCTCACCGGGGAGCGCGACCCGCGCTCGGAGGACCGCCAGCTGCTGCTGGATGCGATCTGCGCCGCGCGGGAGACCCTGGTGATCACCTACACCGGCGCCGATGCGCGCTCGGGGGCCAAGCAGCCGCCGTCGGTGCCGCTGGCCGAACTGCTCGACACCCTCGACGCCACCACCGAGCAGCCTGTGCGCGACCGGGTGGTGGTGCGGCATCCGTTGCAGCCGTTCGCCGTTGCCAACGTCACCCCGGGGTGTCTGGGGACGACCGACCGGCCGTTCACCTTCGACCCGACCGCGCTGACCGCCGCGGAAGCCGCCGTCGGGCACCGCAGCGCGCCGCCGGCGCTGTTCGGGTCGTTGCTGCCCGCACCCGAGCCGGCCGATGTGGAGCTGGCGGACCTGCTGGCGTTCTTCGCCGACCCGGTGCGCGGATTCTTCCGGGCACTGCAGTACACGCTGCCGTGGGAGGTCAAGGGCGTCGAGGACGCCATGCCGGTGGAGATCGACCACCTGGCGAAGTGGGGTGTCGGCGACCGGATGCTGCGCGACATGCTGGCCGGCATGCACCCCGACGAGGCGGCGAACGCCGAGTGGCGCCGGGGTTGTCTGCCGCCGGGCCGGCTGGGCATGCGCACCGCCTGCGAGATCCGGGATTTGGCGCGCGCCCTGGCCGAGACCGCGCTGGCTCATCACGTCGGTGAGCCGGACGCCGTCGACGTCGACGTCGACCTCGGCGGCGGGCGCCGACTCACCGGAACCGTCAGCCCGATGTACGCCAACCGCAGTGTGGCAGTGCACTATTCGCAGCTCGGCCCGAAACACGCGCTGGCGTCGTGGATCACCGTGCAGGCGTTGGCCGCGCACCGACGCGGCCCGTGGTCGGCGCTGTGCATCGGGCGGGCCAGGAACCGGGTCGTGCAGCGGACGTTCCTGCCGGCCGACGATCCGACCGCGGCACTGGCCCGTCTGGTGGCGCTCTATGACGCCGGTCGCCGCGAACCGCTGCCGCTGCCGTTGAAGACCTCCTACAAGTGGGCGACGGCAAGCCGGGAAGGCGGCGAGCCGCGCGAGGGCGCCCGCCGGGAGTGGCAGGGAAGCAAGAAGATCCCCGGCGAGAACGACACCCCCGCCCATGTCGCGGTGTGGGGCAAGGAGTCCCCGCTGAGCCGGCTGCTGGATGACCGGCCGCGCCCCGGTGAGGAGACCCCCGGGGAGCCCACAAGATTCGGTGCGCTGGCGCTCCGGTTGTGGACCCCGGTGCTGGACAGCGAGGAACTGCCGTGATCGCCCCATTCGACCTGCGCGACCCGCTGCCCGGGCCGTGCGACACCGTTGTGCTGGAGGCCAGCGCGGGCACCGGGAAGACGTTCGCGCTGGCCGGGCTGGTCACCCGGTATGTGGCCGAGGGGCGCGCCCGCATCGACGAAATGCTGCTGATCACCTTCGCCCGGGCGGCCAGCCGGGAGCTGCGGGAGCGGGTGCGCGAGCAGATCGCGGCGGCGCTGGCGGTGACCGAGGGGCGCCGCGAACCGGGCAACGCGTTGGAGTCTCAGTTGCGCGAGAGCGCCGACGCCGGGCAGGCCGACCGGCTGCGCGCTGCGCTGACCGGGTTCGACGCCGCCACCATCGTCACCATCCACCAGTTCTGCGGCCTGGTGCTGAAATCGCTTGGCGTGGCCGGGGACAGCGATCCGGCGGTCACGCTGGCGGAAAGCCTCACCGAGCTGATCACCGAGGTGGTCGACGACCACTATCTGGCCTATTTCGGCCAGCAGGAGGAGCCGCCGCCGTTCACCCGTGAGGCCGCGCTGGAGATGGCGGCCACCGTGGTGGAGGACCCGACCGCCGAGCTGCGGCCCACCGACCCCGAGGCGTCCTCGGCGGCCGCGGCGCGGCTGCGCTTCGTCACCGAGGTGCGCGCGGAGGTGGAGCGCCGCAAACGCAGCCAAGGGATCGTCGGCTACACCGACCTGCTCACCCGGCTGGCCGCCGCGCTGGCGCAACCGGAGTCGCAGGCGGCCGCCCGGATGCGGCGACGCTGGTCGGTGGTGATGGTCGATGAGTTCCAGGACACCGACCCGGTGCAGTGGCAGGTGCTCGACCGGGCGTTTCGCGGGCATTGCTCGCTGGTGCTCATCGGCGACCCCAAGCAGGCCATCTACGGCTTCCGCGGCGGGGACATCTACACCTATCTGGCCGCCGCCCGCGCCGCCGACGACCGGCGCACCCTGACCACCAACTACCGCAGCGACGCCGCGCTGGTCGACCGGCTGCAGGTGGTCTTCGAGGGCGCCCAGCTGGGCCACCCCGACATCGTGGTGCCGCCGATCACCGCCGAGCACACCGGAACCCGGCTGACCGGCGCACCGCACCCCGACCCGTTCCGGCTGCGGGTGGTCAGCCGCGCGATGGTCGGCAAGCAGGGCACCCAGTCGGTGCCGATCGACGCGTTGCGCACCCACATCCCCGACGACCTGGCCGCCGACATCGCGGCGCTGCTGGCCTCCGGCGCCCAGTTCGCCGGCGAGCCGATCAAGGCCGAGCACATCGCGGTGATCGTGGAGACCCACGTCGACGCCCGGGCCTGCCGCGACGGGCTGATCCGGGCCGGGATCCCGGTGGTCTACACCGGCGACACCGACGTGTTCGACTCGCGGGCCGCCGCGGACTGGCTGTGCCTGCTGGAGGCGTTCGAACAGCCCAACAGCGCCGGGCTGGTGCGGGCCGCCGCCTGCACGATGTTCTTCGGGGAGACCGCCGAGACCCTGGCCGCCGGCGGCGACGAGCTCACCGACCGGGTCGCCCACACGCTGCGGGAGTGGGCCGAGCACGCCCGGCGCAGCGGGGCCGCCGCGGTGCTCGAGGCCGCCCAGATCGCCGGGATGGGCCGCCGTGTGCTGTCGCACTACGGCGGGGAGCGGCACATGACCGACGTCGCGCACGTCGGGCAGTTGTTGCAGGAGACCGCGCACCGCGAGCGACTCGAGCTGGCCGGCCTGCGGGACTGGCTGCGCCGGGAGTGCGAGGACCGCAGCGACGCCGCCGAACGCAACCGCCGCCTCGACAGCGAGGCCGCCGCGGTGCAGATCATGACGGTGTTCGTTGCCAAGGGGCTGCAGTTCCCGATCGTGTACCTGCCGTTCGCGTTCAACCGCCACATCCGCCTCGACGAAGTGCTGCTCTATCACGACGCGGACACCCGCTGCCTGCACCTCGGCGGCGCCGGCGCGGAACGCACGACCGCCGAGGAGCTCAACCGGGTGGAGGTCGCCGGGGACATCATCCGGCTCACCTATGTGGCGCTGACCCGCGCCCAATCCCAGGTGGTGGCGTGGTGGGCGCCGACCTGGGACGAGATCAACGGCGGGCTGTCGCGGCTGCTGCGCGGGCGGGGCCCGGGCACCGCGGAGGTGCCGATGGCCTGCGAGCGCAGGATCAGCGACGAGGATGCCTGGGACTTGCTGACCGCCTGGCAGGACGCCGGCGGCCCGGTGCTCGAGGAGAGTGTGATCGGCCCGCCGGTGCCCGCCCCGGCGCCGGAGCCGGCCGGGCCGTTCGCGGTGCGTAGCTTCGACCGCAGCGTCGACACCGGCTGGCGGCGCACCTCGTATTCGGGGCTGCTGCGCCACGCCGAACTGGCCCGCGAGGCCGGGGTGCACAGCGAACCGGAGATCAGCACCCGCGACGACGAATCCGAGGACCTCACCCTCACCGAGGAGCCCGCCGGCGCCGGCGCGGAGGTGCTCTCGCCGATGGCGGAGTTGCCGCGCGGCGCGGCGTTCGGGTCGCTGGTGCACGCCGCGCTGGAGACCGCCGACCCGCTCGCCACCGACCTGGGTGCGGAGTTGGCCGCGCAGATCGGCGAGGCGCAGGCGTGGTGGCCCCTCGACGTCGAACCGGCCGCGGTGGCCGCGGCGCTGCTGCCCATGCACGACACCCCGCTGGGGCCGCTGGCCGACGGGTTGACGCTGCGCCATGTCGGGTTGGCCGACCGGCTCTGCGAGCTGGATTTCGAGATCCCGCTCTCCGGTGGGGACAGGGTCGAGACCACGGAGTTACGGCTGGCGGATCTGGCCGGGCTGCTGCGCGAGCACCTGCCGGCCGACGACCCGTTCGCCGGCTACGCCGACCGGCTGGCCGCCGAGGCGCTGGGCGATCAGCCGTTGCGCGGCTACCTGTCCGGGTCCATCGACGTGGTGCTGCGCACCCCCGAGCAGCGCTACCTGGTGGTGGACTACAAGACCAACCACCTCGGCGACACCGCCGCCGACTATTCGTACTCCCGGCTCACCGAGGCGATGCTGCACTCGGACTACCCGCTGCAGGCGCTGCTGTATACCGCGGTGCTGCACCGGTTCCTGCGCTGGCGCCAGCCCGGCTACGACCCGGCGACCCATCTCGGTGGGGTGCTGTATCTGTTCGTGCGCGGCATGTGCGGGCCCGACACCCCGGTGCTCGACGGGTCCCCGGCCGGGGTGTTCGGCTGGTCTCCCCCACCGGGTTTGGTGGTCGGGCTGTCGGATCTGCTGCACGAGGGGGTGAGCGCGTGACCGAGGAGCAGACGCTCGATCCGCTGTCGTGGCGGGTGGCCGGGAGCGCCACCGGGCTGCTGGCGGAGTTCAACCTCGCCGGGGTGCTCGAGACCGCCGATGTGCATGCCGCGCAGCGCATTTCCGCGCTCGGCGAGGAGACCGACGAGACGGTCGTGTTGGCGGTGGCGTTGGCGGTGCGGGCGCTGCGCGGTGGGTCGGTGTGCGTGGATCTGCGCACGGTGGCCGCCGACGCCGCCGCACCGGGGTTGGGCTGGCCGGCGGTGGCGGGCTGGCTGGCCGCGGTGCGCGACTCGAAGCTGGCCGCCGCCGGGGTGCTGCGGCTCTACGGGGAGAGCCTGCTGTATCTGGACCGGTACTGGCGCGAGGAGCAGCAGGTCTGCGATGACCTGGTGGCGCTGGCGGCGCCGCGCGGAGCACCCGCCTCGGTGCCCGGCTTCGAGCGACTCTTTCCGCCCGGGCGGTTCGCCGAGCAGCGCGCCGCGGCCGAGATCGTGCTGGCCCAGCCGGTCACCGTGCTCACCGGCGGGCCGGGCACCGGCAAGACCACGATGGTGGCGCGACTGCTGGCGCTGCTGGCCGAGCAAGCCGAAGCGGCGGGGCGGGCCAAGCCGCGCATCGCGCTGGCCGCCCCGACCGGCAAGGCCGCGGCCCGGCTGACCGAGGCGGTCGCGGAGAAACTGACCGAACTGAGCGCGGACGACCGTCGCCGCCTCGAGGGCTTACAGGCCACCACAGTGCACACGCTGCTGGGGTGGCGGCCGGGCAGTTCGGTGCGGTTCCGTCACCACCGCGGCAACCGGTTGCCGCACGAGGTGATCGTCGTCGACGAGACCTCGATGGTGGCGTTGACGATGATGGCGCGGCTGCTGGAGGCGGTGCGCCCGGATGCCCGGCTGATCCTGGTGGGCGATCCCGACCAGTTGGCGTCGGTGGAGGCCGGGGCGGTGCTGGCCGACCTGGTCGACGGGCTGGCCGCCCGCCCCGACACGAAGGTGGCCACGCTGGCGACCTCGCACCGGTTCGGCGAGTCGATCGGGGCGCTGGCCGCCGCGATCCGCGACGGCGACGCCGACACCACCCTGGAGCTGCTGGCGGCCGGCGGGGAGCACCTGCACTGGGTTGACGTCGAGGATCCGACCGCGGCGCTGCGGGCGATCGTGGTGCCGCATGCCCTGCGGGTGCGGGAGGCCGCGGCGCACGGCGACGTCGGTGCGGCGCTGGCCCGCCTCGACGAGCACCGGCTGCTGTGCGCGCACCGGGAGGGCTCGCACGGGGTGGCGCACTGGAACCGGCAGGCGCGGCGCTGGGTCTCCGAGCAGACCGGGGATCCGGCCTGGGCGGAGTGGTATCCGGGCCGTCCCCTGCTGATCACCGCCAACGACTACGGGCTCGGGGTGCGCAACGGCGACACCGGAGTCGTGACGTCCGGGCCGGACGGGCTGCGGGCGGTGTTCGCCACCGGCGCCGGCCCGCTGGAGGTGGCGACCAGCCGGCTGACCGACGTGGACACGATGTATGCGATGACGATCCACAAGAGCCAGGGCAGCCAGGCCGACGAGGTCAGCGTGCTCATGCCGCCGGTGGATTCGCGGCTGTTGACCCGGGAGCTGTTCTACACCGCGGTGACCCGCGCGCAGCGCACGGTGCGGGTGATCGGGTCGGCGGAGTCGGTGCGAGCCGCTCTGGAGCGCCGCGCCGTGCGCGCCAGCGGGCTCGCGCAGCGGCTGCGGGAGGCCTGAGCGGCGCGGTTTCGGCCACCGGTGGCCCGCCGGGGTCGCGGATGCACCACACTGAACGCATGCCCGACAACGACGACGACCGGGTGGCGGTCTACCTCGACTTCGACAACATCGTCATCTCCCGCTACGACCAGGTCCACGGCCGCAACTCGTTCCAGCGGGACAAGGCCAAGGGCCTGGACAAGCACGCCGACCGGCTGACGCAAGCGACGGTGGATGTGGGCGCGATCCTCGATTTCGCGTCCTCGTTCGGGACGCTGGTGCTCACCCGGGCCTACGCGGACTGGTCGACCGAGGTCAACGTCGGCTACCGCCAGCAACTGGTGGGTCGCGCGGTGGATCTGGTGCAGCTGTTCCCGGCGGCGGCGTACGGCAAGAACGGCGCGGACATCCGGCTGGCAGTCGACGCGGTCGAGGACATGTTCCGGCTGCCGGACCTGACCCACGTGGTGATCGTGGCCGGCGACTCCGACTACATCGCGCTGGCGCAGCGCTGCAAGCGGCTGGGCCGCTACGTGGTCGGGATCGGGGTGGCCGGGGCGACCAGCCGGGCGCTGGCCGCGGCGTGTGACGAGTTCGTCTCCTACGACGCGGTGCCCGGGGTGCCGCCGCTGGAGCCGTCCTCCGAGCCCGCCGCCAAGCAGCGCGACCGCGACGAAGACCAGGAGGCGCCCGACGACGCCCCGCAGCCGGACCCGCAGGACGCCGCGACCCGGCTGCTGACCCGGGCGTTGCAGATCACCTCGGAGAAGAACGACGTCGACTGGCTGCACAATTCGGCGGTGAAGGCGCAGATGAAGCGGATGGATCCGTCGTTCAGCGAGAAGTCGCTGGGGTTCAAATCGTTCAGCGACTTCCTGCGGTCGCGGTCGGATCTGGTGGAGCTCGACGAGAGCTCGACCACCCGGATGGTGCGGCTGCAGGGGGGCGCGGCCTAAGCTGCCCGTCATGGCCCTGTCTCGTGTTCTGACCGCTTTCGCCCTGGCTGCCCCGATCGTCGCGCTGACCGCGTGCAGTCCCGACCAGGAGCCGGCCGCCGGGCCGGGCACCACCCCGGCGGTGGTCACCCCGTCGTCGTCGCCGACCCCGGCGAGCACCCCGGGGCTGGTGGCGCACCTGGCGACCGCGGATGGCACCCCGGTGGCCGACGCCACCTTCGACTTCACCGAAGGCCGCGACGGATACGTCACGATCACCGTCGAGACCACCGCCGACGGCGTGCTGGAGCCGGGTTTTCACCACATGCACATCCACGCGGTCGGCAAATGCGAGCCGGACTCGACGGGTCCCGAGGGCGGGGAGCGCGGGGATTTCCTCTCCGCCGGCCCGCACTATCAGTCGCCGGGGCGCACCGCGGAACCGCCGAGCGGTGACCTGCCCGCGCTGCTGGTGCGCGACAACGGGGCCGCGCTGCTGGTGGTGGCCACCGATCTGGTCAACCGCGAAGAGCTGGTGGCCGGTCCGGGCACCGCGCTGATGCTGCACGGCGCCGAGCACGCCGACAACGCACACGACCGGGTCGCGTGCGGAGTGATCGAGGAGCAGTAACGACCGAACGGGAGGCCCGCCGTGGAGATCCGCCGCACACCCGAAGAGCGTTTCGAGAACCTGGCGGGCTACCCGTTCGCGCCGCACTACCTCTCGGTGGCGGCCGCGGACACCGCGGCGCTGCGAATGCACTACGTCGACGAGGGCCCGCCGGATGGCCCGCCGATCGTGTTGCTGCACGGCGAGCCGACCTGGAGTTACCTCTACCGCACCATGATTCCGCCGCTGGCCGCGGCCGGGTACCGGGTGCTCGCCCCGGATCTGATCGGGTTCGGCCGCTCGGACAAACCGGCCCGCATCGGCGACTACACCTACCTGCGGCATGTGGAGTGGGTGAGCGCGTGGCTGCGGGAGTTGGATCTGCGCGAGGCCACCGTGGTCGGGCAGGACTGGGGATCGCTGATCGGGTTGCGGATCGCCGCCGAGCAGGGCGAGCGGGTGGCGAAGCTGGTTATCGCCAACGGGTTTCTGCCGACCGCGCAGCAGCGCACCCCGCCGGCGTTCTACGCCTGGCGGGCGTTCGCCCGCTACTCGCCGGTGCTGCCGGCCGGGCGGCTGGTGTCGGTGGGCACCGTGCACCCGGTGTCGCCGCAGGTGCGCGCCGGCTACGACGCGCCGTTTCCGGGGCGCGGGTATCAGGCGGGGGCGCGGGCGTTTCCGCGTCTGGTGCCGGTCTCCCCGCGCGACCCGGCGATCCCGGCCAACCGGGCCGCGTGGGCGGCGTTGGGCCGGTGGGAGAAGCCGTTTTTGGCGGTCTTCGGGGACCGGGATCCGATTCTGGGGCGCGGCGACCGGCCGCTGATCGCCCACATTCCGGGCGCGGCCGGGCAGCCGCATGCCCGCATCACCGCCGGGCATTTCATCCAGGAAGACGCCGGGCCCGAACTCGCCCGGCGGATCATCGACTGGCAGCCGCGCTGAGCGCGTTGTTGCCGAAGGGCGAGCCGCCGCGGGCGGTCCGCCACCGCAGGCGCCCCTCGTCGCTTCGGTGGCCGGACCCGCCCACGGCGGTTCGGTGCGAGACCCTGCGGTACTAGGGCTGCGGCGCCTCGCTGATCTTGCTGTCCTCGTTGCCCAGTGTCTGGCAGTAGCCGGACACCGCGGCGCGTGCCACGGACACCTTCGCGCCGCTGGGGTCGTCGTCGCCGCGGTCCTTGAGCATCGCGGTGATGGCGTCGTTCTGCTTGTCGTCGTCCTGGGTCAGGAACGTCTTGCAGGTGGTGTCCCCGCCCTGGTTGACCACACTCGAGCAGCCCGGCAACGCCAGCATGCTCAGCGCGGCGATCGCGGCGACGGTCTTGATGGGGTGCATGTCAGCCGCGTCCCCGTCCGGTGACGAGTTTGACCAGGAACAGCAGCAGGCTCGCCCCGGCCAGTGCAGTGACGAACGTGAGGATCCAGCCGAAGTCGGCCGTGGCCACACCGAGCGCCCGCAGGATGAACCCGCCGAGCAACCCGCCGATCACACCGACGACGATGTTGAGCAGCACCCCCTGCTGCTCGTCGGTGCCCATGAATTTGCTGGCGATCCAACCGGCGAGCCCGCCGATGATGATCCAGGCGATCCAGCCGATCTTGTCGAATCCGCCGGCGTGCGAGTCGGCGAGATGGGTGACGAGTTGGGTGACCATGTCCTCTGCTTCCTATTCGGGTCGGTGACTAACGGGCGGTGACGGTGGCCGCACCCGCAGCGCGTGCTTGCGGTCCACGGGTGCGGCCGGCGCCAGTTGGTTACTGCTCGGCCTGCTCGCGTGCCTCGTGGGCGGCGGCTTGGGCGCGCGCCTTCTCGGCTTCGGCTTCCTTGGCGGCCACGTCGCGCTGCGCGTCGGCCTTGTCCTGCTGGGCCTCGCCCTCGCGCTGCAGCGACTCGTTGCCGACGGCCTTGCCGGCTACCTCTTTGACCTTGCCCTTGACGCCTTCGACGACGCCCTTGATACCGGCCTCGGGGCCACTGTCCTTGTCGTTCTCGGCCATGCGATTCCTTTCGGTCATGAGACGTGCGGCGCCGCGTTGTGCGGCGAAGCGTTTCTCGGCAACGTCTCGCTAGTACCCTAACCACACCGTGTTTATGCTGTAAACTACTTCGTAAGCCGTGCTGGTGAGGCGCGATTTGAGCGTAGACCGGATGAGCTAAGCTGGCGGGCGGATTTGCCGGAAAATTCGTCGACTTGTGACGGTTTGCCGCGGCGCGGCAGGAGTAAGCAATTGGGCAAAGCAGACGCCTCCGGCGAATCGAGCGCGGCGCCGGAGAGCCGACGACCCCGTTCGCTGACCCGCGCCGAAATCCTCAAGACCGCGATCGCACTGGTGGACCGCGACGGGCTCGAGCAGCTGACCATGCGGCGGCTCGGCGCGGCCTGCGGGGTGGAGGCCATGGCGCTGTACCGCCACGTCCACGGCCGCAACGACCTGCTCGGCGGGATCGTCGATCACGTCGTCGACCAGCTCTACGACGACCAGCTCGCCGCCCGCCGGCAGGAGGACGGCTGGCAGGATTTTTTGGTCCGGCTGGCCCACGGCGTGCGTGCGATCGCCGTCGACCACCCCAACCTCTTCCCCACCCTGGCCACCCGCCCACCCGAGGCGCCGTGGGTGCGTCCGCCGCTGCGCAGCCTGCGCTGGATGGAGACGTTTCTGGACACCCTGATCGGCTACGGGTTCAGCGACACGGCCGCGGTCGCGGCCTACCGCAGCTACACCACGTTTTTGCTGGGGCACCTGCTGCTGGAGGTCTCGGCGCGCGGCGCCTCGCTCAGCCCGGTCGAAGACGACCTGCCGGCCAAGCCGGCGCGCGACCTCTCCGGCTACCCGCACCTGGAGCGGCTGCAAGGCCAGCTCAGCGAGGACCACAGCGCCGTCGAGTTCGAGGAGGCGCTGGAGGCGCTGATCGACCGGCTGGAGGGGACGGTTTAGCGGTCAGACGACCAGCGTCTGGGTGGCCAACCCCGCATCCCCCGCGGCATCGAACACCGTAGTTCGGGTCAGCGCGCCCTGCCCCGGCGTGACCAGGGTGTGGGAGTCCAGACCGACCCACTGCCCGACCGGGTCGCGGTGCAGGGTGGCCGCGACATCACAGTTGATCGCCGGGTGCCGATCCGGCGGGGCGCACATGCTGATGCCGCTGCCGGAGTCGACGACGGCGAGCACCCGCTGCCACGGGGTCATCTCCTCGCCTTTAACCAGCTGCGGCCGCGGGCGCGCCCAGGCCCGCGCCGGGCCGTATTCGGCGAAGCTGCCGGAGACGAAACACCAGTCGATCGCCGACAGGTAGCCCTCGGTGTGCATCCCGTTCGGAACCGGCACGTCGTGCGGGGTGATCTCGTGCTCCGTGTCCCGAGCTTGGTCGGCTTCGACCGGGAAATCCTCGGTCGCGGCGATCACCCGCCAGGCCCGCGCGATCGCGACCGTGCGGTCCTGCGCTTGAGCGGTGGCCTGCAGCAACTCGACCCGCTTGCCGGTGCGCAGGGATTCCACGCCGATGTGCAGGCGCCCGACCGGCACCGGAGTGAGCAGGTCGATGCTGACCCGCGCCAGCCGGTGCCCGGGCCGCGGGTTGTGGTTTTCCAGCTGGCGGGCCAGCAGTGCGGAGGGCGGGCCGCCGTGCTGGGTTTGCGGGCTCCACGGCCCGGCGGTCAGCGCGGAGCTGTCGAAGACGCCGTCGTCGATCTGGGTGTAAAACGCGCCCTGGTCCACAGGGGTCAGGTTACGGCGTTCCCGGGCCGCCTACGCTTGACCACCATGGCGAACGAGGAGCAGCAGCAGGCGTGGGCGAAGCAGGGCGTCGACTGGGTGGAGCACGCGGCGATCTTCGAGGCGGTGCTGGCGCCGTTCGCCGATGCGGTGCTGGCGGCTGCGGATCTGGGATCCGGCAACCGGGTGCTCGACATCGGCTGTGGCACCGGCGCTTTATTGGAACGGGCGGTGGAGCGCGGCGCCGATGCGGTCGGGGTGGACATCTCCGAACCGATGGTGCAGGCGGCGCAGCGCCGGGTGCCGCCGGCCACCGTGGCGCTCGGTGACGCCCAGACCCTGGATCTTGGTTCGCTCGGCTCTTTCGACCGGGTGGTGTCGCGGTTCGGGGTGATGTTCTTCGAGGACCCGGTGGCCGCGTTCACCAACATCCGCGCCGCGGCGTCTCCCGGCGCGCGGTTGACGTTCGTGTGCTGGCGTGAGGGCGACAACCCGATGTTCTCCGCCGGGGTCGACGTGCTCGCCGCGCGGCTGGAGTCACCGCCGCCGGCTCCCGAACCCGGCGAGCCGGGGCCGCTGGCGTTCGGCAACGCCGACTATGTGCGGGGGGTGCTGAACTCCTCCGGCTGGGAGGAGGTCGGTGTCGAACCCTTCGACGGGATCTGTGATTTCAGCTCGGCGGACAGCGATGGGGTCGAGGAGCGGCTGACGATGCTGTTGGCCAACCGGACCGGGCAGGCGGCGCGGGGTGAGCTGGTCGAGAGGCTCGGGGAGGATGGTTGGGCCGAGGTGGTCGAGGAGCTGCGCGTGGAGTTGGACCGGCACCGGGTGGACGGGGTGATGAAGTTTCCGGGGCGGACGTGGGTGGTGACGGGGGTTAATCCCTGATCAAGCCCTTGCTGATCCTTGCGGTTATCCCGGGAGCCCGGCTGGCCCCATCAGCACCATGGGCACCGCCCCGGGGAACTATTGCCTTCTCGATTGCGATATCACCGGTGCCATCACAGTGGCGCCGGTTGCGGTGCCTGGCTTTCCGCTAAGCCGTCGCACGCCGTAACGAACCGGCCCCACTCCTTCGCCGTCGGCCGAACCCGGCCGCCGGCCACTGCGTCGCTGCTGACGGTCAACCCGGGCGCCAGCGGGTCCGTGCTCGCCGCTAGCCGGGCGCTTCCTCGAGCGCCGAACGGATGCCGGTGGCGGTGAAGTCGTCACCTTTCCACAGCAGCGGTTCGCGGGTATCGACTGCAAGCGCGTAGGACAGGCAGTCGCCGAAATTCAATCCGGCGGCGTGGCCGCTACCTTTGCCGAAATCGGCATAGGCCTGTCGGGCCAGTCGTGCCTGCCGCTCGGTGACTGGCTCGATGACGAAACCGGCTTCCTCGACCAGCTCGTCGAGTGCGCGGCTGATGACCGGATCACGTTGGGAATCCAGGACGATTCCGCATTCGAGGTAGCTGGCCGCCGAAAGTTTCCGAGTCTCGGCGCTGACGATGGCACGGGCATAGAGCGCGGCGTCGTCTTCGGCCCGCAAGATCGCGACGATGGCCGACGTATCGGCGATCACGCCGGCAAACCCTGGTCGTCATAGAGCAGGGCCGCATGATCGAGCCGCTTGGTTTCGTCACTCATTCTGGCTGCGGCCCGACGGCCGATGGCAAGAAGCCGGTCCTGCAGCTCGTCGCGCTGCAGTCGGGCGAGCCGTTCGTGCACGGCGATCGCCACCGCCTGGGCTTGAGACTCGCCGGTGATCGCCGCGAGCTGTTTGACGGCGGCATGGGTGTTCGAGTCTTTGATGTTCAACGCCATCTTGGTACCTTTCTACCGTCATGATGGTACCAACGTTTACACCTGGTTGAATCATGTCGACGCACCCACCGGCGGCCCTACAGTGGTGGCCGTGGCGCCACACCCCGACCCGGAGAAGACCCTGGCGGCGATCCTGACCGAACACGGGCCGCTGAGCGACGGGCAGATCGCGACCCAACTGGGTCAATCCGGGGTGGCCAACCCCGAAGACGTCATCGTCGACCTACTGGAGAACTACAACGCGCCGGCCGGTCAGTTGCCCGATGAGCGCTGGGTGTGGTTGCCGACCCTGTTGGCCGGGCGGGTGTTCACCCATCGGCTCTCCGCCGACGAGATCGCCCACGATCTGCTGCCGGTCACCCCTGATCTGGACCCGGTCACCGAACTCTGCGAGCACGACGGCTACCAGCAGTTGACGAACGGCTCGCCGGTGCAGGTGGTCCTGCCAGAATTCGACGCGGCGTTGCTGGACCAGCGCGGCGTTCCGGCCGAGTTGCTCGGGTCCGGGGCCGGGCTGCTGCTGGAACCCCGGACTCTGGCAACGCTCGGGGTTGGCCCGGGGGATCTGGTCGGGGTTCGGTTGAGCGTCGACGGGCTGGTGCTGGAGCCGGTCACCGCGATCGCGCCGGCAAGCGCTGCCGAGGCGTTGGCCGCGGTGCTCGACGCCGAGGAACCGGTGGATTTCGATGCGGCGGTCTGGACGGTCTGCGCCGCCGATGCGGCGCTGTTCACCGCGGCGCAGCCGCCGCTGAGCGAGATCGCCGAGGCCCACGGGCTGGCCCGCTACGACGACAAGCTCGCGCCCGGCGGGTTCGACTTCGACCGGTGGCGTTTCGAACGCGACTGCCTGCGGTTGGCCCGCCGGCACGGCATCGATTCCGACGATGCGGTCTTGCTGAATACCCTCATCGTGGTGCACACCCAGATGGCGGCGCTGATGGAGTCGGCCGATGAGCAAGGCGGCGCCGAGCCGGCCGGTTCGATCGAATTCGATTCCCCGGACGTTCGATTCGGCGAGATGCTCCGAACGGCGGGCGCCGCCCTGACCGATCCGGTGTTGGCGGAGATCCTGGTGCAGGAGACCACCGGCGGCGCCCGACGCGACGTCGCGGCGTTGGGCATGCTCGCGGAGACCCTGGAGCCCCAGGTGCCGCGGTCGGCACGAGTGGCCGCCCGCTGGCTGCACGCGGCGGCACTGGAGCGACTCGGCGACACCGCCGGATCCGAGCGGGAGCTGCAGGCAGCGGAGTCGATGGATCCGGATTGGCCGCTGCCCCTGCTCGATCTGGCGCGCTTGGCTTCTGACCGCGGCGACGTCGAGGCGGGACTGGGCCTGCTACATCGCGCCGGGGTTGGCGCCGATCATCCGCTGGTGGACCTGCTACAACGGCATCGCGGCACACCGCGCTCCGATATCGGCCGCAATGAGCCGTGCTGGTGCGGGTCTGGCCGCAAATACAAGAAGTGTCACCTCGGCAACGAACAGCTGTCATTGCCCGAGCGAGCGAGCTGGCTGTATGCCAAGGCCATTCAGCAAGTCCTCACCGCCGACTGGCGGCCTCTGCGCATGTTGGCCGCACTGGAGCGGTATCGCTACGACGAGCAGTTCCCCGACGATCTGGCGGAAGCCGCGCTAGCCGACCCGCTGGTGGTCGATGCCCTGCTGTTCGAAGGCGGGGCGCTGGAGGAGTTCCTGGATTGTCGCGGCTATCTGCTTCCCGACGACGAGCGGCTGCTGGCCGAGCAGTGGCTGCTGACGGAGCGGTCGTTGTTCGACGTGCACGACGTCGCCGCCGGCCGCAGTGTCACGGTGCGCGACGTGCGCACCGGCGATATCGTCGAGGTCCCCGAGCGGCTGGCCAGTCGGACACTGCGGCCCGGGCAGTTGATCTGTGCGCGGGTGTTGCCGGTCGGCGACGGCGTGCGGTTCTTCGGTGGCATCGAACCGATCGCCCTGCACGAACGTGACCTCTTGGTCGACCTGCTCGACGAGGGCGCCGACCCGGTGGAACTGGTGGCGTTTCTGAGCCGGCGATTCGCCCCACCGACGGTGCTCGATGCGTTCGGTGATCCGTTCGTGGTCTGCGAGGCGCGGGTGCGGTTCAGTGATCTTGCCGCGGCGTGCGCTGATCTCGATGCCTGCTACCAGCGGAGCGATGATGACCCGCCCGGCTGGACCGACTTCTTCGACGGCGACACGCAGCGGGTGCGGGCCACCCTGAGCCTCGACGAGGACACTCTGCGGGTGGAGACGATCAGTGAGAACCGGTTGGACGGCGTGCTGGCCGTACTGCGCGGCATCGACCCCGACATGGCGGTGCTCGAGGACACCCGCACCCCGGCCAGTGAGCTGGTGGCGTCGGCCGGGTCCGAGAGCCCGCGGCCTGCTGCCGCCGAGCCAGAGGACCCGGAGTTAGCGGCCTACATGGAGCAGATGATCCTCGACTACGAGCGGCGCTGGCTCGACGAGTCGATCCCGGCGCTGAGCGGGTTGACCCCACGGCAGGCTGCCGCCGACCCGACCCGCCGCGACGACCTGATCCGGCTGCTCGCCGGGTTCCCGTCCGGCGCAGCGGCCGGGCGCGGGATGAACGCTGACCGGCTGCGGGAAGCGCTGGGACTGGACTGAGCCGCCTGAGCCGATTCGTCCGGTCGGCGGCCACGACGGTGACGGCCTCCGATGTTCAGCGGCCCTCGGCGGCGCGGTCCAGCACGGTGAACGCGGCGTCGAGGCGCCGCTGCCGTGACGGGCTGGGTTCGTGGTTGGCCTCGGCGGCAACGGCGTTGATCAGGTCGTCCAACTCATCCGGGCTTGCCACCAGCACCACACCGCTTTGGCCGGCGCGCATGGCGAAAACCAGCCGTTCACACTCGGGGTCCAGCAGTTGTAGGTCGCGCAGCGCCGCGGCGGTGTCGTCGCCGAGCGCGATCTCGCGGACCTCGGCGGCGAGGCTCAATTCGCCGCGGGGACGAAGGTCGTAGAGCGAGCCGACCCAGTTGGTGACAGTGCCAGCATCACCGCAGGCGTCGCAGTTCCAACCGATCGGCGCATCCGGTGCGGTGCGAGTGACCATGATCCGCCCCGGGCATGCCGTGCGGTTGGGGCGTCGTCGGCACCGCAGCGCGCTGCGCCACGGTTGACCGGCATCACCGGCGGTCGCCGCCCGGACAATGTCGATGATGTGCGCGGGCGGGGCCGGCGCACCAAGGGTCAGCCGGTGCAGGTCGCTCAGGTCGGTGACGCTCATCGTCGATCAGGCTACTCACAGCGCGTCGGTTCTGGCAGCCGCCAAGGGGGGTCCACGGCGCATGCGCCCGCCTTCGTGTTAGTGCCGGGCGGAACTTTGCGCTCGCCCTACGCGTCGTCGCCTACCCCCAGCGCTCAGCGATCGCCTGCGAAGACGGGTTGACTTGGCCGTAGCCGACGAGCCGGATATCCAGCCCGGCATACTCCACGATCGCCAATGCGCGCTCGATCGCCGCATCGATCCAGCCCGGGGCGTTGCCGAACACGCCGCCACCGACGCGGGTCAACAGCACAATGGGTGACCCGTCGGCGAGTGCTTGCTCGGCGGCGGCCAGCAGCGTCGCCTCATAGGAGGCCTCCAACACCAGCCGGGCGAAGGACTCCCACGCCAGCGCGGGAAGGTGCGAGTACGCCACCGGCAGCGCTGAACAAAACGCTTGAGACACATACCGGCGCGGTTCACCACGCACGTCGGTGACCTGTACGTTGCGATGCAAGCCGATCGCCAGCTGCGCCCGCAGCCGGTCGCGCAACTCCTCGTCGGCACCGGCCAGCAGGTCGCTGATCGCTGCCAGTCCGTCGGCGGTGCCCAGCGCGTAGCCATTGCGCATCTCCCATAGGTCGCCCACCGGCCGGTCCAGCTCCGCCGAGAGCGCCGCTCCCATCGGGGCCAGCGCATCGAGTTGGCGGTCGCGGGCCTGGCCGGCCTGACCGTCGACGGGCACCAGGTAGTTGCGGTAGATGGTGGCCGCCCCGGCCGCCAGCGCGCACGCCGGCCCCTGGGTGTGGTCGCCGGCGTAACCGGTGACGCCCTGCTCCGGGGTGACACCTGGCGACACCATCTCCAACACGTTGAACTGCGACGCGACCTGAAACAGCGCCCCGGCCAACTCGGGTTCGGAATGCATCGCGCGGGCATCACCGGCCACCGCGCTGACCGTGCTGCGCGACCGCCCGGTCGGATCCACCCGCGCACGCAGCTCGGCCAGGGTGGGCAAGGTCAACTCACCGATGCCGTAACGCGCCCCGGTGACCGTGGAGACCAGCTCATCGCCGTCCACGGCCAAGCGACTCCGGGTGCTCTCGTAGCCGTCCTCGCCGAACCCCATCAGATCGGCAAACCAGCTGGCGCCCATCAGGACACCACCCGCCGCGCCGCCAGCCGGCGGAGAACGCCACATTGTTCGTCGTTCTCCGGGGCCGGGTCGCCGGCTTTTCTGGTCCCGGCGCGCAACTCGCCGATGCGGTGCAGCGCGGCGTCGGCGTCGAGCCCCTCCTCGGCGATCAGCCACGCCCCAACGACGGTGGCGGTACGCCCCTTGCCGCCCCAGCAGTGCACGTACACGACCCGGCCGGCGTCGAGTTCGGCGCGGATGTGTTCGACGATCCGGTCGTAGCCGTCGTCGGCGATCGTTGACTGGTCCCGGATCGGGAGCCGCACACAGTTCGGCCGCGCGAGCCCGAGGTCATCGGCAGCTCTATTGAGGGCACCCCGGTAATCCTCGAGAACGGCTCCGCCCCAGGAGCGTTCACCGACCTCGGTCAGATCCACGATCGAGTCGACGCCGGCTTCCAACAGGACCCGACGTTTCTGAACGCCTTTCGCCTTATCAAGCGAGGCCGGGTACTCCCCGGCAAGTAGGCGGCCCGGCTGCACCCACCAGCCGTGCAGGATGTCGTCGTGCGACCAGGATGGCGTCATGGCACTCCCCCTCGGAGTATTTCCGTCGACCGACAGTATGCGCCGCCCCTCTGACATGACCCGGTGAAAGCGTGACGAGAACCGATGCAGCGCCGGTTGGGTCGCGACGGCGGGGGTGCGCGCGACGGCGCGGCCGAAACCGACGAACCGGCGCACCATGTCGGCGCCTTGGCCTATAACTAGAGGAGCTTTTAGGGGATCGGGGCGGGCACGGTGGGTGGTATAGCGGCACAGTCGGTGGATCGTCGTCGTGGGCGGTCGATGATCTGTACGCGGGGCTGGAGTGTCCGATGAGTGCCGATCGACTGCTCACCCCGTCAAAGATCACCGCCTGGCTGGACTGTCCGCACTATCTGACGTTGCGGCACGAAGTCGACGCCGGGACACGAACCGAGCCGCAGTCCACCTTCGGCGCGTTTGCTCAGTTGCTGGTGAACAAGGGCCTCGGCCACGAAGATCAGTGCCTGGCCGAATACCGGGCGCAGGGTAAGTCCGTTCTGCCGGTTCCCGAGAAACGCCCGGACGAGTCGTTCGAGGCGTGGGTGGGCCGGGTCGGTAACCCGCTGGACGGCCGATACGACGTCGTCTACCAGATGCCGTTCATCCATGATGGGGTCCGCGGGGTCGCGGACTTCCTGGAACGGGTCATCGACGGCGACGGCTGCGTGTCCTACGAGCCGGTTGATGCGAAACTGGCACGCGCTGAGGCCAAGCCGGGGCATGTGCTGCAGCTGTGTTTTTACGCCGATGCGATCGCCTCGCTCACCGGGGCACGACCGAAACACATCCATCTCTGGCTGGGATCGGGTGAGCGGGAGAGTCTGCGGGCCGACGATTTCGCACCGTACTGGCGGCGGCTGCGTACCCAACTGGTCACGGTGTTGGCCGCCGGGCCGGGCGCCGACACGGTTCCGCGTCCGAATGCGCATTGCGATTTCTGCGAGTTCCGGCCGGTCTGCGATCAGCACTGGCGGGAACACAAAGTCCTGGATCTGGTGGCAGGCATTCGGCGGCCTGAGGTTACGACGCTGGAGGACGCCGGCACCCTCACCATGGCGCAGTTGGCGGCGTTGTCCGAACCGGTCGACGGGCTGCGTCCGCTGCGGATCGAGCGGCTGGCCGGGCAGGCAGCGTTGCAGGTTCAGGCGGCCGCACAGCCCGATGATCCCCCGCCGTTCACCATGATTGCCCCGGGCGAGGATCCGACTTGGGGTCGCGGTTTCGAGCAACTCCCCTACCCCGACGCCGGTGATGTGTTCCTCGATTTCGAGGGGCACCCGTTTTGGCGGGTCGAGACCGGGTTGTTCTTTTTGTTCGGCCTGCTCGAACGTGGCGACGACGGGGCGTGGTCTTACCGGAGTTGGTGGGCACACGATCTCGATGCGGAGGCCGACGCGGTTGCTTCGCTCATCGACTACCTGCATCAGCGCCGTGAACGGTTTCCGGCGATGCACGTCTACCACTACAACCACACCGAACGCTCCCAGTTGGTGTCGCTGAGCCAAAAGCATGGTGTGGCCCAGGACAAGCTGGTTGAGCTGATCGAGACCGGGATGTTCATCGACCTGCTGGTGGTGGCTCGCAACGCCATCCAGGTCGGCACCGAGTCCTACGGGCTGAAATCCTTGGAGCGATTGACCGACTTTCAGCGCAGCCACGCCATCGACAAGGGCGCGGGTGCAGTGCTGGCCTATGAGCACTACATGGCCGACGGGGATCAGGCGGATCTGGATCGCATCGAGGTCTACAACGAGGACGACGTGCGGGCGACGATGGCGTTGCGGGACTGGTTGGTGGAGCAGCGTCCCGCTGGGTCGCCGTGGCGGGATGCATATCTTGAGCCGGAACCCGAGCTGCCCGAACTCGATGAACGAATCGCCGAGCTGCACACGTTTGATGTGCACACCCCGCAGTACCTTCTCGGTGACCTGCTCGGCTACTGGCTCCGCGAATGGCTCGTATACCGGGAGCGGACAAAGGCTCGACTCGACGACGAGTCCTCTAACCTGTTCGACGACCAGGACGCATTGGACGAGCTTCGATTTGTCGGTGCTATCGAGAAGCAGGGCAAACAACGGTATCCGGCAATGCGGTTCAGCTATCCGAGGCAGGAAGCCGGTGATTTCCGCGGCGACAGGCTCAGCGTGTGGTTCCTCGCCTCCGATGCCAATCTGCTCAACCCATCCGTCCGAGATCTCGACGCCGGTACAGGCACGGTCGACCTGGTCTGGAACAACAAAGCGCAGGAAGCGGGCGTGCTGCCGAAGCGGGTGGTGCTCAAGAGTTGGGTCTCGACTGCGACCAAATTGGCGGCACTCTCCGATTTCGCGGACCGGTTGCTCGCCAGCGGCGACATCAACTCGGCGACGTGGGCGTTGTTGAACCGCGAGACCCCCCGGTTCACTGACGGCGGCGGCCCGGCCGCCGGCGCGTTCACCGACGATCTGGACGACATGACCCGCTGGGTAACCAAGCTCGACTCCAGCTACGCAGCGGTCCAGGGCCCACCGGGAACCGGGAAGACCTACAGCGCCGCACACCTCATCCACGCGCTGGTGACGGCGAATCCTGGCCGCCGCGTCGGCATCACCGCGACGACCCACCTCGCCATCGACAACGTGCTCGAAGAGACTGTGGCGGTATTCGCGGCGAACGGCGACGCCGATTCGCTCCGTGCCGTGCGACGGGTTTCGTCGGAGCCGGCGAACCCTCTCCCCGGGGTCACCTACGCCATGAGCAACCCAGACAGCGCGGACAAGGGCTTCAATGTTGTTGCGGGGACCACCTGGCTCTTCGCCTCGAAGGAGATGCAAAAGGCAGCCGTCGATGTGCTCCTCGTTGACGAGGCCGGCCAACTCTCCCTGGCCGATGCGCTCGCCGCGTCATGCGCAGCGAGCAACCTCGTCCTACTCGGCGACCCGCTGCAGCTGCCGCAGGTTGCCCAGGCCGATCACCCCCGGAACAGCGGCCGAAGCGTGCTGGAGCACGTCCTCGACGGAAACGTCACGATTCCCGACGACCGGGGCGTGTTCCTGTCCCAAACGCGCCGCATGCATCCTGACGTGTGCAACTTCGTCTCGGCGGAGATCTACGACGGTCGGCTCACCAGCCACCCCGACTGCGCCCGGCAGTCGACGGTCGCCGGGACCGGTCTGCGCTGGCTACGCGCCGAACATCAGGGCAATAGCACCGCTTCGCCGGAGGAGGCTGAGCTGATCGCCGCCGAGATCACTCGCCTTATCGGAACGCCTTGGACCGATCAGGCCGGTATCGAAAAGCCGTTGACGGTCCACGATTTCATGGTGGTCGCCCCATACAACGACCAAGTGCGCGCAATCCGCGAGCGACTCAACGCCGATGCGGCCACGCGCGGCGTCCCGGTCGGCACCGTCGACAAGTTCCAAGGCCGTGAGGCGGCAGTGGTGTTTTTCTCCATGACGACCTCCACCGGCGCGGAGTTGCCGCGCGGCGTGGAGTTCCTCTTCTCGCGCAACAGACTCAATGTCGCAATCAGCCGGGCACGGTGTCTGGCGTATCTGGTGTGCACCGAGGAGTTGTTGAACACGCGGGCGCGCGATGTTGAAGACATGCGGTTGATTGCGACGCTGAATGCGGTCGTCGAGTATGCGTTGAGCCAAACCGGGGAGCGCGATTAGAGGTAACCAAGCCAGGGCCGCCCTGCGAGGCAGCAATCGAAACGCCCTGTGCGGTTCATTGCGGCGTTGAACCGATCGTTGCCGGCGGCTTGGGATCGGACTGATCGGCCCTGGATCGCCCTAATGAGTTGGCGCGTCGACAATGCCCAGTTTGCGCGCCAGGGCGGGTCCGCCGACCTCAGCGATGAAGGTTGGGTCACCGCAAACAACCAGCCGGTCACGCGCCCGCGACAGCCCGACGTAGAGACGCTCACGCGCCCGCTCGACCGGGCCCTTGGAGTCCACGACGAGCACCACGGCCCGGCGCTCGAGGCCTTTGAAGCCGAGGACATGGCCGTAGAAGACCTGCTCGACGTCCCAGAAGCTGTCCCAGTAGGCGTCGTTGCCTTCGGCCTGCCGGGCCTTCTGCTCGGGGTGGCGGCTGCCGGTAGCCAGCAACGCGATGTCCTCGGGCCGCCAACCCTCATCCAGCAGTGCTTCCACTTGATCGTCGCCGGCGTCCATCGCCTCGTCGGCGCTGCACGCCACGAACGTCACCTCCGCGCCGTCGGCGCCGAGGAAGCGGATCGGGTGGTCGACCAGCGGCTGGAAGGTGGTGGCGATCTGGCGGGTGTTGCGCAGGTTGCGGTCGAGCACCAGCGACACCAGCGGGACCGGCGGGATGCCTTGTCGGTCGAAGACCCGCTGGCCCTCATCGCTGAACACGAACAACCCGCCGTCTTCCGGGTCGCGGAGCGCGGTGATCAGCGGATCCCACCAGGTGTCGGCGAAGTCCTGGGCCTCATCGACCACGACCGCGTCGAAACGCTGCCCCTCAGGCAGGTCCTCGGCCAGCTCGGCCATCTGGCGGGGCAGATCGCGTTCCCAGAACACCGGTTCGGCCACCGACCCGTCCGGGGCATCCGGGGCGCCCCACTGTGCGCCGAGGCCGTGGAATTCCCCGACGTAGGCGGGGCGTTGGCGTCGCGGCCAGTTCGCGGTGATGCGTTTGAGGTAGGAGGCCAGCCCCCGGGAGTAGCACAGGAGCGCGACTCGTTGGCCGGCGTCGGCGAGCCGGCGGGCCTGCGCCATCGCGAGGAAGGTCTTGCCGCTGCCGGCGCTGCCGCGTACCTGCACCCGGTTGAGTAACCGAATGGCTCCCAAGATGACGGCCTGCTCTTCGGTCAGCGCGTCGGCGGTGTCGTCGTTGGCCAGGGCGCGCGCGACCACGTCGCGTTGCGGCAGCCCCCGCCCGCCGAGCGTGGTGCGCAGCTGGTCGATGCCGGTGGCATCCAGCAGCGGGCGATCCAGCTCCTGGTCGATGAGCACCTGCCGCAGCCGCGACACCAGCTGCGGTAGCTCGGTGCGGTCGATGACCTTCCAGCGCGGGCAGTCCGGGAGCGCGAACTCGTCGGACAGTTCGGTATGCGGTAACACCACCACGTGATCCCAGCGCAGCCGCCGAACGGTCCAGCGCGGATCGCCCTCGACGAATCTGCGCAGTGCATAGCAGGCCTCGCGAGCTTGGCGGACGGGTTCGATGCGGTACTCGGTGCCGCGGCGGCGCTACCACCATCCGGTGCCGTCATGCCAGACGTCGCCGCCCTTGACCTCCAGGCAGACGATGCCCGCGCCTTCGATGGCGACGACGAAGTCGATCTCGTGGTCTTTGAGGTGATCGGTGACCCGCTGGCCGGCGATGATCAGGTCGTGCTCGCCCAACTGGGCGAGCAGGGCGTCGTGGACGTGGCGTTCGGCGCCGCTGCCGAAGCGGGGGTTGCCGGGGAGGGTGGTGGGCATGGGTTCAGGGTGACATGGGGGTGGGACAGGGAGGTGAATTTGAGCGGGGCACTCAGCGTCTTGAGTTCGATGGCGTCGACTTGCAAAGCACTGCCGCGGTTAAGCAATAACGAAAATCTTCGATGTCCCTGGCTTGGCAGCGTTGCGGGTGTCCGCAACGCGGCGGCGACCCTGCAGCAAGTGGCGTCCAAGGAGATCGGGGCTCCTGGCTCCCTCAGATCCTCCCGTACCTGTCGGGGAGTGGGGTTATTGTCGAGGTCTCGGGCAGTACTTAAGCCTCAAAAATGATGAGCGAGGTGATTCGCCGTGGCTGACGCTTCGGCTGCATTTTTGGACAGTCTGTTCCAAAAGATGATGATCGACCAGGAGTGGTCGGTGCGGCGCCCGAACGGGTTTACCTGGTGGGGGTATCGGCTGGCCCAACACGTGGAAGTCGATCCTCCAGTTTCCCACCACGGGGTGGAAACCTCTACCGTCCGGGTCTGGACCGATGTGGTCCGGGATATCGATCCGTCGTCTGATCCCACCGAGGTCCTTGGTGCATTCAATATGCAACAGACCATGGGCGCTTACGTTTGGAATCAAGACGCGGGCACCATCAGCGAGTGCTGCACCGCATTCGTAGCCGAAGACAATGTCGGGCACATCGCGAATCTGATGACGATGGCGGCGACGCTGCAGAACGCCAGCGCGCACACGCGGGCACACACGCTTGCCGAAATATGCGGAGGTATTCCGAATACTTCCGGTCATCCGGAACATGGCGAGCGTCCGACGATGGATGATCTGCTCAATGTTCCCGAGCAGGTGATCATTCCGGCAGGCCAGCAACCGTCGAAGTTCGCCGGGCCGGCGATGGAGAACCTGCTGGACTTTCTGACCCGTAACGGGATCGTGGGCAACACGTCGCAGACTGCACTGAACTGCGCCGTGCCTTTCGCCGACCCGGACACGGCAGCAGCGATGTTTGCTGCAGCGCTGTCCGGCAGCGACGACGGACCGCCGATGTCGCGCATCGAGCTGCTCGCGGACGTTTCCCACCCTGGTGTCGGCAACGGGTTGCTGGTTTTGATGTGGCTGCCGGTCTCCGATGAGCGGGAGACGATCAGACGGGTCGCTAATGCGCTCAACCGAAGTGAAGCGGCCGGGGAGTCTTTGACCCCACTGCTGGGCGCTTGGTGCCCCGCCCCCACTGATAAAGAGGGCCGCCGCTTGGCCTACTGCAGTTTCATTCCGAACCTGTTCGCCAGACACGGCGTCATCGGCGACCAAATTCTCTATCTGCGGAACCGTTCGGCGTACGCAGCAGAGTGGTTCGCCGCCCACCTTGCTGGCTAGTCGAGGTCGATAAGCGGTGTGCAGGTGCCGGATCGTTCGCTGACTCCGCCGAGGGTAGAGCGTAGCCATACTGCCCGCGCCAACTGTGGCTATCTAAACACTGTGGATCTGAGCCGCTAAACTCGGCGGTCCTCACCGGTAATATTCGACCACACTGGTCACTAGTTAGTCATCGCCGTATCCAAATTTGACATCGGAGAAAGGATAGACATGGACCTCGTCTACCACGTCCATCGAGACCACAATGGTCCCATCGTGGTCTTCGCTGAGCGCGGGCGGGCCGAGTACATCTGGTCAATACATCGGGCGATCAACGAGTCCGAAACGTGGGGTCAGTTTCGTGCAGCGCTGCCCACAGGGGAATGGGAAAGTCACTTCCTGCCACACTTTGAGGACTGGGAGGAAGAAGTCCCAGCTGACGATGAGCCATTCAATTCGGGAGACGTTCCCGGGTACGACGATGGGGACTACCCAGGGTGGCCAGCACAAGAACAACTTGACTGGTTTCCCAAGCAGCTGATCGAGAAGTACGCTGGCAGAAAGGCGAATTCAGTCCATAGCGGCGAGTTCCTCGAACTGCCCGGCGAGCGGGCCGATGAAATTGCCGCCGAACTACGAGCTATGGGGCATACCGTCGAACGCACCGACCAGGATCTGTAGCTGGCGCCCCGATGACTGTCCAGGCGTGTTGTTGAGCCGCAACCGGATTCGCCACCGGGCCGGGAGATTGGCCGAACGGAACCTCGCTCGCTGGATCAGTCGTGATCACCGCTGCAGCGCCATGGGCGACCTCTTCGACAGTCGGTGGCACGGTCACAGGCCAGTAGCGACCACGGCCTCGCCGCTACCCGACAACTGCGGCCTGCCCGAATCAAGTTCCCAAGCCGGCGAACGGAAGCCTCATCGAGGCCGCACACCGATCTGACCCTCCTCGCGGTAGCTGCCGTTCAGATCGGGCAATAGCCCGGATCGTGGCGCCGCATCGTTGATTGGTTCGGACTGCATGAGCGCCGCGGTCTGACATCGACAGCAGGTTAGCGTTTGGTCTTCTCGAACCCCGAAGGTAACTCTCGCTGGCGGAGAGCTAGACGCCCTTGTCATTAAAACTTCGTTCCTAGACAGTCAAGACTCTGACGTTTTGAGTCCTTCCCTGAAGCATGCCAGCTGCACCGCGGCGCACTGCGCTCGCACCTCTGCAACCGTCGGTGACAGTTGGTATGCGTGCTGATGACAAAAGCCCGTCAGCTGGTGCCAGGCATCGATAAGGACCCCGCCGGCGGGTGTGGTGTCGAGGGATTTAAGTACCGCCAGCTTCGCTTTCGTCGTCCCCTCCACCGCCGCGACATCACACAGCAGTGCGCAGCGAACATCGATCAGCTCCTCCACCGCCTGACGTGCGAGGAATGCGGCCAGACGCGCCGAGTTGCCGACCGCCGCCTTGTTCGGGCGGTCGAGAAGCGCACCTGCGTGCGCGAGCAGTCGTTCGGCTGCGGTACTCACCGGTTCTCCACGATGTCGCGGACCGTGTTCCGCAGATCCGCGATAGTGCCGGCATCGAGCAAGGCGCCGTTGTGAACCCCCGAGGCGCAGATTGCCATTGTCGGAAAACGGTGGACACGGTACGACTTCCAGCCGGACAAATCCGCCGAGGAATCTCCGGTGAGGGCGAGCGCCACCCGCCTTTGAGTCGTCCTCGCCTCCTGCCACGCCGCCTCGGACTCGTGGTAGGCGGCGCCCGATTTGGCTCGGTCGCTGAAGAAACGTTGGTGCGCTGCGGCCTCGACCGCCATCCGGAATAGGCCAGGCGTCGCCCTCCGCTTGATCAGATCGTCCATGCCCTCATCGCGGATCACCGCTTCGGCATCGGCGACGTATCGGTCTGCCGGCAGGTCGTTCTCCTTCACCACAACGACAGACCCCTGCTCGCGAGTGACGTCGAGCAACTGCGCGGGCACCGAGCGAGCACGGATAGCCGCCGGCAGTCGATCGTCATGGGAGAAGACAATCACTTGACGGGTCTTCGCCAGCTCGACCAGCACGTCAAGAAACCCGCCGATCTTCGCCGGGTCCATCGCCTGGATCGGGTCATCAAGCACGATGAACCGAAACGGGCTCGCCGGAGTAGTCGCGCGTGGGATGAACAGTGCTAACGCGAGTGCGTGCAGCTCGCCCTGGCTCATCACCGATAGAGCTCCTGTAGGCACCCCGTCCACGGACCCATCGATGACCGCGCGACGACGGGTGGCCGATCCCTCCAAGGTGATGCCGCCGAGGTCGACGTTGCTCTCGTGCCGCATGCGGCCCCAAATCTGCTGGGCCTGGTCGACCATCGGGGCGAGACGGCGCTTCCGGAGCGTGTCGGAATTGGCGCGCAACCACGTCAACGCCGCTTTTACTGTGTTCAGACGATCGTCGTCTTTCCGCGCCGACCTCTCCAATTCAATCCACGATGCGATCGCCCCGGCGATCGGCGCCCAGGCGTCTTCCAACTCGGTGGCACGCTGGGCTGCCTCGTCCCGCAGCGCAGCCGCGGCTTCCGCCAGATCCGACGCGGCTACCTCGACGTGGGTCGGCAGATCGGACAGGTTGTCCGGCGCGGCCTGCGCCCTTGTTAATGCGTCATTGAAGACGGGCAGCGAGGCCAGGTCGATACCTTCGATCGGCTGCTGGCTCATGGTGGTTCCGAAGAAACCGTCAGCAGCCGAGCGAGCGCGCGCCAACCGTCGGGCCGCGACCTGGTGTTTGGCGGTGGTCACCTCGGACTCGTTGAGCCGTTCCTGTGCCGCCACCCGCCATGCGGCGTCGAATTGCCCGGTCTCGCAAACCGGGCACGGCCCGTCGCCGATGTCGGCATGCAGGTGCAGCGCCTCGCGCAACAGCAACGCGCGTGCCGCCATCGCCTTCACCGCGGAATCCGTCCCCGCCACATGGTCATCGATCGCTGCGCGCAGCTCATTCGCCACCTCGATGGCCTTCGCCAGGTTCGGGACGGCGAGCTCGGCCAGTCCCCGAAGTCGTGCGATGGCGCCCGCCTGGTCGGTGGTGGAGCCAAGCGTGGTCGCCGTGACCGCATCGAGGTCATAGGGCACACGGGCAGTGAGGTTTTTGACCTGCAAAGCACGCGGGTCGGCAGCGCGGTCCAGGGCGCGACGTAGCTGGGTCCGGCTGTCGTTGGCAGTCTTGCGTCGCGCACCCAGCTCCTTCTCGGCGTTTTTGAGCCGGGCGTCAGCGTCGGCGATCAAGTCGAGGCCGAGAAGGCGATTGAGCGCGTCGTATAGCGCTGACGGTGGATCCTCGAGTCGCCCGCCGAGCTCGTCGTACGACATGAGCGGGCGGTGTGTCTCCAACGCGTGATCCCAACCCAGCGCGGCGACCGGCGCACGTTTTTGCCCGCTGATCTGTGACCATCGTTGAGCGGCATCGAGCTCTGCACCTGCTTCCCAGTCGACGCCGACGGCGGCCGCGGAGCCGGCGCGGTCATCGTCGGGTTCCATGGCGAAGTCGATGGTGATCGCCGCCGGTTCACCCTCGTGGAGGTTGCGCCACGAGGCCTCCCAGTGTTTCGCCTTCTTGTTGGCCCACCGATAGCTGGAGCCGGTCAATGCGTACTCCAGCGCTTCGGCGAAGCTGGACTTTCCCGATCCGTTGCGGCCGCTAATCACCGTGATCCCGTAGTACGGGTTCAGCTCCAGGGTTGTGCGCGGGCCGATGCCGCGAAACCCCGACACTGTGATCGAACGCAGAAACGCGCGCAATGGTGCCGGGTCGTCGGTGGGCTCCGCCTCGGGGCGATTCGGTGCCGGAGCCTCGCCACCGAGCTGCTCGGCGAGTTCGTCGTCACCGTGCAGTGCCGCAACGACAAGGTAGGCAGCCTCTTCAGCCACTGCTTCGTCCGCGTCCAGGAGTTCCCAGACTTCCGGCTCGACCGAACCGCCAAGTTCTGCACCGTCCACCTTGACGCCCTTTCCCCGATGTACCGGCAGCTTTGCACACGGGTCCGACCAGCGGGGTGGCGCTCGGGTGTGTTGCCCTCGCTCATCCGCAACGCTGTCGGTGCAGGTCGGCATAATGCATTCATCCCCCACCCGGCGGCCAGACCCGACCCGAAAGCAAGTGATGACCTCCCCGGAGTCCCCGTTCTTTGACGTCCCGCGCGCCGAGTGGATCGCCTCCAACCGCTCAGCATTCGCCGTGTGGGACGCCTTTCCCGTCAACCCGGGCCACGCATTGGTCGTTTCACGCCGCCAGATCAGCGACTGGTGGGCGGCGACACTCGAAGAGCGCACCGACCTGATAAGCCTGGTCGACGAGGTGCGCGATCGCATTGCCGCACACCACCATCCGGATGGCTTCAACGTGGGATTCAATGCCGGAAGCGCCGCCGGCCAAACTGTCGATCATCTGCACATCCACGTTATCCCCCGCTACCTTGGCGACGTCGCCGATCCACGCGGCGGTGTGCGACATGTGATCCCCTCCCGCGGCAATTACCTGACCACGCCCACTGACACAGAGCAGAACCCGGCTCTGACATCGAGAACTCCACTGCTAGTTGATGGACAGGCGCGGGTGCTATTACCCGAGTTGGTGCGACACCTCGGCGACATCGACTACGACCGCGTTGACATCGTCGTCAGCTTCATCAAGATGTCGGGGCTGAATCTGCTGATCGGACGACTCCAGGACGCCCTGGACCGCGGCGTCCACGTGCGCATACTCACCACCGACTACCTGCACCTGACCGAACTGGCAGCACTTGCTCGGCTACACGACTTGACCGAAGACCACCCGGGCCGATTGAGTGTCCGCGTCTTTCACGATCCCGACACCAGCTTCCATCCCAAGGCGTATCAGTTCTACTCATCGCACGGCCGCGCCAAGGCCGCATTCGTGGGCAGCAGCAACCTGAGCAAAGCGGGCCTGGACGGCGGCATCGAATGGAATCTGCTCGTGGATGCCACAGATGAGTTGAAGCAGCGATTCCAGACGTTGTGGTGCGACCGGCGCAGCTTGACGCTGACCGACAAATTGATCGCCGCGTACCAACCGGCTCCCCCGTATGTTCCCGAGGTCGTCGAAATCATCGACCATCCCGAAGAGCTGCCGGAGCCTCGCCCAATCCAAGCCGAAGCACTCAAAGCGTTAACCCAGACCCGCGCCGAAGGTTTCGGGGCAGGGATGGTCACGATGGCAACCGGCTTGGGCAAGACCTGGCTGGCCGCCTTCGACGTCGCCCGTACCGAGGTGGGGCGGGCGCTGTTCGTCGCGCACCGTGAAGAGATCCTCAAGCAGAGCCGCGACGTATTCCGCCGGGTGATCCCGGACGCCTCGCTGGGCCTGTACTACGGCGGCGAAAAGCAGCCCGGTGCCGACATCGTGTTCGCCTCGGTGCAAACCCTCTCACGCAGCCTGGATGCCTTTCCAGCAGACGCCTTCGACTACGTCGTGGTCGACGAGTTTCATCACGCCGCGGCCGCGACCTACCGTCGCGTGCTCAACCACTTCACGCCGGATTTCTT
Source organism: Mycobacterium sp. 1274756.6 (assembly GCF_001668625.1). Lineage (GTDB taxonomy): Bacteria > Actinomycetota > Actinomycetes > Mycobacteriales > Mycobacteriaceae > Mycobacterium. Next base: position 80,604 of record NZ_LZLJ01000060.1, read on the forward strand.
GCTGGGGTTGACCGCAACGCCGGATCGGCTGGATGGCGCCGACCTGCTCGCCTTATGCGCTGACAACCTGGTGTTCGAATGTGACCTGGTCGAGGGCATACGGCGTCGCGAGCTAGTGCCGTTTCACTACTGGGGCGTGCCGGACCCGGTCGACTTCGAACCGATCCCCTGGCGCAACGGCAAGTTCGATCCGGCAGCGCTGGAAGCGGCCGTGGAGACCCAAGAGCGCGCGCAGTCGGCTTTCGACGAGTGGCAGTCGCGGCGGAGCACCCGCACGTTAGCGTTCTGCGTGTCCAAGCATCACGCGGACTTCATGAGCGAGTTCTTCGCCGCGCGCGGGGTTCGCTGCGCGTCGGTGCACAGCGGCGGCACGAGTGCACCGCGGCATGCGTCGATCGACGCGCTGCGGGAAGGAGAGCTTGAGGTTATCTTCGCCGTCGACCTGTTCAACGAGGGCCTCGACGTGCCGGATATCGATACCGTGCTGATGCTGCGACCCACCGAGTCGCCGGTGGTATTCCTGCAGCAGCTGGGCCGCGGCCTGCGGATCCTGGACGGCAAGGACGCGCTGACGGTGATCGACTTCATCGGCAACCATCGATCATTCCTGCTGAAACCGCGCACGTTGTTGACCTTTGGCCGCCGCGAGGCGCCGACGACGCTCCAGGTGTTGCAGGCACTCGAGGCGGGCGAGTTCGACCTGCCCGATGGCTGCTCGGTCGACTATGACCTCACCGTGGTGGAGATGCTGCGTGCGCTGTCGCGTACCACCGCCGGTGATGCGGTCGAGGATTACTGTCGCTCCTATCTGGCGGAAGAAGGGTTGCGGCCGACCGCGGCGCAAGCGTTTCGGGCCGGCCACGATCCAGCGATCGTGACAGTGAAGCACGGCAGTTGGTTCGCCTTCCTGCGCGCCACCGGCCTGCTGGACGAGCGGGAAGCAGCCGCCGTCGATGCGCACGGCGACACGCTGCGTGGATTTCAGATCGAGAGCATCACCAAGAGCTACAAGCTGGTGGCTATCCACGCGCTGTTACACGACGGTGCGCTTCGCACCGGAAGCGAGATTGCCCGCAACGCACACACCTCACGCGGGCTGCTGCTGGCCGATCCACGACTAGCCCGCGAAGTGCCCGCCACAGAGTTCCCCGACTTGGCCGGCGCGGCGGCCGACAAATGGACTCGGTACTGGCGCAAATGGCCGATCGCGCACCTCGCGGGCACCGGGTCGGGCGCCGCCCGACCAAACGCGTTGTTCCGCCTGGAAGGCGAGTGGATCGTGCCAACATTCGTCATAGACGACGAGCTCGGCGAGGTTTTCGACGCCATGGTCGCAGAGCTCATCGAGTACCGGCTGGCCAGTTACCTGCTCAACAAAGAGATGTCGGTTACCCGCTCCTGGACCTGCCGGTTGGCCTACGCAAACGGCCGTCCCATCATTCGCCTGGACCGCCGCCAACATCCGGATTTGCCGTCGGGCCACGTCTCGATCATCGCGGACGGCGTCGCCTACAACGCCTCGTTCGCCAAGGGCGCGATCGCCCTGGCCGCCCGGGAAGGCGTCGCCGGAAACGCGCTGCCGGGGCTGCTGCGCGGCTGGTTTGGTCCTTCGGCGGGTCATCCGGGAACGTCGCACAGCGTTGAGCTCGACCAGGTCGACGGCGGGTTCGTGTTGCGCGCCGGAGCCGCGGATTCTGCCCGGCTTGGCGTTGACCACGTGCCGCTGTTCAGCGACTACACCGTGGCGTGCGGGCCCGATGTAGCGACATCGTGGAGTGATCACGCCGCCACCGAGATCGCCATCAGGCGGCGGCAGGCCGATCAACAACTTGCACCGTCGCGTCACTTCGTGTGCTTCGCTCACGGGGATTCAATGGACGGCGGTGTGGATCCCATCCGGCACGGCGACCCGCTGCTGTTCGAGTGGATCACCGGCGGGTCAGCCCGTGACTACGTGGACCAACCGGTGCTGGTCGAAACGACCGGAAAAACAGGCGTCGCCGGCAGGCTCAAAATTCTGCGCCGGCAAGGCTCTGGCTATCTCTTGGAGTCGCCCAACCCCGCTGTGCCACCGATTGAGGGGCGCTCCGATATGCGACCTGTTGCCCGGCTGGTGTCCAAGCTGGACCAGCATGACGTCAACCCGCTGGCGTCGCAGGTCGGCGAGCAGTTCAAGAGGGGCGACGTTCCGGCGCTCTACGGTGACGTCTTCAACCCCGGTAACTGGCAGTCCGGGCATGTGTCGCTGCCACAGCATGCGATTCTCTTCGTCACGTTGGTGAAGCGTGCCGAGCGCACCCAGTACGTCGAACACTTCGAGGCTCCCGACATTTTCGTGTGGAGTTCGCAATCGTCCACAAAGCCGGAGGGCAAGAAGGGCCGGGAGATTCTCTACGCGCTGCAGACCGGCAAGTCGATCGAGTTGTGGATGCGCCGCAAATCCACCGACGGCGCGTTCACCTACCTAGGTCGGGTGGTGCCGCAAAGCCACGAGGGGTCACAGCCGATGCTGGTGACGTTCCGGCTGCTGACGCCGCTATCCGGTGAGTTGCAATCGCGGCTGGGGGTTCAGCTGCCGCCCGACGGGGCGACGGAATGACGCGGCAGGCTGCGTGCGTGATGGGGAGGACGTCATGGACCGCGACGAGCTGATTGATCGCTACCTCGCCGCGGCGCCGCACTCACGCAGCGAGGTTCTCATCCGACCCAGCCCGATTCCAGCGCAACCCGGCGTCTACGGGTGGTGGATTCGCCGGCTACCGGCCGCCATCGACGTCTCCCGCTGCGAACGTCATGGTGATCTGACGTTGCTCTACGCCGGCATCAGCCCCAGCCGGCCGCCTGCGAACGGAAAGCCAGCCAGCCGGCAGAACATACGGAAGCGGATTACGCAGCACTTCCGCGGGAATGCGAAAAGCTCGACCCTGCGCAAGACACTGGGTTGCCTGCTGGCCGACGAGCTCGGCATCGAGCTACGCCGCGTCGGATCGGGAACGCGACGCACCTTCGGCACCGGCGAGGCCGCACTCAGCCAATGGATGGCCGACAATGCGCTGGTCTCCTGGATCACGGTGGCGGAGCCGTGGGTGTTGGAGCGGGAGCTGTTTCACGCGTTGGACCTGCCGTTGAATCTTCAGGGCAACGGCCATAACCCGTTTCACGAAGTGCTTACCGGCATACGCGCCGCTGCCGAAGAGAGTGCGCGGGCGTTGCCGGTGGTTGACACCCCAGCCCGAGTCAGACACCGCTCAACCCGTGCCCGGATTGAGTAAGTTGGACTCCAACCCACCGCGAGACAAGGAGCATCCCCGGTGAAGGACGGCCGCTGGGTCACGATCGCCGACTCGCAGTTCGATCATGAAAAGGCGGGTCTAGAAGCCGTCAAGCAGATTCTGCCCGATGCTCCCCCGTTCCGCGCCTGGGCCAACTTCGAGTTCCGCGACAACCGCGGCCGCTGGCACGAGGTAGACCTGCTGGTGTTAGCCCGCGACACGCTGTACCTGATCGAGCTCAAGTACTACAGCGGCATCCTGCGCGGCAACGACCACGTCTGGCAGCGCGCCGGCCACCGCGCCGAGGACTCCCCGCTGCTGCTGGCACGCCGCAAAGCCCAATACTTCGCCTCGCTGCTCAAGGATGCGATGTACCAAGTCGGCGGCGTCGAGGCCAGACGGCGTGTGCCCTTCGTGCAGGAATTAGTCTTACTGCACCACCCGCACTTCAAATGTGAACTGTCGCCGACATCCGCGATCAACCTTTACGGCCTCGACGGCCACCGCAAAGCCACCAACCTGCCCGGAATCTCCGAGCGCCTCCTCGCGCCCGCCCACCATGAGCCCATCACCGAGCACAACAGCCAACTCATCGCCGGGCTGATGCGCAAGATCGGCCTGGCTCCCCGCCGCCAGCGCGAAATCGGCTCTTGGATTATCGACGAAGAACCCCTGTCCGACGGCGACGGCTGGCAAGACTGGCCGGCGTTTCACCACGCCAGCTCCATACCGGCACGCATCCGCTTCTACACCCTGTCGCCGGGCGCGCCCTCATCAGAGCAGCACGCCCGCACCCAAGCCGTCACCCACGAGTTTCAGCTCCTCAACCGGCTGCGCTACGACGGACTGCAAACCCCCATCGACCTGGTCCACGACGCCGAACTCGGCATCGGCCTGGTGTTCCCGCAACCCAAGGGCGACACCCCACTAGATTTATGGCTCACCGACCACAAGGACAACCTCACCCTGAAAGATCAACTCGACTTGGTCCAGGGCATCGCGGAGGTGCTGCACTACGCCCACCGACACCGCGTGGTGCACCGCAGCCTCAACCCGCGCGCCATCGCCATCCGCGAACGTGGCAACAACCTGGAACCCCAGGTCACCGACTGGGATAGCGCCGGGGTGCTACCCGCCAACCCCGACACCGCGGTCAGTCGCCTCTCGGCGGGGTCGCTGACACTGATGGCGGCCTCCCCCAGCGAAACCGCCCGGCTGTATGCCGCCCCGGAAGGCCAGCACCCCACCGATCCGGCCCGCATCGACGTTTTCGGGCTGGGTGCGCTGGCGTTCTACATCCTCACCGGCGGCAAAGCACCGGCCACCGAACCCGGCGAGTTGTTCGACCGGCTGCGCCGCGACCGCGGCCTGGATTTGGCTGCCGAGCTTCCGCAGGTGCGGAGCTGCCTGCGCCAACTGGTCCTCGACGCCACCGACCCCCGCCCGGATGAGCGCATCGGCGACATCGGCGAATTCCTCGACCGGCTGGCCGAAGCCCGCGACGACGTGCTGGGCAAAGCCACCGAAACCGACCCGCTGGAAGCCGGTCCCGGCGCGGAGCTGGCTGGCGGGCACTTCACCTACCAACGCCGGCTGGGTGCCGGTTCCACCGCGGTGGGCATCCTGGTCACCGATCACCAGGTCGGCGACGCGCAGCGGGTGCTCAAAGTGGCCAAGGACGGCGCGGCTGCCGAACGGCTCAACGCCGAAGCCGACATCCTGGGCCGGTTCGAAGCCGAAGAACGCATCGTCACCCTGCACGGAGTCGTCGACGTCGGAGGACGCACCGCGCTGCTGCTGCAGTACGCCGGGCGCGCCACGCTGGCCGAGGAACTCAACGCCCGCGGCCGGCTCTCGGTTGATGTACTGCAACGTTGGGGCACCGACCTCCTGGACGCCGTGTGCGCGTTGGAACGCAGCGGCGTGACTCATCGCGACATCAAACCCTCCAACCTCGGTGTGTACCAGCCGAATACCCGGGTGGATTCGCACCTGTTGATGTTTGACTTCTCGATGGCCGGGGTCGATCCCGGCGACATCCAAGCAGGCACACCGCCATACCTCGACCCGTTCCTGGGCACCGGTACCCGACGCCGCTACGACACCGCCGCCGAGCGCTACAGCGCCGCAGTGGTGCTCTTTGAGATGGCAACCGGGACCGTGCCCCAGTACGGTCCAGACCGTAACGCCAACCCGGCCACGGTTGACGACGACGTCACCGTCGATCAGTCGAGCTTCGAACCCGCGGTGGCCCAAAGCCTTGCCGACTTCTTCACCGCGGCGCTGTCGCGAGACGTGGCTAACCGCCCCGACACCGCCGAAGAGATGCTGCGTGCCTGGACGCGGGTGTTCGATGAGCTCGACAGGCCCGCCACCGAAACCACCGTGCAGGCAAGCGCCGCCGCCGCCGCCGAGGCTGCCGATGCCAGCACCCCCCTGGCCGCTGCCGGCTTGAGCCTGCGCGCAGTGTCGGCGTTGGAGTCCGCACAGGTGGCAACGGTCGGTGAGTTGCTGGCGCTGGACTCCACCCCGCTTAACCGGCTCGTGGCCCGGGAAGCCAAAGACACCCGAGCCGAGATCAAGGCCCGGTATCGGGCCTGGTCGAAGCGGCTCGGCAAGCAACGACCTGCGGCGGCGGCCGGACAGTTCATCAATCTCGATGATGCGGTGGCCCAACTGGTGGCGGCGGTGTCGACGCAACGCGGGTCGGCCACCCGCCGGCAGGCCGCTGAGCTGCTGTTGGGCATCACGCCCGGCCTGGATGCGTTCGCCAGCAGCACCGAGCTCGCCGAAAAACTCGGCAAAGCCCCGCAGCGCGGCACCCAGTTGATCAAGGAACTGCAGGATGACTGGTCGCAGCAGCCCGCCACCCGTGAGCTGCTCGACGCTATCGCCGAGGCCGCCCAGCGGGTGATCACTGATTTCGGTGGGGTGGCCGCGGTAGCGACACTGACCGATGAGATTCGCTCCCGGCTGGCCGAGCCCACCGCCACAACACTGAGCAGCAGCACGCACCAACGCGCCGAGCGAGCCGCCGGCGGGTTGTTGCGGGTCGGCCTGGACCGACTGACTGAGCACGAGATGCTGGAGGGCACCAAACGGCTGGTGCGCCGACGCCACGGCCGCCGCCTTGCCCTGCTGGCCACCGACGAGCTGCTACTCGCTGCCGCCGAATCAGCAGCCAAACGCGCCGACGAACTGGTATCGGCCGACCCCGAGGCGGTGATTCCAGCATCAACCGCGACACGCGAACTCGCCAGAGCATTCACCGCCGGGTATCGCGCCGTCAGCAGCACCGCGGCTAACGACAGCGCGGTAGCACTGCCAGCCGATTCCCGCCTGGTGCGCCTCGGTGCGGCAACAGCCAAACACGCCGGTGTATCCGGGCGCGGCGAGTTGCACAATCTTGAAATGTCCCCGACGACAGCGGTCGCGGTGGCGCTGCGTGGGCTGTCGCAGACCGAAACCCTGTCGCCGTCGCAGATTCGTGCGCGGGTGGCCGCACGCTTCCCGCAACTGGACAAGACGCCGACGCGCCCACAACTCGATGCGCTGCTGGAACGCACTGGCTTGCAGTTGACGTGGGACGACGCGGCTCAGGCCTACCGGTTTCGCCAGCAGCAGCCGGCCAGCGCCACCACCATGCACACCCGCCAACCCACCGCGGTGCCCCGTCCGCCAGCTACCGAGGTCGCATCTGCTGCGGCGCAGCGATCCCATCTGGTTGCTGCGCTGCGTCGCTCGGTCGATGAATGCGGCTTTCTGGTCATCGGTGTGCCGATCCCGCCGGACCGGCCCGGCGAGCATGAGCGGGTGGCTCATGAGTTGGCCGATGGCTACGACGGGCAGCTCATCGACGTCACCACTGAGTTGATCACCGCGATGCGCCAGTTGGCGGCCGAGCAGGGCGTGTCCTGGGATTTGGTACGCAGCGCCGACGCCGCCCAGCCGGGCAGCCGCGATGCCCGCGGACTACACGCAGTGATCGAGCGAGTGGTGCCGAAACTCTCGGCGCGACTGCTCGAGACGGTGTTCGACGGCCAACGCAGCGAGCGGCCGCTGATCTTGACCGAGGTGTCGCCACTAGCGCGCTACAACCATCTCGATGTGCTGGCCAAGCTCAGCGACCTGGCGGCGCCACGACGACGGCCGGTGTGGGTCGTGCTGCCGCAGTTGCGCGGCCAGACCGGGGCGCTGGTAGACCGCAAGCCGATTCAGTTGAGTTCGCCGAGTGGGCAGTTCGTGAGGTGGACGGTGAGTGCTGAGGCCGCGGCAGTCGAACACTGATGATCCAGCCACGACCCACCTGGTCACCCGATCGTGCGGCAACGCATGGATTCGGGTCGCGAGTTTCTAGTCCAGAGTCCCTAGCCTCACGCCGCTGTAGGATTCTGATCGCAGCAACACGAAGTGCCGAATGTTCTAATTTACATCGACACTTAGTTCAATGAACATAAGGGAACCGATGAGTGAACTTGTTAGAAACATTCGCGTCCAACGATTCAAAGGATTAAAGGACGTAGATTTGCCGCTCGGCACTGAACTGACTATACTCGTCGGGCCAAATAATTCGGGTAAAAGCAGTCTACTTCAGGCGATTCAATTTAGCGTATCGGTTGTCCAAAGCTTAGGCATGGACGGGATTGCGCGTTGGAACAACGAAAAGTTGACGGGGACGCTCTCGACAGATCAATTAGTGTACACCCCGCTGCGGGACATCCAGATGCTTGCGCACGGCGGGACGCTCCGACAAAATAAAGAAACAGCGATTATCGTCGCAATAAACTCCGATATTGGATCAACCGAAATATCGGTCAGCCGAGGAAAGAATAAAAACATATCAATTCAGTGCACAGGGAAGATGCTCGGACAGCGTTTAAAACAACTAAATAATCCCTTCAGCGTTATCGCCCCAGGCCTCGCGGGGATTCCTTCATACGAAGAATTCAAGTCTGAAGGGATTGTTCGGCGTGCAGCAGCACGCGGAGACGCAAACAACGTCTTTCGAAATGTTCTATGGATTCTGCGTAATGATCCCCATGGATGGGACTGGTTTCAACGCCGGCTCCATGATGTTTTCCCTGATGTCGATATTGATGTAATTTTTGATGCTGCTAACGATGAACATATCCGTGCCACAATCACACGTTCCGGAGCTATCCTGCCGATCGACGCCAGCGGAACTGGGGTTCTTCAGTTAGCCCAGGTTCTGGCCTATATTGGTGTCTACTCTCCTCAGCTTCTGATTCTGGACGAACCCGACGCGCACCTTCACCCTGATAATCAGCGAAAGCTAGTCCGACTCTTACATGATGTTGCCCGTGAAGGCCACGTCCAGGTGCTCATATCAACACACTCTCGACACATGCTCGACGCTGCTATCCCGACTGGCGCTACAGTTCACTGGGTACACTCCGGTCATATCTCCGATGCGCCCTTTGATGTAGTAAGTTCTTTGATGAACCTGGGCGCATTAGATGTCGGAGATCGACTGCGTCATGGCGATATTGGCACAGTAGTATTAACGGAAGACTCGAGGCTAGAACCAATTAGAGCTTTGCTCGCAGCTAATGGATTAACTGAACCCGAAATAGACATTTGGAGTTATGGCTCATGTACTAAAATTGACGCCGCAACTGCACTCGGACGCTTCATCTCCGAACATGCCCCAGGGACTAATATTTTGGTACACCGCGACCGGGATTATCTGTCCGATGATGACCTAAATGCAGTAATACAAAAAATATCGAATGTTGGATTATCGATGTTCACAACGCCCGGGACTGACATTGAATCTTATTTCTTGCAACAAGACCATATATTAAATATTTATTCAGATATTGATTCAGATGAAATGATCAGTCTGATTCGCCAGGCAACCGAAGATACAAGGAACGACTCCCTAGAGAGGCTGATCAACGCGAGAGTCGAGAATGCCCATCGTAATCGAAAAAATGGACAGAAGCCACCCAATACGGGAAAAATCGCGACGCAAGCTCAGATCGATCTTGATGAACATCCGGAGCGTTATCGCCATGGAAAGAGCGTTTTAAGGCGATTTAATGCGCTCGTACAGGAGCGCCTTGGACGCGTTCGAAATATTTTTACAACATCAAACTCGCTAAAGTTTGTCGGCTACACAGATGCGCGTGACAATTCAATTGCGTGATACGCAAAACGACAAAGAAATCAAAACCATGACTACGTACTCGTCACCGGTCAGTGACGTTCGAGGTGTCAGCTGGGCTGCATCGCGGATACGGCGACGCGCCTCGGCGTAGCTGATGCGGAGCCGGTCGGCGATCGCCTTGTGCGGCATATCGCCAAGCCGATCTGCGCCCTCGGCGGCGATGCTGTTCGCGACACGGTGGCTGATGGCAACTTGGCGTCGCAGCGCCGTCTCCAACTTCTCCAAAACGTCTAGCCGGGCCGCTGGGGTCAGCGCCGCGATGTCGAGGTCAGCAAGCTCGGCGACTGCGGTGTCGAGTGCACCGAGTTCACTGGTCGCCACCGAATCCATACATCGAACAATAGTGGCGCTCCTAGAGTTTTAGTCGGCGCCTTCTTGCTGTTCAGCGAAATTTCCTGTTGAGGTTCAACTACTTCGGTGTTTCGTCGGGGTAATTGAGGGACGCGCACGCGGTGTGCCTCTAGGTTTCGGGGTTACCACACCAACCTCAACCGCAAGGAACGATCCGCGTGCGCGTCAGTACTGCATTTAACCGTCTTCTGCAGATCCCCGGGGCCACGGTCACCGATGTCGTCATCGACGCCGGTGAGAGAGCGTGTCAAGTTTTCTGTGTAAGTCGTCTGCCTGGATAGTTCGGTTGTGGTGCTTATAGGTACGGCTCGATGCGGTCTGGGTAGACCAGCGTGAGCTGTTCGAGGGGCTTCTTCCAGTTGGTGACCACCTGGCCTTCCACGAGTCGTCCGGGGGCTGTTCGGCAACGTTTCTGGCCGCGTTCCTTGGCCCGCTCAGCGGCTCGTTTGTCCTCGATGTTGCAGATCGTCAGCCACAGCAACTTCACCACGGCGGCGTCGTTAGGGAACTGACCGCGAGTTTTGATGACTTTGCGCATCTGGTAGTTCAGCGACTCGATGGAGTTCGTCGTGTAGATCACCCGTCGCAGTTCCGGCGGGAACGCCAAAAACGGAATGAACTGCTGCCAGGATCGATCGAAAGCCCTGGTCACCGTCGGGTTCTTGGAGCCCAATTCCGATGCGGCGAAAGCATCGAGCTCGGCGCGAGCAGCTTCAGCGTCAACCGCGGTGTAGACCGGTTTGAGGGCGTTAGCCACGGCCTTGCGGTCGCTGTAGGAGACGAACCGCAGCGCGTTGCGGATCAGGTGCACCACGCACGTTTGCACGGTGGCTTGTGACCAGGTGGCCGCGATCGCCTCGGGGAAGCCGGTCAACCCGTCGCAGCAGACGATCAGCACATCGCGGATCCCGCGGTTGGCCAGGTCAGCACAGACCGACGCCCAAAACGCCGCGCCTTCGTTGTTTTGAACCCAGATGCCCAGGACGTGCTTGATCCCGGCCATATCGACCCCTACGGCGATGTGAGCGGCCTTGTTGCGGGTGTGGCCGCCGTCTTTGACCTTCACGATCATCGCGTCGAGGTAGATCACCGGATACAGCGGCTCCAGCGGCCGGCGCTGCCAGGCAAGGACCTCATCGGAGATCTCGTCGACGATCTTGGAGATCGTCTCATGTGAGACTTCGGTGCCGATCGTGGACGCCAGGTGAAATTGAATATCCCGCAACGTCATTCCGCCGGCATAAAGCGAGATGATCATGTCGTCGAGGCCCCCGATGCGGCGTTGGCCCTTGGGCACCAGGCGCGGGGTGAACGAACCATCCCGATCTCGAGGTACCTCCAAAGGCACCGGGCCCGCCTCTGTCAGCACCGTCTTGGGCGAAGAGCCGTTACGGGCATTGGGCAGCTCCCGCCCGATCGGATCACCCTTCTCATATCCCAGGTGATCCGTCAGCTCGGCCGTCAGCCCCCGCTCCAAGGCGAGCTTGATCAGGCCGGGCAACAAGCCGCCCTCACCAGTCAGGGCAACCTCACCAGTATCAATCTGAGCCAGCAGTTCATCCACTGCGCCAGAGGCCCGAAGCGCCTCGGCCATCTCCACCGTGGAACCAGCCTCAACCAGCTGCGGATCCACATCCTTGTCTGTCGTCACGTCCTGAGATCCTTCCGTTTCCCGGACCTACACAGACCATCTGACACCCCCCGGTGAGATCGAAGTCAGCCTCCGACCCAAGGCTCGGCTGCTGCGCTGCCCGTGCGGCAAACGCTCCCGCTCGCTTTATGACCGACGCCGCCGGCGGTGGCGCCATCTAGATCTTTCCCGTGCCCGACTGTGGCTGGTCTACGACATCCGCCGCATCGATTGCCCCAACTGCGGGGTGACCACCGAGGAATTACCCTGGGCCCGGCCCGGCGCCCGCCATACACGCGACTTCGAGGACATGGTGCTATGGCTGGCCCAACGCACCGACCGCACCTCGGTGGCCACGTTGATGCGCTGCGCCTGGGAAACCGTCACTGCAATCATCAACCGCGGCGTGGCCGAGCTGCTTGACCAGCGCCGCCTACAGACGCTCTACCGCATCGGGGTCGATGAGATCTGCTACCGCCATCCCCACCGGTACCTGACCATCGTCGGCGATCACGACAACGGCACCGTCGTCGACATCCAGCCCGGGCGCAGCGAGCAATCTCTGACCAACTTCTATGCCACCCAAACCGATTCAGCGCTCGCCCAGATCGAAGCGGTCAGCATGGACGTCTCCCGCGCCTACACCAGTGCCACCACCGCAGCGGTCCCACACGCGGTCATCTGCTACGACGGTTTCCACATCATGCAATGGGTCAACCGCGCTCTTGACCGCGTCTTCGCCGAATCGATTCGCCTCCCCGGGCACGCCACAGCCGATTGGAGAGCCGCCCGCTGGGCGCTGCGCACCGGCGAAGACAAGCTCACCGACGACAAACGCGCCCTAATCAATCAGATCGCACGTTCCAACCGTCGTATAGGCCGTGCCTGGACGCTTAAAGAACAAGCGCGTGACCTCTATCGCTACGACCACGAACCCGGCGCCGCCCGCAGACTGCTCAAAGCCTGGATCACCGCGGCCAAGCGTTCCCGCATCCCCGCCTTCGTCGCGCTGGGCAAACGCTTTGAGGTCTACTTCGACCCCATCTTGGCGGCCATCGAACTTCGCATCTCCAACGCCCTCATCGAAGGCATCAACAGCAAGATCCGCCTCATCAACGCCCGCGGCTACGGACACCACTCCGCACAAACCCTGACCTCAATGATCTACCTCTGCCTAGGAGGACTGCAGGTCACACTCCCCACAAGAACCTGAGGAGCCGCACAATAGTTCGAACACCTGTCGAGAATCCGACACTGGCCGTTCGAGACCAGGGGTTATTCACAGTCCGAGATTGCTCCACAGGCTGCCGGTCGCGGGCGGCGTGGTTTCGGCGCACGCGCCCCGATCAACGTCGGTCACGCCAAGTGTCTGCGTTGATCGGTAAGTTCGTCGCAAACTGTCAAGTCAGGTAACCGCCGGGCCAGTCGGCCTCGGCGAGTCAGCCGAGCGAACCAACGAGGAGTGCATGGTGGCGCAGTGGACCGGCGATGACCTGGTAGCAGCGCTGCGGCGGCTGGTCGGTGATGTGGAGGCCGATCTGCGTGCCCGGGTCGATGGCGTCGACGCCGATACCCGTGACGCAGGGGTGCTGGAGGCATGGCGGGCCGACTACGACGCCGCAGTGGCCGCCGAGCGGAGCGCGGCCTCCTGGCAGGCGTGGCGTGACGAGCGGGTGACCCAGGCTGCGGTGGCGTGGGTGTTGCTGACGGTGTTCGCCCGCTACTGCGAAGACAACGCCTTGGTCTCCCCTCGTTGGATCGCCGGCGCCAACGCTGATGAGCGCGGCCAGGCGCTAGATGCGCGCCGCGCCTATTTTCAGGACCACCCCGAGCACACCGACCGGGAGTGGCTGGGCCAGATCATCGAGCATTTCGACGGCTACCCTGCCACCGCCGGGCTGGTCGATGCCTACTCACCGCTGCATTTGGTCGCCCCGTCCGGGGATGCGGCGCGGGCGGTGTTGGAGTTCTGGTGGCAACAAGACGACGACGGCAACCCCCGCTACAGCTTCGCCGGTGTTGACACCCGTTTCCTCGGCGACATCTACCAAGACCTCTCCGAGCACGCCAAGAAAACCTACGCGCTGCTGCAGACCCCGGAGTTCGTCGAAGAGTTCATCCTCGACCAGACGATGGAGCCCGCCCTGGCTGACCGGCCGCTGGCTGGGTTCACCGTGATCGACCCGACCTGCGGATCCGGGCACTTCCTACTCGGGGCTTTTCACCGGCTCCACGCCCGCTGGCAAGCACACGCTCCCGGGCTGGGTGCACGCGAGTTGGTGGCCAAGGCCCTGGATGGGGTGTACGGGGTGGACGTCAACCCCTTCGCAGTCGCGATCGCCCGCTTCCGGCTGATGGTAGCGGCCCTGCACGCGGCAGGTGACACCAGCATCGAGCAACGCATCGGCTACAAGCCGCACCTTGCAGCCGGCGACAGCTTGTTGTGGGGGGCGCCGCAGCAGCTGCTGCCTGAAGACCTGTTGGCAGGACCACGGGTGCGTGCCCATAGAACCGAAGACGCCACTGTACTGACCGCGATATTGCAGCGCGAGCACGATGTGGTGGTGGGCAACCCGCCGTACATCACCGTCAAAGATGCCGCTCTCAACGCCACCTACCGCACCCTGTACAGCTCGTGTCACCGGCAGTACGCGCTGACGGTGCCGTTCATGGAACTGTTCTACCGGCTGGCCCACCCGGCTGATGGTGAGCGGCCGGCGGGCTGGGTCGGCCAGATCACCTCGAACTCTTTCATGAAACGCGAATTCGGATTGAAGTTGATTGAGCAGTTCTTGCCGACGGTCGATCTGCGGACGGTCGTCGACACTTCCGGCGCGTATATCCCCGGACATGGGACTCCGACGATGATTCTGGTTGGGCGGAATAGAGCGCCGTCGGGTGAGACCCTGCGGGCAGTGCTGGGGGTTCGCGGGGAACCTGGTCGGCCGGACAACCCGACGAAGGGGCTGGTGTGGGTCAGCATTGTCGATCACATTGACGAGCCAGGATTTGAAAACGATTACATCGGCGTAGCCGATCTACCGCGTACTAACCTCAATGCGCACCCGTGGAGCCTCAGCGGTGGCGGAGCAGTAGAACTCATCAATCGTGTCGAAGCCCAAGGTAGCGATCGCTTAGTCGACCATGTGTGCCGTATTGGTTTCCAGGCGATGAGTCATGCCGATGAGGAGTTCACTCGACCGTTGGCGTGGAAGACACGATACAAGTGCGACAGCGCTTTCTGGCCACCTCTGGGCGTCGGTACAAATGTACGTGACTACAGCGTCAAGTTCCCCGACGTTACGTGGTTTCCCTATACAGAAGGCCACCTCATCGACGGGGTATCGGCAGAACATGCTGCAACTGCGCTGTGGGCATATCGAGCAAGCCTCGAATCGCGTGCTACGTTCGGCGGACAGACATATCGATCGGCCGGGCGCCGCTGGTACGAGTGGCATCAAGTACCTGAGGACCGAGGCACATCAACATTGTCCATCGGATTTCCATCTATCGCTACGCATAACCATTTCGTGCTGAATTCCGGTGAGCAAGTGTTCAAGCAGTCGGCGCCGGTAATCAAACTGGCGGCCAGCGCGACGGTGGAAGATCATCTGCGGTTGTTGAGCGTGTTGAATTCATCCGTAGCCTGCTTCTGGCTCAAACAACACAGTCAGAAGAAGGGGGGCGGTGGTCATGGCGGCGGGTCAGCGGCCAACGCCTGGTCCCACACTTACGATTTCAACGGGACTACTCTCAAAGATTTCCCTCTCCCCGCCACCACACCCGCCGAGCGCGCCGAGCTACTCGACAACCTCGCCCACGAGCTGCAGCACCAGTCGCCCGCCGAGGTGGTAGCCCGTCAGGTGCCCACTGCCGCCGTCCTGGAAGCCGCCCGCACCGAGACGGAGCGGTTGCGCGGGTTGATGATCGCCCATCAGGAAGAACTCGACTGGGACTACTACCGCATCTACGGGCTGATCGACGAAGACCTCACCTACTCCGGCGAGCTACCCGCGATCACATCGTCCGAGCGGGTGTTCGCCATTGTGCTAGGCCGAAAACTCGCGGCCGGCGAGTCAGACACCACCTGGTTCACCCACCACAACCACCGTTTCACCCCGCACACGGACATCCCCGCGCACCTGCCGGCTGACTACCGCGAGCTGCTACAGCGCCGCCTGGACGTCATCGCCACCAACAAGCACATCCGGCTGCTGGAGCGCCCCGAGTACAAGCGCCGCTGGTCAACCGAACCGTGGGACAAACAAGTCACCGCCGCGCTGCGCCAGTGGCTGCTCGACCGGGTGGAAAACCGCGAGCTGTGGTCCGACCGCGACGGCCGGCCCACTCCGCAGTCGGTGGCGCAGTTGGCTGATCGGCTTGACCGCGGTGAGGACTTCCGCAAAACCCTGCGGCTGTGGGCCGGTGATGCCAGTGCGGCGACCGGCACCGCGCTGGCGAAGCTGCTGGCCGATGAGGCGGTGCCGTTCCTGGCGGCCTACCGCTACAAGCCGGCCGGGCTGGATAAGCGCGCCGTCTGGGAGCACACCTGGGCGTTGCAGCGCCGCGAAGACGCCGGTGAAAAACTCGACACTCCGATCCCGGTGCCCCCGAAATACAAGTCCAGCGACTTCACCAAAACCGCCTATTGGTCGCATCGCGGCAAACTCGATGTGCCCAAAGAACGATTCATCTCCTACCCCAATGCCGGACGGGACAGCGACCCCACCGGGCTACTCGGCTGGGCCGGCTGGGACCACGCCCAGCAAGCCCTCGCGTTAGCCGGGCTGATCAGTACCCGCATTGATGAAGGCTGGGACACCGCAAAACTGGTTCCGCTGCTGGCCGGGCTACACGAACTGGCACCCTGGGTACACCAGTGGCACCACCAGATCGACCCCGACTACGGCGAATCCGTAGCCGACGTCATCGACGCCGAACTCACCGCACGCCTAGCCGAACACCACCTGACCGTCACCGACTTGACCACCTGGCGGCCCGAACCGACCCGACGCGGACGAAGGAGTAAAACATGAGCACGTTGCTGCGCGATGTCATCGACATCCCGGAGCGGGTCGGCGCCGACGACTACGTGCTGCGGCTCACCGACTCCACCGACGACGACGCCCACATCCGAGCCACGCTCGACGAGTACGTGCTTACCGAGTCGCTGACCGAGAATTTCACCCAAGCAATGGATCTGGTGGCCGATGCGCTCAACCGCAACACATCACGGGCGGCGTATCTCACCGGTTCGTTCGGCTCCGGTAAGAGCCACTACATGGCGGTGCTCTACGCGCTGCTCGGTAACCACCCCGCCGCGCGCACCGCGAAGTTCACCGAGCTCACCGGCTACTACGACGGGCAGCTAGCCGGCAAGAAGATTCTGCGACTCACCTACCATCTACTCGGTGCCAAAAGCCTTGAGCAGGCGATTCTGAGCGGCTACGTCGATCAGATCAAACGGCTGCATCCCGAGGCGCAACTGCCCGCAGTGCACGTCTCGGATGCGCTGCTCGATGACGCCGAGAACTGGCGCGCCCGGATGGGCGACGACGAATTCCTCGCTGGATTGGGAGCGGGTTCCGGTGCCGGCTCAGGCGCAGGTCCCGCTGACGGCTTGCGTGGTGACGACGGCGGCTGGGGTGGGCTGCTCGGCGCGGGCTGGGACCTGCCCCGCTATCAAGCTGCACGCACCGCAGCACCGGAAGACCCGGAACGTCGGGAACTGGTCTCAGCACTCGTCGGCAGCTACTTCGGGTCGTTCGTGGAGACCGCCGACTACATCGACCTAGACCGTGGCCTGGTGGTGATCTCCGAACACGCCAAGGACCTCGGCTACGACGCGGTGGTGCTGTTCCTCGATGAGCTGGTGTTGTGGTTGGCGTTCTCGATGCGCGACACCGAGTTCTT
The DNA here is from genome assembly GCF_001668625.1 of Mycobacterium sp. 1274756.6. Lineage (GTDB taxonomy): Bacteria > Actinomycetota > Actinomycetes > Mycobacteriales > Mycobacteriaceae > Mycobacterium. The sequence continues at coordinate 97,960 of NZ_LZLJ01000060.1, forward strand.
CTCCCGCGAGTCGCAGAAGATCACCAAACTGGTCGAATCGGCCGGGCGGCACCGGGCGATCCCGCTGCTGTCGTTTATTGCTCGGCAGATGGATCTGCGCAAATGGTTTGCCGACGCCGGGGCGTCGGGCGCTGAGCAGGATGCACTGGATCGGGCGTTTCAGTACCAGCAGGCGCGGTTCGCCGAGATCGCCCTGGGTGACAGCAATCTTGCCCAGGTCGCTAAGGCTCGGCTACTCAAAGCTAAAGACACCGCCGCGCAGGAAATCCTGGACAAAGCCTTCGCGGAGCTGACCCGCACCACCGAGGTGTGGGATGTGCTGCGTGACAGTCTCAACGTCGACGAGAAACATCGCGGCGCCTCCGAGGCCGAGTTCCGACTGACCTATCCGTTCTCCCCGGTGCTGGTGTCCACGCTGCGCAACCTGTCGTCGGTGATGCAGCGCGAACGTACCGCGCTGAAGGTGATGCAACGCATGTTGGTGGATCGCCGCGACACCCTCACCGTCGATGATCTAATCCCGGTCGGTGATGCCTTCGACTACATCGTCGAGGGCGGCGAACCGATTGACTCGCACGCCGGGGCGATGTTTAAGGCCGCCAATGACCTCTACACCAACCGGCTGCTGCCTGCGCTGCTGGAAAAACACTCGGTCAGCCGCGACCAGCTCACCGAGGACCCGACATCGGTGCCGTCGGGCTTCCGCGCGCAGGAGCGCATCGCGAAAACGCTGCTGCTCTCCGCGATCGCTCCCAACGTGCCGGCCCTGCGCGACATCACCGCCTCGCGGCTGGCTGCGCTGAACCACGGCTCGATCAAAACGATGGTCGCCGGGGGCGAGGCCCGCGTCGTGCTTGGCGTGGTCCGAGAGTGGGCGTCCAAAGAGGTTCCGGAGATCACCGTCTCCGAGGGCGCCAATCCCGTAATCCGAGTTCAACTGGCCGACGTCGACTACCAGTCGATCCTGGACCGGGTGCGCGGTGAAGACAACGCCGGGCGTCGCCGCGTGTTGCTGCGTACCCTGATCCACCAGGCACTCGGAGTCACCGACGGACGCGACGACCTGACCGGGGCGGTGGCCCGCACCGTGACTTGGCGAGGTTCGCGTCGCGAGGTTGACGTGGTATTCGGCAACGTCCGCGATGCCACGTCGCTACCCGAGCAGTCCTTCGACAACCGGCCCGGCACCTTCCGGGTGGTGGTCGACTACCCGTTCGATGAGGCCGGGCACACCAGTGCTGATGACATCAGCCGGATCGACCGGCTGCTGGCCAGCGGTGACCGGCACACCATCGTGTGGTTACCGCGGTTTTTCACCGAGGCCGCCAACGACGATCTGGCGCTGCTGGTGAAGTTGGATTGGCTGTTCACCGGCAGCGGTGACCGGTGGAAAGAGAACTCCAACCACCTTTCGGCCACCGATCAGGCCCAAGCTCGCGGCATCCTGGAGAACCTGCTGCGGGGCACTATGACCAGCTTTCAAAACATGCTTAAACAGGCCTACGGCATCGAGCGGGCCGACCCGAAGCACATCGTGGCCGATTCCGAACAGTTCGAGGTGCTGACGTCGCTCAGCCGCGATTTCACTCCGTCGCTGCCACCGGCGGCCAGCCTGGAAGACGCCTTCCTGAGCGTGATCGACCAGGCGTTCTCGGCGATCTACCCGGCCCATCCGAAGTTCGAACCGTCAGAGGACGAAGTCACCGCCCGCAATTTCGAAACGCTGCGCGAGTACGTCGAAAAAGCCACCGCCCACCGCGACGGACGGGTGCCCACCAGCCCCGGAACGGACCGCAAGACGGTGCGCCGCATCGCCGGGCCTCTTCGGGTAGGTAAGGCCACCGAAGACCACTACCTGTTCGCCGAGGATTCGTTCGCCTACTGGGCCGGTGAACTTGACCGAACCGCCGCAACCACCGACCCGGTGACGGTCGGGGCGCTGCAGGACCACATCGATGCCATCACCCCGGCGTGGGGGCTACGCCCCGAGGCACGGGATCTGGTGATCAGCGCCTGGGCGTTGCTGCGCAAACGTGCTTGGTTTGAGGCCGGCAGTGCTGCGGCAGCCCCGGCGTTAGGCCGGATGCGTCCCAACATCGAGCTGCGTGCCGAGGAGCTGCCAGACCAGCAAGCCTGGGATACTGCCCGAGCCAACGCAGCCAAGCTGTTCGGCTACACCAGCCCCCGGACCTATTTGACTGGAGCCAATGTGGCCGAGTTCGCCACCGAGGTGCGTGCGCTGGCCAACGCCAGCATCAGTGACTTGGGTTCGCTGATCACCGAGTTGGAGTCTGCGCATCACCGGTTGGCTGCCGAGCCCGGCGATGACGACCGGCTCGGTATCGCCCGCGCATTGCACAGCTTCGTAGAGAAGCTGTATGCGACGTCGGGCAATGTGGCCGTTATCAACGCGATGGCCGACGTGACGTTGCCGGTGGCCGTGCAGACCGCTGGGACGATCCGAAACGACGCTGCCGCCGATGCCCGGTCGCTACGGAATTTTCAGTGGAGGCTGCTGTCGAACCTGCGAGAAGGGGCAGAGCGCTCTGGTGCGTCCGGTGACGATGCGCGCAGCATTTGGCGATCGCTGCAGGGCGCGATTTCCGTGCCGGGCCGTAACCTCAGCGATGAGCTTGCCGCCGGGCTGAATAGGGTCGTCGAGTGGGTTGCGTCGGGCAAACCCGGCCCGCCGCCGAAGCCCAAGGGCCCGTCCGGAAGTGTTGTGCTGTCCAGGCCGACCGACCTCACTGAATTGAAGGATTCGCTATCGCAGGCCAGCATTGAACCCGGCCAGCAGGTCCACGTGCACTGGTGGGTCGAGTGAGCACCCCAAGCGCCGTGAGCGCCCTGGTAGCCACCGAGCCGATCATCCGTGCGCGCTTGCACAAAGCGCACAGCAAGCACTACCGGAACGGTGTCCTCGGGTTGCGGGCCGAGCCCGTCTGGGGCGGTGGTGATTTCACTTTCGAAGGCACCGCCGTGCGGGTCGTGGCCTGCCCGTCGGTGTTGGCGCTGTGGGAGGCTATCGATGGCCGTGACCCGGACGCCTGGACAGTGGTGCTGACCGATGTCGACGACGACGAGCTCGGCGACACGGTGCTGGCCCATCTGCTCGACGGCCGGCTACTCACCCCGGATCCGTGGGAGGCATTGCGCGGCAATTTCTCGGCAACCACTATCGAGCCGGCCTTGTATCGGTCACCCAATGACCGCGCAGTGGCCAACGGGTTGCTTGCCTTGTTGTCAGGGGGCGACTATCGGCCAGCACCCGGCGGGGTACTAACACTCGATCACGCGATGGCTATCCTTTCGCGGGCGGTGCTCGGCATTGTCAAAGACACCGACGTCGAGATCGACGCCCTGGCCATTCTGGAGTGGAGCCGCTCCCAAGAGGCCGTCGACGGTCTGGTTCGGTTGAGTGCCGATGGCGGCGCCGATCTGGCCGTGGTGTTTCGCGCCTGGCTGGCCGGACGGGCCGGCCGCCTGGCCACGCCGCTCGCCGCGCTGCTGGAAGCCGGGCGCATCGCCGAACTGGTTCCACTGGGAGTGGTTGCGGGGCTGTTCGGTGCCGACAGCGTGGCCGCGAATGGCGTCGGGCTGGGGTTTTTCTTGAGTCGCTGCAGCTTGACCAGTCTCGACCAGGACGTCCTGGATGCCTGGTACACCGCAACACGGGGGCTGGTCATCAACTCGCTGGGCGAGCCGCAGCAACAGGCCGTCGTCGACGCTGCGGCCGGTATCGTCACCAGCCTCAATCTCACCGAGGTTGCCGCCGTGTCGGATCTGCTGCCGCAGGGCCTGCACGCCAGGCTCGATGTCCTCGCCGAGGCACTGACCGCGGCGGTACCGGCACCGCCGCCCCGGAATGCCGACCGCATCTTGGTCTCCGAGACGGCGCTGCGGCTCGTCGAGGACCGCTGGGCCGAGGTGCAACGGCATGTCTTTGCCCCGAAATCGACCGCGGTTGACGCCTGCGACGGCGGGGTGCGGTTGGTTCGCTGGCTCGGCACGGCGGATGGGTCCGCAACTGATTTGGCCGCTGCAGCCAACGCTTACGTGCGCTCGGGGTCCTGGGTCGATTCGGCGTTAACCAAGGCGCGCCGCGGAGCAGCCCGCCCGAGCGTGGCGGCGGGGCTGCGTGCGGTAATCGATGCTGCTCTGGCGCGACGAGGCCGCGACGATCGGCAGTTCGCCACCCTGCTAGCCGAAGCACCTGTCCCGGCGACGCCGGTCGTGGAGACTGTGCTGCCCGAATCGGTGATCCCGGTTGCCCGCAACACCCCCAGCTTGCTGATCGTTGTCGATGCCTTGTCGCTGGCGGCCGCCAACGACCTGGTAGCCGCGATCGAGCAGCACGGCTGGCTGGAGGTCACCACCAACCCCGAAGCGCGTCGCTCGTTTGCTCTGGCCGCCTTGCCGACACTGACCGGGCGCAGTCGCTGCTCACTGTTGTGCGGCGAGCTGCGCGAAGGTTCGGATAGCGCGGAGCGCTCCGGCTTCCTTGCGCTGATCAAATCGGCGGGTCTACAAGCACCCGGCGGAGTACCTGATCCGATCTTTCACAAAGCCGCCCTCGATGCAGTCACCAGCGGAGCGTCATTAGCCACCGATGTCCGCAACGCCATCGCCGACACCGAACACCAACGGTTAATCGCGGTGGTACTCAACTACGTCGACGACACCCTGCACCACACCGATCCGGGCCGCACCGACTGGAACTTGGACACCATCACCCACCTGCAGGCGGTCCTCGACGCAGCGAAAGATGCCGGCCGCGCGGTTATCCTTACCTCCGATCACGGCCACATCATCGATTACAAAACTGGTACCAAACTCGACCGCGCCGGCACTCTCGGCCAGCGAGCTCATCGCGACTTCGCCGTTGTCGACACCGAGCGTGAAGTGGTGGTCGAGGGGCCGCGGGTGCTCACCGACGACAACCGGGTAGTGCTCGCCGTCGATGAGAAGGTGCGATACGGCGCCCGCAACGCGGGGTATCACGGTGGGGCGACACCAGCGGAAGCGTTGGTTCCAGTCGTGGTGCTGGTTGCTGGTCCGGTGCCCGATTGGGCAGTTCCCGTCGTCGGGGTTGAACCGCCATGGTGGCACGCTGCCGTCGCCGCCGACGTTCTGCCGTCGCCGCCTGCGGTGCCTGCGGCTCAGGACAAAGCAAAAGCACCCCTCCCGCAGCCGAGCCTGTTCGACACCGCAGAGCCGACCAAACTTGAGCCGGCCGCCCGCCCGCTGACGCAACAGGTGCTTGCCAGCCGCGTGTACCGCAACCAACGTCAGTTGGCAGGCCGGATTGTCGTTACCGACGGGCAGATCGGCGCATTGCTTGCCGCGCTACTGGCGGCACCGGAGTTGACCACGTCGCAAGCGGCCGCAGCGCTGGCGGTACCGGTCGGCAGCGTCAACGGTGCCCTGATGCAAGTAAAACAGGTGCTCGACGTGGAGGGCTACGAGGTGCTGGGAGTCCGCGACGGAGTAATCAAACTCGATGTTGCCGCCTTGACCGAGCAGTTCGGCGTCGAGCGGTGAGCCGGATATGAGCGGAGTATCGGCCCGGCGGCGTCGCGAGATACTCGATGCACTGCGCCGCGGCACGGTGCCGTCCAACGGGCTGGATCAGTTGGCTGTTGGGCTGGGGAGATTCGAAGCAGAGCTGGATTCCGAACTTGATGTTGTCGCCGGCGGTACTGGCATGTTTAAAGCGGTCCGCGGTGAATACGGTTCGGGCAAAACGTTCTTCGCACGCTGGTTGGCTGATCGGGCGGTCAAAAAGGGTTTCGCTGTAGCCGAAGTCCAGATCAATGAGATCGACACCCCGCTGCACAAACTGGAAACGGTGTATCGGCGCAGCATCGAATCGCTGCGCACCGCATCGCTGCAACCCAGCGCGCTGCGGCCGATCCTTGACGCGTGGTTGTTCACCATCGAACATGACGCGAGCCAGGAGGGCATTGATGTCGACACGCTGCTGGAACGTCGCCTCGCCGATGTCGCCATCCGGGCGCCGTTGTTCCCGTTAGCAATCCGTGCCTACCGTCGTTTCGTTGCCGACGGTGACCACGACGGTGCCGACGGACTGGTGGCCTGGCTAGGCGGACAGCCGCACGTCGCCGCGACGGTGAAACGGCGCGCCGGCATCAAAGGCGACTTGGATCACTACCTGGCGTTGGGGTTCCTGCGCGGCCTGCTAGCGATCCTGGCCGACGCTGGCAACCCCGGCCTGCTGCTGGTGCTCGATGAGGTGGAGACATTGCAACGAGTACGCAGCGATGCGCGGGCCAAGGCGCTCAACGCGCTGCGGCAGTTGGTCGACGAAGTTCACGACGGACACTTTCCGGGGTTGTATCTGCTGATTACCGGCACCCCAGCGTTTTTCGAAGGCCGGCAAGGCATTGCCCTACTGCCACCGCTGGCCGACCGCCTGCACACGGAGTTCAGCAAAGAGCCGCGCTTCGACAACCCGCGCGCACCCCAGCTGCGGCTCACCGGGTTCGACCAGGAGCGGCTGGTCGAATTAGGCGTGCGAGTGCGTGACTTGTACGTCTCCGGCGTGGCCGAGCCCGACCGGGTGCGTTCGGTCGCCGACGATACTTTTCTGGATCGGTTCGCCACGGCCGTCGCCGGTGAGCTCGGCGGCAAGGTGGGGATCGCGCCACGGCTGTTTCTGCGCAAGCTGGTCGACGTGCTCGACAAGATCGACCAGTTCCCCGACTTCGACCCGTACAACGACTACGAAGTGACCATCTCCCCCACCGAGTTGTCCGCCGCCGAACGAGCCGAGCTAACCGCCGGTGACGTACCGCTCGATCTGTGATGGAGGCTTTCGCTGCGCTGCATCCGGGCGTGCAGTACCACCTGGCGAACACGTTGCGCTGGAGTGAGCTGCGCCCCACCCAGGCCAAGGCCGTTGCACCCATACTGGCTGGCCACGACACGCTTGTGCTGGCACCGACCGCCGGCGGCAAAACTGAGGCGGCAGCGTTCCCCCTGCTATCCCGAATGGCCGACGAGGATTGGCAGGGCGTCTCGGTGCTTTACGTCTGCCCGCTGCGGGCGCTGCTGAACAACCTGCAGCCCCGCCTGCACGGGTACGCGCAGTGGTTGGGGCGTTCAGCAGCGGTCTGGCACGGCGATGTGAGTCAGCCGCAACGCCAACGCATCCTGGCCGAGCAGCCCGACATTCTGTTGACCACCCCGGAATCTCTCGAGTCGATGCTGGTTTCCACCAAGGTTGATCCGCGGGTGCTGTTCACCGGGCTGCGCGCGGTGGTGGTCGATGAGATCCACGCATTCGCCGGGGATGACCGCGGCTGGCATCTGCTGGCGGTGCTGGAACGGCTGTCACGGATCGCCGGCCGAGAGTTGCAGCGGATCGGGTTATCGGCCACCGTCGGCAACCCGGATGAGTTGCTGGCCTGGTTGCAGGGCAGCTTCCGGGACCGTATTCAGGTTGTGATTGCTGCTCCCGAGGTGGCCGCACCCGCCGCCCCCAACATCACCGTGGACTACGTCGGCTCCATCGATAACGCCGCCACCGTCATCGCCGCCCTGCATCGCGGCGAAAAGCGGCTGGTATTCGTTGATAGCCGTCGACAGGCCGAAGAACTTGGTGCCGGCCTGCGGGAGCGTGGCGTCGAAACCTACTTGTCGCATTCGTCGCTGTCGGCTGTCGAACGGCGTCGCTCGGAGGCCGCGTTCGCCGAGGCTCGCGACACCGTGATCGTGGCGACGTCAACGCTGGAATTGGGCATCGATGTCGGGGACTTAGACCGGGTCATTCAGATTGGTTCCACCCGCACCGTAGCGTCGTTTCTGCAGCGGCTGGGCCGCACCGGGAGGCGGCCGAGGTCTTCGCGTAACTGTCTGTTCTTGTGTATCGATGACGAGCAAGTGCTGCTGGCCGCCGGGATGTTGCACCGGTGGGCCGCCGGGTGGGTGGAACCGATCGTGCCGCCGCCGCACCCGCGTCACATCGCCGCCCAGCAGATGATGGCGCTTTGCCTGCAGCAGCACCGTATCGGTGTCGGCGAGTGGGCGCAGTGGTGGGGTGATCTGCCGGTGTTCGATGAGTCTGCGCCGCAGATCGTGGACTACCTGATCTCCCAGGGTTATTTCGAGCGTGATGGCCCGTTCTTGCAGATCGGTCCGGAGGCCGAGCGGCGGTTTGGACGCCGCTACTTCTCCGATCTGACAGCGGTGTTCACCGCGCCGCCGGAGTTTTTGGTGTTGGCCGGCCGCATGGAGGTGGGCACCATCGGCACCGATCTGCTCACCGAAGAAGTCGACGGTCCTCGGGTGTTGCTGTTAGGTGGCCGCTCCTGGCAGGTGACGCACGTCGACTGGGAACGGCGGCGGTGTTTTGTCGAAGCTGTCGATGGCGGCGGAAAAGCCAAATGGTCGGGCGATTCGGGTGGCCTGTCTTATGACATCGCCCGCGGGATGCGCGACGTGGTGCTGGGCGCCGATCCCGAGGGTGTGGCCTTCACCGAGCGTGCTGCTGGGGTGCTGGCTGCCCTGCGATCCAGTTATAGCGGTACCGTCGCTTCGGATCGGTTGATCGTGCGGATGCCCGGCGATTCCGCCGGCCGGTGGTGGACGTGGGCGGGCACCGCCGCCAACCGCAGCTTGCAAGCGTCGCTGCCGAGCATCATCGACCCGCGGCAACGCCTCGATGAGAAATCAATTCGGCTGCTCCCCGGGATTACCGTTTCGGAGTTTTCCGATGCCCTTGTCAGTGTGGCCTGGCAGGATCCAGATGTCGATGCGAATGCGCTTCGCGGGCTCAAGTTTTCAGCAGCGTTGCCGACGGAACTGGCCATGCACACGCTGGGCGCCCGCCTGGGCGACGAACCCCGCGCACGCGAAGTAGCCGACCACGAACGGTCAATCATCAAAGGAGAAGGTTGACATGGTCGAGCCGGGCGTACGGAGCAGCATCAGACAGGGGGCCGCCACTAGCAAGCTGGTAAGCCATAACTCAGCCGAATTCGGTAACGTTGGTCAATTCTCAAAATTCGTCATGCTTAGCCGGCGCTAAGCGCAGAATTAGGTCATGTCGACATCGCCGCCAATCTACTTCCGTCAAGCAGAGACCAGGCGAAGAATCGCGAAGCTTGAAAAATATGTCGAAGAGAACCTCCTCCGTAAGAAGCGGTTCATCTGTGTCCACGAGACCACGTGCCGCAAATCATGCGCGCCGGGACACGTGTTCAGCCCAGGGACCATGAGCCACGTCGGACGGCACTTCGATCTATGTCGTGGTGACGTGCCGCTTCGAGTGGTGGTCGTCGGCCAGGAAGCCAAAGACTGCAAGGTGACGCTGGCGACGCGCTATCAGGAAGTTCACGACCACACCGGGCTTGAGCAGCACCAATATCGTCAGGGCGAGTATCACGGTCGCAACCCGCATATGCGGGGTACAACATGGGCCCTGCGGACCATCTTCGGGCAAGGTTTAGGGACCGACCGCGATGGTGAGTTTGTGGTCCCGGCCCGGGGCGAGAAATTCCACCTCTTCGACGGCTTCGCCTTGGTCAATCGTCTGCTGTGTTACTCAGGACCTAAGGACGGTGTCCAGGCGCGCGCTACGCGAACAATGCTCGACAATTGCACAACACACCTCTCGGCCACCCTGTCGATCCTCGAACCTACGATCTTGATTCTCCAGGGCAAGAAAGCAGCCCACGGTACCGAGCCGGTTCTGACCGCTGGTCGCACCTACAGCGACCACCTCTACGAAGCGCATCTCGGCCGTCACCGGCTGATGGTCTGCGCCTTCTCGCATCCGTCTGCGCATGACAACCAACGGTGGGCCGACCGGACGGAGTATTTAAGGAACGTGGTTTGCCCCAACTTACGCAAGGCGTTGAAGTATTCCTAAATCGATCGGCATTGATCGGGTGCTCTGGTTTACCCGGAGGGACTCGCCGGAGCCAGCTAGCTTCGTCGTCGGAGTGGCTCAGGAAGCGCCCTACTATGCACCACCACCAACTCCCTGTTCGCCCTGGTCAACGCCGTATACAACGGCCCCTGATGCCCACGGTTCTGCCGGAAAGCGGCCGGCTCCACCACGACGACCGCGTCGAACTCGATGCCACGTGCCGAGTCGGGATCGAGAACGGTGACCTCACGGCCGTCGCGTTCCCACGGGCTCGGGTCGTGCATGGAGCCCACCCAGCCGCGAGCCCGCAGGGTTCTTCTGGCCACGCCGGTATCCGGGCCGATGACCGCGACAGTCCCCAGCGGGTAGGCGGTCAACAGGCGCTCCACCTGATCGGCGATCGCGTTACCGAGTTCGGCCGGCCGGACCTTCTCGACCGTCGGCGCCGGTCCGTCCTGTTGGAACGCGGTGATCGCCCGCTCCCCTGGCGGGAGCAGCCGCGTCGCGAACTCCAGAATCGGTCGGGTGGAACGGTAACCGATCGCCAGCTGCCGAACCGGTGTGTCTTCGGCGATGGCGATCAGGTCGAGGATCTCGGGCCAATTGGTCGGCGTGTGGTCGGACCGGCGCTGGTTGAGGTCGCCGAGTACGGTCCACGTGTCGGCCACATTGATCTCATCGAGGAGCAACCACCCGAGCGGTGTCACGTCCTGCGCCTCGTCGATCACGATGTGGGTGATGCCAGCCAGATCGGTCGGCGGGTTGACTTCCCACTGGATGTAGGCGAGCAGCGGGGAGTGCGCCCGCATCATCAGGGCGTGTTTGTACTCGGGTAGCCCGCTGAGGTACTCACTCCATTCCGGATCACGGGCGATCGCTGCGCTGTTGGCGCGCATGTACTCGTACACCTGTTCCGGGGACAGCGCCGCACCGCCGTTGGACGTCCGGACCCGCCGGATGGCCGTGCGAAGAAACCGCACCAGCTTCCAGTCCACGTCGCGCGATGTGCTGGAGATGTCACCCACCGGCTGGAAGTCCAGGCCGAGGATGTGTTGCCACAGCTCGGGCAAAGACAGCACCCGGATCTGGTTCGAGCCGGGGGCGAGGCGGTTGATCACGTCGATCACATGCTTGGAATAGCCCGGGGTCGGCCCGATCAGCAGAAGATTGCCCTTGAGCTTCTTCTCGGCCGGGGTCTCGTCGTTGACCAGGTAGGCGGCCCGGTGCGCGGCGATGATCGTTTTACCGGTGCCGGGTTTGCCCTCGATGATCATGTTGTCCCGCGCCGCGACCGTCACCAGGTCGTATTGATCCGGTTGCAACGTCGCCAGAACGGAACTCAGCCCCTTGGTGCGCGGCGCCTGCAACTGGGCGCGCAGTGCCTCCTCCGCCCGGATACCCGAAGGGCCGTGATCATGGTCGTGTTCTTGGTCAGCCGGTGCATCCGCTGCCGGCGGTGTCGGCTTCGGCACATCCCGTACCGGTGGTTTGGGCATGCTCGGCGGGGCAGGGATCGTCAACCCCCGCTTGGCGAAGGGGCGGTCCGGAGCATCGGAGCGCACCACCTCGTCGGAGAGATCGATGAGCCGGCCGTTGCGGTGGACGAAGGTGCGGATGACGGCGACGTCGTCGCATAGTTTGTGGTGATCGTTGCCGCGGAAAAACGTACACGCGATCGGTGCGGTCCAACTGAAGACCTGAATGCCGTCGAGTTCGGCGTGGTGTTCGCCGATGTAGAAGTCGGACTGGCCCTCCAGCACCCATTCGTCCGGTCCGACCAACGCGACCCGGCCTGCCAACTCCCCGCTCTTCACTTCGCGTCGCGTCGGCACGCCCGCCCCGGTCCACAAGCTGTTGCGGGGTCCTTGATAGGCCGAAGAGCGCTTCGATTTCTCCCGCAGCGCGTTCGTGTACCGCTTCTGCGTGGTCCGCTCGTCCTCAAGCTCAAGATTTTTGCGCGCCGTACTCATCAATCCCTCCACTACGCCACAATCTCGATGACACATGCCGCGAGCGGCTCCAGCCGGATCTCGGGCTGCACTTCGCTGTGCAGGTCCGCGCAGAGCGAGCTGTAGCGTTCCTGAGCTCGCCGGCGCTGGCTTTCGAACAGCGCGATGGCGCGTTCGCCGCGTCCTCGGTGCCGCGCAGTGGCGATCCGGTTCTCGATGGCCGCCACCTTGCGCTGGTGCTGCTGTTCCAAGGAGATCGCCCGGGATTCCCGAAGCGCCTCGAATTCGTGACTTCACCGCTCCTGCTCCTCCAGGTGCCGACGATGCAGCTGGTTATGGGCACGCTCGGCGAGTCTCTCGAGTCGATCGATCGGCGGCAGCGGGGCGTCGACCAGCCGTCCTTCGGCGAGTGCCGCCAGGAGCGCGTTGCCCGGCCCTTCGCCCGCATCGCGGCCGGATTCGGTCACCGCGGAGCCCCAAATCTCATCTCCCCCACGCGAGGCCGATATCGCTTTGGCCATGACCACAACGTAGATACCGGGTCCGACATTCTCGGTTGCCGTCGACAGCCGCAGGGAAGCGAACCGGGCTTGACGATGTCCGGGGACCGCAGCCGCAGCCATCGCCAGGGGGCTGGTGGCGGTGAGGAGTTTTCCGCCACGGGTGCGGGCCAGCTCCTGGTCGAGGACCAGCGAGATCGGGATCTCACTGCGAAGCTGCGTGGACAGGTCACTGGTCTCCGCGCGGGTGCGTTGCGCTGTTTTGGCCAGTTCGTCGACGCGGCCGGCCATGACCGGGTTGCCGTACAGTTCGGCTGTCCGGTTGTCGGCCGCGAGGCGGATGCCCGCCGCCCCGTCCACGCGGGCCCAGTCGTCGAGCAGTTGCGCCAGCTCGTGTTGGCCGATGTAGCGACCGGTGCGAACGAGGTCGTCTTCCAAGCCGGCGACGTCGACGTCGTTGCTGACCAGCAGCGCACTGGAGGCATCCGAAACGTCTTGGAGTCCGGCGCGTTGTTCCTCGATGGCGGTTTCGACTTCGTGGATCTTCTGCGCACGCTGCTCGGCTGTCAGGGTGAAATCGAATCCCGCCTCCAGCACTTTGGGGGCGTTGGCGGCGATGATCGGTTCGAGGGCCCCGATGGATGATTCGAAGATTCCGATCCGGTCCAGGAGGCGGGACAGGATGCGTTCGTCGATGGTGGCGTCGTTGACGAAGTTCACGACCAGCATGGTTTCTTCGACCTGACCGATCCGGTCGATCCGCCCGATCCGCTGTTCGATTTCCATCGGGTTCCACGGCAGGTCGTAGTTGATCACCGCCGAGCAGAATTCGAAGTCGAGGCCCTCGCTGGCGACGCGGTTGGCGAGGACGAAATCGTAGCCTCCGCTGCGGAAGTCGGCCATGATGCGCCGACGCCGCTCCCGGTTGACGCCCCCGTGCATGACGGCGACCCGAAAATCGGCCTCGAGCCGACCCATCAGGTAGGCCAGCGTCGGTCGCGAATGGGTGAACACCAATGCCCTGCGACGCTGCTGGTGCAGCGTGCTCAGCACCCGGTGCAACTCATCGAATTTGGTGTCGACGTCCTCGGGGAGCCGGCGTGCCGCAGCGAGCAGTCCGGCATGCGGTTCCAGACGGACCGCGGGCGCGTCGGAGTCGGCGTCAGCGATGGTTCCGAAAGTCTGCGGGTCGAGCACGGCGCGTCGGGCCATCGGCAGGCAGGCGCTGGCAAGCCGCAGCGGCATCTGCATCGCGAAGTGCAGGGGCCTTCCCATCGCGACCGCGCGGTCCTTGCACCACTGCAGGTACTCGTCGTAGAACTCGACTTCCGCCGGGGCCCAGGTGATCGGGCGACGGTCCAGAGTTCGCTTGGATTTCCGGTCGTCGACCTCCACCTTCTTGGTCCGCGTGATCACCGTGGACAGCGTGTTGAGGTCGGCCAGATAACGTTTCGCCTCCACGACATCGCGGGGAGTCAACCGTTGCTTGTCCAGGAGGTCTTTCAGGAGTCCGAATTCGGCCCGCTGCATCAACGGTGCCCCGAGCGCTGTCGTTCGGAGTTCGTCGAGTTTGCCGCACAGCTCACGGCCATCGACGCCCTTGTCGACCAGGCGCGTCGCGACGGCGTTGATGATGCGGTTGGGCTCCAACCGCAGTTCGAGATCGCGGATATCACCGTAGTCGCCCGGCGCCAGCAGCTCCAGCAGGTTCAGCAGGTCGTCTTGGCGTAGGTTGATCGGTGTCGCGGTGAGGAAAACCAGGTTGTCGGCCCAGTCGGTGAGCCGTGTCCCCAACGCGTAACTCTTGGTGTCTTGGTTGCGCATGGAGTGCGCCTCATCGACGATGACCAGATCGAATTCCGGGGGCAGCTCGTCCAGCTCTTCGATGCCCGCCCAGGTGCGCAACCGCTCGATGCTGCAGATGTAGGCCTGCCGACGCGGCAGGCGGTTCTGGCGGTGCTTTTCCAGAAAAGTTCGCAGCGTGCTGCTGTCGAGTTCGGTCAGGTCGAACTCGAAGCGGTCGTCCATCTCCTCCTTCCACTTGCCGACCAGGCCTGCCGGGCAGACGATCAGTACCCGATCGGCCTCCCGGCGTGCCTCCAGCTCCGTCCAGATCAAGCCGGCTTCGATGGTCTTGCCGAGACCGACCTCGTCGGCGATCAGGATCCGGGCCTTGCCGGTTTGCAGCAGTTTGAGCACCGGTTTGAACTGGTAGGGCCGGAAGGTGGTGCGGGTGGCTCGAAACGAGAACAGCGTGTTGGCGAACTTGCTCTGCAACTTCGCGCGGGTCAGTGTGGCGCCGAAGCGGCGCGCCGGCGTCGGCTCGCGGGTGACCCAGGCGCGCGGATCGTCGAGCTCTGGGCGAGCCTTCAACGACGACTCGATGACGCTCTGCTGGTGGCCCTCGATGATCACCGTGTAGGACCACTGGCTGGACCGGCCACCGAGAAACACCCGATCCCGGATCACCACGTCCGCATCGCCCGGGTGGGTCACCGCCGCCTCGTTGATCGCAAACCGTGGCGACGGGACCGCATGGCCGTCCAGCCAAAACTTCTCGGCCCACCCGTACGCCGCCATCAGCGGGTGGTCGTCGGTGAGCTGGTCGAGCGGCGTGACCGTCGCATCCCCCGGCAGCGCGCCGTGCGCGACCTGCATGACCAACGCGCCGCCGTCGATACCCTCAAACCAATAGAGCCCCTCCGGCAAGTCGATCTCGGGCTGGCCCAGAACCCGACATTCGCCGGCGAGGGAGGCGAGCTCGCGGACCGGTCCGTCCAGGACGAGTGCCCGCGGGAATTCACCGCGATCGAATGCGACGTTGGGCTGCTCCGGGTCCGGGTGGTAGCCGAACGACGGCGAACCTTCCGGTACCGATGTGGGGCGACTACCGAACACGGTTGAGATTCCCGGTTTCTGAAGGGGTGTCGGCGATGTGGATCAACCCGCCGGCCTGGCGTGTCAGCGCGCCGTTCCCGAGCACCCTCTCCAACGCCTCCCCCAGCCGTTTCCCGATCGCCTGCGTCATCCGCTTACCCCCGAACAACCCCAGCGCCTCCCGCTTCAACTCCTCCGCCTCGATGCCCCCGGTCTGCTCGGCGACCACCAGCATCGCGTTGCCGATCTCGATCAGGCTGACCTCGTCGAGCACCCGGCTCGCCCCCTCGGCGGGGCAGCGCACCGCCCGCCAGGTTTCCGGGTCGAGCTCGCTCGGCCAGTAGAAGCGCTCGGGGTCCGAGCGGCGGCGATACTCCGCCGGGACCAGTTGACGAATGGCGCGCCGGCGACTCTCCGCGACGCGGTTGAGCCTGAACGCCCCGGCCACGAGCTTGGCCAACCGATCCGGGTGTACCGGGCCTTCGGTGGCAACCACCTGGCGGATCACCTCGAGCACTTGCGGCTTGGCGTAAGCCATCGCGATGTCATCGAGCACACCGACATCACCGACGACCACCGGCGACCACTCGCGGAAAATCTGCAGCATCGGATGCCGTTTCGGTTTCGGCGGCGGCGCGGCCGCCACGGCAGCGCTGGTCGGTGCGAAACGCAACGGCGCCAGCTGCTGCGGCTCCGTCGGAACCGGCTCCGCCGCCACAGGTGCGGGCTCGGTGGCCACCGGCGCCGGTTCGGGCTCGGCTTGCCGCTCGCGCGCCTCGGTCACCGCACGCTGCAGCCGGGCGATCACGTCGTCGCGGTCCTGCAGCCACTCCGGCAGCCACACCCGCTCCACGGCCGGCCAGCGCAGCAGCCCGGCCAGCACGTCGACCGGCAGCGCATCCCGGTCGGCGACGGTACGTCGCTGGTACCAGGCCGGGCTGTCGAGGAGCACCGCCACCAGCGGCTGCTGCGGTGCCAGCGGGTCAGAGATCACCAGATCCACCCGGAATTCGGACAGCCCGACATCGGCGGCCACCGGCAGGTCCGCGCCCCGCAGCGCCTCGGCGATGTCGTCGTGGTGGCGGTCGATAACCGCTTGACGCTGCCCGTCGCCGTTGATCGCCTCCGCTCCGCGGGCGGCCAACTCCAGGTAGGCCTTCAGATGTTTGGTGCCGACCTGGGTGGTTTCCTCGGCGCGCAGCCGGTGCGGGTCGAAGCTGGCGTAGAGCACCACTTCGCGGCGAGCGCGGGTGATCGCCACGTTCAGTCTGCGCTCCCCGCCCGGTTTGGACAGCGGCCCGAAGTTCAGCGGCACCACGCCTTTGTCGTTGGTGCTGAAGGCCACCGAGAACAAGATCGTGTCGCGTTCATCGCCCTGCACGTTCTCCAGGTTCTTCACGAACAGCCCGTCGGGCTCATCCAAGGCGTGCAGGAGCCGGTCGTCGCCGGCGTCGCGCAGCAGGTTCTCGATCAGGTCACGCTGCTGGGCGTTGAAGGTGATCACTCCCAGTGACGGCGCGGCTGCCGGCGAGGCGGCGAACCGCTGCCGGATGTCGGCGACGATCCGATCGGCTTCGACCCGGTTGGTGCGCAACGTCTTACCCTTGCCGGCACGTTCGAAGACCCCGTCGACCCGCACCAGCGACACCCCGTACCCGTCGCCCACCGTCGGCGCCGGGAAGGAGGCCAGCTTGCCCTCGTAGTAGTGGTGGTTGCTGAACGCGATCAACGCTTCGTCTTGGCTGCGGTAGTGCCAGGACAGCCATTGCCGCGGCACCTGGGCCTGCACGCATTCGGTGAGGATCGACTCCTCGTCGAGCACCACGCTCGGGTCGTATTCCTCCTCCTCGTCGATGCTGACACCGGCTTCGGCGAAGCTGGTCGGCGGCATCTGTTTGGAATCGCCGACGACCACCACCGAGTGGGACCGCCCCATCGCGCCGACGGCGTCGGCCACCCGGATCTGGGAGGCTTCGTCGAACACCACCAGGTCGAACAGACCCGCCTTGGCGGGGAAGAACCGCGCCACCGAGTCCGGGCTCATCAACGTGCACGGCAGGATCGCGGTGATCAGCTCACCGAAGTTGTCGATCAGGGTGCGAATACCCATCCCGCCGCGGCGACGTTCCAACTGGCGGCGCAGCGCACCGACCTGCCCGGCCTCGGTGGCCGCGTCGAAACGCCGCGCTGCCAACAGCTGAGCCGGAATGGCACGCGGCAACTCATCGCGGATCGCCTGGGTGCTCTCGGTGAACCGCTGAATGGTCTTGCCGTGGGCGGCGACGTCGAAATCGCCCAGCGCCGTGGCATCCAGCCGCTCGGTGATCGAGGTGCCGGCCAGCCCGCGGTCGAACGCCAGCGCGGCGTCCTCGCCGGCCACCTGCCCGGTCAGGATCGCGGTGCGGGCCTCATCCATCCCGATCGTGCGCAGCGGCTCTACATGGTCGACCAGATCCACCCACCGCTGCAGGAAGACCGGGGTTTCCAGCCGCCGCGTCGCGCGGGTGGCCCACCAGCGGACTATAAACGAGTCGTCACCGCCCCAGGCTTGCTGCCGGTCGAGGGTGACGCCGCTGGTGTCGATGAGGGCTTGCCAGGCGGTGGCGAGTCGACGCAGCGGCTCGACCAGCGCACCGGCGGGAGTGTGCGCGTAGTAGTCGCGCAGGTCGGCGACATGCGGCTGGTGCGGTGTCTCCGACAGGGCGGCGACGAGCCGGGTGAGCCAGTCCAGGCTGGCGGCGACGGGGGCGCTCGCCTCGGTCAGTAGCGGGTTCCAGGTCGCGTCGATCACCGTGACCGGTAGCCGGGTTAGCCGGGCGCGCAGGTCGGTGACCGCGGCGTGGGTTTCGGCGATCGCGGCGGTGAGCGTCGACAGTGTTTTGAGGTCAA
The DNA here is from genome assembly GCF_001668625.1 of Mycobacterium sp. 1274756.6. GTDB lineage: Bacteria > Actinomycetota > Actinomycetes > Mycobacteriales > Mycobacteriaceae > Mycobacterium. The sequence goes on from NZ_LZLJ01000060.1 coordinate 116,067, forward strand.
CGGTTTTCGGCTCGACCCGCAGGGCATCGGCCAACTGCGCCAGCACCGCGCGACGGCGTTTCTTGCGCCCGAAGAAGCCCGATTCGTCGGCGTCGAGTGCTTGCTGATGGATCGCCGGGAGGTCCAGATCCATCGCTTCGGGCCCGACGGTCTCCAGCCATGTCGGCCGGTTGGCGGCCAACTCCGCGAGCGTGCGGCGCAGTGCCGCCAGTTCTGCCGTCCAGGTATCGGTGTGCAGGGCGTCGAGGGCGGCCAATGGGTAGCGCGGCGCGGTGCCCAGTGTCGCCCAGGCCTGCAACGCTTCCGGGTTTTCGGCGCGACCGAGCTTGGCCAATTCGAGGCCTTGGCGTTGCGCGTCGTCCAAGGCGGCGTCGAATTCGACTGCCGCCGCGTGCATTCGGGTGACGTCGGCGGGTGCGGCGTTGAGGAAGCCCCACGGGTGGTCGACGCTCGGCCGGGCCAGGTCGGCTTTCTCCGGCAGCGCGCGCAACACATCCCGGATCAGGTCGATGGCCTCGGTGGGTCCGTTGGCCACCAGCGTTCGGGGCACCGGTAGCGGCGCCACCGTCTGGTCGGCGGCGAGTTCGGTGGACACCGCGGTGTAGGCCGACAGCCCGGCGGTGTTGGCCTCGTGGAGCCGATCGGCGTAGCGGCGCAGGGTGTGCCGGCTGGCTTCGGCGGCCTGCCTGCTGGTGCGCAGCCGGTCGGTGTCGGCGGTGACCCGCAGGTCAAGGGCGGCTTTGATCTGGGCGCGCACCGCCGTCGGGCGAGCGGATTTGTCATGCAGGTTCAGCGACAGTGCCCCCAGGCCGACGGCGTCGAGCCGTTTTTTGACCACGTCGAGGGCGGCCTTCTTCTCCGCGACGAACAGCACCCGCCGACCGGAGGCCATCGCGTGCGCCAGCAGGTTGGTGATCGTCTGCGATTTCCCGGTGCCCGGCGGACCCTCCAGCACGAAGGTGCGACCGGCGGCCGCCTCGGCCACCGCCTGCAATTGCGAGGAGTCGGCGGGTACCGGCATCTGCGCGCGTAGTTCGTCGAGATCGACGGCTGCCGGTTCGCTGACCGGGTCGACGAACGGTTGCAGCGGCGTGTCGATGAGGTGGCGCACCAGGCTGTTGCCGGCCAGGATCTGCCACGACTCGTCGAGGTCTTTCCACAGCGGGAACTTGGCGAACTGCAGCACCGACAGATGCACCGTCTCCTCGACCCGGAAAGGCAAACCGGCGGTCGCGATAGCGCGGCGGACCGCGTCGAACGTGCCGGCCAAATCAATCCCGGAGGCGTCCGCGACGGGGTTGGCCAGCTCCGGGATCTCCAGCCCGAAGCTCATCCGCAGCTTTTCCACCAAGCAGTAGTTCGGCGTCGATGCGCCGGCCTCGTCTAGGGTCAGCACGTAGCGTTCGCCGCGGTTGCTGGTCGACAGGCTCACCGGCACCAGCACGACCGGTGAGCGCAGGTCCCGGTCGCCGAAGCGCCAGTTGAGCATCCCGAACGCCAAGTAGAGGTTGTTCGAACCGGTCTCTTCGACAATGGTTTTGGCTTTGTAGGCCAGGTAGCGCAGCTTGCTCTTGTACGACGCGGCGGTGATGTCGATGTAGACGTTGCGTTTGTCGGCCAGCAGTACTTGCCGTTCCTCATCGGGCAGATCCCGGCCGTAGCGCACCCCGCGCGCGGCGTCGATGCTGGGGACCTCGTCGGAGGCCAGGAGCGTGATCCGCGCCGAGGCGTTGACGTCGTCTTCGAACCGGGCCACCGCCGATCCGGGCACCTCGAGACGGAAGCCGGCGCGGTCGGTGTAGTTGATCAACCGGTTGCGCAGGCTCAGGTCCAGCAGTGCGTTCTTCCACTGGCTGACCCGGGTCGGTGCGACCGGTCCGGCGGCCGTGGGGGCGGCCCCCGTCGGCGCGACGTACGGCGCGATCGTCGGGGCGGCGGCGGGCTGGTATTCGATGACCTCGACGGTGCCGGCGGCATCGGTGCTGCGACTGGGCAGCGGGAAGATGCGTGACTGGCGGGCACGGCGAATGTCGGTCACGCCGAGGATCTCCGCGAGGTCCCCGGACAGATGTTTGGTCTGCGGTGTGGTGACCGCGTCAGCAAAGGGCGCGGCCTGGGTACCGCCGGTGAGCATCGTGGTCTCGATCAGCCGGATGTGGTCGAGGTCGACGAGGTTGACCACGTCGATGACCTCGGTGGTCGACACCGCGCCGAGCGCGGAATCCAGTCGCCAGTAGCCGAGGAAGGCGTGGCCTTTGAGCACCCACAGCGTTGTGTTGATCCCGGCCTGCTCGAGGACGGCGGCCATGGTGACGGTGGTGTCCAGGCAGGTGCCCAGCCGTCCCTCCAGCACCTCGGCCGGGGTGCGGATCTTCTGGCCGTCCATCCCCCAGCTCGCGGGTGGTTCGGCGTAGCGGATGTCGGCGCCGGCCATCGCTTCGTAGACCGACCGGGCGATGGCGTCGACGCGCTCCGGGTTGTCGCTTTGGTAGCCGTCGATCGCGGAGTTGCCGGTCAGGGCCTGCAGCCGGTCGGAGACCCTCGGCATCAGGGCGGCCACCGCGGCGGCGTTGGGTTGGACGTGGGTGGCCAGCATCTCCAGCGCCAGCTGCGTCGGGGAGGCCTTCCACTGGTTGGCGGCCAGGATGGTGACGTCGTGGGATTCCTTGGCCAGCGTCATCCCCGCGGCGTCGCGCAGCGTCGCGCGGATGGCGCCGGGACGGGTTTCGTCGACAGCCAGCATGGCCGCCGGGTCGAGCAGCAGGTTCACGTCTCGGAGGGAGGTGGGCGCATGCGCCGCGAGATCCAAGTGGATTTCGCTGGATTCGCCGTGTGCCCCGTCGGCGCTCATCACGTCCAGCTGCAGGACCGCGCCGCGCAACTCGCCGCCGGCGTTGTCCACGGTGATGTGGTCGATGACCGGTACCCGGCAGTGGGCCATCGGGTAGCTCAGGTCGGCCACGGCGTGGATGGCGATGCGCGGCGCCTCGGCGGCGGTCTCGGGCTCTTCGGACAGTTCGACGTGCTGCGGGGCGGGCCGTTCAGTGCGTGACGGCTCGGTTGGTGACGGCTCGGCGGGCCGACCGGGGGCGACCGCGGATTTCAACTGGGCGATCCGCGCCGCGTGGTCGTCGGCGCCGATGGCGCGCAGCAGCAGGTCGGCGGAGTCGAGAGCCCGGTAGGCCTGCTCGGCGGTGAAGAGCTCGTTGTGCGCCCAGCGGTTGCGTACGTCGCGCAGTTCGCTGGCGTAGTTCTGCGCGGTGCGGGGCAGGTGACCGCTGAACGGGTAGCCAAGCGCACCCAGCCGCTCGGTCATCGCCCGCAGCTGAAGCGACAGGTCGCCGCTGCGGTAGGTCCCGACCCGGCGACCGGCGGCTTCGTCCTTGCGGCGCAGCACCTCGGGCCAGGCGACGCCGGGCGAGAGCACCCCGGCGAAGACACGATCGACGAACGGACTCAGCCCCTCGATCAGGATGCCCAACGCTTCGCCAACGGTGGGGTGAAAATCGGGCTCGGTCAACGTCCTCCCTATCAACTGAGCTCAACCTGTGTGAATGATAAGCAGCGTAGGACCAGGCCCCGACACGATGGCCCAAAGTAGGCAGGCAATGATCCGCATCGGGACTGCTCAGCAGTCACCCCTGCAACAGCGCTCCCACCGTCCCCGGCCGCCACTGTCTGCCGGTCGCGGTGCGCTGGCCGGCGGAGTTGAGCACCCGCGCCGTCGCGGCCTGGGTGACCCCGCAGCCGTCCACCAGCCAGCGCGCGTAGCGGCGCAGCAGCGGCTTGCGGTAGTCCCACGGCGCTTCGGCCGGCGGCAGGACCGGTGTTCCCGACCGCTCGGCGGGCCGGACTGTCCGCGGCTCGCCGGTGGGTCGCAACCCCCGCTTGACCGAGCGGGCGCTCGCGGCGGCCACCAGTGTCCGCTCGATGTCGCGGCTCAACTTCTTCATGCCGGCCGCGGCCAACGCGGCGTTGTCCAGGGCGTCGACCGCCCGGACCTCGCGGCGCAGCGCGAAGTCGAGCTCGTGGATTCCGCCGTCGGTGGGAAACGGCCACAGGTTGCGGGTGGCCCGCAGGTTCAGGCCATGCCGTTGCAACACGATGCTCAGCCGGCGCCAGTGTTGCTCGCGACCGAGGTCCGGGCCCAGGAACGGCACCCAGACGTCCAACCGGTCGGTGATCGCCCGACTCAGCGCGGCCACCACCGCCTCGACCTCGGCGAGGTCATCGGTGCGGTCGGGCTCGCCCTGCTCGAACCCGTAGGCGTCGACCAGCACGCAGTTCTGCGACTGCGCGGCCGCGACCAGGTCGTCGCGGTGGGCCAGCGTGTCGGTATCGCCGAGCAGCAGGACACCGATCTGCGCTGCGTTGGGGTCTGCGGAATGCGTCATGGCTGCCTCCCGATGGGTATGGCCTCCACCCGGAGGCGCTCTTACCGGCGCCGGTCGGCGCCGATCGCTTCGTCATCCGAGCCACCCACGAGCGTGGGGTTGGCGCGCCGCCCAGTCGGAGCTTGTCGACGGCGTCTCATGAAGCTGGTTTGAGGATAGCGGTGGAGTCGGACATCTCTCGGCCGCCGCATCCACCGCTTTCAGCGGCCCTCTCGCAGCGCCGCGTTGATCTCGGCCACGCGCTCATCGACGCGGTACCGGTCGCCGCGCAGCCAGGTCCAGCTCGCCGCGGTGGGCCGCAGTTCGACCAGTCGGCCGCCGTAGCGGGCCCGCAGGATTTCCACCAACTCCTCGAACCGGCCGATGCCCTCCCAGAACGTCCGCTCCCGGAAGAGCTCGCGGTCCGCGTGGCGCACGACCGTCCAGTACTCACCGTCAACTTTCACCTGATCCCAGTCCAGGACCAGCTGGTCCCCGTCGAGGTCGGGCAGCTGATTCCCGTCGCGCAACAGCGACGCGTACCTGCGTTGCTGGTCGGCGACCTGCTCCTCGGCTCGGGCCAGATTTTCGATGGCACGCGAGTTGCCGGCCGCCGCGGCCTCGCGGGTCTGGTCGATCGTCGGGAACAAGACGATCAAGATCATGTAGCGACATTTCGGGCAGCGCAGGTCCAACAAGTCGACGTGCATATCCAGATAGGGCATCTGCGGTCCGCTCCAGCCGCAGCCGGGGCAGGTGATCGGGGTGTCGCGTTGGTTGTCGAACTCCCAGTACCGCATGTATTTGGCGCTCATGGTGTCCCCTTTCGTGGGTGCGGATCGGTGTCCTCGGGTGTCGCGTCCAGGTCGGTGAGCCAGCGGGCCGGAATGGTGATGCCGTGGTGGTCGCGGACCGCCCGGTCCAGTAGCTGTCGGGTGGTCTCGCCGGGGCGCCGACGCAGCGGCGGCTGGCACGCCGCGATCCGCCCTGGCGTCGCAACATTGAATCCGCCGATCGAAACCATGTAGAGCACATGCCATTTCGGCAGCCACTCCGCATAGCCGCCGAAACGTTGCGCTTCGGCCATCGCCTGCGGGTCGTGGTGCCACAGTGTCAGGGCCAGATCCCGTCCGGCGATGTCGATCCGCCCGTCGTCGTGCACGGCGGTAACCCTGACTTTGATGATCGGCTGGTCGGGTTCATGGGACTTGTTGCCGTGAATCCAGTGCATGTGATGGCCGGGCCCGTAGGACCCGCAACGAGACGACATAGGAGTACTCCAGAATGTCCGGGCCTCCGGCCAAGAGGCGCTCTTGTCGCACACTGGTTGGCGGCGACCGCTTCGTCATCCGAGCCACCCACGAGCGTGGGGTTGGCGCGCCGTCCAGTCGGAGCTTGTCGACGGCGTCTCATGAAGCTGGTTTAAGGATATCGGTGGGGTCGGACCTCGCTCGGTGGTCGCGTCTCGGGGTGGCGACAGATCCCCGCCCGCTTATCGATCTGGCGCCGGTCGCGCGCCCGACGGAACCGCTCGGCGCGGTTTCGTGCAACACGGCACGCCAGCTGCCGAGCAGGCCCGGCTCTGTACCAGCCCCTTCTTCCGACCCTGGGGCCGCCCGAGGAAAGTTCTTCTTGACCGTCTTCCGCTCAGATCACCGAGACCAAGCTTTCGTTCAGGTTCTCTCCCCCGCCCCGTTCGCGGCCGCACGAATCACTCGACCGCGAAAACCGCCGCGCCATAGGCGAACTTATGCACTCCGCGCGACACAAAAGATGTTCCCTGTCGTGCTTTGCCGCTATCCTCATCTGCTTATGCGAGCCATCGACTGTGAATGTACTGTGCAACGACTGGGTGTTGCACAGCCATTGTGGCGTTGGATGTGGGGGTGAACGGCATGTCGCGCCTTCGTCGAGTCGTCAACCAGTCCGACACAGTCCTCACCGGGCCGTATGGGATCGAAGGCGCCCGAGTCCGCAGCGGCGCAAAAATCGACCGGATCACCCTGGTCAATCGCGCGAAGCCGCGGTCGGCCGAGTTGGTGACAACAATCCGTCAAGTTGACGGCACCGTGGATAACACCGCGCGAGCCGACATCATGGCCTGGATCCGTGAGCAATACGACGCCCGCCAGGGCGGCATGTTGATCGGCCTGTTCGCGACCTGCTACCTGGGTCCGCCGTACGTCGACCACAAACTCGGCCTCACCCATCAAATTCTCGAGCACTACTCCCCCGCCGAGGATCCGGGCCACCCGTACAACCAGACCCGCGGGCTGGTGCGTAGCGGGGCCTACGCCTACATCGAGATCTACTCCGACGGGTCGATCGTGCCGGTACGGACGGACGGCACCTCCGTCGAGTTCACCCCGAACCCTTGATCACAAAAACCACAAGGAGCAACCCCCGATGAGCCAACCCGTAAACCTCGCCCCGGTGCTACGCGCCGTCGGTGACGTCGCCGGCCAACTGGCCACGCTGCAAGGCGACGTTGGTCGGATCGATGCCAACGTCGGCAGCATCTCCACGGACCTGCAGACCACCCGTTCCGAACTGAATCAACTGCGGGATGACTTTCAGCAGTTCATACAGCAAGCCGAACGGACAGCCAACGTGCAGCGGTCCGAAACCAAGATCGGCAATGTGGAGGCCGCGCTGGAACGCGAGTTCGGCCACTACAAGGTGGTGCGGCGCACCTCGATCGGCATCTTGCAGGCGTTCGACATCGGCAACGTCAGCGACCGGACCGTGCAACAGGTTTCCGAGGAACTGATGATTCAAACACCTCGCTACTGGCTGGCGCCGGCCCTCGTGGCGCTGGCCGCCTGGTCCCGTGACAACCGCAATCTCGCCGAACGTTCTGTCGAGGCCGCGTTCACCCGCGATCCGCAGAAGACCAGCCTGTTTTTTGCCCTCATCCTGCGTCGGCAGCGACGAATGGAAGCGTCAACCCGTTGGCTGCGCCATTACCTGAGTTCTCTCGACCCGCGGGCACTCACGCGAGAATTCGTCGTCATCTTGGAAGCCGCGTCCCAAGATGCGTTCGGCCCCCAGGGCCGCGCTCTGATGGGTGCTCAACTCAGCGACTGGAACGAGAAGGTCCGAAACGAACCCGGCGTCGCTGGCGCCCAGGTGGAAACCTGGGTCAAAGAGTTGTCGATTCACCGTGCCACCGTCGACGACGCGCTCTACCCGCACCTGGCCAAGGTCTGCCCGCAGTGGTCGAAGTTCAAAGACCTCCTGGAACAGGCTTCGGCCCTGGAATTCGTCGCACACAAATACTCGACCGTGCGCGACACCGAAACTCCACTGGCATTGTCCATCCAAGAACGTCTCGATGACATCCTGGAACTCCTGGTAACCGAGTTCGACACCGAGGAATTGCCGTTCCAGCGCGACGTCGTCTACCACCGCGCGGTCATCGACAATGGCGGTGACCTCGACCGGGCTCGTGAGGCCGCCGACGCGTTGAACGAAGCCTTGGACGAAACCCTCGACGTGGTGTCGCTGCAGACCCAGACAGCGATTCGCCCGCAGCTCTTCGGGGCGTCAGTGGCAGCACAGAAGGTCGCGATCGACGGCGGTCGCGGCTATTTCCGGCAGGCAATCGGCAAGTACACCGCGGCCTACCGCGCGCGCTACACCGACACCGTCGACATCGAATTGGACGAGAACCACTCGGAATACGCGAAGACGTTGGGGTTCCCCGGTTGGCAGACCGACACCGCGGTCACCCAGGACGAGGCCGAGGCATCGCTCGCCGCAGCGTGGCGGCAGGCCGTGCAGGCCTACCTTGAACGGATCAGGTTCAAGGAAACCAACTACCTCATCGCCGGCGGTATCGCTGTCGTCGGTTTGCTGATGGCGATCATGGCGTTTCCTGTCGGCCTGCTTCTGTTCCTGGCCGCGGTGGGTGGCTCGGCCATCTGGCTGTGGCAGAAGAAGAAGACGGCCGAGGAAAAGTACCGGGAAGCCCAGGAGATGGCCCAACAGGCGCTCAACTTCTCCGTCGACATCTATCGCGCAGCTGCCGCCGAATTCGTCGATGCCAAGATCGCGTTCCGCGCCGCGGACGAGCAGGAGGCGGCACTGCTCACCGTCGTGGACGGTTGGCCGACCTACAACACTCGACAGGAGACCGCGTCGTGACCGTGTCCACCTCCAGTAATGGTTCCGACGGCATTATCCGCCGGACCCGCCGCCGGCCGTTCATCCCGCCCACTCCCGACGCGGAGAACACGGTGGTCTCCCGCGAGTTGCTCTCGCGCGGCAAAGGCAAGAAGTCCCAGCTACCACGGAACCGTAAGATCGCCGGCGATCTCCCGACGTGGGAGCCGCTGCCTCCTGGCGAGATCGTCGTCCGGCGCGGCGAGGCCCAGAGTGGCCGATGACAGTTGAAGGAGCCAGCGCCTACGAGGCTTGGGTGCTGGCGCTGCGGAAGTGGGCCAAGGACCCTCGCCACGACCTGACGAACTTGCCTTCGTTGCAGGCGGACTCACTGCCGCCGGCGGCATACGAGCGTCTGATCGGCCATCTGATGTCAGCCCAACAGGACGTGATGTCGACTTGGCAGCAGCGGCTTCAACGTGACTTCGCCGCCGCGCGGGACGAACACGGTTACGCGCGCACCCTGGTGGAACTGCGCCGCCTACTCGCCCGACGCATCAAACTCGCCCAACACCCCGGGTTGCCGGAACAACTCCGCGAACCGCTCTACGACGGAGTGGCCAGTGACATTCGGCGTCTGCAGACCGAGCTCGAAGAGGCCATCACCACACCGGCCCGCAACGCCATCTCAGCCGGGCGCGAACGTCTTCTGCGGGTGGTGCGTGACAACAGCCTCACCGCGATACTGGGACCCGGATTTCCATTGGAATCGCTGTTCGCGGCGGCCACAGCCCGGTCCGCACCGCCGGCCGCCGCTGCACCGCCACCCACGGCAGCCCCACCGACGACCGCTCGACGCAACAACCGCCGGAGGGTGTTGCTCACCGACGGCGCCCCCCAACCCTCCTCCGACCACTGAGAGTCCATCATGCCCAACCTGGTCGATTCGGCCGACATCATCACCCGTTATCTGAAAGCCCGGGTCCCGGTCATCATCGTGCGCACTGTGGAGACCGCTCGGGCCCTGGACCTGCTGCGCGATGTCGCCGCCCGCTTCCAGCAGATGAGCTTCTACCGCTGGTCGATGGCGCAGGGACTGTTGGAGCTTTCCGGCCAGACCCAGGCCATCGAGGACCGATCGTTCGTCGGCGCATTGGATTACGCGGCCGCCGCGTTCAACTCACGCAGTAACGCCAACTTCGTCTTCTTCGGTGTCGAAGACATCAACGACGATACGTCGACGGCACGCTACGTGGCGGAGGTGGCACGGATCGCCAACGAACGCCAGGGCTCGATCATCATCGTCACCGGCGGCCAGGTGTGGACGGGGTTGACCCGTCTCGGAATGACGGTCACCGTCGACTTGCCTGATCTGGGCGAGATGACGGAGCTGGTCACGGCGTTGGTCGACGACCACCGAGGAGTCATGCCCATCGAGTGGGATGGCGACCATATTCGTCAAGCCGCGGAAATCCTGCTGGGAATCAGCGAGGGGCAAGCGGTCAACGCGATCACCACGTTGCTGGCGAAGGGGTCTTTGACCGTCGACGACACCACCGAGCTCTCGGAGTTCAAAGACCAGATGTTCGGCGAGGCCAGTGGGATCGAGCGGGTGAAGTTGAAGGAGCAGGATGGCCGGATCGGCGGGCTGAGCGCTCTGCGGTCATGGCTTTCCGAGCAGGGCGATCTGATCCGTTCGGATCTGAGCGGAACCGCCCTGCACCCACCCAAGGGCGTTCTGTTGGTCGGCGTGCCGGGCTGCGGGAAATCACTGAGCGCCAAGGCGGTCGCCAGCGAGTGGCGCTTGCCGCTGTATCGGCTCGACATGGCGTCGATCCTGGGCATGTACGTCGGTCAGTCGGAGGGCCGGCTCAAAGAAGCGCTTGATATGGCCGACCGGGTGGCGCCGTGCGTGCTGTGGGTCGATGAAATCGAGAAAGCGCTCGCCGGCTCCGGCGGTGGCGACAGCGGCGTCACCCGTCGGCTGATCGGGCAATTCCTGTACTGGCTGCAGGAATCCACGTCCAAAGTATTTATGGTGGCCACCTCCAACGACGTGTCGTCCCTGCCGCCGGAACTGCTGCGCAAGGGTCGTTTCGATGAGCTGTTCTTCGTCGATCTGCCCGACCCCGAAGACCGAGCGGAGATCATCCGGCTCTACTTCGACCGTTACCTGAACTATGTGCCCGACCCCGAGTTACTCCAGCAGTTGGTCACCGTTTCAGAGGGCTTCGCCGGCTCTGATCTGGAGTGGGCGGTGCACCAGATCGCCTCGGCGTCATTTCGACGTCGTGAGCCGCAGCCGTCTGAAGAATTCGTCATCGCCACGTTCGCCTCGGTCATTCCGTTCAGCCGGACCAATCCCGAAGAAGTTGCCGCGATCCGGGCCTGGGGCAAGGAACGTGCCATGCCCGCGGGACGCAGCGGCATCGCCGACGCCAAGACGGCTGGCGGCGGACCGCGCCGCGTCGTCGTGACCGGTTAGCACGGAAGACCGAGGTTAGGTGATGACCGATTCGCAGCGGCCAACATCGTCGTCTGGCGGCGATGCCGTACCGCCGGTTCAGTCCGACTCGAGCTACCCCGATATCGGTTTGGGCGGACCGCACCGGGCCGCGTCGACGGGTGGAACCTGGCAACCCCGACGTCCAGCGCGCGACCGAACCGGCAACGGCGGCCTCCAGCCCCGAATGATTGCGGCCATCGCAACCGTCGCGTTGCTGCTGATCGGAGTGCTTGCCGCAACAGCCATATACACGAAACGGGATTCAGCAGACAGCGGGTCTGCCCGATCCGACCAGGGCCGGAACACACCGCAACAAGCGTGCTCAACGCCGACGGAACTGCATGCCACGAGAATCGGCCTTTCTTCCGAGGGGCTCGCCGTGACCGTCGAGTTGACCACGAGCTGCGAGGCCGGCGATTTGCTGTATGACCCCGCGTTCGAACTGGTCGTGACCGACTCCGGTCGTGACGTGGCCGCCGGGACCTTCGATCTGTTTTCCGACGCGGTCGCCATACCCGCCGACACCGGCGCGGTTCGAACGTTCGTCTTCCCGGCCGGGACATATTGGCGTCCACCGGATCTGTTGTCGAATCACATCACTCTGTTCGCCCGCGGCAGCGGCACATCGGTCTCCCCCGCCGCCGCGTCGTCGAACGCGACGACCTTGACCGCTACGGGGGTGGTGTCACCGCAATACGGCACCGCCGAAGACGCTGCGGAATCCGGGTTGATCGATCTCGCCGATACCGACCGCTCAATCGTCAGCAGCAGCCTGGAGAACCAATGGGTTCCGCAGATCAGCTCCAAGGAGCTGGGGTTGGTCGCCGAGGGCATCACGTGGAACTACACCGATATCCTCGCGGAGCACCTGACGCTACGGCAGCGCTACGACGAGGTGCGACTGGTGCGGTCCGGCGATTGGCGGACCTTCAGCGGTCCGTCCTGGTGGGTGACGGTGGTCGGGCTGCCGCATTCGTCGCCCGACGGGGCGATCGACTGGTGCGAGTGGAGCGGTCTTGACGCCGACCACTGTTACGCGAAGGTCATCAGCAACACCCACGGTATCGAGGGGACGACGCAGTTCCGCTAGGCCACTGCTTGGGCGCGGCGCTGGCTCATGGCCCTCGTCGCCTCCGGCCGTCCGGCTACCCAGCAGCACCAGTACGCAGCCGTCCGAGCCCAAGACCCGGACCCCCAAGCCGTTCACCCTGCGCTGACGGCGACGCCCACCCGGGCTTTGCGCCGAAACCGCGCCCTCACCGCAGACTCAACGCGAAAGAACCACGCTCGCTCGGACCGCCCAGCCGCCTCACCCCGATATGCTCGACAGGGCCGGTACGCGTCGCGAAATTCGTGGGCTCTGAGCGATCGTGAGCGTGCCGCACCACTGCCGGGCCCGGAGCGCCGTGGACCGGCCGCCGACCCGACGGCGAGCACGCCGTACGGCTTGTTAGCGGATTTCCGCGAGGAGTGAGGCAATGGCAGTCCCGGGTGTGACCACCCTCGTCGGCGGCATCACCGGCGGCGCGGCCCAGCTGCTGCGCGCCGGTGTCACCGGTGCGGCCGAAAGCACCGCGTGGCTGCGCGACAGCACCACCGACACGGTCCAGACCATCCTCGGCCCGGTCATCGAGGCAGTGAACCAGACCGCCGGTCAGCTGCGGGGCGCACAAACCGGCTCGGCGCTGCCGGTGCGCTGGCGCAGCGGGCACCGGGTGCACCTGGACCTGGAACCCCTGCTGCCGTTCTCCCGCTGGCATGAGCACGCCGACGCCGTGCAGACACCGGTGCGCGCCATCCCGGGAGTGACCAGCGCCCACGTCGAGGGCGCGCTGGGCCGGCTGGTGGTCGACATCGCCCCCGACGCCGACCGCGACCGGGTGCTCGCGGCGGTGAGCGACAGTGTCACCGCGGTGGCCAAGCAAGTCGGTCGACGCGGCTCACCGTCGGCGCCGCGCACCGCGCCGTTCGCCGACCCGGGCAACCCGCTGGCGGTGCTGGTGCCGTTGACCGCCGCGGCCATGGATGTGGTGGCCATCGGCGCGGCGGTGACCGGCTGGTTCGGCCGGCTGCCGATGGCGCCGCTGGCCGCCCGGGGCGCGGCGGCCGCCATCAGCAACCAGCCGCGGATCGTGTCGATGCTGGAGTCGCGGCTGGGCCGGGTCGGCACCGACCTGGCGCTGGCGGCGACCACCGCGGCCGCCTACGGACTCACCCAGGCGGTGGGCACCCCGCTGGTCGACCTGGCCCAGCGCGGCCTGCAGGTCTCCGAGGCGGCGGCGCATCGGCGCCGCTGGCAGGCCCGGGAGCCGCAGCTGGCGTCACCGCGCCGGCCGCAGGCCGCGGTGGTGCCGATCATCTCCTCGGCCGGGGCGGGATCGCACACCGCCCGACACCAGTCGGCGGCCACCGCCGCCGGCGAGGCCTCCCACGTGGTGGTCGACGGCGCCATCGACTCGGCGATCGACACCGCCAAAGGCTCGATGTCCGGGCCGGTGGAGTCCTACACCGACCAGGCCGCCAACGCCTCGCTGGTCGCCGCCGCCGGTGCCCTGCTGGCCGGCGGCGGCGCCGACGAGGCGGCCGGCGCGGTGCTGGCCGGGGTGCCGAAAGGCGCCTATCTGGGCCGGCAGGCCTTCGGCGCGGTGCTCGGCCGCGGCCTGGCCGACACCGGCCAGCTGGTGCTGGACCCGGGGGCGCTGCGCCGGATGGACCGGGTGAAGGTGATCGTCATCGACGGGGCGGCGCTGCGCGGCGACGCCCGCGCGGTGCTGCACGCCCGCGGCGACCTGCCGGGCTGGGACGAGGACCGGGTCTATGAGGTGGCCGACGCGCTGCTGCACGGCGAGCAGGCCCCCGACCCCGACCCCGACGAGCTGCCGGCCACCGGCGCCCGGCTGCGCTGGGTGCGCGCCGAGCCGTCGGCGGCGCCGGTGCAGGGCCTGGAGCGCGCCGACCTGATCGTCGACGGTGAGACCGTCGGCCGGGTCAAGGTGGGCTGGGAGGTCGACCCGTTCGCGGTGCCGCTGCTGCAGACCGCCCACCGGACCGGGGCGCGGGTGGTGCTGCGGCATGTGGCCGGCACCCAGGATCTGACCGGCAGCGTCGCCGCCAGCCATCCGCCCGGCACGCCGCTGCTGAAGCTGGTCCGTGAGCTGCGCGCCGACCGCGGACCGGTGCTGCTGATCACCGCGTTGCACCGCGACTTCGCCTCCACCGACACCCTGGCCGCGCTGGCCATCGCCGACGTCGCGGTGGCGCTCGATGACCCGCAGGCGGCCACCCCGTGGAGTGCCGACATCATCACCGGCACCGACCTGGCGGCCGCCGTGCGGATCCTGTCGGCGCTGCCCGCGGCCCGCTACGTCAGCGAAGCGGCCGTGCGACTCGCCCAGGGCGGCAGCACGCTCGCCGGGCTGCTGCTGGTGGCCGGCGACTCCCGCAGCAGCCCCGGCCCGTTGACGCTGCGCCGCTGGCTCGACCCGGTCAACGCCGCCGGGGCGGCCGCGATCCTGCTCGGCTCGCTGTCCGCGCGCAAGGTGCTGCGCCAGCCCGACCCGACCCCCCAGCCGCTGACCGCCTGGCATGCCCTGGACCCCGAGATCGTCTACTCGCGGCTGACCGGCTCGGCGCGGCCGTTGGACGTCGAGGTCGGCGCGCCCGGCTGGCGCCGCGCCCTCGAGGACCTCGCCGACCATCCGGCGCTGGCGCCGCTGCGCGGCCCGGCCACCCGCGCCGGACAGCTGCTGGCGGCCACCCGCGAGGAACTCGCCGATCCGTTGACCCCGGTGCTGGCCGTCGGTGCGGCGGCGTCGGCGATCGTCGGCAGCAACGTCGACGCGCTGCTGGTCGCCGGGGTGATGGCGGTCAACGCGCTCGTCGGCGGGGCGCAGCGGCTGCGCGCGGAGGCGGCGGTCGCCGAACTCTTCGCTGAGCAGGACACCCCGGCCCGTCGGGTGGTGCTGCCGCCGGTGGCCACCACCCGGCGCCGGCTCGACGCGGCCCGCACCGGGCAGCGCACGGTCGCGGTGTCGGCGAAGGCACTGCGGGTCGGCGACGTCATCGACCTGGCGGCTCCCGACGTGGTGCCCGCCGATGCCCGGCTGTTGACCGCCGAGGACCTCGAGGTCGACGAGTCCTCGCTCACCGGCGAGTCGGTGCCGGTGGACAAGCAGGTCGACGCGGTCGCGGTCGGCGACCGGGAGCGGGCCAGCATGCTGTTCGAAGGCTCCACGATCGTCGCCGGACACGCCCGGGCGATCGTGGTGGCCACCGGCGCGGGAACCGCTGCGCGCCGGGCGATCTCGGCGCTCGCCGGGGTGGAGACCGCGGCCGGGGTGCAGGCCCGGCTCCGCGAACTGACCACCAAGGTGCTGCCGCTGACGCTGGCCGGCGGCGCCGCGGTGACCGGCCTGGCGCTGCTGCACCGCGGAACACTGCGCCAGGCGGTCGCCGACGGGGTGGCGATCGCGGTGGCCGCGGTCCCCGAAGGCCTGCCGCTGGTGGCGACGATGGCCCAACTGGCCGCCGCCCAGCGGCTCTCCCGGCACGGCGTGCTGGTGCGTACCCCGCGGGCGGTGGAGGCGCTGGGCCGCATCGAGACGGTGTGTTTCGACAAGACCGGCACGCTCACCGAGAACCGGCTGAAGGTGGTGCGCTCGGTGCAGCCGACCGCCACCCCGGCCGACCTCGGCGAGCTGGACACCCGCGCGCTGCGGGCCGCGGCGCGGGCTTGCACCCAGCCGCGCGACGGCCAGGGTCACGCCCACGCCACCGACGAGGCGGTGCTCACCGCGGCGGCCGATCTCCCCGGCGCCGGCGACGAGCCGGCCTGGACGGTGCTCGCCGAGGTGCCGTTCGAATCCAACCGCGGCTACGCCGCCACGATCGGCCGCGCCGCCGACGAGCCGCCGCTGCTGATGCTCAAGGGCGCACCGGAAGTCGTGTTGCCGCGGTGCCGGTTCGCCGACCCCGACGCCGACCCCGACGCTGCCTACGCCCACGCCGAGGCGCTGGTGACCGAGCTGGCCGAGCAGGGCCTGCGGGTGCTGGCGGTGGCGCAGCGCGGCTGGGACGGGCCGACCGAGGAGGCCGACACCGACGCCGACGCGGTCGACGCGGTCGCTCGGGACCTGGAGCTGGTCGGCTTCGTCGGGCTGGCCGACACGCTGCGGCCCTCGGCCCGCCCCCTGATCGAGGCGCTGGTCGAAACCGACCACAAGGTGGTGCTGATCACCGGCGACCACCCGATCACCGCCCGGGCCATCGCCCGCCAGCTGGGAATGCCCGCCGACGCCCGGGAGGTCACCGGGGCCGAGCTGGCCGTGCTCGACGAGGAGGGCTTCACCAAGCTGGCCGCCGACGCGCAGGTCTTCGCCCGGGTCACCCCGGAGCAGAAGGTGCAGATCGTCGCCGCCCTGCAGCGCAGCGGTCAGGTGACGGCGATGGTCGGTGACGGCGCCAACGACGCCGCCGCGATCCGGATGGCCGACGTGGGTGTCGGGGTCAGCGGCCGCGGCTCCTCGGCGGCCCGCGGCGCCGCCGACATCGTGTTGACCGAGGACGATCTCGGGGTGCTGCTCGACGCGCTGGTGGAGGGCCGCGGCATGTGGACCGGGGTGCGCGACGCGGTCTCCATCCTGGTCGGCGGCAACGTCGGTGAGGTGTTGTTCACCGTGATCGGGACCGCGCTGGGCTCCGGGCGGTCCCCGGTGGGCACCCGGCAACTGCTGCTGGTCAACCTGCTCACCGACATGTTCCCCGCGCTGGCGGTCGCGGTCACCCCGCAGTACCCGCAGCCCGACGAGCCCGCCAACGGCGAGACCGCGGTCGACCCCGAGGACGAGGCGGAAGAGTGGGCCCACCAGCGGGCGGTGCTGTCCGCGCCGGCGCCGTCGCTGGACACCTCGCTGATGCGCCACATCGTGATCCGCGGCGCGGTCACCGCCGTCGGCGCGACCGGCGCCTGGGCGATCGGGCGCTGGACTCCCGGAACCGAACGGCGCACCGCGACAATGGGTTTGACCGCGCTGGTGGGCACCCAGCTGCTGCAGACGCTGCTGACCCGCCGGCACAGCCCGCTGGTGGTGGCCACCGCGCTGGGCAGCGCGGTGGTGCTGGTCGGGATCGTGCAGACCCCCGGGGTCAGCCAGTTCTTCGGCTGCACCCCGCTGGGACCGGTCGCCTGGACTGGAGTCGGCGCGGCCACCGGGGCGGCCACCGCCCTGTCGGTGCTGGCCCCCGCGGTGGTGGCGCGAACGGTCGGGATGAGCGAGTCCGACGACGAACCCGCCGACGCGGGCCACGCCGGGGCCGAGCCCGGTGCAGCCGAGCACGTCGGGGTCGACTGACCGCGGGCCGGGAAACCGCACCCTGCATCATGGCTGGCGTGTCCTACCGCTACCCCGAGCTGGCCGACATCATCGCCACCCTGCACGTCGAGCAGCTCACCGAGCACCACTTCCGCGCCACCCAGCTGGACAACCCGGCCCACCACATCGTCGGCGGGCACATCGCCGGCCAGGCGCTGATGGCCGCGGCGCGCACCGCGCCGGGCCGCACCCCGCACAGCGCGCACACCTACTACGTGCGTGCCGGCGACGCCCGCCGGCCGGTCGATCTGCAGGTGGCGGTGATCCGCGACGGCGGCACGCTGGCCACCCGGCAGGTCACCGCGCACCAGGACGACCAGATCCTGCTGGAGACCCTCGCCTCGTTCACCGCCCCGGTCGAGGCGCCCGACTACCACCAGCCGCGGCCCGACGTCCCCGACCCGGACACCCTCCCCCCGGTGCAGGACCAGCTCGCCGACTACGCCGACGAGCTCGACGGGCTGTGGGTGCGCGAGCGCCCGTTCGCGCTGCGCTACATCGACGCCCCGCCGCGGCTGGCCCAGGATCTGCCCGCCGCGCCGCCGCGCACCCGGCTGTGGTGGAAGCCGACCGGCCCGGTGCCCGACGACCCGGTGCTGCACAGTTGTCTGCTGACCTATCTGACCGGCACCACGATGGTCGAGGCGGCCCTCACCCAGCGCCGCGCCACCCAGGTCAGCGTCTTCAACGCGCTCATCGACCACGCGCTGTGGTTCCAGCGGCCGGTGGACCTGTCCGACTGGGTGCTTTCCGACCAGGTCTCCCCCAGCGGGGTCGGCGGGCGCGGGTTAGCGAGTGCCACCATGTACAACCGGTCCGGCCAGCTGGTCTGTACCGCCACCCAGGAGCTCTACTTCGGCCGCGGCAGAACCTGACCCCGGTGTGATCGGTCACATCTGGCCGGTCGCACCGCGAGAACCGGCGCGGCCTCCGATAGACTTCCTCGCAGTGTCGGCATCAATGCCGGCGACGTCGCGGAACGTTGCATCACCCTGGTGATCCGTGCCCCCGCACAAGCTCTTCTCGCGGCGATCGATTTTGCCCACCGGCAATCTCGCCATTCTGTGCCGACAGCATCACCGCTGCGCACACCCGATGCCTGAAAGGCACCTCGTATCACCATGACTTCTGTACCTTCGTTCGCCGATCTGGGCGTGCCCGCCCCGATCGACACCGCCCTGACCACCGCGGGCATCCAAGCCCCCTTCCCCATCCAGGTCAACACCCTGCCCGACACGCTGGCCGGCCGGGATGTGTTGGGCCGCGGTAAAACCGGCAGCGGCAAGACGCTGGCGTTCTCGATTCCGTTGGCCGCCCGGCTGACTCGCACGGGCCGGCGTCCGGCCCGCCCGACCGGGCTGGTGCTCGCCCCCACCCGCGAGCTGGCCACCCAGATCACCGCCACCCTGAAACCGCTGGCCGCCGCCAACGATCTGACCGTGACCACCATCTTTGGCGGGGTGTCGCAGAACCGGCAGGTCGACGCCCTCAACCGCGGCGTCGACGTCGTCGTGGCCTGCCCGGGCCGGCTCGAAGACCTCATGCGCCAGAAGCTGATCAGCCTGGATGCGGTACGCATCACCGTGCTCGACGAAGCCGACCACATGGCCGACCTGGGCTTCCTGCCCGGCGTCACCCGCATCCTGTCGGCTACCCCGAAAGACGGCCAGCGGCTGCTGTTCTCGGCCACGCTGGACAACGGGGTGGACACGCTGGTCCGTCGGTTCCTGCGCAACCCGGTCTCCCACGCCGTCGACGAGGTCACCTCGCCGGTGGCGGCGATGACCCACCACGTGTTCCACGTCGCCGACGCGAGCGCCAAAAAACAGCTGGTGCATACCCTGGCGTCGGGCACCGACCGGCGGATCCTGTTCATGCGCACCAAGCATCAGGCCCGCAAGCTGGCCCGCCAGCTCACCGAGGCCGGTATTCCGTCAGTCGACTTGCACGGCAACCTTTCCCAGAACGCCCGCGACCGCAACCTGGCGGCGTTCTCCAACGGCGACGCCCGGGTGCTGGTGGCTACCGACATCGCCGCGCGCGGTGTGCATGTCGACGACGTGAACCTGGTGGTGCACGTGGACCCGCCGGTGGAGCACAAGTCCTACCTGCACCGCTCCGGGCGCACCGCCCGCGCCGGCAGCGCCGGGGATGTGGTGACCATCGTGCTGCCCGAACAGCGCAAGGACGCCTCGGTGCTGCTGCGCAAGGCCGGCATCACCGCCCGCCCCCAGCAGGTCGCCGCGGACTCCGCACCGGTGACCGCGCTGGTCGGTGAGGTCGCGCCGTACCAGGCGCCGGCCCCGAAACAGCCGCCGGCCGCTAAAGCTGCGGCCAAGCCGCGGCGCCGCCGCCGTCCCGGTGGGGCTGGGCAGGGCGGCGGGCAGCGTGGCGGTCACTCCGCCCCGGCCACCGGGCGCACCGCAGCGGCCAATGGGCAGACCGCCCCGCGCACCGGGCACAGCGCCCCGGCCCCGCGGCAGCGGCGCCGCGCCGCGCGCCCGGCCGGCGCCCGCTCGTCGTAAGGACGTGTCAGAGCGCTGTCGTAGCTTCACGGCTATGACGGCTCACCGACCTCAACACCCGCCGCTGCTGGTCCCCGCGCTGGCCACGTTCGCCATCTCGGCGATCCTCGGCTATGTCGCGATGACGCTCGGTGCGACCGGGCTGGCCCTGACCGCGACCGTGGTCGCCGGCCTGGCGCTCACCACGCTGCTGGTCGGCGCCACCGCACAGGACCGCCGCGACCGAACGCCCCGCCGCGGCAGGGTCCCCTATTAACGTTCCGCACTAGCGCGGCGGGCGCAGCGGCAGCTCGCGGTCTAGCAGCCGGGCGAACGCGTCGGCGGAGGCGGCCCGCCCCGGCGGCCACACCTGTTGCCATTCACGGACCGGGATGTCGGCCAGCGGGTCGAACTGCGCGGCCAGCCGGCGGTATTCGCGTCGGCGCCAGTCCCGCAGCCGACCGTCGCCGCGGGCGAACTCGACCAGCCGCGCGGTGTCCTCGGCCTGCACCGCCGGTGGAGCGCCGCCGCGGACGCCGACGCCGTTCATCAGGGAGTGCCGGCCCAGCCGGAACGGCTGCACCCCCCAGGCGCGCCCCAGCGCCACGTTGATGTCGACGCAATCCGGGCAGCCATGCCACGCCCAACGCGACCGCCCGCCGGCGGTGCCGCGAAAGCAGATCAGGCATAGATCCTGCACCCGGGAAACGTCGCTGTCCTCCCACACCTCCGGGTCGTCCTCACACCGGCAGGACTGCCAGAGCACCGGGCGCTCCGGCCGCCGCGGGATGAACCGCAGCACCGGCCCGCGGATACTGCCGCACGGGATGTGCACGCACAGCTCGGTGAGCCGATCGCGCAACGCCGCGTCGGCCGCGCTCAACCCGCTCATGGCGCCAACCGCCCGAGCGCCGACCGGAACTCGTGTCGCGGGTAGCTTTCCGGCAGCACGGCGACCACCTCGCGCAGCGCCTGGTCGGCGCTGATGCCGGCGCGGCGGGCGCCGTAGAGCGCGGCGATCGTCGGGGTGCGGCTGTGCGCCTGGACGCAGTGCACGAACACACTGCGCCCTTCCTCGCGCAGCTGCTCGATCACCCGCACGGTGTCCAGCAGCACGAAATCCAGGTGGGCGTTCTCCCCGTCGCGGTCGATCAACCGCACATCGAGCTGTTCCACCCCCGCGGGCAGGTCCTCGTCGGCCACCCGGCACAGCGACACCACCGCGTCGATCTGCTCGGGAAGGCCTCCGATCGCGCTGATCCCACCGATGAAGACCCGGTCGTCGTGCGGGTGCGCGATCACGGCCGGTGAACCCCGGAAGCCGCCGTAGGTGTAGTCGAAACCGTCCGGCGCACCGCGGGTGACGATCCGGTCGGCCAGCGCGACCAGCCCGCGGGTGCGCAGACCCGGCCAGCCGTGCAGGATCCGTCGCCACTCCCCCGGCACCGCGGCGGCACCGTGGGCGGCTCCGAGCAGCCCGCCGGCGATCGCCGCGACGGTGTCGGTATCCCCGCCGCCGCGTACCGCGGCCTCCAAACCGCGGCGCAGTTGGTCGGCCCGAAACACCCCGGCGCCCGGCTCGTCGACCCCCGCCGGGGTGTGCACGATCGCCGACCAGGCCGCCTGCAGCGCCGCGACCACCCAGCCGTTGCCGGCGGTGAAGGCGGCGGGCCCGGCGGCTTCGGCCTCCTCGATCCGCGCCGACCACAGGCCGCGCCGCTCGGCGTCGAGCAGCCCCAACCCGATACGCACGTCGAGCTCACCGGTGTGCACGGCGTGGCGGATGGCCGCGCACCACAGCACGCAGGCGTCGGCAGCGTCGGGATCGTGATGGGTCAGGTCGCTGACCGCGCGGGCCGCCTGCGCCAGGCCGGCCTCGTCGTCGAGGTAGGCCAACGCGACCGGGGCCGCGCGCATCAGCGACCCGTTGCCCGCGGTGCGCCCGGTGCGGGCGTGCAGGGCGGCCGACGCGGCCCGGGCGGCCTGCGCGGTGGTTGCCGTCGCGAGTACGGTACGAGTCTGCACCCCAACGTCTTTGGCGGTCGCCGACCACTGCGCCCAGCGCCGCACGATGACATCGAGTGCCGCGTCGTCGCGCAAATCCGCCCCGGTGGCGGCGGTCTCGGCGATGGCGATCGCCATCGCGGTGTCGTCGGTCCATTCGCCGGGTGCGAACGGGCCGAGCCCACCGCCGATCATGGCGACCGGTTCATCGGCGCGGCGCGGGCCCTGGAATTCATAGCCGGCGCCCAGGGCGTCACCGGCGGCGGTGCCCAGCAGCGCCCCGCAGGCGCGGTCACGGAAAATAGCGTTCATGGCGTCCTCCTTCGAGGCCGACGGGCCTCCGAAAAAGGAGGCGCTCTTACCGGTGCCGGTTGGCGCCGGTCGCTTCGTCATCCGAGCCACCCACGAGCGTGGGGTTGGCGGGCCGCCCAGTCGGAGCTTGGCGACGGCCACTCATGAAGCACCCCCAGAATAGCGGACCACTCCGACAAGCCGAATGACCTGGGCAAACACCAAAGTCTGGAAGGCTGGCGGTGATAGCTTGGGACACCGAGAGGAGGCGCCCGTGGCGGATCGGGGCATCGTGGTCGGCTTCGACGGCTCGGCCTCGGCGATACGCGCGCTGCGCTGGGCCACCGGCGAGGCGGTGCTGCGCGGGGAGAAGCTGACGATCATCCACGTCATCGACACCCCGCCGTGGAATGTGCTGGCCCTGGGCGGACCGGTCGCCGCCCTGCCGGATGACCCGGGCTCACGGCAACGCGACGGCGCCCAGCAGATCCTCGACGAGGCGCTCGCCGTCGTCGAGGAGGAGGCCGGACCGGCCCACCCGCACGTCGACACCCACGTCTTCTTCGCCGCGCCGGTGCCCACCTTGGCCCAGCTGTCCAAGGAGGCCCGGTTGGTGGTGGTCGGCTGCCGCGGCCGCGGCATGCTGCGCCGACTGCTGCTCGGCTCGGTCAGCTCCGGGCTCATCCACCACGCGCGCTGCCCGGTGGCGGTGGTTCCCGGAGACGTCCCGGCGGTGCTGCCGCCGTCGCCGCTGCCGGTGGTGCTCGGCGTGGACGGGTCGATGGTCTCCGAACTGGCCACCGAGATCGCTTTCGACGAGGCGTCGCGGCGCGGGGTGGAGCTGGTCGCGTTCCACGCCTGGAGTGATGTGGAGGTGCTCGACTACGTCGAGTTCGACTGGCCGGCAATGCGTCCCGATGCCGAGCGGGTGCTCGCCGAACGGTTGGCCGGCTGGCAGGAACACTACCCCGACGTGAGGGTGCGTCGGGTCGTCGAACCGCATCAGCCGACGTCGAACCTGGTGAGCCTGTCGGAGGAGGCGCAGCTGGTGGTGGTGGGCAGTCACGGTCGCGGCGGGTTCGCCGGCATGCTGCTGGGTTCGGTGAGCACCGCGTTGGCGCAGGCGTCGCACGCCCCGGTCATCGTGGCGCGCCGGTAACCGGTCAGGTGCCGCAGAACGTTTGGTACGGGCCGAATTCCGCCGGTGCCGGCTCGGCGTAGACCTCCAGGCCCGCCCGCGGCTCATACGGGAAGCGCACCGCCTCCAGCAGCTTCTCCACCGGCCCGAGATCGCCTGCGGTGGCGGCGGTCAGCGCCTGTTCCACCAGGTGGTTGCGCGGGATGTAGATCGGGTTGACCCGATCCATCGCCGCCGGATCCGGGCGCAGCGCAGCCCAGCGGGTGAACCACGGGCCGAACGAGTCCGGGTCGGTGAACGCGGCCCGGTCGGCACCGGCGGATCCGCGGGCCACCGCGGCCAGGCTGCGGAAGAACGACGTGTAGTCGCGGTGGTTACGCTGCAGCAAGGCGAGCAGATCTTCGATGAGGCTCGCCGCTTCGGAGGCCGGAAGGTCCTCGGGCAGGCCGAGTTTGGCGCGCATCCCGGCGGACCAGGTCTTCTCGTACAGGTCGGGGAACCCCTCGAGGATGCCGACCGCCCAGTCGACGGCCTGCTCGGTGTCCTCAGCCAGCAGCGGCAGCAGCGTCTCGGCGAAGCGGGACAGGTTCCACTGCGCGATGCCCGGCTGGTTGCCGTAGGCGTAGCGGCCGGCCATGTCGATGGAGCTGAACACGGTGGCCGGGTCGTAGGCCTCCATGAACGCGCACGGCCCGTAGTCGATGGTCTGCCCGGAGATCGTCATGTTGTCGGTGTTCATCACCCCGTGGATGAACCCGACCAGCATCCAGCGCGCCACCAGCGCGGCCTGCGCGGCGACCACCGCGGAGAACAGCTCCCGGTACGGGTTGTCCGCGCCGGCGGCGTCCGGGTAATGCCGGGCGATGGCGTGGTCGGCCAGCCGACGCACCACCTCGGCCTCGGGGCGGTGGTGGTCGTAAGCGGCGGCGTACTGGAAGCTGCCCACCCGCAGGTGGCTGGCGGCCACACGGGCCAGCACCGCGCCGGGCAGCGTGGACTCTCGGTGCACGATGCCGCCGGTGGCGGTGACCGCCAACGCGCGGGTGGTCGGCACGCCGAGTGCATGCAGGGCCTCGCTGATCACGTATTCGCGCAGCATCGGCCCGACCGCGGCCAGTCCGTCCCCGCCCCGGGCGAACGGCGTCGGCCCGGAGCCCTTCAGGTGCAGATCCCGACCGTCGGGGAACTCGCCGAGCAGTAGTGCGCGCCCGTCGCCGAGGCGCGGCACGTAGCCGCCGAACTGGTGGCCGGAGTAGATCTGTGCGACCGGGGTGGCGCCGTCGGGCACGGTGGTGCCGACCAGCAGGCCGGTGCCCGCCGGAGTGGTCAGCCAGGCGGGGTCCAGGCCCAGTTCGGTGGCCAGCGGCGCGTTGAGCACCAGCGCCTTCGGGTTCGGTGCGGGGGTGGCCTGCCAGGGCACGGCCAGCTCGGGCAGTTCGCGAGCGAACCGGTTGTCCAGCGCCACGGTGGTCGCCGCGCCGAGTTCTCCGGCGCCCAGTTCTCCAGTGCTCACTTCTCCAGTGCTCACTTCTTCAGTGCTCACTCCTCCAGCCTACGGGCGGCGCCACGGCAGGGTGCCGGCGCGGACGTAAGCTCGGCGGGTATGCGGCTGCTGGTGATCGCCGACACCCACGTGCCCAAGCGGGCCAAGGATCTGCCCGCGCCGGTCTGGGCCGAGGTGGACCGCGCCGATGTGGTGCTGCACGCCGGCGACTGGGTCGACGTCGCCCTCCTCGACGCGCTGGAGGCCCGGGCGGCGCGCCTGATCGGCTGCTGGGGCAACAACGACGGACCCGAACTGCGCCGGCGGCTGCCCGAGCGCGCCGAGGTGAGCCTGAACGGGCTGCGGTTCACCGTCGTACATGAGACCGGCGCCGCCGCCGGCCGCGACGCCCGGATGGCCCGCACCTACCCCGACACCGACGTCCTGGTCTTCGGGCACAGCCACATCCCCTGGGATAGCACCGCGAGCACCGGGCTGCGGCTGCTGAACCCGGGTTCGCCGACCGACCGTCGCCGCCAGCCGCACTGCACCTATCTGACCGCCCGGATCGACGCCGGCGCGCTGGCCGACGTGACCCTGCACCGGCTGGATCGGGCGCGGCGGGGTTGACAGCACCGGCCTGACAACACAGGTTGTCTTTATGGTCACCCTGGTCGTGCAGCAGCCGGTCGCCGCGCCCCCGGCCGTCGTCTGGACGCTGCTCACCGACCCCGAGCGAATGAACACCTGGTCCAGCGCCCGCATCGAGCTCATCGACGCCGGCGATCGGGGCCGCCCCGACGGCGTCGGCACGCTGCGCCGGGTGCTGCTGCCGCGCGGCGCGGCCCGGCTCACCGAGGTCATCCACGCCGCCGAGCCGCCGCACCGGCTCGGCTACACCGTCGTCGGCGGGGTCGCCGCGCTACGCGAACACACCGGCACGATCACCATCACCCCGGCCGGCGACACCGGCTGCGCGATCCGCTGGGAGGTGGTGCTGCGCTTCGCCGTGCCCGGGCTGGCGGCGGTGAGCAAGCGGCTGATCGGCCCCGAACTGCGCCGCTCGCTGCACCGGCTGGCCGAACTCGCGCCGACCGCGACCGCCGCCCCCCTGCCGCCGCCACGGCATCTCGCCCAACGCGACCTGCCCGCCCTGCACGAGCAGGTCGCCGCGGTCCTGGCCGAGCAGCGCGCGATCGCCGACAGGCTGGCCGCCGCCGGTGACCCCAAGCAGTGGTTCGCTCGGGTCTACCAGTACGTCACCGAAGAACAGCTGGCGCACCTGCGGGCCGGGCGCGCCGACAACCCGGAGTGGGTGCTGCGGCTGATCCCGCGCTTCCACCAGCTGTACCGGAAGAACCTGCTCGCCTTCGAACGCGGCGAGCCCACCGAGAAGCCGTGGGCCAAGGCGTGGGGGCTGGCCGAACGCGCCGGGGCCACCGGGTCGGCGCAGCAGATGATGCAGGCGCTGCTGCTCGGCGTGGCCGCCCACATCGAAGCCGATCTGCCGCGGGCGTTGCACGACACCTACGTCGAGGACTTCGCCGAGTCCTGTGATTACGTCTATTTCCGAGCCGACTACCTGCGGATGGCGGCCGTCTTCCGCATCGCCTCCGACCGGCTGATGGCCGAGCTGCCCCGCCGCTACGCCCCCACCTGGCTGCGCGCCGCCCGCGCGGTGTTGCCCCCGGAGCTGCGCGACCAGCTGATGCGCCGCTACTACGACATCCCGCGACGCCGGCTGGCGGCGTTCAAGCAGGGCCGCCCCAACACCGAAGCCGAGCCGGACCCGCCGGCACCCACCGACCACGGCCACCGGCTCTAGGCTCGGCGGATGGCCGACCGTGAGATCACCGACCCGGTGGACCTGTGTCTGCCCGACGGCACGCTGAACCCCGCCGCGGTCGGCTGGTCGCGCCGCCCGCTGCACCGCGGCAACCTGACCGGCTGGGGCCGCACCAAACGCTGGGAGCACTGGTGTGTGACCAGCCCGACGCATCTGGTCGCGCTGACGGTCGCGGACCTGGATTTCCTGTCGCTCAACGCGCTGTACGTCTTCGACTACACCGGCCCCGAGTTCACCCGCGCCACCCTCGGGCCGCCGTCGCGCACGCCGCGGCTGCCGGGGCACATCGCCGGGACCCCGGCCGGTGGTGACGTGACGTTCGGCCCCGATCGGCCGGGACGGTTCGGGTTGCGCACCGCGATCAGCGCCGCCGACGGCGGCACCCGCCTCACGGCGCGCTGCACCACGCTGCGCGGCGCCCCGGTCGAGGTGGATCTGCTGGTCGGGCTGCCCGACGGCCACGAGAGCCTCAGCGTGGTGGTGCCGTGGAGCGCGCAGCGCTTCCAGTACACCTCCAAGCACAACACCCGCCCGGCACGCGGAAGCGTGCGCATCGGCCAGCGGGTTTACGAATTCGGCGACGACGCCTGGGGCACACTGGATCACGGCCGCGGACGATGGCCACGCTCGGCGTCGTGGAACTGGGGCACCGCGTCGGGCCGCACCGGCGGGCACGTCGTCGGCCTGCAGTTGGGCGGAAAATGGACCGACGGGACCGGCACCACCGAGAACGCGCTGTGCGTGGACGGCCGGCTCACCCGGATCGGCGCCGACCTGCACTGGGAATACGACCGGTCAGACTTCCTGCGGCCGTGGACGATCCGCACGATCGGCATCGATCAGGTCGAGCTGACCTTCACCCCGTTTCACAATCACCGCGCCCGCGCGGACATCGGGTTGCTGGGCACCCGCACCGACCAGTGTTTCGGGCACTACGCCGGGCGGATGCGCACCGCCGACGGCCGCGACCTTGTGATCGACGGGTTACTGGGCTGGGCGGAGGACGTCCGGATGCGCTGGTAGCTCACCAGTCCAGCAGCGGACTCGTCGGCCGGTCGGCAAGTCTTTGCACCACCCACTGGTTCATCGACACGTTCTGCTCGGCGGCCTCGACGGCCAGGCGGGCGTGCAGTGCCGGTGAGGTGCGAACGACGAACGTACCGCTGTAGGTGCGCTCGGTGAGCGGCCGCGGAATGGGATATCCGCTGGCTTCGCGGTCCGCGAGGTACTGCTCGACCGCCTCCTCAAGGTCGAGCAGCGCGGCCCGCATCGTCGGTGCCCGCCCGGTCAACTCCGGCAGTTCGATGCAGCGTCCGACGTATTCACCGAGCTCCGGTGCCCATTCCGCGCGGTAGGTGTAGTGGCTCACCCCAGGTAGTAGCGCATGCGATATCGCATTCGACAAGTCACTCGTTGCCCGGACAGGTACGGATGGGGCAGTTGAGGCGACATCACAAGCCGATCACAGGCCGCGTGGCGTCCCGGCCCACCCCGGGGTGCGTTGTTAGTTTCCGACGACACCGGTGACGGAAGGGACGCACGTGCGGACGCTTTGGACGCGAGGGGTTACGGCGAAAACGCGCACCCGCTTGCGGCGCCTGTCGGCCGGGCTGGCCGGCGCCGCACTGACCGCCGGGGTGCTGGCGGTTCCCCCGGCAGCGGCGTTCTCGCCGGAGGGCCTGCCGGTGGAGTATCTGCAAGTCCCGTCGGCGGCGATGGGCCGCGACATCAAGGTCGAGTTCCAAGGCGGGGGCCCCAAGGCGCTGTACCTGCTCGACGGGATGCGCGCCCAGGACGACTTCAACGGCTGGGACATCAACACCGCGGCGTTCGAGTGGTACCACGATTCGGGCATCTCGGTGGTCATGCCGGTCGGCGGGCAATCGAGCTTCTACAGCGACTGGTATCAGCCGGCCAAGGGCTCGGCCGGCACGACGACCTACAAGTGGGAGACGTTTCTGACCCAGGAGTTGCCGGCCTGGTTGTCGACGAACAAGCAGGTCTCCCCGACCGGGAACGCGGTGGTGGGCCTGTCGATGTCGGGCGGGTCAGCGCTGACCTTGGCCATCTGGCACCCGCAGCAGTTCGTGTTCGCCGGGTCGCTGTCGGGGTTCCTCAACCCGTCGAAG
Organism: Mycobacterium sp. 1274756.6; assembly: GCF_001668625.1. Lineage (GTDB taxonomy): Bacteria > Actinomycetota > Actinomycetes > Mycobacteriales > Mycobacteriaceae > Mycobacterium. Next base: position 144,816 of record NZ_LZLJ01000060.1, read on the forward strand.
GGGTTGTGGCCCACGCTGATCGGCTTCGCGATGAAGGATGCCGGCGGCTACAACTCGGTGGACATGTGGGGCACGGCCAACGATCCGGCCTGGCGGCGCAACGACCCGACGGTCAACGTCAACCGGCTGGTGGCCAACAACACCGCGGTGTGGGTGTACTGCGGCAGCGGCACCCCCTCGGACCTCGACGGCGGCGGGGGCGCGAACCTCTACAGCGCGCAGGTGCTGGAGAACATCACGGTCAGCAGCAACAAGGACTTCCAGAAGCTCTACCAGGCGGCCGGTGGTCGCAACGCGGTGTTCAACTTCCCGGCCAACGGCACCCACAGCTGGGGCTATTGGGGCCAGCAGTTGCAGGAGATGAAACCCGATCTCATCCGGGTGCTCGGGGTGGGCGCCGACGAGCCCGCCGCGCCGGCGACCCCCGCGCCGGACGCGCCCAACGACGCCCTGCCCAACCCGCAGCCGCAGCAGGTGCCGGGCCAGCCGGCCCCCGGGCAACAGGTGCCCGGGCAGCAGGCCCCTGGTCAGCAAGTTCCGGGGCAGCAAGTCCCCGGCCAACAGGTTCCGGGGCAGCCAGTCCCGAACCAGCAGGTGCCCGGCCAGCTGCCCACCCAGCAGTACCCCGCCCGCCCGGGCCCGGCGCAGCAATACCCGGTCCAGCAGTACCCACAGCAGTACCCGGGTCAGCAGTACCCACAGCAGTACCCGGTGCAGCAGTACCCGCCGCAGTACCAGCAAGTCCCGCAGCGCTACCCGACGATCTAGCGCCGCGGCAACCCGAAGGCGTCCGGGCTGGCGGCCGCCCACACGTCGGCCCACGACTCGGGCGGTTCGGCGAGCAGCACACCGGGCTCCAGCCATTCGTACAGCTCGGCGTAGGACCGCACGATCGTCGGCGCAACCCGCTTGCGCAGCATGTGCGGCGAGAGCTCCTCGGGCCGGTGCGCGCCCAGCGAGCCCATCATCTGCATCGCGTGATGCACCGTCGCCTCCTGGTAGCGCTGCACCCGCACGCTCTTGTCCGCGACATCGAGCGCCCGGAAGCGTTTCGGGTCCTGGGTGGCCACCCCGACCGGGCAGGTGTTGGTGTGGCAGCGCTGCGCCTGGATGCAGCCCACGGCCATCATCATCGCGCGCGCGGCGTTGGTGTAGTCCGCGCCCTGGATGAGCCGCTTGACGACGTCGGTGGCGCCGGCCACCTTGCCGCTGGCGCCCAGCTTGATCCGGTCCCGTAACCCGGTGCCCACCAATGCGTTGTGCACGGTCATCAGCCCATCGGTCAGCGGCATCCCGACATGATCCTCATACTCCAGCGGCGCCGCGGCGGTGCCGCCCTCCGCGCCGTCGACGATGATGAAGTCCGGGGCGGTGCCCTCCGCGAGCATCGCCTTGCAGATCGCCAGCACGTCCAACCGCGTGCCGACGCAGAGCTTGAACCCGATCGGTTTCCCGTCGGCCAACTCCCGCATCCGGGCGATGAACCGGATCAGCTCTCGCGGCGTGGAGAACACCGAATGATACGGCGGACTCACGCATTTCACCCCGGCCGGCACCCCGCGGTAGCGGGCGATCTCGTCGCTGACCTTCGCCGCGGGCAACACCCCGCCCAGCCCGGGTTTGGCGCCCTGGCTGAGCTTGAGCGACAGGCATTTGACGTTCGGGTGCGCGGCCTTGTCGGCGAACTGCTGCGGGTCGAACCGCCCGTCGGGGGTGCGCGCCCCGAAGTAGCCCGAGCCGATCTCCCACACCAGGTCCCCGCCGTTCTCCAGGTGATACGGGGTCAGCCCGCCCTCCCCGGTGTCGTGGGCGAACCCGCCGAGCGCCGCGCCCTTGTTCAGCGCACGGATCGCGTTGGGCGACAACGCCCCGAAGCTCATCGCCGAAACGTTGAGCAGCGCCATCGAATACGGCCGCCGGCAATCCGGGCCGCCGACGATCACCCGCGCCGGCTCGGCCGGGATCGGCACCGGCGCCACCGTGTGCGCCAGGTGCTCATACCCGACCTCGTCGATGTCGCGTTCGGTGCCGAACGCCTGCTCGGCGTGGATGCCCTTGGCCCGCTCGTAGATGATCGTGCGGCGTTCCCGGTCGAAGGGGCGCCCGTCGTAGTCGCGTTCGATGAAGTACTGCTGCAACTCCGGGCGCAACGCCTCCATCAGATAGCGCATGTGCCCGAGCACCGGATAGTTGCGCAGCACCGAATGCCGCCGCTGGGTCAGGTCGTAGGCCCCCACCGCGAACAGCAGCGCGGCCGGCCCGGCCAGAAACCACCACGGCCACGCGGCGAACACCGCCGCCACACCCGCCGCGACCGCCACGACACCGAGGGCCGCGAACGTCAGAAATCGGTACATAAGTCAGTGTGCAGACTACGCCGACGGGACTCAGAACAGTGGTCCGCCGCCGAAGAACTGCCGGTGCGAGTCGGGCTGGTTGCCCTCGACGTCGGTGATCCCGTAGTCCAGCGCGGCCTCCGCGGTGATCAACGTCTGGCCGCTGCGGGCAGCCAGGTCGGGGTCATCGAGCAGGGCGACGACGACCCGGCCGATGAACTCCGGGGTTTCGGCGTTGGCCAGCGAAAAGCCGTGGAATTCCTCCACCCCCCAAGCGATCATCGCCTCGTTCTTCACCAGCCCCGGCCACAGCGACAGCACGCTCACCCCGGTGTCGCGCAGGTCGACGGCCATGTCGGCGGTCATCTTGTCCAACCCGGCCTTGGACATGCCGTAGAGCACCGAGTGCAGATAGCCGCGGGTCCCGAACGAGGAGATGTTGACGATCGCCCCGGCACCGCGGGGCACCACCAGCCCCGCGGCGTGCACCGCCGCGACGTAGTGGGCGCGCAGCCCCGCCCCGATCAGCGAATCCCAGTCGCTCAGCGGCCGGCGCCAGAACGGCTCGTTGAACCCGGCGAAGCCCTTCGGGGCGGCCCACACGTTGTTGACCAGCAGGTCGAGCCGCCCGTCCTGCTCGTCGGCGATGCGGGCGAACAGCGCCGCGATCTGCTCGTCGTCACGGTGGTCGCACTGCACCGCGATGCCGTGCCCGCCACGCTCGGTGACCGCCGCCGCGGTGGCGTCCAGCGGCCCGTCGACACCGACCGGGCCGCGCGCGGTGCCGTACACCGTCCAGCCCGCCGAGCCCAGCGCCACCGCGATGCCCTTGCCCACGCTGCGGCTGGCCCCGGTGACCAGCGCGACCCGCTCACGTCCGGTGCGGCGATCCCCGGCGGTGGGCGGGGAAGCGGACACAGCGTGCTCCTTTCCGGGGTGGAACGCGGGGCGAGAAGGCACGGGCCGAGCGTCGGCCGGCCGGCAACCTCACGCCCCCTGACCGTACCCAGGCGGCCTCAACGCGACTTTTAGAGCATTGCTCTGTTACTCTTCGGTAACCACTCGACCGAAGGAGCACACCATGGTCACCCTCGCCAGCGACGGCCCCGTCTGGACCCTCGACCTCGGCGCCGACGAGAACCGCTTCTCGCTCGACTGGCTCACCGCTGTCGAGACCGCCCTCGATGACCTCGAGGCGACGACCGAGCCGGCGGTCCTCGTCACCACCGGCGTCGGCAAGTACTACTCGTTCGGTCTGGATCTGGACTGGGTCGGGCAGCACTTCGATCAGCTCGACGCCTACGTCGACCGCGTCCATGCGCTGTTCGCGCGGGTGCTGACGCTGCCGGTGCCGACCGTCGCCGCGGTCAACGGCCACGCCTTCGGCGCCGGTGCGATGCTCGCCCTGGCCCACGACTGGCGGGTGATGCGCGAGGATCGCGGCTACTTCTGTCTCCCCGAGGTCGACATCCCCATCCCGTTCACCCCCGGCATGACCGCGCTGATCGCCGGCAAGCTGACGCCGCGCGCGGCGGTCGACGCGATGACGACCGGGCGGCGCTACCCGGGCGTCGACGCCGCCGCCACCGGGCTGGTCGACGACGTCGCCCCGCTGGACGAACTCGCCGACCGCGCCGCAAGCATGGTCCGGCAGCTGGCCGGCAAGGACCGCAACACCCTCGGCACCATCAAGGCCCGACTCTTCGCCGACACGGTCACCGCCCTGCGCCGCTCGGGCACCGGAAGCTGATGGGGCGCCCCCGCCGCTACGACCGCGAGACCCTCGTCGGCCACGCCCGCGCGCTCTGGGTCGAGCACGGCATCACCGGAGTGACCATCCGCGCGTTGAGCGCCGCGTCCGGCGCCTCCAACGGCGCGGTCTACCACGCCTTCGGGTCCCGTGACGGCCTGCTCGCGCGGGTGTGGGCCCGCGAGGCCGACGGGTTCCTGTCCTTCCAGCGGCACGCCGTCACCGACGCCATGGCCGACGGCACCGCCGTCGACGGCCTGGTCGCCGCGGCGCTCGCGCCGGCCGGCTACGCCGAAACGAACGCCGACGGCGCGCGACTGTTGCTCTCGGTCACCGCCGACGACCTGATGACCGCCGAACTCACCGACGACGGGCACGCCCAACTGCGCCAGCGGCAGAAGGAACTCGGGCAACTGCTCGTGGAACTGGCCGCCGCGTTGTGGCAGCGCCGCGACGCCGCGGCCGTCACGACCGTGCGCTACTGCGTCGTGGACCTCCCGGGCACCCTGCTGCTGCGATCGCAGCAACTCACCGACCCGCTCGCCCGACACGCCCTCGAACGCGCGGTGCGGGGCATCGCCGCCGAACCGCCCCCGTCGGTCTGAGCCCGCCCCCGCGCCGCGACGCCGCGCACGCCGGCCAGCGGGTGCGACCGGCCGCAGCCCACGCAGGATGCTGGCCGGCCCGGTGTTGATCTAAGGTTTGGCCAGTGCAACGACGACCGCCCCGCCGGCCCGGCAGCCCGCCCCAGGTGCGCCGCTGATGTCGCGCATGGACGAAGCCCGGGTCCGCCGGATCCTGGACATCGCACTGCGGTTCGGTCAGCTGATGCTGGGCTCGCAGGCCGGTACCGCCGATGTGGCCGCCACCGTCATCGGGGTGGCCTCGGCCTACGGCCTGTCCAACACCCAGGTCGACATCACCGCGAACTCGATCACCGTGTCGGTGCCGCGCAAGGTGCCCGGCGCGCCGGTGACCGCGATGTATCTGGTGCAGACCCGCTCGCTGGACTACAGCCGCCTGCAGGCGGCCACCAACCTCGCCCAGCAGGTCGTGGACACCACTCCCGAGCCGGAGTGGGTGCAGGGCCAGCTCGACGCCCTGGAGAACGCCGGGCACCCCTACCCGCGGTGGGTGGCCACGGTCAGCTGGGCGTGCATGGCCAGCGCCTTCTCCGTGCTCATCGGTGCGGTGCCGCTGGTGGCGCTGATCTCCGGGATCACCACCGCGCTCATCGACCGGGTGGGCCGCGTCCTCAACCGCCACCACGTGCCACTGTTGTTTCAGCAGGTCACCGCCGCGTTGATCGCCACCAGCGTGGCGATCGGGTTGCACGCGGTCGGCTGGCTGCCCGAACACACCCCGGTCTCCCCGGTGGTCGCCGCCAACATCGTGGTGTTGCTGTCCGGGCTCGCGACCGTGGGTTCCTTCCAGGACGCCATCACCGGCTACCAGCTCACCGCCGCCTCCCGCATGATGGACATCCTGCTGTCGTCGGCGGGCATCCTGGTCGGGGTCACCGTGGCGGTGCGGATCGGCTCGGCGCTGGGCGTGCACGTCTACGTCAGCCCGGCGATGCCGCTGGCCGCGCTGCCGGTGCCGCTGTACGCCCTGGCCGGGGCGGTGGGCGCGGGGGCGGCGGCGCTGGCCGGCTACGCGCATCCGCGGGCGGCGGTGGCCGCCGGGGCGGCCGGCGCCATCGCGTCGCTGATCTTCTTCGGCCTGCAGCTCATCGACGCCGGGATCATCGTGAGCTCGTTCGTCGCCGCGTTGGCGACCGGTCTGGTCGGCAGCATCCTGGCGCCGCGGCTGCGGGTCACCCCACTGGTGATCATCGTCTCCGGTGTCGTCCCGCTGGTGCCGGGGCTGACCCTGTTCCGCGGGTTCGTCCAGCTGGTCAACGGGCAGTCCGCGGCGTCGGGCAGCCTGGGCATGGCGGCCGGCCTGGCGCTGGCGCTGGGCGCCGGGGCGGTCCTGGGTCCGCTGCTGGCGCCCTCGGTGCGCCGCGAGCTCAGCCGCGCCCGGCACCTGCCCGAGGACCTACACCTGCATCAGGGCGACAACGGCCGCTGGTTCCCGCAGCTCGCCGGGATCCGGCTGCCCCGGGTCCGTCGCGGCGGGAAAAACCACCGGCACGACTAGCCGAAGCGCGGCTCGGCGAGGGTGAACCGCGCCGACTCGATGACCGCCCCGACCCGCCGGCCCGGCCGCAGCCAGCGCGGCAGGCTGCCCGTCGAGGTCACCTCGACGCTCACCAGGGCGGGCCGCGCCCGCGCGGAACAGACCAGCACGCTGTCGCCGACCCGGCCGTCGGCGAACTGCTGGCGGGCGGTGCCCGTCAGCCGCAGCGGCACCGCCGGGCCCAGCGGGCGGGCACTGGCCCGCACCCGCCAGACCCCGTCGGCGCCGGTGCCGGTCATCACGGCGCCCGGATCCCCGTCGAAGCGGGCCAGGGTCTTGGGCATCGCCCAGTTGGTACGACCCCCCACCAGGCTGGCCGGGGAGTCCACCGCCATGAACGCCACATGCCCCCACGGCCGCAGCCCGCTGCGCGAGCCGACGATGCCCAGCACCTCGTCGTACGGGCCGACCGGGGTGTCGGTGTAGCGCACGAACCCGCCGACGGTGAGCAGCCCGGTGCTGCCACCCAGTGCCGGGGGCAGCGCCGCGGCCGCGGCCCGCCCGCCGCGGCCCAGCCACACCAGCCCCGAGCAGTGACACTCCCAGGGTGCCGGGGCGTCGTTCGCCGGCAGGGTGGCGACCAGCGCGTCGCTGAGCAGGGTTTCGGGGATGGCCGGCAGCCCGGTCAGCTCGGTGCGGCTCATGGCTGCCCTCCTTCGGCGCGGGCCCGGTAGGCGGCCCGGGCGGTGCGGTCCAGCTCGGTGGTGACCTTGTTGCCGCCGGAGAGCCGGAACACCGCGTCGACCAGCGGGGTCGGCAGCGGCGCCGAGCCGCGCGACACCCAGCCGACCGGTTTGGGCACGAACACGGTGCGTGATCTGCCGCGGCGCAGCTCGGTGGCCACCGCGGCGGCCACGTCCTCGGGGTCGCACACCAAAAACCGGTCCAGCAGCGGCGGGGCGGTCATCCCGGCGATCAGCTCGGTGCGCACGAAGCCGGGGCAGATCGCCGAGATCGCCACCCCGCTGCCGCGCCACTCCTGGCGCAGCGCGGCGCTGAACCCGACCACGGCGTGCTTGGCGGCGCAGTAGGTGGCGGCGTTCGGGGAGGCCAGCGTGCCCATCACCGAGGCGATGTTGACGACGTGCCCGCGGCCGCGTTCGGCGAACCGCGCCCCGGCCAGCCGGGTGGCGGTGAGCACCCCCATCAGGTCGATCTCGATGGTGCGGGCGGTCAGCGTCGGCTCCTCGGCCAGGAACGGCCCGATCGGCATGATCCCGGCGTTGTTGACCAGCACGTCCAGCCCGCCCAGGGCGGTGGTGGCCGCGTCGAGGAACCCCGCGATGCTGGCCGGGTCGGCCACGTCGAGCCGGTGGGCGCTCGCCCGCCCGTCCCCGAGCTCAGTGGCGGTCTGGCGGACCGCCTCCTCCTGCACGTCGCCGAGCGCCACGCGCGCGCCCGCCCCGATCAGGGCCTCGGCGATCGCGCGGCCGATGCCCTGGGCGCCGCCGGTGATGGCGACCCGGAGTCCGGAGATGGTCGACATGGTGGTTAACCATGTCACATGACCGGCCCGCGAACCCGTGGTGTCGGACCCGGCGAAAGCGGTAATACTGGGGCCGGTGAACGAGCGCGGCGATGCGGTGCGCGACACCCTCAACTGGGTCGCGCAACTGGTCCCCACCCCGGTGCGTGATCTGGCCCGGTACGGCGGGGACAACGTGCTGGCGGCCGTACTCGCCGTGCTCGGCGGCGCCCACCGCGACGGCGAGCCCGCCACCGACGACACCGATCTCTCCCCCACCGACCGGGTCACCGGCGGCATCCTCGCCGGCGCCGGGCGCTACACCCGTACCGAGGTCGCCGAGCGCGCCGGAATCTCACTCGCCGACGCCCAGCGGTTGTGGCGGGCGTTGGGGTTCGCCGAAGTCGGTGCCGACGAACGCGTCTTCACCAGCGCCGACATCGACGCGCTGAGTGACGTCGTCGCGCTGATCGACGGCGGCGTGCTGGACATGGCCGGTGCCCTCGCCCTGGCCCGCCCGTTCGGTCACCTGTTCTCCCGGCTGGCGGTGGTGCAGACCGGGCTGCTCGCCGACGTGCTGGGCGCCCGCATCACCGACGACCAGACCGCGGACGACCCGCTGCTGGCCGAGCACGTCGCGCGGCAGGCGATGGCGGTCTCCGCCGACCTGCTGCCGGCCCTGGAGCGGACCACGGTGTACGTGTGGCGCCGGCATCTGGCGGTGGAGGCCGGCCGCGCGCTGCTGCCCGCCGACGTCTCCGATCTGCACGACGACCGGACCGCGGCGATCGGGTTCATCGACATCACCGGCTTCACCCGGCTGACCCGCGGGCTGAGCAGCGCGGAGCTGGCGGCGCTGCTCGAACCGTTCGAGGCGATCGTGTTGGAGTGCGCGCTGGCCCACGGCGGCAAGGTGATCAAGAACCTCGGCGACGAGGTGATGTTTGTCGCCGGGGAGGCCGCGGCCGCCGCCGAGATCGCGTTGGGCGCGCTGGAGCGGATCGGCGCCGACGACCGGTTACCGCCGGTGCACGCCGGGCTGGCGTGGGGGCCGGTGCTGCGCCGCGGCGGCGACGTCTACGGCGAGGTGGTCAACCTGGCCTCCCGGATCACCGGGCTGGCCCGCCGCGGCACCATCCGCATCGACGAGGCGATGGCCGAGCAGTTGGAGTCCGACCCGCGGTTCCGGGTGTCGCGGCGCCCGCCGCGGCGGGTCCGCGGCTACCTGCAGCTGCACACTTACCGGCTGCGCCGCGCCGCGGACTAGCCGCAGGCGCGCACTCAGCGCACCCCGGCAATCAACCGCCGGATCCCCGGCGCCGCCACCGCCAGCGCCATACCCAGCACGACAGCGGTCCCGCCGATCACACCGAAGTAGGGCGCCTCGTTGCCCGGGTCGTAGTGGCCGGCCAGGATGCCGGCGGCGGTGGTGCCCAGCGACACCGACAGGAAGAACAGCGCGATCAGCTGGGTGTGGAACGCCTTGGGCGCCAGCTTGGTCGTCACCGACAGCCCGATCGGGGACAGGAACAGCTCGGCCACCGTGAACAGCAGCAGGATCCCGACGATGGCGGCCAGCGGGGTGCCGCCCGGCCCGCCGCCGGTCAGCGGCAAAAACGCCAGGAACGCCACGCCCATGGTCGTCAGCCCGATCGCGAACTTCACCGGCGAGCCGGGCTGGCGGTCACCGAGCTTGGTCCACAGCGCCGCGAACACGCCGGAGAACACCACGATGAACACCGGGTTGATCGCCTGCACCCAGCTCGGCGGCAGCTGCCAGCCGAACAGCATCCGGTTCAGCCGCTGGTCGGAGTAGATGGCCAGCACGGTGAACTGCTGCTGAAACAGCGACCAGAACGCCATGCTGGCCAGGAACAGCGGGATGAAGCCCAGCACCCGGCGCCGTTCGAGCGCACTGACCTGCCGGCTGGACAGGATCACCGCGAAATAGCCGACCGCGGCCAGCCCGGCCGCCGCGGCCATCACCGCGGCGAGGTTGGCCGCGGTCAACACGCCGGTGCCGGCGGCGGCCAGGACGAGCGCCGTCGCCACCGACGCGGCGGCCAGCACCCGGCGCCGCTGGGCCGGGCCGAGCGGGCGGGGCACCTCGCGGGCCGTGTCGGGCAGGTTGCCGCGGGCGCGGGCGTACTGGATCAGCCCGGCCGCCATCGCGGCCGCGGCCGCACCGAAGCCGTAGTGGAAGCCCAGCGTGCTCTGCAGCAGCCCGGTCAGCAGCGGGCCGAGCAGCGCGCCGATGTTGACGCCGAGGTAGAACAGCAGGAACCCGGCGTCGCGACGTGGGTCGTCGGCGTCGTAGAGGGCGCCGACGATGGCGGTGGCGGTGGCCTTGACCCCGCCGCTGCCGACCGCGATCGCGACCAGACCGACGGTCAGCCCGGCCGCGCCCGGGAGCACGGCCAGGCCGAGGTGGCCGGCGGCGACCAGGGCGGCGCTGAGGAACAGCACCCGCTCGCTGCCGGCCACCCGGTCGGCGAGCCAGGCGCCGAGGATGGTCGCCAGGTAGACCCCGCCGCCGTAGGCGCCGACGATTCCGGTGGCCACGGTCCGGTCGATGCCCAGCCCGCCGTGGTCGGCGGCGTAGTACATGTAGTACAGGACGATGCCCTGCATCCCGTAGAACGAGAACCGTTCCCACAGTTCGAGTCCGAACAGGTCGGCCAGCACCCGGGGGTGGCCGAAGAAGGTGCGCTGGCCCCGGCCGGTGTCGTGCATCGGCAGGTCTAGCGGAACCGGTCGATGCCCGGGATCTTGTCCAGGATGCGGTCGCGCAGCCGCGGCGGCGGTGGCGGCGGCGGCGGCGGGGGCACGAAGACCGGCTCGGGGACCGGCTCGGCGGCCGGTGGCGGCTCGGCCGGCGGCGGTGCGGCCGGGGGCGCTTCGACCGGCGCTTCGACCGGGGGTGCCTCGACCGGCGGCGCCTCGGGCACGGAGGCCTGCTCGGGTGGCGCCAGCGGTGACTCGGGGACGACCAGGGGCGCTTCGGGCGCGCCGTTGCCCGGCGCGGCCAGCGGCGCCGGCTCCGCGGTGGGACTCGGGGCCGGGGGCGGCGCGGGCGGGCGCACGGTCTGCTGCCCGGCCTGGCTGGGCGGCGGCTCCTCGGTGCGCGACGATGACCGGCCCACCGCGCCCACCGCGACCGCGACGACCAGCAGCACGGCCGCGGCGCCCGCCAGGGCCGGGACGCGCCGGGACCGGCGCGCCGGGTCGGGCGCCACCGTCGGCTCGGTGGCTGCGCGGGCGGCGGCCAGTGCCGCGCCGCGGGGCAGGGCGAACTCGCCTTCGGCGGCGCTGAGCACCGGCTGCGTGGTCACCTGACGCAGCCGGGCGGCCAGGGCCTCCGCGTCGTCGGCGCCCAGCACGAACACCACGTCCGGGCGGGGCCGGATCCGGCGCACCTCCTCGGCGACCTGCTCGGCCCGCGTTTCGGGGTCGGGGCCGTCGACGGGTTCGATCGTGATCCGCTGCGCGTTGATGCTCGCGACCGCGGCGGCGTCGGCCTCCACATTGCACACGGCGAGGAAGTCGTAGCCCGCGACGTCGGCGATCGCCGCGGCCAGCAGCCCGATCGCCTCGCTGTGCGACAGCGCGGTCACCGCCGCCCGCCGGGCCAGCACCTGCTGTGCCTCGCCGGCTAGACCGGCCGCGTCCTCGGACCAGGTCAGGCCGATGGCGCGCCACTGCGCGCGCTCGGCCAGCGCGTCCAGCGCGGCCAGCGCGTCCGGGGCATCGGTTCCGTCGACGTCGACGACGCCGTGGTCGAGCGTCGCGCCCGCCCCGGTCCCGTCGACCGCCACCCACCGCGCCTGACCGCCGGTGAGCGCCACCCCGAGCACGAGGTCCATGTGTGACCTCCGATCCATCTTCGAACCCGTCCGAGGCTACCGGCCGCGGCGGGCACCGTCGTCACCGCGGAGCACCGGCCAGGTACTGCTCGACCGGAATCGGGGCGTTCGCGGTGTAGCCGATCGGCAGCAGCACATCCCCCGCCGTGGTGTGGTAGTAGACGTCCCAGCGGTAGTAGGCGGGGAACGCGGCCGGGTCGGCGGCGAGCACGGTGGCGTAGTCGGTGACCGCCCGCACGTAGTGGTCGGAGTGGTTGTAGGCGAAGACGGCGCGGCCGGGATCCTGGGCGAAGCCGCTGGCGGCCAGGTAGCGGCCGGCCGCCATGATCGCGTCGCGCGGCGAGTAGATGTCGCCGCCGTTGCCGTACTGGGCGAACGTCGACGGCAGGAACTGCATCGGCCCGTGCGCGTTGGCGCTGCTGGGCCCGACGATGCGACCGAAGCCGGTTTCGACCAGGTTGATCGCGGCCAGGTAGTTCCAGCCGACGCCGGTCGCCGCCTGGGCCTGCCGGTAGTAGTTCAGCAGTTCGCCGGCCGGGGCGGGCGCGACGATGCGCCATGGCGGCAGGGTGGCCTTCGGTTCGGTGGCGGCCAGCGCCACCAGGTTGCGGCGGGCGTCGATGTTGCGGTCGTAGACGCCGCGCAGCTGGGCCGGAACCCGTTGTTGGGCAACGCCGTCCCACTCCGGGTGCCGACCCAGGGTGCGGTAGGCCAGCTGCTGGCGGCGGGCCGCGTCCTGCAACTGGGCGGGCGGCGTCGCCGGGTTGCGCAACAGTTGGTCGGCGGCCAGCAGGCTGTCGATCACCGCGACCGCGTCGGCCGCCGGCGGGTCCGCGCCGGCCGGCACCGGAGAGCACCACGCCAGCAGGGCGACCGCGGCCCACACCGTCGTCCGGACCCACTTGGCGCGCATGGCTCTCCTCCGCCGGTGTGCTCGTCGACCTCCGCCGCGGCGACCGATCGAAGAAGCCGAGGCTACCGCGCCGGACCGATATCGTGAGGGACGGTGAGCACAACCGCGCAACCGACACCGCGCCCCGCGCGCGGCGCGCCGCGCGTCCCGCCGGACTGGACCCCGCTGCGCTGGGGCGGGCCGGCGCCGTTCATCTCCTGGGTCACCTACCGGCGCCCGGACGGCTCGGAATACACCTGGCGGGCCCGCCCGCACCGCAAAGGCGCCGGCCCGCTGCTGCTCTCCGCCGACCGCGCCGGGCTGCGCACCGCGGCCGGCCGCACCCCCACCACCACCAACCCCTGGCGGCGGTTCTGGGCCCCGCACCGGCTGGCCTGGTGGCTGGCGATCGTGTTCACGGTCGGCTCGGCGCTGTTCGTCGCCGGGGCGGCCGGCTCCCTGGCCCCGGGGCTCTTCGGCGGGCAGCACCGCATGTCGATCTTCGCCGAGGCCTGCTACTTCGCCGGGGCGGTGCTGTTCACCGTGGCGCTCTACGGGCTGCTGCTCGAGGCGCTCAACACCGACGAGCGGATCGGCCCCGAGCGCGCCAACCCGGCGCCGCGGCGGTTCCGCTGGTGGATCACCCCCGGCGACCTCACCCGCCTGGAGGTGCTGATCCCGGTGGTGTTCCTGGCCGGCTCGCTGATCTTCAACTACGAGACCACCGACTCGTTGGCCAGCCTCTTCGACCTGCTGCCGCGGATCGCGCTGTGGCAGACCACCATGCTCGGGTCGGTGCTGTTCCTGCTCGGCTCGGTGCTGCATTTCATCGAGGCCGGCAACCGCTACCTGAGCCTCGAGCCCGGCGACATCTCCTGGTGGATCGGGGTGCTGTTCATCCTGGGTTCGGTCGGCTTCGTCGTCGGGTCGCTGCCCGGCCTGGGCACCCCGGGGCTGCCCGACGCGCACGCCCACGCCGGCGCGTTGATCGTCAAGATCAGTTTCCTGTTCGGCGGAATCGCCTACCTGGTGGGCAGCTACCTGATGCTGCCGGAGATGTTCACCCAACTGCGGTCCACACCGTCGACCCAACCCCGGTAGCGGTGCACTAGGTTGAGGGCCAGCGCTTTCCGGCCGGCCCTCCCTGAAGGACACCACATGCTCAGCACCATGCAGGACGCCCCGCTGTCACTGGCGCAGCTGTTGCGCTACGGCATCACCGTGCACGGCGACGCCGAGGTCATCACCTGGACCGAGACCGGGCCGCGGCGCCAGACCTACACCGAGACCGGGCGGCGCTGCGCCCGCCTCGCGCACGCCCTGACCAAGCTCGGCATCACCGGTGACCAACGCGTCGGCACCTTCATGTGGAACAACTCCGAGCACTTCGAGGCCTACCTGGCGATCCCGGCCATGGGCGCGGTGTTGCACACCCTCAACATCCGGCTCTTCCCCGAGCAGCTGATCCACATCGTCAACCACGCCGAGGACCGGGTGATCCTCGTCGACGCGTCACTGCTGCCGCTGCTGGCCCCGCAGCTGCCGCAGTGCACCACCGTCGAGCATCTGGTGGTGACCGGGTCGACGGTGCCCGACGCCGAGCTGCCCGAGTCGATCACCGTCCACGCCTGGGAAGACCTCATCGCCGGGGAGAGCGACGAGTTCGACTGGCCGGAGCTCGACGAACGCAGCGCCGCCGCACTGTGTTACACCTCCGGCACCACCGGCGACCCCAAGGGCGTCGCCTACTCCCACCGGTCGATCTGGCTGCACTCGATGCAGGTGTGCATGACCGACGGGATGGGGCTGCGCCAGGGCAACATCGCGCTCAACATCGTCCCGCAGTTCCATGCCATGTCGTGGGGAATGCCCTACGCGGCGTTCATGATCGGAGCGTCACTGCTGATGCCCGGTCCGTTCCTGCAGCCGGCGCCGCTGGCGGAGATGATCGCCGCGGTGCGGCCCGACTTCGCCGCCGCGGTGCCGACGATCTGGCAGGGCCTGCTGACCTACCTGGCCGACCACGACGTCGACATCTCCTCGATGAAAAAGGCGGTGGTCGGCGGGTCGGCGGCACCGCCGTCGCTGCTGCGCGACTTCCAGGACCGCTACGGCATCACGGTCATCCACGCCTGGGGGATGACCGAGACCTCGCCGCTGGGCTCGGTGGCCAACCCGCCGGCCGAGGCCACCGGCGAGGACCTGTGGCGCTACCGCCAGACCCAGGGCCGCTTCTCCGCCGCGGTGCGCGCCCGGCTGGTCGACGACGACGGCACGGTGATGCCGCACGACGGTTCGGCGGTCGGCGAGGTGCAGGTGCGCGGGCCGTGGATCGCCGGCAGCTACTACCGGGTCGACGCCCCGGACAAGTTCGACGACGGGTGGCTGCGCACCGGCGACGTCGGCTCCATCACCCCCGACGGCTTCCTGACGCTGACCGACCGCACCAAGGACATCATCAAATCCGGCGGGGAATGGATCTCCTCGGTCGAGCTGGAGAACCTGGTGATGGGCCACCCCGACGTGCTCGAAGCCGCCGTGATCGGCATCCCCGACGACAGGTGGGACGAACGCCCGCTGGTGGCGGTCGTGCGCCGCGAGGGCGCCGACACCACGTTCGCGCAGCTGCGCGAGCACCTGGACGGCAAGCTCGCCAAATGGCAGCTGCCGGAAAACTGGGCGTGGGTCACCGAGATCCCCAAGACCAGCGTCGGCAAGTTCGACAAGAAGCGGCTGCGGGCCGCGTACGGCGCCGGCGACCTCGACGTCGAGCGCCTTTGATCCGGCTCAGGGCCGGGTCTCGCCGTCGATCAGGCGGCGCACCGCCGCGGCCTGCCAACGCTTGCCGCTCTCGGTGCGCTGACCGCAGGCGTTGAGCACCCGGGCGGTGGCCGCGCGGGTGACCCCGCAGTCGTGCACCAGCCACCGCGCATAACCGGCCAGCATCGGTTCGCGATCACACCACCGCCCGTACGGCGAGGGCGGCAGCGGCGGGCTGGGCACCTCGAGCAGCCGGCCGGTCTCGGCCTCGACGGTGCGGATCCGCTCCGGCACCCGGGCACCGGCGCCGACCAGCGCCTCCTCGATCTCCGCGCTCAGCTTCTCCATCCCGGCGGCCGCCAGCACGGCGTTGGCCAGGTTCTCCACCGCGCGTACCTCGGCGCGCAGCGCGCAGTCGATCTCGTTCAGCGAGCCGTCCGCCTCACACACCGACAGGTCCCGGCCGGCGCGCAACTGCCGCCCATGGCGCTCCAACACCAGGATCATCCGCCGGAGGTGCTGGTCGCGGCCGAAGTCGGCCATCAACCACGGCACCCAGACGTCGGCGCGGTCTTCGACAGCGTGCGCCAACGCCACCACCACCTCATCGATGTGGGTCAAGTCCTCGTGGCGGAACGGGACGTACGGCTCGAACCCGTAGGCCTCGACGACCTGACAGCCGCGATCCCAGGCGAGCTGAGCCAGTTCGTCGCGCCGCGCGTGCACGTCACGGTCACCGAGCAAAATCAGCCGAGTCCTGCCCACCAGGGATGTCATAACGTCGCGTTCCTCCCGCTGCCGAATACCGCTCTGACCAGACGATATCGGCTCGGTCTGACATGTTTTCCGGCTCGCGAACGCCTTGTGGTGCTGAGGATGCGGGCCACGTCGGCAGTCCTGGAGCATCCGAGGAAGCCGCCGAACCACCGGCACCTGAAGCCGAGTGTGCGGCGATGCGCAGCCGGGTATGCGTTCACCACGCCGAGCCGGCAGCCATCGCCACCGGGAGACCGGCGCCCCGGTCGCGCGTTTCCCGACGAGCGTCGGCCGCGCTCTCGAGTCACAGGAGGTAGACCATGCCCAACAGAAGACGGCTGAGCGGCCGCAAGATCGCCGTGCTCGCGGCTGACGGTTTCGAGCGGGTTGAGTTGGTCGTACCGCTGCGGGCATTGCAGCTGGCCGGCGCCGATGTCGACGTCGTCTCGTTTCGGCGCGGCCGCATCCGCGGTGTGAACCTGCACATGCCCGCCGCCCGAATCGGCGTCGACAAGACGATCAGCGCTGCCGACCCGGACCGCTACGACGGCCTGTTGCTACCGGGTGGATTCATCAACCCCGACCTCCTTCGCCAGTCCGGCCAGGCGAGGCGGTTCGTCGCGGCCTTCGCCGACAGCGACAAGCCGATCGTCACGCTGTGCCATGGACCGTGGGTGCTCGCCTCCGCGGGACTGCTGGGGGGACGAACTCTCACCTGCTGGCCCGGCATCCGAGACGACGTGGTCAACGCCGGTGCGGTCTGGCTCGACCGGGAAGTCGTCCGGGACGGGAACCTCGTCACGAGCAGAGGTCCCCAAGATATGGCCGCCTTCGTGCCCGCGATGCTCGATGCCTTCGAGCGGCCCCCGTCGCAGACCCACGGGGCGGGCCCGCCTCAGGTGTCCGATCCGCAGCTCAGCGAACCCATCGGCTGGGCGGTGGCCATGCTGCGCTGGGCGCCGAAGCCATCGCTCCCCGCGGCGATCGTGGGATTGGCCGTGGGTGCCCGCCTGTATCAAGGATTGTCGCGTCGGCGGGCCCTGCCGTAGGGGACGGGTCAAGCGACCATTGCCGCCGCTGACGTCGCGGCTGCCCAGCGACAGCAGCGCCGTTCCACCACGTCTTCAACCGGTCTCCCGGTCCCCACCGGTCGTGGCTACCATGGCGCCGGGCCGCCGCCGCCCGAAGACCCAGTGAACACAAACCGACGCGCATCGACACCTGGACTGGAGCCGTGACCGACACCTCGACCGCCCCGCCGCAGCCGACCCGAACCTTCGACACCGCCGGACTGATCACCCTGCCGATCCGGCTGGTGATCGGGTGGACCTACTTCTCGGCGTTCTGGCGGCGGGTGGCCCTCGAGGACAAGCTCGACCCGAACCTGCCGGGCTACATCGGGGAGAAGTTCAACCACTTCCTGCCCAACGCGCTGGGCATCGGCCCGATCATCGAACACCTGCTCACCCACCCCGGGCTGCTGCAGGTCGCGATGACGGTGTTCACCATCGCCGAAGGCGTGGTGGGCCTGGCGGTCATGCTGGGGCTGTTCACCCGGGTGATGAGCCTGGGCGTGCTCTCCTTCGCGTTCGGAATCCTGCTCAGCGCCGGCTGGCTGGGCACCACCTGCCTCGACGAGTGGCAGATCGGCATCCTCGGCGTGGCGTGCGGGTTCGCGCTGTTCCTCAGCGGCGGCGGCCGCTACTCGCTCGACCACCTGCTCGCCAACCGCGGCGCCGGCGTTACCCGGTGGCGGTGGTTCCCGCTGGTGGCCTCCGGGCCGATCCCGCTCAAAGCCCCGGCGGTGGCGGCGGGCGCGGCGGTCATCACCGCGCTGGCGCTGTTCACCAACCAGTACTTCCACGGCGGCGTGTACGGCACCCTGCACAACAAATCGGTGGCCCCGCTGATCGAGATCATCGACGCCGAATTCGACGGCGACACCGTCACCTTCGAGGTGTACCGCACCGAAGGTGCCGACGTGTACGGGGCGTTTCTCATCGGCATCGACGTCACCGACGACAGCACCGGAAAGCCGCTGCTGCACCTCGACGGTGCGCAGCTCAGCCGGCTGTCCGCCGACGCCATCGACAACCGGTACGTCGCCTCCGTCGAACCCGGCGCGCACAGCCTGATCGTGCCGCTGGGGGCGCGCGCGAAGATAACGCTGCCCGCCGACGGTTTCGACCCGGCGCATTCCTACACGCTGACGCTGACCGACATCAGCGGCGCCGCCTGGCACTCCCGCATCGGCGACTGAGCGCGATTCCCGCACCCCGTGCCGCGGTCCGGCCCGGGGTCCGATGTTCGCGTTGCCGCAAACCCGGACCGAATGTCCGACCCGCGGGAGATACTCACTGTCATCAGCGGAGTCGTGTCAAAGGAGACGTCGGTGACCGCGACCCCTTCACCGTCGGAGCGGACGTTCGGGAAATACCGGCTGCGTCGCTTGCTCGGCAAGGGCGGGATGGGCGAGGTCTACGAGGCCTACGACACCGAGAAGCGCCGCACGGTGGCGGTGAAAATCCTGTCGCAGCAGTTCTCCGACGACGAGAACTTCCGCACCCGCTTCCAGCGCGAGTCGCACGCCGCGGCGATCCTGCAGGAACCGCACGTCATTCCGATCCACGACTGGGGCGAGATCGACGGCAACCTCTACATCGACATGCGCCTGGTCCGCGGCCAGACGCTGAGCCAGCTGCTGGCCGGCGGGCCGCTGGAACCGCAGCGCGCGGTCGACATCGTCGCCCAGATCGCCGCCGCTTTGGATGCCGCGCACGCCGCCGGTTTGGTCCACCGGGATGTCAAGCCGCAGAACATCATCGTGACCTCGGCCGATTTCGCCTACCTGCTGGATTTCGGGATCGCCGAGTCCCGCGACGACACCCACCTGACCCTGGCCGGGCAACGCATCGGCAGCTGCCAGTACATGGCGCCGGAACGGTTCAGCGACCAGCCCACCACCGCGGCCACCGACGTGTACTCGCTGGCCTGTGTGCTCCACGAAACCCTGTCGGGCAAACCGCCGTTCCCCGGCCGCACGCTGGAGCAGTCGATCGCCGCGCACCTGACCGCGCCGCCGCCGCGCCCGACCGACACCAACCCGCACCTGCCGTCCCGCTTCGACGATGTCATCGCCCGCGGGATGGCCAAAGAACCCGACGACCGATACGGCAGCGCCGGCGCACTGGGTCGCGCCGCCCACCGCGCCCTGGCGGGCACCGCCCCCGACCAAGCCGCCACCATGCTGGCCGCCGACTATCCCGCGGTGCGCCCGGCCCCGCCGCCGGAGACCGAGCCTGTGCCAGCCCCGCCCGGTGGTCGGGTGGCCGCGTGGATGTTGCCGACGGTCATCGCGGTCGCCGCCGCGCTGCTGTTGGGCACCGTCGGCGTCTTCATCGGCTACCTGCTCAACCAGCCCGCCGACTCGGCGCGGGCACCGGCGACCACCCTCGCCCATCCCACCCCGCAGATCTTCACCGTCACCGAGACCACCGCCTACCCCAGCCCCGCGCCCACCACCACGACCACCACAACGACGACGACCACGACCACCGTCTCGCCCACCGTGGCGGTCGCCGCGGACACCGACGGCATCGCCGAGCAGCGGCTGCGGGAACTGGCCCGCGACGATCACCCCTACGTCGCGATCGGCCTGGCCGACAGTTGGGTGCCCCAGCTCAGCTCCAAACGTCCTGGCGTGGTCGATCAGGGCGTGGTGTGGGACAACGCGATGACGCTGCGCGAACACCTGCAGCTGCGCCGCCACTTCCCCGGGGTGCGGCTGCTGTGGTCCGGGGACTGGTCGACGTTCTCCGCCCCGGACTATTGGGTCACCGTGGTGGGCATCACCTACCCGAACTCGGCCGGGGCGCTGGCCTGGTGCCGCTACCAGGGCTTCGACCGCGACCACTGCGTCGCGAAGGTCATCAGCACCACCCGCGCGGTGGACGGCAGCACCGCCTACAACTGACACGGCGCGGTCCCCGGAAGGTCACGGCTCGGTCGCCAATGCGCAGGCCCGGACGGGCGACCCGATAAGTTAGCGGCAGGCCGACCCTCCGCGGCCGTACGCCGAGCTGGAAAGACACCATGCGAGTTGACGGGCGCGAGATCAGCGTTACCGGAAACCTGCTGCAGCCGCTCAACCGGCGCACCAACGACATCCTGCGGCTGGCCATCGCCGCGGTCGTGCTGGCCGCGGTGATCGCCAGCTCGCTGATCACCCGCCGGGAATGGATCGTGCTGGAGCGCTCGGTGGCGCGGCTGGTGCGGGTGCTCTCCCCCACCCAGGCCAATCTGGTCTACCTGATCTACGGCCTGGCGATCATGGCGCTGCCGTTCGTGGTGCTCATCGGGCTGATCGTCACCCGGCAGTGGAAACTGCTCGGCGCCTACACCGTCGCCGCCGCCGGCGCCTTCGTCCCGCTGTCGATCGGGGGCAACGGCTTCGCCGCGCCGCGCTGGCACTTCGACCTCTCCGACCGGCTGGACACCCAGCTGGCCCAGTTCCTCGACGACCCGCGCTGGATCGCGATGCTGGCCGCCGTGGTCGCGGTCGCCGGGCCGTGGCTGCCGCCGCGCTGGCGGCGCTCCTGGTGGGCGCTGCTGCTGGCGTTCATCCCGATCCACCTGGTGATCAGCGCGGTGGTGCCGGCCCGCTCGGTGCTCGGGCTGGCGACCGGCTGGTTCGTCGGCGCGCTGGTGATCCTGGTGGTCGGCACCCCCGCACTCGAGGTGCCCCTCGACGGCGCGGTGCGCGCCCTGGCCCGCCGCGGCTACCGCGTCGACGCGCTCAGCGTGGTCCGCCCGGCCGGTCCCGGCCCGCTGGTGCTGGCCGCCACCTCCACCGCCGACACCCCGGCCACGGTGCGGCTCTACGGCCCCAACCAGCGCAGCGGCGGCGCCGTACGGCAGATCTGGCGCAAGCTGCGGCTGCGCGACACCGAGACCGCCCCGCTGCACGCGTCGATGCGCCGCGTCGTCGAGCACCGCGGACTGATGATCATCGCCGCCAACCAGCTGGACCTGGCCAACACCGACACCATCGCGGTCACCGCCCTGGACCGAGGCTGGACGCTGCACGCCGACACCCCGCCGCGCGGGGTCCCGCTGCCCGACTGCGTGGAGTCCACCCCGGTCAGCCGGGTGTGGGCGGCGCTGCGCAGCCTGCACGAGGAGCAGATCTCCCACGGCGACCTGCGCGGCCACGAGATCACCGTCGACGACGACACGGTGCTCTTCGGCGGGTTCGGCAGCGCCGAGTACGGGGCCACCGACGCCCAGCTCGACTCCGACATCGCCCAGCTGCTGGTGACCACCTCGGCGCTGTACGACCCGCCCGCGGCGGTGGCGGCGGCGATCGGCGCGTTCGGGCGTGACGCCGTGCTCACCGCGTCGCGCCGGCTGTCCAAGAGCGGGGTGCCCAAACGGCTGCGCGACGGCCTGCCCGACGCCGGCAAGATCATCAGCGCCGCCCGCGACGAGGTGAAACGCCAGACCCACACCGACGAGATCCGCGACGCCACCCTCACCCGGTTCAGCCGCACCCAGCTCATCCAGCTGGTGCTGCTGGTCGCGCTGGTCTACGTCGCCTACCCGTTCATCTCCACGCTGCCGACCTTCTTCAGCCAACTGCGCACCGCGAACTGGTGGTGGGCGCTGGTCGGGCTGTCGGTGTCGTCGCTGACCTATGTGGGGGCGGCCGCCGCGCTGTGGGCGTGCGCCAACGGCGCGGTCAGCTTCCGCAACCTGTCGATCATGCAGATCGCCAACACCTTCGCGGCCACCAGCACCCCGGCCGGCATCGGCGGGCTGGCACTGAGCACCCGGTTCCTGCAGAAGGGAGGGCTGACCACCACCCGGGCGACCGCCGCGGTCGCGTTGCAACAGTCGGTGCAGGTGATCGTGCACGTGGTGCTGCTGATCTTCTTCAGCGCCGCCGCCGGGGTCTCGGCGGACCTGTCGCACTTCGTGCCCAGCGCCACGATGCTCTACCTGATCGCCGGGGTGGCCCTCGGGGTGGTGGGCACCTTCCTGCTGGTGCCCAAGCTGCGCCGCTGGATGGCGGTTGCCATCGGCCCGCGGCTCAAGGAGGTCTCCGGCGACCTGCTGGAGTTGGCCCGCGAACCCAAACGGCTCGCGCTGATCGTGCTCGGCGCGGCCGGCACCACCCTGGGCGCGGCGCTGGCGCTGTGGGCCAGCGTCGAGGCGTTCGGCGGTGGCACCACGTTCGTGACCGTGACGATCGTGACCATGGTCGGGGGCACGCTGGCCTCGGCGGCGCCCACCCCCGGCGGGGTGGGCGCGGTGGAGGCCGCCCTCATCGGTGGGCTGGCCGCCTTCGGGGTGCCCGCCGCGGTCGCGGTGCCCTCGGTGCTGCTCTACCGCGTGTTGACCTGCTGGCTGCCGGTGTTCATCGGCTGGCCGGTGATGCGTTGGCTGACCCGCAACGAAATGATCTGACGCGGGTCACGGCAGCACGCCGGCGCCCTGCGCGGCGTAGGTCCGGGTGATCTCCGGGGCGGGATACCCGGCGTCGGCCACCGCTGTGCGCACCGCCGCGGCGACGGTCTTGGCCCGCGGTTCGGGCACCAGCGCGATCACACAACCGCCGAAGCCGCCGCCGGTCATCCGCGCTCCCAGCGCCCCGGCCTCCACCGCGGTGCGCGCGATCAGATCGATGTGGTCGGTGGTGATCGCGAAGTCCGCCCGCATGGAGGTGTGCGACTCGGTGAACAGCCGCCCCGCCGCCGGGTAGTCCTCGGCCGCCAGCGCCGCAACGAACTCCAGCACCCGCTGGTTCTCGGTGAGCACGTGGCGGGCGCGGCGGGCATCCACGGGGTCTTCCACGGCCGCCAGCGTTTCGGGATCGGCCACCTCCCGCAGCGAGGCGACGCCCAGCGCCGCGGCGGCCCGCTCACAGGAGGCCCGGCGCTGCGCATACTCGCCGCCGACGTGTTCGTGGCGGGAGTGTGAGTCGATCAGCAGCAGCGCCACCCCGTGCCCGTACGGGTCGAAGTCGACCGGACGGACCGTGATGTCGCGGAAGTCGATGAGCAGCGCGGTGGCCGGCTCGCCGCACAGCGACGCCAACTGGT
Source organism: Mycobacterium sp. 1274756.6 (assembly GCF_001668625.1). Lineage (GTDB taxonomy): Bacteria > Actinomycetota > Actinomycetes > Mycobacteriales > Mycobacteriaceae > Mycobacterium. The sequence goes on from NZ_LZLJ01000060.1 coordinate 167,919, forward strand.
CGAGCAGACCCGTTGGCGCGCCGACGTAGTCGTTCTCGGCGCGCTGGGCCAGCCGCGCCTGCTCGATCCGGTCGAGCGTGATGCCGGCGGCGGTGGTCAGCGCGCCGAGCACCGCGCACTCCAGCGCCGCCGACGAGGACAGCCCCGACCCGATCGGCACCTCGCTGTCGATCACCAGCCGCCCGCCGGGCACCCGATGTCCGGCCCGGCACAACGCCCAGATCACCCCGGCGACGTAACCCGCCCAGCCGTCGATGCCGCCGGGGGCGGTGTCCAGCGGGATCGGCACCGGCCCGTCGGCGATACCGCTTGCGGCGGTGATGGTTTCCGAGCCGTCGGGGGTGAAGGTTGCGATGGTCCGTTGGGGCAGGGCGATCGGCAGCGCGAAACCCGCGTTGTAGTCGGTGTGTTCGCCGATGAGGTTGATCCGCCCCGGCGCGGCGTAACGGATGCTCATCGCGCCGCCTCGCGCAGCCGGGCCGCCACCGACTCGGGCGTGACGTCGGCGATGAACGCGTCCATCGCCGACTCCGAAGCGGCCAGGTACTTCAGTTTGGTGGCGCTGCGCCGGATCGACATCAACTCGGCGTGAAAATAGCCGTCGCGTTGCGCGGCGTCGTCGCGGTACTGGTGCAGCGCCGCCATGTAGGGCAGCGGCGCGTCGTACAACCGGTCGAAGCGTTGCAGCAGGTCGCGGTAGAGCGCGGCGAACCCGTCGAGTTCGGCGTCGGTGAGCCCGGTCAGGTTGGGCACCTGCCGGTTCGGGTACAGGTGGACCTCCACCGGCCAGCGCGCCGCGAACGGCACGAACGCGGTGGCGTGCTCGTTGGCCGCCACCACCCGGACGGCTTCGGCGGTCTCCCGGGCCAGCAGGTCGGCGAACAGGTTGCTGCCGTGGCGGTTTCGGTGCTCTTCGGCTTGGGCGAGCATGACGGTGGTGCGCGGGGTCAGATACGGGTAGCCGTAGATCTGGCCGTGCGGGTGGGCCAGGGTCACCCCGATCTCCTCGCCGCGGTTCTCGAAGCAGAACACCTGCTCGACACCCGGGCGGGCCAGCAGGTCGGCGGTGCGGTGCCGCCACGCCTGCACCACCAGCCGGGCCTGGTCGGCGCTGAGCCCGGCGAACGAGCCGGTGTGCTCCGGGGAGAAACAGATCACCTCGCAGCGCCCGGCGCCGGGCGCGGCGACGAATCCGTCCGCGGGGGTGGCCGGCACCGCACCGGTGCCGGCCAGGCTGGGAAAGCGGTTCTCGAAGACCACGACGTCGTAGTCGGCGGCGGGCACCTCGCTGGTCTGCCCCCTCGGGCCGGGGCAGAGCGGGCAGAGTTCGGCGGGCGGCTTGTAGGTGCGGTCCTGGCGCTGCGCGGCGATGATCACCCACTGCCCGGTGGTGCGGTCGAAGCGCAGCTCGCTGGGGTGCTCGTCGCGGACCGGCAGCGGCCGCCGGTCGGCCACCGGCGCGGGCACCCGCCCGGGCAGCGAGAAAAACAGCAGGTCGCGGCCGTCGGCGAGGCTCCAGCGGGTCGGGGTGGTCACGGTTGGCAACCTTAATGCCGCGGACGCAAGGCACGATGGAAGCGCGCAACCATCGGGAGGTGGCACCGGGTGCCGGAACGAAGCGAGGGCCACGGTCGAAGCGTGCTCGCGGACAGGCCCCGCGACCGCGTCGTCGGTCCGGCGCTGGGCAGGCGGGTACGTACCTGGGTGATCGGCTCCGACCCGGGGCTGGTGCGCCTGCACTCGGCGATCCGCACCACGATGGCCCTCGGCCTGTCCCTGCTGGTGCTCTTCGCGGTGGCCTCGGCGGCCGGGCAACCGCTCACGGTGGCGGTGCTCGGCGCGGTGGTCGCGATGGTGTCGGCGCGGGCGGTCAACGAACCCGACGCACGATCCCGGCGCATCACGCTGGCATTGTTGCCGCTGCCGGCCACCGCGGCGCTGGTCGCGGCCACGCTGCTGGATCCGTTCAAGGCGATCGCCGACGCGGTGTTCGTCGCGATCACCTTCAGCGCCGTCTACGCCCGCCGCTTCGGCTCGCGCGGAACGGCGCTGGGCATGGTCACGGTGATGAGCTATTTCTTCACGCTGTTCCTGGAGGCCAAGGTCAGCGAGCTGCCGTGGCTGATCGTGGCGGTGGTGGTGGGCAGCCTGTGCAGCCTGCTGCTGACCAGCTATGTGCTGCCCGAACGGCCCGAACGGGTGCTGCGCCGCACCCTGTCGTCGCTGCGGGCCCGGATGGCGCTGGTGGTCGACGCCGCCGCCGAGACCGTGCAGGCGGGCCGACTCGACGAACGCCACCGGCGCCGGCTGCGGATCCGGGTGGGGCGGCTGACCGACACGACGCTGTCCGCGCAGACCCAGCTGGAGGAGAAGGTCGACCCGGCCACCGTGTGGCCCGGGGTCACCAGCGCGGAGTTGTCGCTGCGCCTCTTCGACGCCGAGTTGACCGTGGAGCGCATCGCGATCACCGCGGCCCGCGCCGCCGACGCCGGCCTGCCGGCCGCCACCCGCGCCGAACTGGTCGGGCTGCTGCGCCGGCTCGCCGCCGAACTGCACGCCCCGCACTCGGTGGGTCTCGCCGCGGTCGCCGATCGGGCCCGCGCCGTCGGCGGCGGACCCGATGCGCACCGGCTGGGCATGGCCGTCGTCGACACCACCGCGGTGATCGGCCGGATGCGGGCGTTGGCCGAGCACGGCGCCGCCGCCGGCGACGTCGCCGCCCCGACACCGCCGGTGGCCAAACCCGCCGAGGACCCGGTCAGCGGGCTGCGGCCCACCACCCGCCAGGCCATCCAGGTCGCCATCGCCACCACGTTGGCGATCATCGCCGGTGAGGCCCTCTCCCCCGATCGCTGGTACTGGGCGGTGATCGCCGCGTTCGTGACCTTCGCCGGCACCACCTCGTTCGGCGAAACCCTGACCAAGGGCTGGCAGCGGCTGCTGGGCACGCTGCTCGGCGTGCCCTCCGGCGTGCTGGTCGCCACCGCGGTCTCCGGCAACACCGCGGCGGCGGTGGCGATGATCTTCCTCTGCCTGTTCTTCGCGTTCTACCTGATGACGGTCTCCTACAGCCTGATGATCTTCTGGATCACCACGATGCTCGCGCTGCTCTACGGGCTGCTGGGCCAGTTCAGCGTCGACGTGCTGGTGCTGCGCATCGAGGAGACCGCGATCGGCACCGCGATCGGGGTGGGCGTGGCGGTGCTGGTGCTGCCAGCCCGCACCGGCACCGCGATCCGGGCGGCGGCGTGCGAGTTCCTGGCCGAACTGTCCACCTCGGTGACCACCTCGGCCGACGCGCTCGGCGGCGGACCGACCACCGCACCCAGCGAGCAGGCCCGGGTGCTGCACCGCAGCCTGCAGAACTTCCGCACCACCGCCAAGCCGGTGACGGTGGGTATCGCCGGGATCGCCGGGCGCACCAGCATCCGGCGGGGGCTGCGGCTGCTGAAGGCCTGCGATCACTACGCGCGCACCCTGGCCCGGGCCAGCGAGGGCCCCGATCCCGGCTCGGCGCCGCTGGCCCGGGCCATCGCCGCGGCCGCCGAGGCCACCCGGGCCAACATCGACGCCCTCGCCGAGGTGCTCGATCAGCAGGGCGACCCGGCGGTGCGGTCCTCCGCGGATCTGATCGACGCCGCCGAGGACGCCGCCGGGCAGCTCCGCGACGACCGGCGGCTGCAGGCCGGTCTGCACGCGCTGCACCAGATCGATCGCGCGGTGGTCGACGCCGCCGCCGACCTGGGCGTTCAGAACATCAGGCTCTGGTAGCCGGGGCCGTCGAACGGATCGGGATGACGTCGGCGTCGGGCCGGGTGTCGTGGCGCAGGTGGGCGACCGCGGCCTTGGCGGCCCGGCGCAACGCGCCGTACTCGCCCAGGTAGCCCGCCACGCCGCCGACCCCGGGCAGCACCCCGAGCCGGCGGAAGATGCCCCGCGGCTGCGGCCGCTGGTGCAGTTCGTCGCCGATGCGGCGCAGCACACCGGCCAGCCGCCACAGCGACCGGGCGAACGCGAACGGGTTGGCGCCGAGCCGATGCGGCTCCTCGGCGCCGTGCTGCTGCGCCTCGGCGATGACGTCGGCGGAGAGGTCGCGGTTGCACAGCACCGCGGCCAGCAGCCGGATCAGCTCACCGCGGTCGGTGACCCCGTATTCGCGGGCGACCGCGCACAGCACGATGGCCTGGTTGGCGAAACCGAGCATGTCCTGCACCGGCAGCGCGGCGGACAGCAGTCCGAACGCCCGCGGCGAGGCGACCAGGACGGTGTTGACGGCGCCGACCCGGCGCACCCACCAGTTCACCCGGTGCCGCACGTCCATGGTGGCCCAGGCCCGGGTGCCCGGGGCGTGGGCGACGTTGAGGGCGACGGCCAGCCCGTCGAGCACCCGGTCGAGCGGCTCGTCGCCGCCGCCGGGTTGGTAGGTGCGTGCCTTCAGACCGAACAGGTCGGCGTCGGCGAGCACCACGACCATCGGGTCGATCAGCCGGACGGCACGGCTCAACGCGGCGGCGACCTCCGCGTCGGAGAGCACCGCGCGACGAAACCCGACAAAACCCATGCCGCGATCTTCCGCTATCGGCGGGCCCGCCGCCACCCGCGCCCAACCAGGACTGTTTCGATTGTTTCAATGGCGGGCAGCGGCGGGTACGCTGGAGACATGCCCACCGCCACCAGCCCCCTCGCCGACCGGATCGCCGCGCGGGCGCGTCGCGACAGTGATTTCGCCGAGGTCCTCGACACCCTCCTGACCGCCCCCACCGAGCCGCAGGGCAACCTGGAGCGCGTTGCCGCCCAGGCGCTCAACGATCAGCGGCGCGCCGCCCTGGCCCAGGAGTTCGTCGCCGGCGCGCTGCCGACCCCGCAGGTGCAGCAGCTGCTGGGACTCGGCACACCGCAGGCGGTACACCGGATGCGCTCCCGGGGTCGGCTGCTCGGGGCCGCGGTGGGCAACCGGACCTGGTTCCCGGCGTGGCAGTTCGACGGCGACCGGCTGCACCCCGACCTGCCGCAGATCCTGGAGCTGCTCACCCGGTTCACCACCGACCCGCTGGCCGCCGACCGGGTGATGCGGCTGACCCGCGACGAACTCGGCGGCCGGTCCATCGCGCACGCCCTGCGTCACGCTGCGACCGACCCGACCACCGCCCGGACCGCGCTGCGGCTGCTGGTCGCCCTCGGTGCCTGAGCTCGCCGCCGGCTACCGCAACCCGCCGCCGCGGGACCGGCCCAGCGGGCTGGCCCGACGGCAGGTTCCCGCCGGCACCGAGCTGTGGCGGATCGAAGCCGAGGCGCCGGCGGGTTGGACATGGACCGGTTTTCCCGAGCCACGGTTCCGGTTCGACCCCGAATCGGGAGGGTTCCGGACCCGCTACGCCGGGGCCACCGCGGTGGGCGCGGCGCGGGAACGCTACCGCGGCACCGGGCTGGTGATCCCCGCCGACCACGCCGGCCACCACCTGATCCGGCTGGTGGCGGCGCGGCCGCTGCGGGTGCTGGACCTGCGCACCGAACGCAACCTGGACCTGCTCGGGGTGGACGACCAGATCAGCACCGGCCAGCACCCGCTGGTGTGGCAGACCTGCCAGCGCCTCGCCGACGCGGTGCACCGCTGGTGGCCCGCCCCCGACGGGCTGGATGCGCTGGTCTACCGCTCGCGCACCACCCCGGAGGCCTCGCTGAACTACGCGATCTTCGCCGTCGAGGCGTTCACGGTGCAGTCCTGGCCACTCGCACAGCGCCCCGACCTGCTGACCGACCTGGTGCTGCGGCACGGCTTCACCGTCGGCTGGGACCTCAGCGGGTAGTCAGCCGCGGTCGCAGCGCCTCCGGCCCGACCGGGTCGCCGGCGGCCACCGCCTCGCCCAGTACGTCGGCGAAGCCCAGCAGCCCGACGATGTCGACGCCGTGGCGCGCCGTCCCGACCCGGCGCAGCCGCTCGGCGGCGCGTTCCAGCAGCGCGGCCGCCCCGACCGGGTTGCCGCGCTGCACGTGGGTGATGCCGACCGCCAGCTGCGCCAGCCCCTGCCACAGCTCCCGCTCGCCGGGCGGCCCGGTCTTCCACGCCGCCTCCAGCACCTCGTGGGCGTGGAACGCGCGGCCCTCGTCGAGCAACCGCTGGGCGTAATCGAGGGTCTCCGCCGGCGGCAACTCCAGGTCCTCGGGGATGCCGGGCACCCCGGCGCTGCCGCGCGGCAGCGGACGGCCCAGCGCGTCACGCGGCCGGGCGTTGCGCGGCCGGCCGTCCTCGTCGCGGTCCCGTTGAGCCATGCCCCCATCATGCCGGGAGTCGTAAACTGCTTCGAATGACGCGCATCGGGTGGCTGGCCGCGGTCCTGGCGCTCCCCGTGCTCGCCGCCTGCCACAGCAGCGCCTCCCCGCCGACGGCCCCCAAGACCACCCCGAATGCGCCGGGGCTGGCGTTCTGCCGCCAACTCGGCGGCACCTGGAACACCCCGGCCCGCAGCTGCACGCTGACCGGACGCAGCGAGCACACCCACATCAAGGTCAGCTACCCGGTCGGCATGCTGGAGGATCCGGCCGCCGGGCCGGTGCTCAAGGACTACGTCGAGTCGTTCGTGCACCGCCAGTCCGACGCCGACGACGACCGGGAGAGCAACGCCACGCTCAGCCACACCCTGTTCCACCACGGCGACGACGTCACCTCGGTGCTCTTCCACAGCGACTACTACACCCAGGGCACCCCGCACCCCAGCGACGAGTTCGCCACCTTCACCTTCGACACCGCCGCACACCGCCGGCTGCAGCTGGGCGACCTGTTCTGCCCCGGCGTCGACCCACAGCGGGCGATCCCGCCGCTGATCCACGCCGACATCGAAGACCAGCTCGCCGACAGCCCGCTGCACGCCGAGGACTTCGAACCGGGCCATCCCGGCCGCGACTACGCCGACGGCTACCGGGCCTGGCTGCTCGACGGCGACGATCTGGTCTTCTACCTGCCGGCCACGCGCACCGGCCCGGTGCCGGCCGGAATGGTCAAACCGCGTCTGGCGTTGCGTGACTCCGACGCGCCGTTACGCCAGAACGGCTGCCCGACCTGATGGAATAGCGAGATGCCCAGACCTTTCACCGAAGCCGAACGCGCCGAATTCCTCGCCCGGAAACACATCTGCGTCCTGTCCGTGAACACCGGCGACGGCCAGCCCCCGGCAAGCATCCCGATCTGGTACGACTACACCCCCGACGGGATGATCCGGATCAACACCGGGGTCAATAACCGCACCGCCCGCCTGGTGCAGCAGGCCGGGGTGGTGACGATCGTGGTGCAGCGCGAGGAGCTGCCCTACCAGTATGTGGTCATCGAGGGCACCGTCGTGGCGGCCACCACGCCGGCACCGCTGGAGGCCCGCACCGAGATCGCGGTGCGCTACCTCGGCGAGGAACGCGGCCGGGCGTTCGCCCGCCACGGCGACGACGGCGACGCGGTGCTGTTCACCATCCGGCCCGACCGGTGGCGCACCAACGATTTCACCGGCGACGTGTGAGCGACGAGACCCCCGCAGCCGACCCGGCCCCCGACCTCGATAAGACCCCCGACGCTCCCCCCTCGGGTCGGCGGTTCGCCGCCGTCGCCATCGCGGCGATCGCCGTCGTCGGCGCCGTCATCGCGATCACGATCACGGTCGCGCACCGCGGGCACCGCGACGGACTCTCCGACGAGGAGACCCGCACCCAGGTCGTCGACGCCGCCGGTGCGGTCGTGCGCAGCGCCGGCCTGCAGCAGGTCAGCGGGCAGTTCTTCTTCCGGTCCTGCGCAGACGACGACGCCGCCGAGCCCGACCCGAACGCCGGCCCGCCCTACAACGGGCAGGTCGACATGTCCTTCGCGGTGCCCGCCGACGTCGACCCGGCCGAATACTTACGGCGCATCTCGGTGATGCTGGCCGTGCACGGCTGGCAGACCACCATGCCGCCGCCCGGCGACGACACCTGGATCGCGCACAAGGGCGGGGTCGCCGCGGCCCTCTCCGCCACCCCCGGTGACGCCCGCCGCGCCCGCGCGGTGGTGTTCGGCGAATGCCGCAACTGGGGCGAGCACGCCGGCGCCGAGGGCACCGACGTCACCGGCCAGCTGTGGTGAGGCCCGGCCTCGCGCTGCGCGGCCGCCGTGGTCATGGCAGGCTCCCGGTTATGTCCTTCAAGGTGCACCTGGAGCAGAAAGATTCCCTGGCGGAGAAGTACAAGAGCCACGACGCCTACGAGTTCCTCCGCGGCGGAGTGCTGTGCGTCCACCGCCAGAACGGCAAGCGAATCTATTACGCGCCCGATCACTGGCGGTACGTCGAAGCCGACGACGATCATCCGCCGCGTTCCAGCTGACCTCGACGGCCCGGAACCGGGTCGGGTTCGGTGGCCCTGAACAGTGGTGCCAGGTGCAGGATTCGAACCTGCGTAGGCTTACGCCGACGGATTTACAGTCCGCTCCCATTGGCCGCTCGGGCAACCTGGCGTGGGTGCGGTATGCAGACTACAACGACGGCGGGCAGAAGACACAAACGCCCACCGTCGCGCAGAAAGGGGACGCAGCCCATGGCGGATTCATCGTTCGACGTTGTCAGCAAGGTTGACCGCCAGGAGGTCGACAACGCCTTGAACCAGGCCGCCAAGGAACTGGCCACCCGGTTCGACTTCCGCGGCACCGACACCGCCGTCGCCTGGAAGGGCGAGGAGGCCATCGAACTGACCAGCTCCACCGAGGAGCGGATCAAGGCCGCCATCGACGTGTTCAAGGAGAAGCTGGTCCGCCGCGATATCTCGATGAAGGCCTTCGAGTTCGGCGAGCCGCAGCCCTCCGGCAAGACGTTCAAGGTCGTCGGCACCCTCAAGCAGGGCATCGCCGGCGAGGACGCCAAGAAGATCACCAAGCTCATCCGCGACGAGGGCCCCAAGGGCGTCAAGACCCAGATCCAGGGCGACGAGGTGCGGGTGTCGTCGAAGAAGCGCGACGACCTGCAGGCGGTGATCGCGCTGCTGAAGAAGGCCGACCTTCCCGTCGCGCTGCAGTTCGTCAACTACCGCTGAGCCGGGCGTCTTGCCGACCCGCGTGGGCCGATGTGCCTATCGTGGTGAGCAAGACCACACTCCCCCGGAAGCGAGGCCGACGATGACCGTCACCGCCCAGGACGCGCGCCCCGAACCCGCCGCTGAGGACGGCGGGGTGTTCGACGTGGTGATCATCGGGGCCGGGATCTCCGGCCTCGGCGCGGCCTACCGGCTGACCGAACGCAACCCCGACCTGCGCTACGTGATCCTGGAGCGGCGCGAGCGGATCGGCGGGACCTGGGATCTGTTCCGCTACCCGGGGGTGCGTTCGGACAGCAGCATCTTCACGCTGTGCTTCCCGTATGAGCCGTGGACCCGCAAGGAAGGCGTCGCCGACGGCGACAAGATCCGCGAATACCTGACCGACACCGCCACCAAGCACGGCATCGACCGGCACATCCGCTTCAACAGCCACGTCCGCGCCGCGGACTGGGACTCCGGCACCGACACCTGGACCGTCACCGTCGAACGCGACGGCGCACCGCTGACCTACCGGGCACGGTTCGTGTTCTTCGGGTCGGGCTACTACAACTACGACGAGGGCTACACCCCGGAATTCCCCGGCATCGAAACGTTCGGCGGCACCGTCATCCACCCGCAGCACTGGCCGGAGGAGTTCGATTACACCGGCCGCTCGGTGGTGGTGATCGGCAGCGGCGCCACCGCGATCTCGCTGATCCCGGCGATGGCGCAGAAGGCCGCCAAGGTGACCATGCTGCAACGCTCCCCCACCTATCTGATCTCGGCGTCGAAGTTCAGCCCGTTCGCCGACGGGCTGCGAAAATTGCTGCCGCGCATGCTCGCCCACCTGATCATCCGGCTGCGCAACGCCGTGTTCGAGGGCATCGTCTGGCTGCTCGCCCGCAAGACGCCGGCGCTGATGAAATGGCTGCTGCGCCGCCAGGCGGTGACCAACCTGCCCGCGGGCTATCCGGTCGACGTGCACTTCAAGCCGCGTTACAACCCGTGGGACCAGCGGCTGTGCCTCATTCCCGACGCCGACCTCTACGAGGAGATCAGTGCGGGACGCGCCGAGGTGGTCACCGACCGCATCGATCGTTTCGACGCCGACGGGATCGTGTTGCAATCCGGCCGGCACCTGCAGGCCGACGTCATCGTCACCGCCACCGGGCTGCAGCTGCAGGCGCTCGGCGGGGTGCGGTTGAGCCTGGACGGCACCGAGATCAAGCCGCAGGAGCGGTTCGTCTACAAGGCGCACATGCTCGAGGACGTGCCCAACCTGTTCTGGTGCGTCGGCTACACCAACGCCTCCTGGACGCTGCGCGCCGACATGACCGCCCGGGCCACCGCGAAGCTGATCGACTACATGACCTCCCGCGGCTACACCCACGCCTACCCGCACCTGGGGGCGGAGCCGATGCCGGAGAAACCGGCGTGGGACATCCAGGCCGGCTACGTGCTGCGCGCCCTGCACGCGCTGCCCAAATCCGGCACCAAACGCCCGTGGAACGTGCGGCAGAACTACTTCGCCGACGCCATCGACTACCGCTTCGACAAGCTGGGCGAGGCGATGGTGTTCGGCCGGCGCGCCGAGCCGGCCGCGGCCGGCTAGCGCGGATGGACCACGAGTCGCTGGCCGAGCTGCGCCGTCGCCGCGCACTGACCGAGGACACCGCCCGCGCCGAGAAGGTCGCCCGCCGCCACGCCGCCGGCGGCCGCACCGCCCGGGCGACCAGGAGCACGTCACCGCGTTCAACGTCGCCCGCGCCTTCGAGATCGACGACGTGATCGACCCGGCCGAGACCCGCGCGGTGCTGGCCGCGACGCTGGCGGCGGCCGGGCCCGACGGGTTCACCGGCAGCGGACGCGTCGTCGACACC
>NZ_LZLJ01000061.1 GCF_001668625.1 Mycobacterium sp. 1274756.6
GATCGAGCAGGCTCACCACCGACCGCTCCACCTGACCGTCGGCGTCCAGCGCCAGCACCGCGACACTGAGCACCCGGGCCCGGTCGGGATGGATGCCGGATGTCTCGACGTCGACGACCGCCCAGCCCGACCCCGGCTCCCCGGCGGGCCGACCCCAACCGTTCATCGGAGCCTCCTCATGTCCCGAGCATGGCATGCGCAGCGGACATCGCCGTGTCGCCGCCGGTCGTGTCGCCCCTTAAACTCAGCCGGGTGCTCAGTGTCGCGGTGCTGGCGCTGGACGCCGACGGTCAGGTGGAGCGGTCGGTGGTGAGCCTGCTCGATCCGGGCGTGGATCCCGGCCCCACCCATGTGCACGGTCTCACCGCGGCGATGTTGGCCGGTCAGCCGCGGTTCGGTGAGATCGTCGGTGAAGTCGCCGACCTGCTGCACGGCCGCACGCTGGTGGCCCACAACGTGGCGTTCGACTACGGCTTCCTGACCGCCGAAGCCGAGTTGGCCGACTCGGCGCTGCCGGTGGACTCGGTGATGTGCACGCTCGAGCTGGCGCGGCGGCTGAAGCTGGGGCTGCCGAACCTGCGGTTGGAGACCCTGGCCGCGCATCTGGGGTTCCGGCAGGCCCGGCCGCACGACGCGTTCGACGACGCCCTGGTGCTGTCGCAGGTGCTGGCGCCGCTGTTGCGTCGGGCCGCCGAGATCGACGTGTGGCTGCCGATCCGGCCGGTGTCCAGGCAGCGCTGGCCCAACGGCCGGGTCACCCACGCCGATCTGCGGCCGTTGAAGATGCTGGCCGCGCGGATGCCGTGCGCGTATCAGAATCCCGGCCGCTACGTGCCGGGCGGCCCGCTGGTCCAGGGGATGCGGGTGGCGCTGTCCGCGGAGTGCACCCGCACCCACGACGAACTGCTGGAGCGGATGCTGCGTGCCGGGCTGGCCTACAGCGACGGGGTGGACCCGCACACCTCGCTGGTGGTGTGCAACGCGGCCCGCCCCACGCAGGGCAAGGGCTATCTGGCCGCCGAGTTAGGGGTGCCGGTGCTGTCCGACGCCGCGTTCCTCACCGGTATCGACACCGTGCTCGCCGGTGTCGGCGTCGAGGAGTTCAGCGATTCCCGGCCCCGCGGGGAACAGTTCGCCCTGTTCTGATCCCTGAAATCGACACGCCAGCGGCGTTATAGGGCCCCGGTCGGCTGTTTTGCGCCGCCAGCGTGTCGTTTTCAGGGAACACCGAGCCGCGGCGCGGCGGGTCAGGCGCGTACCGCGCGGTTGACCGCCGAAACCACCGCCCGCAGCGAGGCCGTGGTGATCGACGGCGCGATGCCGACGCCCCACACCGTCTTGCCGCCGATGTCGGCCTCCACATAGGCCGCCGCCTGGGCCTCCTCCCCCGCCGACATGGCGTGCTCGGAGTAGTCCAGCACCGCGACATCGAAACCGACGTCGGTGAGCGCGTCGACGAACGCCGCCAGCGGCCCGTTGCCTGCGCCGCTGATGGTCTTCTCCACCCCGTCGACCTTCACCACCGCCTCGATGCGGTCGGTGCCGCCGTCGACTTCGGCGGCGCTGACGCGTTGGCGCATCCGCTCCAGCGGTGCGACCGGCGCGAGGTACTCCTCGTAGAAGGCGTCCCACATCACCTTCGGCGACACCTCGCCGCCCTCACCGTCGGAGAGTGCCTGCACAACCTGGGAGAACTCGATCTGCAACCGGCGTGGCAGCACCAGCCCGTGATCGGTCTTCATGATGTAGGCCACCCCGCCCTTGCCGGACTGGGAGTTGACCCGGATCACCGCCTCGTAGGTACGACCCACGTCGCGGGGGTCGATCGGCAGGTAGGGCACCTGCCACAGCAGGTCGTCGACATCGGTGTCGGCGGCGTCGGCGTCCAGCTTCATCTGGTCCAGGCCTTTGTTGATGGCGTCCTGGTGACTGCCGGAGAAAGCGGTGTAGACCAGGTCACCGCCGTAGGGATGCCGCTCGGGAACGCTGAGTTGGTTGCAGTACTCGACGGTGCGGCGAATCTCGTCGATGTCGGAGAAGTCGATCTGCGGATCCACCCCGCGGCTGAACAGGTTGAGCCCCAGGGTGACCAGGCAGACGTTGCCGGTGCGCTCGCCGTTGCCGAACAGGCAGCCCTCGATGCGGTCAGCGCCAGCCTGATAGCCAAGCTCGGCGGCGGCGACGGCGGTGCCCCGATCGTTGTGCGGGTGCAGGCTCAAGATCACCGCGTCGCGCCGCTTAAGGTTGCGGTGCATCCACTCGATCGAGTCGGCGTAGACGTTGGGTGTGGTCATCTCCACCGTGGCCGGCAGGTTGAAGATGATCGGGTTTTCCGGGGTGGGCTCGATGACGTCGCCGACCGCGTCGCAGACCTCTTTGGCGTATTCCAGTTCCGTGCCGGTGTAGGACTCCGGTGAGTACTCATAGCGCCACCGGGTCTGCGGATACTTGGCCGCCTCGACCAGGCACTTGCGCGCGCCGGCCACCGCGATCTCGCGTACCGCGGCGCGGTCGGCGCGGAAGACCACCCGGCGCTGCAGGATCGAGGTGGAGTTGTAGAAGTGCACGATGACGTTGGGGGCACCGGCGCACGCCTCGAAGGTGCGCTCGATGAGTTCGTCGCGGCACTGGGTGAGGACCTGGATGGTGACGTCGTCGGGGATGACGCCGCCCTCGATGATCTCCCGGACGAAGTCGTAGTCGGTCTGGCTGGCCGACGGGAAGCCGACCTCGATTTCCTTGTAGCCCATCCGGACCAGCAGATCGAACATGCGGCGTTTGCGGGCCGGGCTCATCGGGTCGATCAGCGCCTGGTTGCCGTCCCGCAGGTCCACCGCGCACCACAGCGGCGCGTGGTCGATGACGGTGTCCGGCCAGGTGCGGTCGGCCAGCGTGATCGGTTCGACTTCCTCGGCAAACGATCGATATCGAGCGACCGGCATCGATGAGCCGCGCTGGGTGTTCCACGGCGGCTGACCGGCGTTGGGTGGGCCGGCGGGTGTGGTGATGGGGCGCGCTGAGCCCGCGGTGTAGGCGTCGGGTGAAGAGAAGTGAGTCACGGTGCTTGCTCCCGGATGTGAGATGGACCCTCAGACCGGCGCGCTAGAACACCCGCGACGGGGAGCCGGTCTCGATCAGGCCCCGCCGCGGCGTTCCAGAAGGAGCATCCGCTGCATCGTGTCCCATCTTACCGTGTCGCACAGTGACGGGAAAACCGATGCGAGGGTCACCGCGGTCCGGCTGGCAGACCCTGTTCAGTAGTTGTTGCAGGTGGCGAAGACCTGTTGGATCAACCCGAAGTACTGCTGATTGGCCGGCTGGCTCGCGACCATCTGGGCCATCTGTTGCCGCTGGTCCGGCGGCGCGGCGAGGAATTGGTGCAGGCTCGACTTCGATATCGGTGAGGCGTTGAACTGGGCCGCCGCCGCCGGGTCCTGCGCCTCCAACGCCGCCATCACCTGGTCGTAATTGCAGGTGGTGTTGACCATCGGACTCACATCGGGGTCGGCGGTCGCCGTGGCGGCCCCCGCCGTCATCGCCAACGCCATTCCTCCGGCCGCGATGGCCCACCGGACAGTATTGCCGTTCATCTGCGGACCTCCTCCCTTGTGGGGAGACTCTACTCGCCCTCCGGGGATTTTCCCGGGGTGTTTCCCACCGGCATCGTCGTCGGTTGGTCCGTTGGCAACGGCTATGCGGTGCGCCGGGTTGCGGCGGTGCGGGCGATATCGTTCCCGGCTTCGTCGTGCATCAGCTCGGCGTAGGCACCGGCTCGGCATCCAGCCGGGTGAACTGGCCACCCTGATACCGCTCGACACAAGCCCTCCGCCTGATTTTGCCGCTCGTCGTGATGGGGATCGATCCGGGTGCCACCAGGACCAGATCGGCCACCGCGAGACCGTGGGCGTTCGATATCGCCGTAGCAACCTCACCTTTGAGCGCGGAGAAGGCCTCCATCGCCGTCTCGTGGGTTTGGCTTCGCTTATTCGTTTCGATGATGACGACCAGCTTCTCGGTCGTACTGTCCGGAACCGCTATCGCGGCACACCGGCCGCGGCTGATCTCTTGAACCGTTGCCTCGATGTCGTCGGGCGAGTGGTTGCGCCCATAAATGATCAGCAGGTCTTTGATGCGTCCGACCACGAACAACTCGTCTCCGTCGATGAAGCCCACGTCTCCGGTGCGAAGCCACGGGCCGGCCGGCGTCCCCACCGACGGCGTGGCCAACTGCCCGCCGAAGGTGGCGGTGCTCTCGTCCGGCTTCTGCCAGTAACCCGCGGCGACGTTGGGGCCGTGCACCCAGATCTCGCCGACCGCTCCGGCCTGGCACTCGACGCAGGTCTCGGGGTCGACGATGCGAATCGTCGGCGACTCCGGCAAGCCGTAGCTGACCAGCGGCATACCCTGGTCGCCGACGCAGCGCTCCGCCTGACCGGCGGACAGCTTCTCGGATTCGAACCGCACGATCGTCGGCGGTTTCTCCGCCGGCGACACCGCTACGAAGACCGTGGCCTCCGCAAGCCCATAGGACGGGCGGATCACCGCCTCGCGAAGGTTGAATTGGGCGAAGCGTTGCGTGAAACGCCGAAGTGTCGCCGGATGGACTCGCTCGGCCCCGGTGATGATGGCGAGAACATCGCAGAGGTCGAACCCGGCCATGTCCTCATCCGTGGTCTTTCGCGCCGCCAGTTCGAAAGCGAAGTTGGGTGCGGCCGAGTAGGTCCGCCCATGGCTCGCCAGCAGCTGCATCCAGCGGGCCGGCCGACGCAGAAACGCCAACGGACTCATCAGCATGGCCTTGGCTCCGGAGAGAACCGGCGCGCAGATCCCCAGGTAGAGGCCCATGTCGTGGTAGAAGGGCAGCCATGACACGATTGCGCCGGTCGAGGTGTCCAGGCCGTCGTAATCCGCGAAATAGCCTGCCGTCGCCTGCTTGAAATTCGCCATCAGATTTTGGTGGGACATCATGACGCCCGCCGGCTGACGCGTCGACCCGGAGGTGTACTGCAAATACGCCACTGAAGGGTGGCCCTGCCCCGGCGCGGCGCTCGCCGGGCCGTCCAGATCGAGTCGGTCGACTTCGACGATCGCTGGAGTCACCACCCCGGGGGGCGCGTCGATGTGCTCGGCCACCACGCCGGCTACCTGCGAAGTCGTGAGGACGACCGATGGGCACGCATCACGCAACACAGAGCTGACCCGCTCGTCGCTGACACCGCCCAGCGGAACGGAGAGCGGGACCGCGATGCGCCCCGCCTGCATGGCACCGAGAAATGCGGCGATGTACTCGGGTCCCTGTGGCGCCAAGATGACCGCACGGTCACCGGTCGACCCGGATCCCGCCAGTTCGCGCGCGACGTTTAATGTCCACCGATACAACTGTGAAAACGTCACGCTCTGCTCGACATCGGATTCGTTCTGGTCGTAGTCGATATACGTGACCGCGACGTCGTCGCCCTGTAAGCCTGCGCGTTCGCGCAGCACGGTCAGAATAGAAGTTTGGCCCCCGGAAATCCCCACGGCCATAGCGTATCTCCGCGTCCGTCGCCGTGAACAGGAAACGTCGACAATTTGCGAGAAATCCTCGCTCAGGGCTGCCTTACTGCGACACAGCGATCAGCCTGAGAAATCGCTTGATTTTTGGTGACATAACGGGGCCGTGAAGTTACGGTAATGAGTGATGTCTGCCGGCCAAGCCGCGCGATCGTGACTTCGGGCGGGGGTGCCGTCGCAGGCTCGCGGGGGATAGCACCCGGCGCCGGTCCATAACGGCTCTTGGGTCTGCGGGTAGGGGGACAGTTGGCTGCACCGGAATCCGTGTCGCTCTCAGGCTTGCGATCGCCCTCCCCTCCCGAGCCATCCCTTACGCCGATTGCTGTCATCGGGATGGGTTGCCGGTTGCCCGGCGGTATCGATTCGCCCGACCAACTGTGGACGGCCTTGCTGCGGGGCGCGGACCTGGTGACCGCCGTGCCGGCTGCCCGCTGGGATCCCGAGCAGTGGAATGAACCCGCCACCGGCCGGCCGATGCCAGACCGGGGTGCATTCCTCGACGACATCGCCGGTTTCGATCGCGACTTCTTCGGGATAAGCGAGCAGGAGGCCGCCGCAACGGATCCGCAGCACCGATTGTTGCTGGAAACCTGCTGGGAGGCGATCGAGCGCGCCGGTATAGACCCATCGACGTTGGCCGAGTCACGAGCGGGTGTCTTCATCGGGTTGGCGCACTCCGATTACCAGTTGCTTGGCGCCGCTGCCGATCCGACGGCGGAACCGTACGGTTTCACCGGGAGCGACATGGGCTTGGCTTCCGGCCGAATCGCGCGGGCTCTGAAACTCCGTGGTCCGGCGCTGACCGTGGACACCGCCGGCTCAGCGGGCCTGACCGCGGTCCATCTGGCATGTCACAGTCTGTATGACGATGAAGCCGAGTTGGCACTGGCGGGCGGTGCCGCGCTGCTGGTGAACCCGCGCAGGTGGGCGTCCGGATCGGCCGAGGAAACGCTGTCCCCCTCCGGGCGTTGTCGGGCCTTCGACGCCGAAGCGGACGGGACCGTGCCCGGCGAGGGCTGCGTCGTGGTCTTGCTGAAGCGGTTGGCTGATGCGCAGCGCGATGGCGATCGGGTGCTGGCGCTGATACGTGGCACAGCCGCCACGCGACGAGACTACCCAGGGGGCACCGCCGGCTATCGGAAGGCGTTGGTCACCGCCGGGATCGCTGCGGACACTGTCGGCATGGTAGAGACGCACGGCGCCGGATCCGCCGCCGCCGACCGCTTGGAATACGCCGGGCTGGCCGAGGTCTACGGACGTGGCGGCACCTGCGCGTTGGCTGCGGCGACAACCAATTTCGGTCACACGCAGGCCGCCTCCGGTGTGCTCGGGCTGATGAAGGCGGTCCTGGCGTTACAGAACGGAGTCATACCGCAAAACTTGCACTTCACCCGGCTGCCGGAGGCGCTGGCGGCCATCAGCACCGGCCTTGTCGTCCCGCAGGAGAACATGCCGTGGCCGGCCACTCTCTCCGCACGGCGGGCTGCGGTGTCGTCGTTTGGCGCATCGGGAAGCCATGTGCATGTCGTACTTGAGCAAGCCGCGGGCGACGGCGTCAATGCGGCGCCGGCCGTCGATGGGTCCGATGATCTGGTGCCCGATCGCATGCTCTTCCCGCTGTCTTCGGGCTCGACGGATGCGCTGCGACGCACCGCGCGTCGCATTGCTGATTGGTTGCAGGCCCACGATGAGGTGGCGTTGCCGGACCTGGCCTACACCCTGGCGCACCGCCGCGCGCACCGTCGAGTGCGCGCTGTAGCCGTTGCCCGCACCCGAGCGCAGCTCGTCGATGCGTTGCACGACATTGCCGGCGATGAGCGTCCCTACCCGTCCACCGTGGACGACGCGGGGCGAGGCTCGGTGTGGGTCTTTCCTGGTCCAGGCCCGGAATGGGCGGTGCTAGGTGCTGAATTGCTGGCGACCGAGCCCGCGTTCAACGCGACCGTTAGGCAGGCTGAGCCACTCATCTTGCGCGAGTCCGGGTTCTCGGTGACCGAGGCGTTGACGAACCCACAATTCGTTTGTGGTCAGGGTCGGATCGAACCGACGCTGTTCGCGTTGCAAGTCGGGTTGGCGGCCACACTCAATGAGTATGGGGTGCGTCCCGGCGCGGTTATCGGGTGCTCACTCGGCGAGACGGCCGCTGCCGTCGTCGCCGGCGCGCTGTCGTTCGAGGACGGGGTGCTCCTGGCCTGCCGCAGATCCCGGTTGACGTCGCGGCTCCCCACCAGCGGTTCCATCGCGACGGTGGAATTGCCTGCCAAGAAGGTGCTCTCCGAGCTGACGTCGCGCGGCCTCACCGATGTCGCTATCGCGGTGGTTACCGCACCGGAATGCACTGTGATTGCCGGCGCACGTGAGTCCATTCATGAGCTACTGGCGACCTGGAATCAACGCGGGGTCGTCGCCCATGAGAGTCCGGTCGACATCGCGTATCACTCACCACAGCTCGATCCGATCATCGAGGCATTGGCCGACGCGCTCGGCGGTATAAAACCGATGACCTCACGGGTGCCCATCTATTCGGCGACTCTCTTCGACCCGCGTGAGCAGCCCACATGCGACGCCGCTTATTGGGTGACCAACGCACGGGGGATGGCGCGGTTTGCCACTGCGGTTCAGGCGGCACTCGACGACGGCTTCCGGGTCTTTGCCGAGTTGGCGCCGGACCCGCACCTGACCGATCCGATCGTGCAGACCGGACGCGACCGCGACCTGCCGCTCGCGGCACTCCCCGCGATGCGCGACGGCCGGCCGCTGCCCGACGGGTTCCTCGGCCTGGCCGCGGACCTCTATCGCGCCGGCGCTGAAGTGGCCTTCGTCGCCGATGCTCCGCGCGGGCAGTTGGTGGATGTTCCGCTGCCGGTCTGGTCGCATCAACGACTGTGGCTCGACGAGGCTCGCCCGGCATCACGCGCTACCGATGGGTGCACGGTGGACGTGCATCCCCTGTTGGGGTCGCATGTGCGATTGCCCGGGGAGCCTGAGCGGCATGTGTGGCAGCCTGACGTCGACGCCGTCAGTCCCCCCGCGGCGGTTGTCCCGGAAAACGATGGTGCGCTCGGCCATCCCGAAGCGGCTTTCTGCGAGATGGCCCTGGCGGCCGCCCGTGCGGTTCTGGGTCCGGAGTCCGAGGTCCGCGACCTTCGGTTCGGGCCGGCGCCATCGCCACACCGATCTTCCGTCATCGGGGCCTCCGCTGTATTGACGGGGCCGGGGGTGGCTGAGTTTGCGGTGGTCAGCGCGCATGACGGTGAACGAGGCCGCCACATTGCCGCGACTCTACGTGCTGTGCCGGGCGGCCAGAAGCCTGCGTACGACATGCCGACTCTCCTGGCTGCGCAGCCTCGTCGCTGCGACGGGGCAGATGTCCATCCCGGAGCGGTTGGTCGACGTTGCAGCGGGGGCGAGGTCTGGACGCACCTCGCCGAGATCACACTTCCCCGCGCCGTCCGGTCGCGACTGGACGACTACGTAATCCACCCGGCATTGCTGGCGGAATGTTTTCTTTCCGTCGGCGCCCACCTCAGCGTCTCGGCAGTGGCTTCCGGTGCCCCGATGCTCGGCGTGAACCGCCTCCGCGTCAACGGTTCGACCGCGCGGGCTCGCTATTGCTATGCCAGAGTCAGCAGCGCCGCCGACGCAGTAGCTCGGGTCGACATCGATGTTCTCGACGAAAGTGGAGCGGTGCTCGTGGTGGTCGACGGCCTGCAGATTGGCATCGAATCCGCGAAGACACGACGGGACCGGAGACTGTCCGAGAGCCTGTTGGGCGTCGAATGGCAACAACGAGAACTGGCGACTACAGAATACGCCGACGCTGGAGCCTGGCTGATGATCGACGCCGGCGCAACAGTCAGCCCGATGGTGGCTGCCTTGACTTCTGCACTGACGTCCGCTGGGGCGCATTGCGTTTCACTGCGGTGGTCGCCAACCGACAGGCGTGACCTACCCGTGGATGAGCTGGGCAACCAGCTGCGCGATCGCCGGTTCAGAGGAGTCGTCGTTCTTGCGGGGCCGGGAGGCGGTGGCACCGAGAAACAGCCTCAGCCGCTGAGTGAGGATCGGGTGCGCTGCTTCGCTCGTTTGTTTGCAGACCTGTCGCGGTTATGTAGTGAAGCGCCTCGCCTCTACGTCATCACCGTCAAGGCGCACACCGTAGTGCGCGGTGAGGCGCCATGCCTCGAGCAAGCGAGCTTATCCGGTCTGATTCGCGCGATCGGCGCTGAGAACCCGCTGCTCGGGGCGAGCCAAATCGATATCGATGACGCAACCGGTGCCGTCCAGGTGGCCCAGCAGCTGATCGGCGGCTCGGATGAAGATATGACAGCCTGGCGAAACGGTCATTGGTACACCGCGCGACTACGTCGTGCGCCGCTGCGTCTTAATGAACGACAGACCAAGGCCGTCCACAACGAGCATGACGGTCTGCGGCTGCGCCTGCGTACGCCGGGAGATCTCGGCTCCGCAGAGTTGGTTGTCTGCTCCAGAAACGCGCCCAGCCCCGGACAGATCGAGGTCGCAGTCACCGCATCCGCCATCGCCGCTCCCGATGCGCTGGCCGAGCAAGGTGAGGGCGAAGCCAAGTCATCGCTGCTCGGCGGAGGCTTTGCCGGCGTGGTGACCGCGGTGGGCACCGGCGTAACGTGCCATCGGGTCGGGGATCGTGTTGGTGGCCTTGCCTACGCCGGCTCCTGCAGGACGTATCTGCTCTGTGATGCAGGCGCCGCAATCGCCCTACCTCCCGCGTTGGGGGACGCGCAAGCGGCGGCAGCTTCCAGCATCCAAGCGTGGGCTTGGTACGCATTAGTGGAGTTAGCCCGTGTCACCGCGGGCGACAAGGTAATGATTGACTGCCGTGCAAGCGGAGTCGCACAAGCCGCCATTGCGATCGCGCGCAACATCGGCGCTGACATCTTCGTGTTGGCCGACAATGCGGAGCATCTGCGATTGCTGCATGAAGACGGCGTCCAACACGTCTACGGACCCCAGCTGACCGGCCTCGTCGAGCAGATTCATCACGACACCGGCGGTTATGGCATCGACATCGTCCTCAGCTCGGGAGACGAGCGGCTCCGGCTCGCGGGTCCGCGATTGCTCGCTGTCGGTGGGCGGTTCATCGATATGAACAAGGGCCCCGATTCCGCCGAGATCTCGCTGGAGCCGCCCGGTCGCCGCAACCTCATGTTCGCCCAGGTCGACCTGCAGTTGATGGCCACCCACCAAGCTGACCAGTTGAACCGCCTGTTGACGTCGGTGTACGGGCACGTCGCCGACGGGTCGCTACCGGCACAACCCTATCGACTCCTCCGGCTGGCGGAGGCCCCCAGTGCGCTTGGTTCGCTCGGCGCAGCCGCTTGCAGCGGCCCCTTGATCGTCGATCTTTCGGATTCCAACGTTTCCGCGGCGGTATTGCCTCCGGCGGAGATCTCGCCATTCCGCAGGGATGGCTCTTATATCATCAGTGGCGACTTTGATGGGTTGAGTCTGTTTTTCGCACAGTTGATGGCTGATCGCAACTGCGGTCGACTCGTGATCATCTCCGCGTTGACACCTGACAGCAGTGCGCAACAAGCACTTTCGGCGATGCAAAGGCACGGAGTCGACGTCGTGGTCGAACGCGGTGATGTTGCTGACTTCGCCACTGTTGCGCGGGCTGTCGAAACGGCGAAGCTGGGTGGTTTTCCGCTCCGCGGTGTCCTGCACGCTGTTAGCAGCGCCGCGCGCCCGGCCCTGGCAGATTCGACGGCCGATGCGGGCGAGAGCCATTGGGTGCGGACAGTCCGCGGCGCATGGAATCTCCACTGCGCAACAACGGGGCAGCCTGTGGACTGGTTCTGTTTGTTCACCTCGATAGCCACAACCGTCGGTTCGCCCGGTGAAGAAGTTCGCGCAGCGGCCGACAGTTGGTTGGTCGGCTTCAGCCATTGGCGGCGTTCCCAGCGACTTCCCGCCAACACGATCGCATGGGGTACGTGGAGCACTCGTCCGTGCGGTGGAGCGGCGACGGAGCCGGGCGGCGGTGCCATCATTGGGGAAGACGGCGCTTACGCCTTCGAAACGCTGTTGCGTCACGATCGAGTCTTCTCGGGATACGCGCCGGACTGGGACGAGAATGCCAAAGCTGTGGCCAGGCGGAGCCTGTTTGCGCAAATGTGTGGTGCTGCCCCGCATGATTCGGCCGGACGCGCCGCCTTGCTTGCCGAACTCGATCGAACGCCGGCCGATCGGTGGCCGCTGCTCCTGCGTCGGGTGATCGCCGATCACGCCAGCCTCATCGTGCGGCAGAACGTCGACCCCGGCCGCTCGCTATTCGAGTACGGACTGGATTCATTGGGGGCTCATGAGTTACGCGCCCGCATCGAGACAGAGACAGGGGTGCGCATCGCCATCACCGACATCACCACGATTCACAACCTAACGGAGTTGCTATATGAGAAGCTTGCGCGCGTTCACGCTGCTTGATGTCGATGCGGCACTCGCTGATAGGGCCATACCGGGCCGGCAATACACCGCGAGCTTTCGCTCATCCGGCCCGGCAACCGGATCAGAACATCTGCGGCGGATCCGGTAGCTGCTCATGTGGGGTTCATTGCTGGCACTGGCGCTTTTGACGACCATCAGTCCGATCCGTCTCAGCCTCATCCTTCTGGTGCTCTCTCGGCCCCGACCCATGCAAAATCTGTTCGCTTACTGGGTTGGCGCCGTCATCATAGGCCTGGGCACCCTTCTGGGCGCACTGATCGCTCTCTACGCCACACCCGCTTCGGCCTCCTTCGTGAGAAGTTTCGCGCACCCGTCGGCCAATTCAACGGCGCACCGCGTTGCCCTAGGGTTGGGCATCGTCCTTCTGGCTCTTTCAGCGGTGATGGCAGTCGGCGTGCTCGTAAAGCAGTCCCGTAAAAGAGAACTTCTGTTGGAAGGTACCCCAGTGCCGGGCCCCGAAAGGGCTGATGTCAACGAGGGCAACGGCACGTCGCTGGCATTGAAGTCGTCTCTGCTTTCCCGGTTGCTGTATCCCGATCAGGATGACGACGCCCGAGACGGAGACACCACGCGGGGCCTGTTAACTCACACCCGCCGGGCGTGGCGCAACGGATCCCCGTGGATCTCCTTCGTCATTGGCGTGATTTTTGTGCCTCCACTCGACGGAGTCTTGTTCGCGCTGGCCATCATCGTGGCGTCGGGCGCCGCTATGGGTGTGCAATTCGCGGCTGTCGTGGCATTCATGATCGGGGTGCTTTTACTCGAAGAAGCCATTCTCCTCAGCAACTGGATCGTTCCTACGAACACTCAGGCGATTCTGCAACGGGTACACGATTGGGCCCGTGTGCATCAACAGGCTTTCGTTGCGGCCATCTTGGCGGTAGTTGGCACTTCTCTGGTGGTTCGGTCGATGGGCGGGCTCTGAAGCTCCGCGGGCTTTTCCCGGCCGCTCGTGCCCAGACCGAACCGGGTTACGCAAGGTTCTTGGAACTCCCGCACCCCGCGGTGTCTTCTCTCGGGCTCAAGATCTGCTAGTACGGCGTTAGTGAAATTGGCAGCCAGGCAAGGTGTTACACGGGTATGCTGTCGACGGGGTATGGCCGACACCTGCGGGGGCAAACATGAAAGCCATCTTGAACATGTTGGCATCGGGGTCGTTAGGGCTAGCGGCCTTCGCCGCGCTGTTGTTCGTGCCTGCCGGCACGTTCGGCTACGAGCGAGCCTGGATACTTCTGGCTATATTTGCGGCCTTCGCATGGCTATCAAGCCTGTACTTCCTGCGCCGAAACCCGCAGATGCTGCAGCGGCGCAAAGTGGCCGCCGAGACGCGCGGGCAGCAAAAAGCCCTTGTGACGGGAATCTTTTTGCTGTGGGCATCGATGTTCGTCGTCAGTGCCCTCGACCATCGTTTCGGGTGGGCTGCTGTCCCCGCAGCAGTCTCCGGGGTCGGCTATGTTCTGGTCCTCGTCGGGCTCAGCGGTGCGTTTCTCGTTATGGTGCAAAATAGTCATGCGTCGGTGACGGTCCAAGTCGAGACGGGTCAACGACTTGTCTCGACCGGGTTGTACGGGTTGGTGCGCCATCCCATGTACGCCTGCAATGTATTCCTGCTGGTTGGCACGCCACTTGCACTCGGGTCCTACTGGGGACTCATCTTCGTCGTTCCCGAGCTTCTTCTGTTCGCTCTGCGCATTCTTGACGAGGAAAAGTTGCTGCAACGGGAATTGCGTGACTACACCGATTACATGCAGAGGGTGCGCTACCGCTTGGCTCCTGGGGTTTGGTAATCAACTGCCAGTTGAGCGGCTTCACACCACCACGACTTCTCGAGACAGCACCGTTGGGCCTTCGGCCGCTTTCAGCGTCGCGAGACAGAGATCGTCATGAGCAGATTCGAGTGCTCTTTCTTGCGGGCACCGCCCCCGGACGACCGGAAAATCTACGCCGCCGTGACTACCGAGGCGGTCTACACCGTGCGGACGCAGGCGCCCCCGGCAGGTCGCGGCCAAGCATTAGCCGCAAATGTCGCTTCGCGGCCATCACCCGCAGGTCACGACTCTAATGAAGCCGCAGCCTCGGGTTGGCGATAACAGTTTCATGAAAGCGTTGCTGTTGAATTGCCCGCACATCACGGCTATCAGCACTCAAAGAATCGTTGGAGTTGTTTCCCGTACTGCTGCAGGGCCGCGGCTGACAACATCTCGTAGTGGGTGCAGTCTACCGAGTCGGCGGTGACATCGCCGGCGATATATGGTCGCCAACTTTGCAAATCGGTCTGGAACGCGAACTGGCTACGCACGTGTCGCTGGCGTGGCAACAGTAGACGCCAATTCGTGTCATCGTTGATGTCCTGGTTGGCGGAAAATATCGCGGTTGCGCCGTCGAAGACGCGGGGTGTGTAATCCAACAAGGCGAATTGGGTCGCGGTGAAGCTGTCGACCATGATGTCGAAAATCTCCCGCGGGGGGAGAGTGAACCCGCCGCCACCTCGGCGCCGGAGGAGCGCCTCCGCACGCCTGTAGGTCAGCGGCCTCAGGGGGGTGGGCACAGCGATGTGATTGGTTCGGAAAACATATTCTGAAACCATTCGTTCGGCAAACGTTCTACTTCGCGCGAGCAGTCGCGAAACCCTTGCCGCAAGTCGGTTCATGCCATTCGCGTTGAGCGGAGCGTCTAACAAGACGAGACCGTGGACCTCGCATCCGCGATGCTGGAGCTCGATGGCAAGTTCGTGAGCAACAAGACCTCCTAATGACCAGCCAAGCAGCCTGTACGGCCCATCGGGATACAAGGCTTGGATCCGGTCTGCGTAGTTCCTCGCCATCGCCGGTATCGTTACCCGGTCGGCGTCAGCTTCTTCGGTGATGTGGTTGACGCCGATGATCGGGCAGTCCACATAGTCCGCGAGCGTCCGATACGACCAGCTGAGTCCGAATCCGTCATGGATACAGAACAGTGGGATGCCCGTCCCATGCCGGAGGACTTCGATGGGAAGCACTTCGGTGGTGTTGTCGGTTCGCCCCACCTGCCCTGCTAAGCCCCGCACTGTCGGTGCATCGAAGAGCACCCGCACAGCCACATCGGTATCGAAAGCCTGGTTGATCGCGGCGATGGTCCGCATCGCACTCAGTGAATCCCCACCCAGATCGAAGAACGAGTCATCCACCCCGACCCGCTCCAACCCCAACACCTGACGGAAAATCCCCGCCAGAATCTCCTCCGTCGGCGACGACGGCCCCCGATACCGATCGATGTCGACATAGTCCGGTACCGGCAGTGCACGTTTGTCGAGTTTGCCGTTCACCGTCAACGGCACGGCCTCGATCACCACGACCACCGCCGGCACCATGTAATCCGGCAACCGCTGCCGCAAGCCGTCCCGCACCGCCACCGAATCCACCACCCCGGGGGTTACCTCAGTCACATACCCCACCAACCGCTTGTCCCCCGGGCGGTCCTCCCGGACTACCACCACCGCCTGACCCACCCCAGCAGCAGCGGCCAACACCGCCTGCACCTCCCCCAACTCAATGCGATACCCGCGGATCTTCACCTGATCATCAGCACGCCCCACATACCGCAACTGCCCATCGCGGCCCCAGACCACCAGGTCGCCGGTGCGATACATCCGCAAACCCACCGCAGACCCATCACCATCGGCGCCGTTGCCACCGAACGGGCAGGCCACAAACCTCGACGCGGTCAGCCCCGCCCGACCCATATAGCCCACCGCAACCCCGCTGCCGGCCACATACAACTCGCCCACCACACCCACCGGCACCGGCCGCAGCCAGCCATCCAAAACAAACAGCGCCGCTCCGGGCACCGGAACACCGATCGGCGCCTCCCCAGAACCCGCAACCAACGGCGCGGAGATCGTGGCAAACACCGTCGTCTCCGTCGGCCCATACCCATTGAGCATCACCCGACCCGGCGCCCACCGATCCACCACCTCGACCGGGCAAGCTTCGCCGGCCACTGCCAACACCGCTGACTCCAACCCCTGCGGGGAGAGCATCCCTGCCGCCGACGGGGTTTGGCTCACCACATTTACCTGCTCGGCGACCAGCAACTTCTGGAGGTCACTTGGTGAGCGGGTGACCGTTTCGGGTACCACTACCAACCGCCCGCCATGTAGCAAGGCGCCGAAGATCTCCCACACCGACACGTCGAACGCGAGGGAGTGCCACGCGGACCATACCTGGTCGGGGCCGATCTGCATTCCCGCATCGAGACCGTCGAACAACTGGATCACGTTGCGGTGGGTTATCGCCACCCCCTTTGGGGCGCCGGTTGTGCCGGAGGTGTAGATGAGGTAGGCGACATCATCGGACTTCGGCCCGGGCACGGACGCCGTGGCGGGCCGGGCATCGACGGCGGGGTCGTCGACATCGATGACGATCACACCCGCGTCGGTCGCTCGACCACGCAATTGGCCATCGGTGACGACTGCGACTGGTGCGGCGTCGGCGAACATGAACTCGATTCGGGCGGCCGGCACCGCCGGGTCGATCGGCAGGTATGCCGCCCCTGATTTGAGCACGGCTAGGATCGCCACGACCGCCTGCGCGGTGCGCGGCAGCAGCAACGCCACACACTGGCCCGGACCCGCTCCGTGCTCGACCAACAGATGCGCCAACCGATTCGACGCCTCATCCAACTCTCGATACGTCCACGATGTGCCGGAACATCGCACTGCTACCGCCGATGGCCGCTTGGCTACGTGTGCCACGAACGTCTCCGGAATCGAAGTTGCTCGAGCTTTCGATCCGGTCAACACCGCCCGATGCCCAAACTCATCCAGCACGACACCATCGTCTACATCGAGCAGATTCACCGACGACATCGGCCGTCCCGGATCGGCGACGATCGCTGTCAGAACCCGTTGGAATCGGTTGACGAGTTTGTTGATGCTGTCTTGGTCGTATATGTCGGTTCGGTACTCGACGATTCCGGTGATTCCTGCTGGCTGACCCGATTCCGTCCATTGTTCTTCGAGGGAGAACATGAGGTCCATGCGGGCGGTGTGTGTGGGGGCGGCAAGCGGAGTTGCGTCAATATCTCCGAGTAAGGTGGTTGCGGCTGGGTGTTTGGCGAAGTTCTGCCAGCCGAGCATTACTTGGATCAGCGGGTGATGGCGCAGGGAGCGGTTCGGGTTGAGTCGTTCGACGATCAACTCGAACGGCACGTCTTGGTGGTCGTAGGCGGCGAGGCTGCGTTGGCGGATCTGCTCAATGAGTTCGGCGATGGTGGGATCGCCGGCGAGGTCGACGCGCAGCACCAGGGTGTTGACGAAGAAGCCGATCAGGTCGTCCAGGGCGGGATCTTGGCGGCCGGCGGTGGGAAATCCAATGGCCACATCGGCACTGGCACCGAGTTTCGACAGCAGTACCGCGAGGCCGGCTTGAACGACCATGAAGCTGGTCGCATCGTGTTTGCGGGCCACTTCGGCGATGTGTTGCTGTAGTTGTGCGGGCCATTGCACCGCCACCATGTCACCCCGGTAGTCGGCGACGGCTGGGTAGGGCCGGTCGGTGGGTAGCTCAAGGCGTTCCGGCAGCCCGCCTAGGGCTTCCTGCCAGTAGGCCAGCTGCGCGGTGATCCGGCTGTCGGGGGCGGATTCCTCACCGAGCCAGTCTTGTTGCCACAGGGTGTAGTCAACGTATTGCACCGACAACGGCGCCCAGTCAGGGGCCTGCCCGACGCAGCGGGCGGCATAGGCGATCCCGAGGTCGCGCACCAGCGGCGCTATCGACGAGCCGTCGCCGGCTATGTGGTGCACCGCCGCGACCAACACGTGCTCATCGCTGCCAGTATGGAACAGTTCAGCTCGTAGCGGGCATTCGCTGGTCAGGTCGAAGCGGTGTTCCACCACCGCCGAGATTGCCTTGACCAGTCGATCCGTCGGCCAACCGGCGGCAGCGGTGACCTGCCAACCGAAGTCGACCTTTTCGGCCGGCACCACCACCTGTGTGGGAAGGCCGTCGACGGTGAGGAAGATTGTGCGCAGGGTTTCGTGGCGGGCGACCACGTCGGCCCATGCGGACCCGAGCGCGTCGGCATCAAGGCATCCCGTCAGTCGTAGCGCCATCGGCATGTTGTACATCGGTGACGGCCCATGCAACTGCTCCAGAAACCACAGCCGTCGCTGCGCATACGACAACGGGATGATCTCAGGACGCGGCCGCGCAGTTAAGGCCGGGCCTGCCCTTCTGTGTCCGCAGGTGTGGATCCAATCGGCTAGTTGCGCCACGGTGGGCGCATCGAACAGCACCCGGATCGGCACCTCGACGCCGAGTCCGACTCGGACTCGGGCCAAGAGTCGGATGGCGGAAAGGGAATGTCCCCCGAGGTCGAAGAATGATTCGTCGATCCCGACCCGGTTGGCGCCGAGGACCTCTTCGAACAAGGTGGTCAGCACTCGTTCCCGGTCATCGCGCGGCGCACGATAGGTCGCCCCGGTGATGAATTCGGGGGCCGGAAGGGCCCGTTTGTCGATTTTACCGTTGACCGTCAACGGGACCGTATCGAGAAGCATGATCGCTGCGGGCACCATGTATGCGGGCAGTTTCTCGGTGGCATAGCTGCGTAGTTCGGAGACCCGGTCAACTGAGGCCGGGTCATTGACGTATTCGGCCAGGGAGTCGACCGGGTCGGCCGGCAGATATACGTCGGTGAGCACTGGGGCGGGCTGGCCGTTGCCGGTTTCCTGCCGGGTGTAGATGACATCGAGTAGGCCCGGCGTCGGTGACCAGGTCACCGCCGTGGCATACCCCGATACTGCGCCAACCTGATGGCATTGCCGCACCGACACCGATTCCGGTGCAACCAAACCGGCCCGCAGATCCTCCACGGTGGCGCGTGCATCTGCGGTGGCCAGCGCCGCGGCCAGGACCACGTCCGGCCAGACTCCGTCGTGGGGTAACCCACACACCCGCACCCCCGTCGGCTGCTCGGATCGCAGGAACTCACCCAACTCGGTCAGGCCGGTGAATCGGTGCCAGGGGAGCACCGGCAGATTCTTAGCCGAACACAACGAGACTGGCGCTTTGTGTAACACCACTTCGTAGCGGTAGCCGCTGAGCTCGTTGACCACATCCATGTCTTTGAGCTGTACATTTACGGCGGTGATGTCACCCAGCTGTGCCGGCAGCCCGGTGAAAAACTCCGGTGCGACCAGTAGTTCCTGTTCAGTGAGCATCTCCCGGCGCACCCGCTCTGACGCCACCGCCACGGTCTCCAGCCCAGCGGCTGGATCGGCGCATACCACCGCGGTGGTGAACGGCTGCAGCAACGCGAGATTACGAACATCGCCGATGAACACCGCCCCGCCCGGCGCGAGGAGCTTCATCGTCGCCGCCAGTACATCCAGCAGGTATCCGCCGCTGGGGAAGTACTGGATTACTGAATTGAGCACCACCACATCGAAATAACCCGTGGGCAGGCCGTTGATCACATCGGCCGGCTGCACCCGCAACCGTACCCGGCTCGCCCACGGCTGGGCCGACACCGCGGTCTGGAGTTTCTTGATCGTCGCTGCGGAGAAGTCTGTCCCCCAATACTCGTCGCACTCCGGCGCCAGCTTCGCCAGCAACAACCCCGAACCGACTCCGATCTCCAACACCCGACCCGAACCCAACCCACGGATCCGCTCCACCGCCGCGGACTGCCACTGCCGCATCTGCGGCAACGGTATCGGTTCACCGGTGTAGCTCGAGTTCCAGCCGCCAAAGTCCTCCCCCAACACCATCGCCGCATCAGGGGGAGTTGTTTCCGCTGAGTACAGGTCCTCATAGACGTCCTGCCACTGATCGACCAGTTGTGCTTCCCGTTTCGGTTCCCGCACGAGCCGCATCCGCCGGTCGGGCACCACATAGCCGACCAATTGCTTATCCGGCACGCCCGCACCATCACCGGCGGCACCTGTTACGGAGGTGTGAGTGATCACCACAGCCTGCGCCACCCGCGGATGTGCCGCTAATACCGCTTCGATCTCTCCCAACTCGATGCGATACCCGCGGATCTTCACCTGCTCATCAGCACGCCCCACATACCGCAACTGCCCATCGCGGCCCCATACCACCCGGTCGCCGGTGCGATACATCCGCAAACCCACCGCAGACCCATCACCATCGGCGCCGGCGCCCCCGAACGGGCAGGCCACAAACCTCGACGCGGTCAGCCCCGCCCGACCCATATAGCCCACCGCAACCCCGCTGCCGGCCACATACAACTCGCCCACCACACCCACCGGCACCGGCCGCAGCCAGCCATCCAAAACAAACACCGCCGCTCCGGGCACCGGAACACCGATCGGCGCCTCCCCAGAACCCGCAACCAGCGGCGCGGAGATCGTGGCAAACACCGTCGTCTCCGTCGGCCCATACCCATTGAGCATCACCCGACCCGGCGCCCACCGATCCACCACCTCGACCGGGCAAGGCTCGGCGGCAATCATCAGCGTCGCCGACCCCAGCCCCAGCGGCGACAATATTCCGATCGCCGACGGCGTCTGACTGACCACTTCAACACCCTCGGCCGTCAACAACGCCTGCAGCTGTGGCCCAGACCGACGCACTTCCTCGGGGACCACTACTAGGCGACCACCGGTGAGCAATGCACCCCAGATCTCCCACACCGAATAGTCGAAGGCCAACGACGAACACGCTGCCCACACCCGATCCGGCCCCAACCCCACCCCGATATCCAGACCGTCGAACAACCGGGTCACATTGCGGTGAGTGACCGCCACCCCCTTCGGGGCGCCCGTCGTCCCCGACGTGTAAATAATATGCGCCACGTCACCAGGCCCCGGCTCCGGCAAACTCGTAGCGAGTTGCTCTGCGATCCGGAGATCCGCGATGTCGACCACTGCCAGATCCGCCCCCGCCAACCGGTCGGCGAGCTCCACCGTGGTGATCGCCACCACCGGATCAGCATCATCGAGCATGAAGCTGATTCGCGTATCCGGCAATGAAACATCAACTGGCAGATACGCCGCCCCCGATTTCAGCACCGCCAGGATCGCCACGACCGCCTCCGCAGTGCGCGGCAGCATCAACGCCACACACTGGCCCGGCGCCGCCCCACGCTCGGCCAGCAGATGCGCCCACCGATTCGACGCCTCATCCAGCTGCCGATACGTCCACGACTGGCCGGCGAAACTCAACGCTACCGCACCTGGCGCCTCGGCCACCGTCGCGGCGAAGACTCCCGGAATCGACCCCGGCTCGGCAACCGACGCAACCAACACTTCGCGATGACCGAACTCATCGAGCAACCCACGCTCCGCCGCCTCCAACACCTCGATCGATGACACCGGGCTGCTCGGATCAGCGATCATCGCGGTCAGGACCCGCTGCAACCGCCCTGCGAAAATTTCGATACTGGCAGCGTCGAATATGTCGGTGCGGTATTCCACCGACCCCGAAATACCGGCCGGCTCACCGGAATCTGTCCACCGGTCCTCCAGGAAGAACACCAGGTCCATTCGCGCCGACTGGGTCTCAGCGGATAGCGGGCTGACCGCCAGATCACCGAGCATTGATGACGTCGCGAAATCGTCCGTAAAGTTCTGCCACGCCAAGATCACTTGGATCAACGGGTGATGGGTCAGCGACCGGGTCGGGTTGAGTTGCTCAACCAACACCTCAAACGGCACATCCTGATGCTCGAACGCCGCCAGGCTGCGCTGCCGAACCTGATCGAACACCTCGGCCACCGTCGGATCACCGGTCAGGTCGGTCCGTAACACCAGTGTGTTGACGAAGAACCCGATCAACTCATTCAACACCGGGTTCGACCGGCCAGCGATCGGGAACCCCACCGCCACATCCCGGCTGCCACTTAACTTCGACAACAACACCGCCAAGGCCGCCTGAACCACCATGAACCCGGTCGCGTTATGCGCTCGGGCGACCTCGGCAATCCCTTGCTGCAAGCCGGCAGGCCACTCCACCGCCACCGCCGCCCCACGATGATCGGCCACCGACGGATACGGCCGATCCGTCGGCAACTGGAGGCGCTCCGGTAGCTCCGTCAACGCTTCCCGCCAATACGCCACCTGAGAGGCGATCGGGCTGCCCTCGTCATCCAGATCGCCGAACTGCTCCCGTTGCCAGAGCGTGTAGTCGACATACTGCACCGTCAACGGCGCCCAATCGGGGGTCCGCCCGCCACACCGGGCCGTATACGCTGCTCCCAGATCCCTCATCAACGGCGCGATCGATGACCCGTCCCCGGCGATGTGATGCACCACCGCCGCCAGCACATATTCGTTATCCGCGACAGCGAAAAGCTTCGCCTGCAACGGGACCTCCGCCGCCAGATCGAAGCGATGTCCCACCACCGCCGCGATTTCGGCATTCAACTGGTCCGCTGACCAGCCGGTGGCATCGACCACCTGCCACCCAAAATCAGCCTGCCCGACCGGCAACACCACTTGCGCGGGTACCCCACCCGTCGCCGGGAAAACCGTTCGCAGGCTCTCGTGACGGGCCACCACATCCGCCAACGCCGTACCAAACGCCCTCGGATCGAGCGGACCATGCAACCGCACCGCTACCGGCATGTTGTAAGTGGCGACCTGCCCTTCGACCCGGTTCAAAAACCACATCCGGTTTTGGGCGTACGACAACGGCACCACCTCAGGACGCTGCTGCACAGTCAACGCTTTCCGTCCACTCGAACCCGAGACCTCGCCGATGCGTGGCGCCAATTGCGCCACCGTCGGCGCCTCGAAGAGCGCCCGTACCGACACATCGGTATCGAAAGGCTGGTTGATGGCGGCGATGGCTCGCATCGCTGAGAGCGAATCCCCACCGAGGTCGAAAAACGAGTCATCGACCCCCACCCGCGGCAAGCCGAGCACCTGGGCATAAATCCCAGCCAGAATCTCCTCCGTCGGCGACGACGGCCCTCGATAACGCTCGGCATCAACGTAGTCCGGCGCCGGCAGAGCACGCTTGTCCAGTTTGCCGTTGACCGTCAACGGAAGCTGCTCGAGCACCACAATCGCCGCGGGCACCATATAGTCCGGCAGCTGCTCGAACAGCGTGCTGCGCGCCGCACCGGTGTCCACAATCCCGGTCACCGACTCGGTGACATAGCCGACCAACCGCTTATCCCCAGGCCGGTCCTCCCGGGCGATGACCACCGCCTGCTCCACCCCGGCCAACCCGCTCAACGCCGCCTGCACCTCGCCCAACTCGATGCGGAAACCACGAATCTTGACCTGCTCATCACCGCGGCCAACAAACCGCAACTGCCCATCAGCTCCCCAAGCCACCAAATCCCCGGTGCGATACATCCGCACCCCCGCACCCCCGAACGGGCACGCCACAAACCGCGCCGCATACCTATGTGTTGATCCCGCGCACCCCGAGGCGCGCATCGAATTCGTACTCACCGATGCCGACCCAGTCGCCGTGATCACCAGCGAGGAGCTTGAACCGCGCGTCGGTGGCACCAGCGCACCGATTGTCGATATCAACGATCCGGCCATCGAAGCCCGCCCGGTCACCGCGCTGCCCGGCCCGAAACCCGATGACATCGCCTACATCGTCTACACCTCCGGCACCACCGGAACCCCCAAAGGCGTAGCCATCACCCACCACAACCTGACGCAGTTGATCCTGACGCTGGATGCCGGGTTGCCCCGTCCGGCTACGTGGGCACTGGGCCATTCGCTGGCCTTCGACGCCTCGGTGTGGGAGATCTTCGGTGCGCTCTTGCCCGGGGGACGGCTCGTGGTGGCCCCCGAAGCGATCGTGGCCACACCCGACGACTTGCACACGCTACTGGTTGACGAGCAGGTCGACGTGTTGTTCCAAACCCCGTCGGCGGTGAAGGCGTTGGCCCCACCCGGGCTGGAGTCGGTGGCCTTGCTCGTCGGTGCGGAGGCATGTCCGGCCGAGGTGGTCGAGCAGTGGGCGCCGGGGCGGCTCATGCTCAACGCCTACGGGCCGAGTGAAACCACCATCCTGGGCGCAGTCAGTGCACCCCTGGTTCCAGGTGAGGGGCCGGTACCCATTGGGGTGCCGGTGCCGGGGGCGGCGTTGTTTGTTCTCGATGGGTGGTTGCGGCCGGTGCCGGTGGTGTAGACGATGTAGGCGATGTCATCGGGTTTCGGGCCGGGCAGCGCGGTGACCGGGCGGGCTTCGATGGCCGGATCGTTGATATCGACAATCGGTGCGCTGGTGCCACCGACGCGCGGTTCAAGCTCCTCGCTGGTGATCACGGCGACTGGGTCGGCATCGGTGAGTACGAATTCGATGCGCGCCTCGGGGTGCGCGGGATCAACACATAGGTATGCGGCGCCGGTTTTGAGGACGGCCAGGATGGCGGTGATGGCTTTAGCGGAGCGGGTGAGCAAAAGCGCGACGTGGTGACCCGGTGCTGCGCCGGCGTCGAGCAGCCGGTGGGCCAGCCGGTTGGAGGCTTCGTCGAGTTCGCGGTAGGTCATCGATTGCCCGGCGAAGCGCACCGCGACCTCATCCGGCACGCGGGCGACCTGGTCGGCGAAGACCGCCACGATCGATTCGGGTGCGGCCGCCGGCGCGCTCAACACCGCCCGGTGAGCAAACGCATCGAGTCGGGCGTGCTCACCGGTATCGAGCAGATCGATCGCAGAAAGGCACTCAGCGGCATCGGCGGTGAACGCGACCAAAACCCGCTCCACCCGCCGAATCAACGCCTCGATGGTGTGCGCGTCAAACACATCGGTGCGGTACTCCACCAACCCGCTGATACCGACAGGCTGGCCGACCTCACTCCAGCGCTCCTGCAGCGAGAACACCACATCCATCCGCGCGGAATGAAGATCCGCGCCCAACGCACTGACCTGAACATCGCCCAACGCCGAGGCCGCCGCGGGATCCCCGACCACACTTTGCCACCCCAACATGTGCTGAACCAGCGGGTGATGAGTCAAACTCCGCGTCGGATTCAGCCGCTCCACCAACACCTCAAACGGCACATCCTGATGCTCAAAAGCCGCCAAAACACACTGCCGAACCCGCCCCACCAACTCCGCAGCACTCGGATCCCCACCCACATCGACCCGCAACACCAACGTGTTGACAAAAAACCCGACCAGATCATCCAACGCCGGATCCTGACGCCCAGCGATCGGAAACCCGATCGCCACATCAGTGGTGGCACTCAGCTTGGCCAACACCACCGCCAAAGCAGCCTGCACCACCATGAAACTGGTCGCATTATGCGCCCGCGCCATCCCCGCGATCTGCTGCTGCAACTGCGCCGACCACTCCACCGGCACCGCAGCACCCCGATGATCAGCCACCGGCGGATACGGCCGATCGGTCGGCAACTCCACCCGCTCAGCCAACCCCGCCAACGCCGCACGCCAATACTCCAACTGCGCCGCAATCACACTGTCTGGATCAGACTCCTCACCGAGCCACTGCTGCTGCCACAGCGTGTAATCGATGTATTGCACCGCCAACGGCACCCAATCCGGAACCCGACCAGCACACCGGGCGCCATAGGCCGCACCCAAATCCGCCACCAACGGCGCCACCGAACCACCATCAGCAGCAATGTGATGCACCACCGCCGCCAACACATACTCATCCCCACCAACCCGAAACAGTCGCGCCTGCAACGGAACCTGCACCGACACATCGAAGCGATAACCCGCCACCGCCGCCACAGCCTCACCCAACTGCGCTACCGACCACCCGACGGCATCAACGACCTCCCACCCGAAATCAGCCTCCCCCACCCCCAACACCACCTGCTGAGCAACCCCATCAACCGCGGTGAACACCGTCCGCAACGACTCATGCCGACCCACCACATCCACCAACGCCGCACCCAGCGCATCCACATCCACCCGCCCACACAACCGCAACGCCACCGGCATGTTGTAAACCGCCGACGGCCCCTGCAACTGCTCCAAAAACCACAACCGTTGCTGGGCGAACGACAACGGCACCACCGCCGGGCGCGGCATCGACACCAACGCCGGGCGCCGACCACACCCACCACCCTCACCCACCCGCTGGGCTAGCTGCGCGACGGTGGGGGCGTCGAACAACACCCGCACCGCCACCTCAGTGCCCAACGCTTGGTTGATCGCGGCGACCACCCGCATCGCCGACAACGAATCGCCCCCCAGATCGAAAAACGAGTCATCCACCCCAACCCGTTCCAACCCCAACACCTGGGCATAAACCGCGGCCAGAATCTCCTCAGTCGGATCACCCGGCGCCCGATACCGCTGGGCATCGACATACTCCGGTGCCGGCAACGCCCGTTTGTCCAACTTGCCGTTGACCGTCAACGGCACCGCATCAAGCACCACCACCGCCGCCGGCACCATATAACCCGGCAACCGCTGCCCCAACACACTGCGCACCGCCGCGACATCCACACCCCCCACCACGGTCTCGGTCACATACCCGACCAACCGCTTATCCCCAGGCCGGTCCTCCCGGACCACCACCACCGCCTGCGCAACCCCACCCACCTGCCCAAGCGCGGCCTGCACCTCCCCCAACTCGATGCGATACCCGCGGATCTTCACCTGCTCATCAGCACGCCCCACATACCGCAACTGCCCATCGGCACCCCACGCCACCAAATCCCCCGTGCGATACATCCGCACCCCCGCGCACCCCTGCGCCGGCACAAACGGGCACGCCACAAACCGCGAACCAGTCAACCCCGAACGACCCACATACCCCACCCCCACACCAGCACCGGCCACATACAACTCCCCCACCACACCCACCGGCACCGGCCGCAACCAGTTATCC